>JAZSAT010000055.1:0-31291 GCA_045602025.1 Eubacteriales bacterium | reverse complement strand
AGTAAAACGGATGTGCAGAAATTCTACACATCCGTTTAATATTTGTCTCATACCGTAGCAAGCAGGGAAAATGTACGGCACATTTCCCAATCTTTAGGAGAACCTAAAACCCTTTTCTAAACAAATATCATCTATTCGATAAATAAGAATTTGTCAGTTATCTTTCTAATCTCACAAGATACTCTGTTGTATCCTCTTCAAGCTTTTTATCTGCTGTTATAATAAATCCGTGGCGCTCGTAGAAGCGAATAGCGCGAGTATTCTTTTCAAGCGCCCACAAGATATTTGCATTGTGATAATCAATAGCATATTTCAAAAGCATAGAGCCGATACAGTTTCCTTGAAGCACAGGTTCAACAAATAACTTCTTGATTTCTTGGTTTTCTACTTGAATAATGCCTTTAATCGCACCGTCATCATATACCCACATATTATCGATGCTGCTTTCGTATTGCTTCATTATCGTTGGCACTTGAAGCTCATTAAAGTAATAATCGTCGTTTTTGAATATGGGATAGAAATTTAAGCGGTAATTAAATATCACGATTTCTGCTATCCGAGCCAAATCGCCAATCGTTGCCTTTCTTATATTTTTCACTTTGACACCTCGTCAAATTCTTATTTATCGGTTAGTTATATTATAGCACGACTTGACTAACAAAGAAAGGAAATATTAAAAACACCCATAGTTTTTTGAAAAACTATGGGTGTTTTCGTATCTTGTTGTACTGTCCCTTACTGTACGACACTTAATACAGAGTCTCTTTTTGGCATTTATTTCATGGAAACATCGATGTCTCTCGGTTCTACCGGTGTGGAGAAAACGATCTGTGTGCTGGTTCGGCCAAATTGCTGAAGGGAGCCGAGAAAAGATTCCAATTCCACAGTGGAGCGAAAAGCAACCTTGATCAGCTGGGAGTATTGACCGGTAATACAGGAGCACTCAAGCACATTGGGGCAGTTTTTGATAAAAGGATAAAACTGAGCCTTTTGGCTGGGGGCCATTTCCAGACTGATAAAAGCGGTTACATCGTATCCGAGCTTTGTTCTGTCGATGGTCATATGATACCCTTTGATCAAGCCACTTTGGGAGAGCCGTTCAATGCGCGCGGAAACGGCGGGGGAGGATAAGAAAACCTCTTTTGCAATTTCTTTTACGGGGATTCGTGCGTTTTCCTGCAACATTTGCAGAATTTTTCTGTCAACCTTATCCATAAAATGCTCCTTTTAAATGAAAATGTGAGAGAATCTCTTTTTGTGAAAATAATTATAATATGATTCCTTAAAAAAAGCAAGTAGATAAGAGAAAACGCTTTATCAAATTTCGTTTGAACTTTCATCCGTCGGAAAGAAACGGTCCCACGGCGTTTTTTCCGAGGGAAGAGAGGAAAATCGCATAATATCCTTTGTTTTGGGATGGCAAAAGGCGATGGCGTGGCAATACAGACCAAGGCAGTCCCCGCTGCCGCCGTATTTTTTATCACCGTACAAAGGCATTTTTCGCGAGGCGAATTGCACGCGGATCTGATGAGTCCTGCCGGTTTTCGGAAAGACACGGACCAAAAAGAGATCGCCGCTTTCCTTTTCCAAACGGTAGGTAAGATTTGCTTTTTTGACTCCTTTTCGTTCTCTCTTTACGGGGAAGACCTTGTTTTTTTGCCGATCATAAAACAGAAGATCTTCCAATTCACCTTCGTTTTCCTCAGGCTTTTGACAAAGGATGGCAAAGTATTCCTTTTGAAAGCTGTTTTCCTGTAGGCTTTTGCTCAGATAAGCTGCGGCGAAGGCTGTTTTGGCAAATACCATAACGCCTGCGGTCTCCTTATCCAGCCTGTGAATGGGGAAGACCTCGCAAGAAAAGGCTTCTTCTAAAAGCGATATCATATTGGCGCGCCCCTTGTCGTCCTTTTGTGAAAGGATACCCTGGGGCTTTTCTGCTACGATGATATGGTCATCGGAAAATAATATGTTCATGTTCTTCCGGTTCTCCGATCAAGCTTTCGAATCTTTTTTTCGTGCAATTTCCGCTTTCTTGCACTTTTTAATGAGTTTTTCAAAATGTATTTTTTTATGTCCGAAATTTTTTGCTTTGACAGATATTTCCCGGACACAGGGGCGGTTAAAAGGGCACGGCGGCTTCTTGTTTTTCCGCCGCTTTTGATATAAGGAGAAAGCTCTTTTAAACGCAACGCACCGTCGATTTGTTTTTCAAAGTGCATCTTTTTGGATGTAAAAACAACAATGCCCTTCACCGGTATGCGGGAAAAACTTCTGTTTTTTTCAAGAATGCGGGAAAGTGCTTTTTTATGAATTTCATTTTGCAGCATAGGGGAGTGAAAATGTACGACCTTTTCTCCGTAGATCTGAACCCATTCCTTATTCCCCGGTAAAATTTTTCCGTTGTGGCTTTTGGTTTCAATCACGAAAATTCCCCATTTGCAAATGAGGATATGGTCGATCTGTGTGGAGCCGCGTGGTGTTTTTAAAAAAATGTTGTTTAAAACAACGCTGCCCGGAAATTCCTCCTCCAAAAGAAGGGAGACTTCCTCTTCGGCACGGTCGCCAAAATGGCGTATCTTATTTCTTTGTACCTCTTTTTTGATCTTGAAGACCAAGAGGAGAAGAAGTGCCAGTGCATCTACCGCGAAGAAAACAAACAGGATCAGCTGTAAGGATTCACTCATTTTGTCGGGATCTCTGTCAGGATTTTGTCGGTAAGATCAATGATCGTGCCGGCACCCATAACGATCAAAAGACCGTCCTTGTCCGAGGAGAGAAGGTATTCCTTGATGGCATCGAAGTCACCTACATAGGAAAAGTTTTCTTTCTCTTTTGAAAGTGCCTCGGATGTAATACCGGGAAGGGGGGCTTCTCTTGCAGGATAAATATCAGCAAGGATCACCTCGTCTGCCAAAGAAAGAGAGGAGACAAAATCGTTCCAATAAGCCTTGGTGCGGGTGAAGGTGTGGGGCTGGAAAACCACGCAAACGCGGGAATAGCCGAGCATTTTCGCGCTTTTCAAGGTTGCGCGGATCTCGTCGGGGTGATGGGCGTAGTCGTCAAATACCTGCATTTTTTTGCATTTGCCGCGGTATTCGAATCTTCTTTTTACACCGCGAAAGGCTTCCAGACCTTTTTTGATGCTTTCGGGCGTGATACCGGAAAGATATGCCGCGCTTGCTGCTGCCAGCGCGTTTGTCACACTGTGTTCCCCGGGAACAGAAAGGGTAACAGAGGTCAAAGGCCCCTTCTTTGTTACAATGTCAAAGGAGAAAAATCCGTTCTTTTCTGTCAGGTTCTCGCACCAAAGATCACGCTTTTCTTTTGCGGAAAAGAAGAATACGGGAGAAATGGTGCGCTCGGAAACCTTTACCGCACCGGGGGAATCCAGATTTATAATGGCATAGCCGCCTTTTGCAATATCGGCAAATTTTACAAAAGAGTTGATCACATCCTCCAAGGTAGGGAAGAAGTCTGCGTGATCGTGCTCTACATTTAAAATAACGGCAAGGCGCGGAAAGAAGTCCAAAAAGGAATTTTGATATTCACAAGCTTCAAAAATAAAGTCTTCTCCCGTCCCGAGGCGGTAAGTGCTGCAAAGCTCGGGGATCACGGCACCGGCCATTACGGTAGGATCGCGGTCTGATTCCTTCAAAAAGATAGAAGAGAGCATTCCTGTGGTAGAGCTTTTTCCGTGAGTGCCGGAAATGCCAATGGGATTTTTGCTATTTTGCATCAAAAGGCCGAGAAAGCGCGCTCTCGGAAGGATGGGTATGTTTTTGCTCCGAGGGTAAGACAGGACAATATCATCGTCGTGAATCGCACCTGTGTATACCACAAGATCAAGGTTTTCATAATACGACTCTTCAAAGGAATCGTAGACAGGGATCCCTTCTGTTATGAGTTTTTCAACCGTCTCACTTTTGGCCGAATCATATCCGGAAACGCGGCAGCCGAATTGCTTTGCGGAAAGTGCCAGAGAGGACATACTGACCCCGCCGATTCCCAAAAAGAAAATCTTCGGACTCTTTTCCAAAAATTCTTTGAAATTTGTTTCGTTGATCATAAATTCACCTGAAATTCATAAAAGAATGATATCCTCTGATCGTATCGAGGAAAATTTTAACTATAAAGGAGATAAAAAATATGCAAATTACTGATGTTAAAATCAGAAAAACCTTCACGGAAGGACCGATGCTGGCGGTTGCAAGCATTACGCTGGATGAGACCTTTGTTGTACATGATGTGAAGGTGATCCAGGCCTCTGACCGTCTTTTTATCGTGATGCCCAGCCGTAAAAATGCCGACGGCACCTACCGCGATATCGCGCATCCCATCACAGCCGAGTTCCGTGCTCATATGGAAGAAAAGGTTTTGGCGGCATATGAAGCAGCAAAGGAAAATGCTGCTATGGAAGAGAACTTCTAATCTATTTCATATTATATCGTTTTTCTCTTTCTTTTGCAACACTTCCCAAAATTTTGGGAAGTGTTCTTTTTTTATCGGATCATACTTCGGGGGATATTTTTTTGTTTTCATTCATAGGATGGAAAAAAGGAGTGAAAACAAATGATCCCAAAGTACAATAAGGCGATTTTTCGGGAGAAATTTCGTCGTTATCGCATTTTCTTTTTTATTTCAGCGATTCTTTTCTTTCTGGCGCTTGTTTTGGAATGTGCGTTTTATGGAGCGGGCGGCTTTTTGGCTTTGGGTGGAGAAATTTCATTTGAGCCCTTCTTTTTAAACCTTGCTATAGGTGAGGGGCTTGTTTATCTTTTCCTTTTCTTTTTGGGGCTTACGATCTACGCGCCTTTTTTCGCGCTTCTTGCTTCGCTTATAAGAGGTGCGCTTTCTGGCTTTTGTCTATCATCGGTTTTTTTGGGAGCTGAAGGAAGGGAGAGGGTCTTGCTTTTGATCTTTACTTCTTTTTACATCCTTGCCTCTGCCTGGCTTTTTATGGGGTATAGTTCCTTTTGTTCCGTTTGTGCACTGAGACTTTATTCTTCGGAGGAAAAGGGAAAAATCAGCGAAGAGAAGAAAATGTTCGGTGGCACGCTGTTCCGATCAGCCTTCTTCTGTAATACGGTAAATCTCCGCTTTTTGTTCAGTTACTTTCTTTTCTTTCTGTGCGCAGGCTTCTTTTCAACATTGCTTGCTTTTCTTTATTCCTTCCTGCGCAGCTTGTTATAAAAAAGGCGCACTGTATCATACAGCGCGCCCAACATATTCATTATACGAAATTATTTTCAAAAAAACAAGTGTTAAAATATATAAAAAATAACACAAAACTTTGGTTAAAATGTGAATTTACAAAAAAGATAACACATGCTATTATATAGGTGCAAGGAAGAAAGAAACAAAAAACAGAACAAAAGTTCTTCTTACAATCTAACAAGGAGGTACGGACCTAAGATCTAAATACAGTGACCCGAGTAAACGGAGTAACCACAGGAAACAAACCCTTTCGATTATGGAGGTACGGTCCAAAGGAAAGTATAAAGTGACCCGAACGATCGGAGAAACCATTCGTAACACACCTTAGGATTTACAGGAGGTAAATTCCAAAATACAGTCTACAGTGACCCGGATGTACGGAGAAATTCAGTGACAAACCTTAATACCTACAGGAGGTAAGGTCCAAAATACAATCTACAGTGACCCGAGTGATCGGAGAAACAAAATCGATCTCATCATTTTCTGAAAAGATCAAGCCACCGTGTGGCAAATGAAAAAAGTGAATAAGAATCAGAAAGAGAGAAAGAAGAGATCAAAAATTTAATATAGATATAAAATCATGGAGGTACGGTCCCATGAACAACACGGACCAGATCTAACCCCAAACCGAAAAAAATAAAAGACGGTTTGGGGTTTTTATTTTGCAAAAAGCTTTGTTTTCTTTTTTGTCTTGCAAAAAAATATCAGCTATGATATACTTTCCTTGCACAAAAGAATAAACACAGCTCATAGAATTTTTCTTTGTCGGACTTTTTGTTCGGGGATCAGGAAATCACGGTGAAAATCCGTAGCAACCGCCATTGCCGTAACTGAATTTTTTCTCAAGTCGGAATGCTGATCGGGCTGTGACATGTAGAAGTCTCTCGGGCAAATGGGCGAGACAGAAAATACGGCAGGGTATTTTTGCGTCCGGGGAGGGCGCTTTTATTTTTATCCTGATGTGTAAAAAACACGAAAGGAAAACGAAAATGAAACAAATTTTAAAAAAGTACTTATGTCTTTTTCTCTGCGTTCTTCTTTGCTTGACGGCAGTAGCTTGCTCAGCGGAAAAAGAGAAAAACGAGGATCCGGAAACAAATTGGCTTACCTTTCCCGCCGAAACAGGAGAAGAGCCTTTGTTCTCAAAGCTTTGGGATGAAGCTATTTATCGGGAGGATAAGGAATTCGGTGACGGCGAAAACAGAGTTACTGTCATTGTAGAGGCAGAAGGAAATTCGGTCATCTTTACGCTTTATACCGATAAAGAAACGCTTGCCGATGCGCTTCTGGAGCATAAGCTCGTAGAAGGGGAAGAGGGCCCTTACGGTCTTTATGTCAAGAAGGTCAACGGTATGACTGCCGATTATGATGTGGATCAAAGCTACTGGGCTTTCAGTAAAGGCGGAGAGACGATGATGACAGGTGTTTCCGATACGAAAATTATAAACGGCGACCGATTTGAAATTGTTTACACGAAATAAGACCGAAAAAAGAAGAATTACGGTAAAAGAAATAGCTCTTTTTTCAATGCTCGGAGCCCTTACCTTTGGTGCACAAGTAGCAATGGAGGCTTTTCCGAACATTCACCTGACCGGAATGTTTGTGGTTCTTTTCACAAGGCTCTTTAGAAAAAAAGCATTGATCCCCCTCTACCTTTATGTTTTTCTCATCGGTGTTCGTTGGGGGTTCGGTATTTCTTGGATTCCGTATCTTTATATTTGGCTGTTTCTTTGGGGCGGCGTGATGCTTGTACCCAAAAAAGTAAAAAAGAAGCTTGCAGTAGTGCTATACTGCTTGATTGGCGGGATCTTTGGCCTTTTGTTTGGCACTCTTTATGCACCGGCGCAGGCTCTACTTTTCGGATTAAACTTGAAAGAGACTTTTTTATGGATCGCAAGCGGTTTTCCCTGGGATGTGGTCCATGCCATCGGAAACACGGTGTTTTGCACCATGGTCGTTCCTTTTTCCGATGTTTTAGAAAAGATTTTGAAGCGTGAAAGCATCATATAAAAATAAAAAACCGAAACATTTGTTTCGGTTTTTTTATTTGATAAGATGTATTTTTTGCAAAATAATAAGCAATTTTTCTCCTTTCGGCAAGAGAAGAATATCTTCTTTTTGAATTCCGCCGAAGCGAAAGAGCGTGAAGAAATATAGGATCCCTGCAAGAAGTATGCTGAAAAGTGTTGCCAAAAAGAGAGGAAAGACCTTGATGAAAAAGGGATAAGTGCTCCCTGCTGTAATACCGCAAATAAGTGCACAGAAAAGAGGCTTGAGAAGGATCTTACGAAAAGATACACGGTAGTTTTGCGTGTGGTATAAAAAGAACATATTAAAGCAGAACATAACAAGATAGGATAAAAGCGTGGAAAGGGGAATGCCGTAATAGCTAATACTTTTTGTCCCTACAAGGAGAAAAACGGAAATTGCCTTTACACCAACGCCGCACAGGGTAGAGAGGATACTTTTTCTTTCGTGACCGGTAGCCTGAAGCACAGCAGAGCTGACAGTGATCAGTCCCGAGAAAACCACAGCAGGGGCTAAAATAGTCAGCATAGGTGCGGCAACATTTGCGGAGGAATAAGTGATACCGCCGGCATCTCGGAAAATATCGGTATTTTCAAAAAACATAGAAATAATGGGCTTTGCCATGATTCCGAGACCGAAGGCACAGGGAAGACAAATGACCGAGACGATCCGAAAAGTAAAGTCCAGGACCTTTTTCAGGTGCTCTTTGTTGTCTGCGGCACCGCTGATGGCAGGAATGATGCTGACGGCAAAGGGGGTAATGATGGTAGTGGGCAGATTGAAAAAAGTAACTGCTTTTGCTTGGTAGGCACCGTAAAGGCTCATTGCTACATTGGTTTCATCACCTACGGGGAAGAAGGTAGAGCCGAAAAAGCTGCTGTTTAATCTGCCGACAGCAAGGATAGAATCAATGATGCTGGTCAGACTTAAAATACAGGAGGAAACGGTAATGGGAATCGCAATGGAAACAAGCTCTTTTGCAATATCCCGCCCGGATCTGACGGTACGGTCAAGTCCGATTTGGCTGTCTTTTTTTGCAACTGCTTTTGCAAAAACCATATAAATTGCAGAAAGTACTGCACCGAGGGTAATTCCACCTAAAGCAAAGGATGCCACCACAGGAGCTGTGTATCCGCATTTGTTTGCATAAATACCGGCAGAAAGGCCGATCAAAAGGTTTCCGGAAACTTCAATTACCTGGGAGGTGGCGGTTGGGATCATATTCTGATGCCCCTGAAAGTATCCGCGGAAGGTGGAGACCACACAAACGAAAAACATAATGGGGGAAATGGTTTGAATGCAAATCGCAAGCTGAGGGGAATTTGCGCCTTTTGCAATCACAGGTGCTAAGGTGAACAGAATTGCGGTGGCGAAAACACCGATCAGAACAAACAAAAGGAGGCTGACGCGGTATATTTTATCCGCTTCGCGATTCTTCTTTTGAGAAAGGGAAGAGGCGATCATTCGGGAGATGGCAACGGGAAGACCCGCCGTTGCAATTAAAAAGCACATGGAATAGATCGAATAAGCAAAGCTGAAATACCCCATGGCATTGTCGCCGATGGCGTTGGCAAGGGGGATCTTAAAAAGTGCGCCCCCAACCTTGACAATGATGTTGGAAAGCATCAAGATCAGTGCGCCTTGTACAAAACTTTGCTTTTTTTTCGACATGGGATCTCCTTAATCAATAAATTCCCTGAGAACAGAGTCCTTTGGAACGATCTCTGAGTGAAGGGTGGGGAAACGCGCAAGAACTGAAAGGAACCTTTGTGCTTCACGATAAAGGGAGCTTTCTTCTTTTACACCGGATAAAAGAGGGAGGATCTCCGCTTTTTCTACAGGGATTTCATAAGAAAAGTTAGTGGATATGGTCATTATGGCATTTTTGCGGAAGGGATGCAGGATCTCCTTTTCGGAGGAAAGGACATTCTGCCACAATTTCCAGGTAAGCTCGGCAGAAGCACCGCGGTGCTTGAAGTCGCGGATCAATCTGCGGCAGAATCGAATTTCTTCGGGATTTAACAAAAGGCGCCCCTTTTCATCGCTGATTCCCTTTGTAACATCAAGATAAAAGCATAAAAACGGCTCTTTTTTTGGCATCTTCTCAAGAATGGCATCGTTTAAAGCGTGGATTCCTTCCAGAAGGAAAATGTCATATTCCTTGGGCGAGATCACCTTTCCCTTCGGGATCCGTTTTCCCGTTACAAAATCAAAGGCGGGAAGGGTGGTTTCGTTTCCATCGATCAGCGAAAAAAGAGTGGCTATGATCAAGGGGGAATCGGTATGCTCAAAGGCGTCGTAATTTGGGGTACCGTCTTTGTTTTTCGGTGCTCTTTCCTTATCAAAAAAGAAATCGTCGGTGGAAAAAGAGAAAACACGCTTTCCCATACGGGAAAGGGCCTTTTCCAGACACAGTGCAGTGGTGGTTTTTCCGCTGCAGCTTGGCCCTGCAAGGAATACGAAACGAACGCGGTTTTCGTAGATCCTTATTGCGGCGTTTTCAATGTCGCTTTTGTAGGCCTTTTCTTCCTTTTCTACTAAGGAAAGAGGGTTTTTGACGGCCTCTTCCGGGAAAATAGTAATTTGTGCCATAGGGCTCCTTTACAGAACAAGCTTTATTTCGTCAAGGCGTTTTTTGATCTTTTCCGGAGAAGCAAGATACTCATAAGGATATTTGAATCCCGCAAAACGCAAAATGCGGCCACTTTGATCCTTTGGCAGAATTTTGCTGATTCCTCCTGCGCCGCAGGCAAAAATATCGCAAACATCCTCCATCATTGCAAGATTGTAGATGCCGAATTTTTCTTTTCTTGAAAAACCGGTATTTTCCAAATCCGCCACTGCGTTTTTTTGTCTGTATAAATAATATGGGGCAAAGCCTTCATTTATACAGGATTTGTGTGCTTTTGTCATTGCTTCTTGCCAAACAGGGGCAAAGGTAGGCGCATTTTTTTCTGTAGCAGATCTTTTTTTGCACAAGGCATGAATGGTGATTTCCTCGGGATTCAGAGAAAGAACATCGGAGAGGGAAGATAAAAAGTCTTCGGGATTTTCCCCTTCAAGTCCTGCGATCAAATCGCAGTTGATCGAGGAAAAGCGTTTCTTTTTTGCAAGTGCCATAGCATCAAAAAATTCTTTTGCGCTGTGCTTTCTTCCAATACGGAAAAGGGTTTTGTCATTAGTAGTCTGAGGGTTGATGCTGATGCGATCCACTCCCACATCTTTTAATACCGAAAGTTTTTCTTCGTTTACCGTATCGGGTCTGCCGATCTCCACGCAAAATTCTTCGCAAGCGGAAAAATCAAAGCTTCTTTTTACAAGAGATAAGATCTCTTTCATTTCTTCGGCACTTAAAATGCCCGGTGTTCCGCCGCCCATATAAACTGCGCGAAGCTGCTTTTTTGCCGAAGAAAAGACATTTGCGGTGAGAAGGATCTCTTCCTTCAAAAGCTTTACATAATCGGGGATCAGCTTCAGGTGATCGGGAGCGGAGGAGGAAATAAAGGAGCAGTACCGACAGCGACTGGGGCAAAAGGGAATGGAAAGATAAAGCATGGCATCTTCTCAAGAGAATTTTTTGTGAAAAATGCTTTCTGTTTTTGCAAGGGAAAGAAGGAGATCTGCTTTTTCTTCGGAAAGGAAAAATTCGTTTTTCAAAATGCTGAAAACTTCCTCCCGTGAAAAGCCGCTTTTTAAATAAAACAAGGGCACTTTTACCGGTCTTACACCGAATAAAATTCCATAGGGAGGAAGATAGGAAGTCAATTTATTTGCGGCGATCGCAAAGGCTTTTCCCAAGGCTGCGTTTGCTGCTCGGGCATTTTCCTGGTGTAGGGAAAGATCTTTTTTTGCCTTGGCGGTCTGGATCAAACCGTTTTTTTTCAGTTCAATGAAAATCTCATTTTCGCTTTCCTTGCAAAGGATGGAAAGGCTTTCTGCATTCTCGTGAAAGAAAAGCTGTGAAAGGTGGTACAGATTCAGGCGAACCCCTTCGTTTTTTGCTGTAATATCCATTACATCTCGTCCGTATCCAACAAAATGGTGATGGGACCGTCCAAGGAAACATCAATTTTCATTTCGCCGCCGAATACACCGGGAAATACGGTCACGCCCTTATCATCCGGCTGCTTGATCTCTTCTGCCACAGTCTTCATTTTTTTAAGAAAATATGCATAAAGCTTCTCGGCAGGCTCGTATTTCATACTTTTTATAAAATCGGGTCTGCGGGAGGCGGTATTGGCGTAAAGGGTAAAATTGGATACTACCAAAATATCCGCACCTGCCTTCAAGGAGGAAAGGTTCAGTTTATCGTTTTCGTCTTTGAAAATACGCATTTTCAAAATCTTGTCCACAAGCTTATCCGCCTCTTTTTCTGTATCGCCTTCTTTTAATCCGAGAAGGATACAAAGTCCGCTTTTGCAGTTGGAGATCAGTTCTCCTTCGCAGAAAAGCTGTGCTTTTTCGGTTATTTGAAGAACTGCTCTCATTTTTCGCCTCCAACGCGGATCTGAAGAATGTTTTTGTTCTTCTTCAGTCTTTCGATAACGGATTTCAAGTGCTCTCTTCCTTTAATTCCAATGGTCAAAGCAATAGTACCCACGCCGCCCGTTGCAGTGCTTTGGGTATTGATGGCAGAGATGGGAACGCGCATTTCCGCGAGAGTGGTGGAAATGGCAGCCATAACACCGATATCGTCCTCCGCAAGGATCATAAGGGTCGTGCTGTAAGCATTGACCTTTTCTTCCCCGGCATTCTGCGCCCAGCTTGCATTGACCCAACGGTCACGCTCGCTGCTTGCGAGCCCTTCTGTGGCATGAGGACAGTTGAATTTGTGAACGGAAACGCCGTAGCCTCTTGTAATAAAGCCGATGATATCATCTCCCGGCAGCGGAGAACAGCATTTTGCAAATTTGACCTGACAGTTCTCAAGTCCTTCGATAATAACGCCGCTTTTGGATTTTTTGATCTCCTTCTTTTCTGCTGCAGTCTGTGTGACCTCAAGAGAAACGGGTGCCTGGGCTGAGAGGGTTCTTTCGATCTCGTCGCGGATCTTTGTGTGGATCTTGGAAAGGGCGATGCCGCCGTAGCCGATGGAGTTGTACAGATCGTCAAGACTTCCGAGACCGTGACGCTTTGCAATGGTGGTCATGATCTTTTCTTTGTCTTCATCGCTGAGACCCTTACGGATCTTGTCAAATTCCTTGTCTACATCTGCCTTTGCAAGCTGAATGTTTTCTTCCCGCTTTTCTTTTTTGTACCAACCGCGGATCTTGTTCTTTGCTTCTCCGCTTTTTACAATCTTCAGCCAATCGCGGCTGGGGCCCTTGGATGCAGAGGAGGTCAGTACCTCTACGATCTGACCGGTTTGCAGGACTGTGGTAATGGGTGCAATGGAGCCGTTGATCTTAATGCCGACCATCTTATTTCCCACGCCCGAGTGAATGGCATAAGCAAAATCAATGCCACAGGAGCCTGTGGGAAGCGTTACCACATCTCCTTTGGGGGTAAATACAAAGATCTCATCTTCAAAAATATCGATCTTTAAGGGTGTAAGATATTCTTCGGAGTCCATGGATTTCTGTTCGCTTTCCAGAAGCATAGAGATCCACTCCAATTTTTTGTTCATGCTCTCGTCGCTCTTCTGCCCGCTCTTATACTTCCAATGAGCAGCGATACCGTATTCGGCAATCTGGTGCATCTCCGTGGTACGGATCTGTACCTCAAAGGGCACACCGCTTCTGCCGATTACCGTTGTGTGAAGAGAACGGTAATTGTTGGGCTTAGGTGTGGAAATATAGTCTTTAAAGCGGCCGGGCATAGAATGGTACATTTCGTGGATCACACCCAGTGCCGTATAGCAGGCAATTTCCGAATCCACAATGATGCGAACGGCATAAAAGTCATAAATCTCATCGAAGTTTTTGGAGGTGCGGTACATTTTTCGATAAATAGAGTAAATGCTCTTTACTCTTCCTTTGATCGAAAATTCCATGCCTTGATCGGCAAGCTTTTCGCCAACCTCTTTTTTTACCAGTTCAATAAAGTCACGGTTTTCGCCGTACTTGGTATCGACCCAATTTTTGATTTCTTCGTAGCCGTAAGGGTCAAGAAACTTCAATGCAAGGCTTTCCAGCTCCTGCTTGATCCTTTGAATACCGAGTCTATGGGCAAGAGGAGCATATACATGCATGGTTTCCAGAGCGATCAGACGCTGCTTTTCTTCCAAATGGGAGGAAAGGGTACGCATATTGTGAAGTCTGTCGCAGAGCTTGATGAGGATCACGCGGATATCGCGGCTCATAGCCATAAACATTTTACTTAAGTTTTCAATGTGCTCCTCTTCCTTATCCTCGAAGGGGATCGAGACGAGCTTTGTCAAACCATCCACCAAAATTTTTACATCCCCGCCGAATTCCTTTTCAATTCCTTCTAAGTTTTCTCCGGGGCAATCTTCTACAATATCATGCAAAAGGGCAGCACAAATGGCATCGGTATCGAGATTCAACTCTGAACAGATCTCAGCTACCGACAGGGGATGATAAATATACTCTTCACCGGATTTGCGGAATTGTCCGCGGTGTGCCAGCTCCGCATAATCAAAAGCGCGCTGGATTTTTTCCTTATCATATCGTTTTCCGCTTTCATCAAGCAGTTGAAAAAGTCTTTCGGTTGAGGCTGCCATTCCCTTGTGTCCTTTCGTTTTTCGGTGGATATAAAATGCCTATGTTAATACTTAATTATATTATAATCTTAATAAAAATACAAGACCTACAGGGCATTTTCGGTATAAAAAAAGAACCCATTTGGGTTCTTTTTTCGTTATGATCTCATTTTTTCCTTTTCTTTCTTTGCGATCTCTTCCCGTTCACGGCTGATCTTTTCCCAGGAGGGCATTTCAGTCATAATATGGGCGAGCTTTTTCATGGTCTCGGGGATCTTGATTTTCTGAGGACAAACTTTCGCGCATTTGCCGCAGGCAATACAGGCAGCGGGCTTTTTTTCCTCCGGAAGAAATTCTATACGCATAGAGGTGTTGAAGGTGCGAACCACCTGAAGCTCGTTGTAAACGGAAAGGAGCATGGGAATGTCCAGTTCCATCGGACAGTCCTTTGTGCAGTAGGAGCAAGCGGTACAGGGAACGGAATTTTTAAGTCCCTCCGCGATTTCAAACAGGGTTTCCCGTTCTTTTTCCGAAAGTGGCTTTTCTTCTCGGAAGGTTTCGATATTTTCCTTGACTTGATCAAAATTGCTCATTCCCGAAAGAATTATAGTCACACCGGGAATATCTTGTAAAAAGCGGAAGCCGAAAGCGGCAGGGGAGTGATCGGGTCTGAGAGAAGAAAGGGGAATAGCTAAGCTTTCGGGGAGGTTTGCAAGCTTTCCGCCACGCACCGGTTCCATAACCCAAATCGGAATATTCTTTTTATTCAGAAGCTCCACCTTTGCCGCCGCATTTTGCAATGTCCAGTCAAGGTAGTTTAACTGAATCTGGCAAAACTCCATAATATCTCCGTATCGGTCGAGAAATTCTGTCATAATGGGGAGGCCGCCGTGGGTGGAGAAGCCAAGGTGACGAATCCGTCCTTTTTTCTTCTGTTCTACAAAATAATCGATAATGCCGTACTTTGGATCGGTATATGTTTTGTAGGAGTTTTCAAATACATTGTGAAGAAGATAAAAATCAAAATAATCGGTACCGCATTTTTTCAGCTGTTCTTCAAAAATTTCCGCAGGGCGGTAATCGCTCATGATCTGATGTCCGGGGAATTTATCTGCAAGAAAATAGGATTCTCTCGGATACTCGGAAAGGATCTTTCCAAGGACCACTTCGGATTTTCCACCGTGATAGGGGTAGGCGGTATCAAAATAATTCGCGCCGTTTTCCATGGCAAAGCGTATCATTTTCCGAAGAAGCGCTTCGTCAATGTCGGCGGCAGTACCTCCTTCTTTGATGGGGAATCGCATGCAACCGAATCCCAAAAGGGGAAGGGTTTTCCCTTTGAAATCTCTTTTGATCATAGAATGCTCCTTAAATTTCTTTTTCTCATCATAACATAAAAAGAAATTTTTTACAATGAAAAAGCCACTTTCCTTGGAAAGTGGCTTTTTTGTTTTATTTTTAGATCTGGGGATATTTTACTTTTTCGGGAAGGCCGCTTGCGCAGGATTTTACAACTGCGTTACATACGGCAACGGTAGATGCGCCTTCCATGGGGCTGATTGCCATAGGCTCTTCATTAATAAGAGCGTCTACGAACATTTTCAGCTCTCCCACCATGTTGTGGCCTGCAATGTTAACGGGAATCTGCTGAGGAACGTTGTATGCAGCTCTGGGGTATGCGGGGTGCTGCTCTTCACCGGCAAAGTAGGTGAGGTAATTGCTTCTGTTGTCACAGATGATGGTACCCTTTGTACCGTAGAGAACGGTTCTCATGGTGTACTCTCTCTTACAACCAATGGAGGTAAGGACTTTGCCGTTTACATTATTGGGGAATTTCATAACGGCGATGCAGCAGTCGTCAACGGGCCAGTCGGTAAGACACTTGTGGTTGGAAAGTGCATAAACCTCGGTGGGATCGCCTGCGATCCAGCGGAGAAGGTCAATTGCGTGGCAACCGCCGCCGATGACAGCGTGTCTGTCGGGGTCAACTCTCCAGTCGCCGTAGCCGCGAGCTATGCTGTAGTCGTGTGCATATTCGCTTTCTACAAAGAAAAGTTCGCCGATCAGGCCCTCATCAACCATTTTCTTTGCTTTTCTGAAAGCAGGAGCGAAACGGGAAACCTGACCTACCATCAGCTTTTTGCCGGTCTCTTTTTCAACTCTCATCATTTCTTCGCATTCTTCCACGGTGAGTGCCATGGGCTTTTCACACATAACATCTTTGCCGTCGCGAAGGAAAGCAGCGGTCATTTCAAGGTGAAGCTTGTCGGGAGTTGCAACGATGGCAGCGTCTACATTGCTGTCGCCGAGAAAGTCCTTCCAGTTGGTGGTGTGCTTGTCGGGGTTGTACTTTCCAACGATCTTGGGAAGAAGCTCGGTGTCAATGTCACATACACCGTAAAGATTGGTGTTGTCGTTTCCTACAACAGCCTTGATGTGAGGTTCGCCGATACGGCAACCGATTACTACGATATTCAGAATTTTGTTGCTCATTTTAAAAATCCCCTTTCGATTTTTGTACTTCTACTTTATCATCAAAATGTTTGTATTTCAAGGTCGTTTTGTTGGTGATAATCTTCTTTTTGTTAGAAAAGCCCGCTTGTCTTCAAGCGGGCTTTGGGTGCTATTTAGATTTTGTTGGGGTAAACAACCTTTTCCATCTGACCGGTAGCGCAGGATTTTACAACCGCGCGGCAAACAGCAACGGTGGAAGCACCTTCCATGGGGCTGATGGGGAAGGGTTCACCTGACATAAGAGAATCCAGGAACATCTTAAGTTCTCCTACCATGTTGTGATGAGCGATGCCGACGGAAAGCTTCTGAGGAACGGTAAAGCTCTTTTTCTCAGCGGGCAGGAATGCGGGATGGGGCTCTTCACCTGCAAAGTAGGTGAGGTGATCGCTGGTGTTGTCACAGATGATCGTACCCTTTGTACCGTAAAGAACGGTTCTCATGGTATAGTCTCTCTTACAACCGATAGAGGTCAGCACCTTACCGTTAACGCCGTTCGGGAACTTCATAACGGCGATGCAGCAGTCGTCAACGGGCCAATCGGTAAGACACTTGCGGTTGGAAAGAGCAAAAACATCAGTGGGATCGCCTGCGATCCAGCGAAGAAGGTCGATTGCGTGGCAGCCGCCGCCGATAACAGCGTGTCTGTCGGGGTCAACTCTCCAGTCACCCGCACCGCGTGCGTGGCTGTAGTCGTGCGCATATTCACTTTCAACAAAGAACAGATCACCGATCATACCCTCGTCAACCATTTTCTTTGCTCTTCTGAAAGCGGGGCAGAAACGGCCTACCTGGCCTACCATCAGTCTTCTGCCGGTTTCTTTTTCAACTTTCATCATTTCTTCGCACTCTTCTACGGTAAGAGCCATGGGCTTTTCGCACATAACATCTTTGCCTGCGCGAAGGAAAGCGGAAGTCATTTCAAGGTGAAGCTTATCGGGGGTTCCTACGATAACAGCTTCTACATTGGGATCATCCAGAAATTCTTTCCAGTCGGTGGTGTATTTTTCAGGGTTGTTTTCTTTTACGATTCTTGCAAGGAGCTCCTCGTTCAGATCGCAAACACCGTAAAGATTTGCATTGGGATTTTGCACAATTGCTTTGATGTGGGGTTCACCGATCTTACAACCGATGACAGCAATATTAAATACTTTCTGTTTTACGTTATTGGTTTCCATTTTTTAAAATCTCCTTTCGGTTCCTTATACATCCACTTTATCATCACAATGTTTGTGTTTCAAGGTCGTTTTGTTGGTTAAAATCGTCATTTTGTTCCTTATTTTTGAATTACTTTAACACAGCTGACGGTTTTTGATGTTTTTTTTGTCAATTTTTCACAAATTTTATCTTTTTGCGTTTCTATTCTCGGAATTTGTGTTACAATATTATCGTCAATTTGTTTCTTGTTTTTCAATTTTCTTTGAGAAAAAAAGTCAATATGTTTGAAAGGGGACTTTAAATGGCTCGTATCGAAAAGTTTATTCGATCCCAAAGAGAATTACCCATGGCCCTGTTTTGTACCAGAGAACAAAATGTTGCAGGATCCATCTACGGCCCTGTAATCCGAGATGTATATATCTTTGAGTGCTGTACGCAGGGAAGAGGATCCATCATTATAAATGGTAAGGAATTCTTCTTTCAGGAAGGGGACTTTTATGTTCTTTTTCCGGGAGATGCAGTGGGTCACACCTGTGATAAGGAACATCCCCGTGGGGGCTACTCCTGCTATGCCTGCGGCTTGACTCTTCGCCATATGCTTGCCCGGGCCGGGATCAATTCCTCACAGCCCTTTGCGCCGAAAGAGCTGTATCCAAGGCTGCTTGAAGAGATGAAGGCGATGTATGCGATGAATAAAGAGGATGACCCCGGTGCAGAGCTTCGCCGTACGGCGTATCTTTACCGTATTTTGGGAGAGATCCTTCGGGAAGGGAAGGAGCGTAGCCGTGACAGTCTCATACAAAAAGCGGTGGATATTATGGAGACCCGCTACTTTGAAGATATCAGCGTGGAGGATTTGAGCAACGAAGTAGGCCTTGAGAGAAGCTATTTTTCCACCTTCTTCAAGGATCGTACCGGTTTTTCTCCTCATCGGTATCTGACCCGTCTTCGCATTCAGAAGGCCTGTGCTTTGATGGACCAAAGAGACCTTGCAGTTTTTGAAGCGGCAGAATCGGTAGGGCTTGATCCGCAAAACTTCTCAAGGCTTTTCAAAAAAGAGATGGAAATGACTCCCCTCCAATATAAAAAAAGAGAAAACAGATAAAAAGATTTTCTTCCGGATTCCTTTTTATAAAGCTTTTTCCATAAAAAAGCAAAAAACTTATTGACATACGGCAAAAGATGAATTATAATAAAGTTTAGTCGTGAAGACTGGTTTGTTTTATCTCTTCGCTAAGTGCAAAGGGAGGGAAAAAGATGGCAGAAGTTAGAGTTAAAGAAAACGAATCGCTCGACAGTGCTATTCGCAGATTTAAGCGCCAGTGCGCCAGAAGCGGTGTATTAAGCGAACTTCGCAAGCGTGAATGCTATGAAAAGCCCAGCGTAAAGCGTAAGAAGAAGTCTGAAGCTGCAAGAAAGCGCAAGTACAAATAAGTTTGCGGGATAGCGCAACAAACGGCATTTTGCCGTTCCTTGCCTGACCGGCAGGAAGTAATGCCAATTCCGACCACATCGTGGGAGGAATTGGCTTTTATAATTTTGAATACAATTTTTTAAATCAATTAGGAGGAAATTATGAATCAGATCAAAGTTGGTATCATTGGTGCTACCGGTATGGTAGGACAAAGATTCATTACTCTTTTGGAAAATCATCCCTATTTTCAGATCGCAGGGCTTTACGCCAGCGCAAGAAGCGCAGGAAAGACATACGGCGAAAGCGTAAAGGGCAGATGGAAGATGGCTACTCCTCTTTCCGAGAAGATCGCCGCAATGCCCGTTTATGATGCTGCAGACATTCCCGCAATCGCAAAGAGCGTGGATATGGTATTTTGTGCCGTCAATATGCCCAAGGAAGAGATCCGCATTTATGAGGAAAATCTCGCAAAGGCAGAAATTCCCGTTGTTTCCAACAACAGCGCAAACCGTATGGTAGCGGATGTTCCCATGATGATCCCCGAGGTAAACCATAACCATGTAGAGGTCATCGAACAGCAGAAGAAGAGACTCGGCACCAAGCGCGGCTTCGTTGCGGCAAAGCCCAATTGCTCGATTCAAAGCTATGTTCCCCTGATTCAGCCCTTGATGGAGTTTGAGCCTACCGAAGTGTTTGTTACCACCTATCAGGCAATTTCCGGTGCGGGCAAGACCTTCAATGAATGGCCCGAAATGCTGGATAACATCATCCCCTTTATCGGCGGTGAAGAGGAAAAGAGCGAAAAAGAACCCCTCAAAATTTGGGGTAAGGTTGGTGAAAACGGTATCGAAGCTCTTGACAGCCTGACCATTTCCGCACAGTGTCTCAGAGTTCCTTGCAGCGACGGACATATGGCAGCTACCTTTATTCGCTTTAAGAATAAGCCCACCAAGGAGCAGATCCTTGCTAAGTGGAAGGAATATAAGTCTCTTCCTCAGGAACTTGAACTTCCTTCCGCACCCAAGCAGTTTATTACTTATTTTGAAGAGGAAAACCATCCTCAGACCGGCCTTGACCGTATGACTGAAAACGGTATGGGTATCTGCGCAGGCAGACTGCGTGAAGACCCCATCTACGATTACAAATTTGTCGGCCTTTCTCACAACACCCTTCGCGGTGCTGCCGGCGGCGCAGTAGAAGTTGCTGAGCTTCTCTTCCGTCTCGGCTATTTTGACAGATGAATACCCCTCTTGCACAACGCCTTCGTCCGCAGGACCTCTCTGAGGTTTGCGGACAAAAGCATATATTGGGGGAAAAAGCACCGCTGAGCCGTCTTTTGGCAGCAGGGAAGATCAGTAATATGATCTTCTACGGTCCTTCCGGTGTGGGGAAAACCACCGTTGCCAAGATCATTGCACAAAAGGCAAATCTTCCGTTTCGTCAGCTCAATGCTACGGTTGCGCAAGGCAAGGATATCAAAGAGGTTCTTGCAGAAACGGAAGGTCTGGAGGGCTTGAACGGTATCCTTTTGTATTTGGATGAGATTCAGTATCTGAACAAAAAGCAGCAGCAAACTCTTTTGGAGTATATTGAAGACGGCAGAGTAACTCTGATCGCTTCCACCACGGAAAACCCCTATTTTTATGTGTATAAGGCGATCCTTTCCCGTTGTGCAGTGTTTGAATTTAAGCCGCTCAAGCCGGAAGAGATCCGAGAGAATCTGCTTCGCGGCCTTGTTATGCTGAATCAGGAAAACAAATCGGAAAAGACGGTTTCAAAAGAAGCCCTGGAGCATATTTCCGTTTCTTGCGGCGGCGATGTCCGCGCATCCTTGAACTTTCTTGAAATTTGCTATTATGTAGCGGAGGATGAGATCACCCTGGAGGATGCAAAGGCCTGTGCACAAAGAAACCTGATGGCGTATGACCGAGGGGGAGATGATAAGTACGAGCTTCTTTCCGCGCTTCAAAAGTCCATTCGCGGCAGCGATGAAAATGCTGCGGTGTTTTATCTTGCTAAGCTTTTGGAGCTGGGTGATCTGCAGGGTGCTTGTCGCAGACTGATGGTAATTGCTTCCGAGGATATCGGACTTGCTTATTCTCAGGCAGCCGTTGTGGTAAAAAGCTGTGTGGATTCTGCCTTAATGCTTGGAATGCCCGAAGCAAGAATTCCTCTTGCCCATGCGGCGATCCTTCTTGCAACCCTTCCCAAATCCAATTCTGCATATATGGCTTATGCAAAGGCTGCGGAGGACATTGAAAAGGGACTTGGAAGAGATATGCCCTCAAGACTGAAGAACAATCACTTCTTCGGTGTGGGTGATCGAAAGGATGCCTATCTTTATCCCCATGATTATCCGAATCACTGGACTGCGCAGCAGTATTTGCCCGATGATCTGAAAGACAGAATATACTATGATTTCGGAGAAAACAAGGCAGAGCAGGCTGCAAAGGCTTATTGGGAAAAAATCAAGAAAAAATAAAAAAAGAAAGCCGATTTCGGCTTTCTTTTTTTATCGTTTGGTTTTCTTTTTGCTCAGCTCCCAGGATTTTGTTTTGCTAAGCTCGCGGAAGAGAGAAAGGTAGCTTTGATGACGGCTTTCGGCAATACTTCCTTTATGTACTTCTTCCAGAATCTTGCACCCGTCTTCTGTTTGATGGGTGCATTTTGTATATTTGCATTTGCCGAGCAGTGGCTCGAATTCAGGAAATGTAAAGGCAAGATCTTCCTTTTCCATAAAGAAGAAACGGTCGAAATCCAAAAGGGAAAACCCCGGGGTGTCTGCAACATAGGTTGCTTCTTCTTTGTTCAAAAGGGAAGAGATGTCATAAAGGGTGCTTTGCCGCGTGGTGTGCTTTCCGCGCTGTGTTTTTTCACTGAGTGCACCGGTTTCTGTAGCAATGAGCGGAAAAAGGGTGTTGATCAAGGTGGATTTTCCGACACCGCTTGCTCCTGCAAGTGCGCAGATCGTGCCTTTGATACAGGGATAAAGGAGCTTTTTGGTTTCCTCTTCTTCTAAATTGGAAACGGCAAAGGCCGAAAAGCCTGCCTTTCGGTAAAGCGTGCAAAGCTCTTCTGCTCTTGTTGGATCAAGCTCCTTTTTTGTAAACACAAGTACGGTTTCAATGTTGTTGTGACGGGTAATGGCAAGGAGCTTATCGATGGAAAGAAGAACGGGATCCGGATCCTTCACAGCGGCTACCAGAAAAAGCGTGTCTAAATTTGCAAGGGGAGGACGGATCAAAACATTCTTTCTGGGAAGAATTTCTGTAATAACGCCTCTGGCACCTTGCGCTTTTTCTTTCTGCCCGATGCTTTCTTCCTGCGAAATGCTGACAAGATCTCCTGCTACCGGACTGATACCGCTTTTTCGAAATGCACCTTTTGCAAAGCAGCAAACGGTATCATCTGTGGTTTTTACCGTGTAGAGGCCGCCGCTGATGCTGATGATTCTACCTTGTTCGCTCATGGATTACTTCCGGTATTTGTTGAAGTGGGGGCTTGCTGCGAAGGATCTGCGGGAGTCTGCTGCGAAGGATCTGCGGGAGCTTCGGGAGCAGGCTCTTCCGGCTTTTCCTTGGGACCTAAGCTGATGACCAGATCAACCTCAGTGTGCTTTTGTGCCGTGGAGACACCGGGATCGATTCCTTGGGAAACAATGTGCCCTAAGGGAACACTGTCGGAAAATTCGTGGGTAACGGTGCCAACCAGGAAGTTGGCATTGAACAGCTTTCTTTTAGCTTCGCCGGACTCCAAACCGATCACGCTGATCATATCGGCGTAGGAGGTTTCCATTCCTTTGGAAACATAGAGCGTTACGGTGTCACCGCTGTTAATGGTTGCATCCTTTTCGGGGGAAGTGGAAATGACAAAGCCTGCAATCATATTGGAGTCATTCTTTTCTTCCACTTTTACAATAGCACCGAGGCTTTCAAGCTCAAGCTGAACCTTGCGGTATTCCTTGTTTTTATAATCAGAGAGAGTAAAGCTCTTTTTACCTTTGGAGACCTGCAAGGAAAGGGTGACATTTTCCTTTTTGGAGGAAAGCTTTCTGGTTTGGCCTGCTTCGGGATCTTGAGATACGATTTTACCTGCATCATAAATATCGTTGTTGACTTCCTCGATCTCAACCACGATATTCTGTTCTAAAAGATTGGCCTTCAGCTCTTCGGTCAGATCCTGACTGACAAGAGGAGGAATTTTTACAACAAGACTGTTATCTTCGCTTGTCATTTTCAAAAGGGAAGAAATCAAAATGATCCCTGCAATGAGCAAAACAAATAGAAAAGCTGTCGTTACACCCAAAATAATGGGGAACAGCGTGCGAGGCGAAGGCTTCTTCAGCTTCTTTTCTACCTGCGGGGGCTTCTTTTCCTCGGGAGAGGGGAGAGGCTTTTTCGGAAGCGTTTCCTCAAAAACCACGGTTTTGTCTTTTTTGATGATCTCACAAGCACGGAGCATGGATTTTGCACTGCGGAAACGATCCTGTGGTGCCTTGTTGATGGCACGGAGAATGATCTGCTCAAGGCCTAAGGGGATCCTGGGATCGATCTTTCTCGGACGGACAGGTGCTGTGTTTACCTGCATCATCGCAATGGAAAGAGGGGTATCCCCTTCAAAGGGAAGTTTTCCTGTGGTCATTTCATAGAGCATAATACCGACGGAATAGATATCGGAAGAGAAGGTGGTCGTCTTGCCGCTTGCCTGTTCGGGAGAAATGTAATATACCGTTCCCATAGCAACCCCTGAGGGACCTTTTTCAATATCACTGATCTGGGCAATACCAAAATCTGTTACCTTAAGCTTGCCGTTCTTTTGAACCATAATGTTCTGAGGCTTGATATCCCGATGAACCACACCTTTTTCATGGGCGTGCTGCAGGGCAGAAAGGATTTGCATGGTAAAATCCAAGGATTTTTCCAAACCAAGGGGAGAATTCCTGTGCATATACTCCCGCAGAGTGATTCCTTCAATATATTCCATCACAATATATTTTCTTTTTCCGGTGAAGGTCACATCGTAAATGTCTACAATGTGATCGCTGGAGAGCATTGCAATGGCGCGGGATTCGTTGACAAATCTGCGCACGGATGCATTGTCATTGCTGTGCTTTTCGTTTAGCATCTTAATGGCAACGATACGGTTTTTTAAACGGTCTTTGGCTTTCAGCACCACCGCCATACCGCCGATGCCCTTTACTTTCAGTATTTCATACCGATCGTCGATTACTTGACCGACAAGGCTTTGATACTTGTTCTCAGCAGAATCCATTATGATCTCCTTTCCTTATAGCTTGATTACGATAGCGGTAATGTTATCGGCACCGCCGCAGTGGTTTGCATATTCAACGAGAAGCGTGGCTTTTTCCTGACAGCTTCGTTTGCTTTCCAAAGTCTGAAGAAAAAAGTCTTCGTCAAAGTATCCGGATAAGCCGTCGCTGCAAAGAAGCAGATGCCCTTCGGTAAAGGGAAATTCGTTAATATCTGCCTCCACCTTTTCATCTACCCCCAGTG
Source organism: Eubacteriales bacterium (assembly GCA_045602025.1). Taxonomy (GTDB): domain Bacteria; phylum Bacillota; class Clostridia; order Oscillospirales; family SIG627; genus RGIG5579. The sequence continues at coordinate 6,792 of JAZSAT010000055.1, read as the reverse complement.
CTCGCAGAATAATGTTGCGGTTTGGGTGTGTGTAGGCTTCCTCGGGGGTGATCTTCCCTTCGTCTACAAGGCTTTGCACCAAAGAGTGATCCTTGGTCAATTGGGTGATCACACCGTCGTTTGCATAGTAAATGCGGCTGTCACCGATGTTGGCGGTGACAACTCCCTTAGGGGTGACCACACAAGAGGTGAGTGTCGTTCCCATTCCCGAAAGAGAAGGATTTTTTTCCGCTTCCGAATAAACCTCCGCATTGGCAAGGTCAACGGATTTGGAAATGAAGTCATCCAAATGAAGATCCGGGCAATCTTTACAGGGCTTGCCGAATTCGGGAATATCACCTAAGTACACAAAGCTCAGTGCTCTCATAATGTATTTGGATAGTTTTTTTGTGTAAGTTTCCACCGCGATGGAACTTGCAACACCGCCGCCCTTGACACCGCCCATACCGTCGCAAACGGTGGCGATGAGAAGGTTGCCTGCAACCTTTAAAAGGAAGGCATCCTGATTGCTGCTGCGGCGAACGCCTTGGTCAGTGGAGCCGAAATATTGCATAGTTTACTCCTTTAGGGGATCTGTTTTTCTCTGCGGAGCTGACCGCAGGCCGCTTGAATATCTGCACCAAGTGTGCGGCGAATGGTAGCATTGACACCGCCTTTTTGTAAAAGAAATACAAAGTGTTCAATGCTCTTTCGGTCAGCGGGTAAAAAGTCGGTTTCCTTTGTTGGATTAACGGGGATCAGGTTTAAGTGATTTAACCACCCCGAAAGGAGACCGATCAATTCCTTTGCCTGTTTGGGTGTATCGTTCACACCGGCAATCACCGCATACTCAAAGGAGATCCGTCGTCCGGTGTGAAGGGTGTATTTTTTACAAACCTTTAACAGCTCTGCCATAGGATACTTTTTATTAACGGGCATAAGCTGGGAGCGAAGGGTATCGTTTGAAGCATGCAGGGAGATGGAAAGTGTGATGGGCAATTCTTCCTTCATCAATTTTTCAATCTGCGGGATGATGCCGCAGGTAGAAAGGGAAATGTTCCGATAGCCGATCCCGAAAAGCTCCTTTGCGTTGCAAAGCTTTAAAAAGCGGATCACCTCGTCGTAGTTGTCAAGAGGTTCTCCGATGCCCATCAGAACTACATGGCCGATCCTGAAGTCGGGGAAGTCCTTTCGCATATTCCTTGTGATCTCTACCATCTGAAGGAGGATCTCTCCCGCGGACAGATTTCGGTAAAATCCTGCTTTGGTAGAAGCGCAGAATTTGCATCCCATCTTACAGCCGACCTGGGTGGAAAGACATACGCTAAAGCCGTGCTTATAGGAGAGGAGAACGCTTTCTACATATTCTCCGTCCGGCAAGGTGAAAAGATATTTTCTTGTGCCGTCAATTTTGGAAACAAGGTATTCTACATCCTTCATATTGGTGATGTAGAAGATCTCGGAAAGGATGTCTCTTTGCTTTTTTGAAATGTTTCTCATTTCATCAAAACTTCTCACACCTTTTTCCAGCCACGAAAGGATCTGACCGCAGCGAAAAGCTTCTATTTGATTTTCTTTTAAAATAGGGGGGATCTCTTCCGGGAGAAGAGATCTGAGGTCAAGTGGTTCCGTCATTTATTTTCTCCAAAAGGTCACAGAAAAAACCGTCATTTTCCCCGGCCTTCGGGAAAATGGTCTCAGGGCTTCCGATCCGAACAAAATCGGGGTGAAGTGCAAGAAATTTTTCAGTGATCTCCTCGTTTTCCTGCGGATTTAATGTGCAGGTGGAATAAAGGATTCTACCGCCTTTTTTTACAGCATCTGCGCCTGCCTCTAAAATTTGTAGCTGTATGGGAGGCAAAAGGGCAGCATCCGAAGGATCCTTGTGGCGGATATCCGGTTTTTTTGCTATGGTGCCGTATCCGGAGCAGGGAACATCGCATATGACTCGGTCAAATTTGCCTCGCAGTTCTTCTCGCTTTACTGTGGAGTCATTCTGCTCTGCTTTTAAAACGGATATCCCAAGGCGTTTTGCGCCTTCTTCAATCATGGAAATGCGGTTTTTGTGCAATTCGAGGGACAAAACACAGCCTTCATTTTCCATATCCACGGCAGCAGCAAAGCTTTTACCGCCGGGGGAGGCGCACAGATCAAGAACTTTGTGCCCTTTTTTCACTTCCAGACGGTCAATGGCTCTTTGTGCTGCAGCATCCTGGATGAAGAAAAAGCCTTCCTCAAAGCCGAACAGCGCAGAAGGGGAAATACCCTTTTCCAAAGTGATCCCGTTTTTGCAAAGGGAATTTTTGTGAAAGGGGATCTTTTCTTCTGTCAGCTTTTTGCAATAATCTTCCTCTGAGATCTTCAGCGTATTGATGCGAAGTGTCAGGCGAGGCGGTGTATTTTGAGCGATAAGGATCTCTTCGCATGCTTCTTTCCCGTAGGCATTTTGCCAAAGGGTAACAAGGTGTCGGGGGTAACCGTATTTCAGCGCGAGACCCTTTTTTCCGGGTAGATCAAGATAGGAAAAGATCGTATCTTTTTCCGAGGAAACACGCCTGAGTACTGCATTGATAAAAGATACAGCCTCTTTACAATACCTTTTTGCAATTTCCACCGATTCGAAGATCGCTGCGTGATCGGGGATCTTATCCATATAAAGGATCTGATAGGAGCCCAGCTCCAAAAGACAGACTACCTCGGGGGACAAGGTGTTAAAAGGAATGGTGGAAATGCGGGCAAGTAAATAATCCAGCGTGATCTTTTTTTCCAAAACGCCCAAATACAGGCGGGTGTAAAGGGCGCGGTCCTCGGAAGAAAGCATATCCTTTTCCAAGGTAACATTCATTTCAAGATTGGAATACTTTTTGTCCTTAAGGCTTTTGGTCAGGGACAGAAAGGCTTCTTTTCTGGCGGGATTCATATAAGCAAATCACCCAGCTCGATTTTTCTTCCGTTCACAGCGTCGCGGGCGTGCATTTTGCCTTTTCCCTCCGGCTGAACGGTTTCAAGGGCCACAGCACCGTCACCGGTTTTTACAAGGACATCCGGTTTTACGGAAATGATTGTGCCGCAGGGAGAACTTTCGGCGCTCTCTGCTTTTTTTGCAGAATAGATCTTCAGAATTTTGCCGTCCTTTTGTGTGTGGCAGAAAGCAGCGGGAACAGGGGAGAGTCCGCGGATCCTACGAAGAACAGCGTCACTGCTTTCGGAGAAGTCTATTTTTTGATCTTCTTTTGTAATTTTTTGCGCATAGGTGGAAAGGGCGTGATCCTGAGGTGTGGGAGAAAGCTTTCCTTCAAAGACCGAAGGCAGGATTTCAAGAATCATTTCTTTTCCCATTACGGCAAGGCGGTCAAAAAGCTCTCCTACCGTTTCCTCTTCGCCGATGGGGGTTTCGCGATAAGAGAGGATATCTCCCGTATCAAGACCGATATCCATTTGCTGCAAGGTAACGCCGGTCACCTTTTCTCCGTCTAAAATCACGCGGTTAATGGGGGCGGCTCCTCGGTATTTGGGAAGGAGCGATGCGTGAATATTAATACAACCGAACTTCGGGGCATTCAAAACCTCTTCCGGCAGAATAAGGCCGTAAGAAGCCACGATGGCAAGATCTGCGCCGATGGCGGAAAATTCATCCTGTGCTTCTTTGGTTCTCAGCGTTTTGGGCTGATAAAGGGGGAGGCCCTTTTCTTTTGCAAAAAGTGCTACCTGCCCTTCTTTTTCTTTCATGCCGCGGCCGGCTTTTTTATTTTCTTTTGTGTAAACGAAAAGGCTATCTTTTTCTTCCAGCGCATCGAAAAGCCCCTTTAAGGCTTCCAGCGCGAAGGGGCCTGTGCCCATAAAGATCAGTTTTCTCATAAAGCTTCGATTTCCTCTTGTGTCAGCATACGAACGGCTTCGTCATAAAAGAGCTTGCCTTCCAAATGGTCCATTTCGTGGCAGACGGCCTTTGCGAGAAAGCCCTCTGCTTTGACTTTGATTTTTTTACCTTCCAGATCCAGGGTCTCCACCTCAACCTTCATGGGCCTTTTGGTGATACCCCAGCGGTTCGGGCAGGAAAGACATCCTTCCAGATCTTCCTGACTGCCGCTCTTTTTCAGCATTTTCGGATTGAGAAGAACAAGCTCCTCTTCACCGGTGTTGATGACGATCACCTGTCTGAGCTTTCCTACCTGAACAGCGGCAAGGCCGACACCGCCTGCCTTTTCCATGGTTTCCTTCATATCCTCAATGAGGGTCAGGATCTTTTCATCAACCTTTTCGATCTCTTTGGATTTTTTGCGGAGGATCTCATCTCCGTCTTTTACAATGTTTAAAATTGCCATTGGATCTCCTTATACCAGCCCCGGTGCAATGTCGAGGGTAACCTTGGCACCGTTATTTCTCGGGTCGCTCTCTTCTAAAAGAAGTCTGTCCAAAAGGGCGCGGGAGGCCGGATTATTTTTGTATTTTATGATAAATCGTTTGCGGTAAACATTTTTCATGCGGTAAATGGGTGCTTCAAAGGGACCGTAAACGATAAATTTTACATGATTAAATTCACCGCCCAGGTATTTTTCCAATTTATCGGAAAAAGCTTTGGCGGAAATCAGCACTTGGCTTTCGTTTTCGCTTGCCAGCGTAAATACGGCGATCTGACAGAAGGGAGGGAAGGTAAAGGCTTTTCTCAAAGCGATTTCTCCTTCATAGAACTCCACAAAATCCTGTGCAGAAGCCAGGGAAAAAATATTGTGTCTCGGGTTGAGGGTCTGGATCAGAGCGCGGCCCTCTTTTTCCGCGCGGCCTGCTCTGCCGATCACTTGTGTCAAGAGGGAAAAGGTGTGCTCGGGTGCGCGGTAATCGCTCAGATAAAGAGAAGAGTCGGCCATAACAACGCCGACCAGCGTTACATTGGGAAAATTATGTCCTTTTGCCACCATTTGGGTGCCGATCAAAACATCTGCTTTTCCATCACGGAATCGGCTCAGGATCTCGTCGTGATCATTTTTTCCCGAGAGGGTATCAGAATCCAACCGGAGAGTTCTGGCCTTGGGAAATACAGCTTTGATCTCCTCCTCCAACTGCTGGATACCAAAGCCGTGAGATACCAGGTGGCGGGAGTCACATTCGGGGCATATTTCCGGAAGGGAAATCGCGTAGCCGCAGTAGTGGCAGGAGAGCTTTTTTTGTGCGGTATTGTGCAGGGTCATAGAGACCGAGCAGTGAGGACAGCGGATCACCGTTCCGCAGTCCATGCAGGAAACAAACCTTCGGTAACCGCGCCTGTTCATTAAAAGAATGGTTTGCTCGCCCTTTTCGAGATTTTTTGCCATTTCTTCCCGCATTTTCTTTCCCAAAAGCAAAGAGGGGTCCTTGCGCTTTTCGGGACGGAGATCGACGATCTCAACGGGAGGAAGTTTTGCCCCGCCGAATCTTTGATCCAAGGTCACAAGGGTGTATTTTCCGCTTTTTGCCTTGTAGTAAGATTCGATATCGGGTGTAGCAGAGGCAAGAACCAGAAGAGCATTGTTTTTTGCGCAGCGAAATCTCGCCACATCTCTGGCGTGGTACTTCAGTCCCGTATCGGATTTGTAGCTGCCGTCCTGTTCTTCATCGATCAGGATCAGCCCGATGTGATCAAGGGGTGCAAAGACCGCACTTCTTGTTCCTAAAACGATAGGCTTTTCTCCGCGGCTGATGGAAATGAAGGTATCTCTTCTTTCTCCCTCCGAAAGGGCAGAGTGAATGAGAGCCACCTTTTCTCCATAGCGGGAAAAAAGGATTTTCGCGCTTTGTCCAGTGAGGGCAATTTCAGGCACCAGAAAAAGAACGGTTTTGCCTTTTTTCAAAACGTGATCACACAGAGAGAGCATAACCTGGGTCTTGCCGCTTCCCGTAATACCGTGAAGCAAAGCGCCGGCAGGCTTTTCCTCGTCCGAAAGATCCTTTAAGACTTTATATGCTTTTTTCTGAGAATCGGAAAGAAGGATCTCTCCGCTTTCCCGAGGGGAATTCTTCATCAGAGAAAGAGGGTCTCTTGCACTTTCCTTTTCCTCCAGAAGAATAATACCCTTTTGAGCCAACAGACGGATTCCGGAAGCATCTATGTCAAAAAGCTCCTTACATACTTTTTCTTCGGCATATTCACAAAGGGAAAGATACCGAAGAAGCTCTTCGTATTTTTCCTTGTTTTTTCCGCGAAACAAGGCAAGGGCTTTTTCAGGATCCGTTTCGGGGGAAAGAGAAAGAAATCGCACAACGCGAGGCTTTTTTTGATATACAGGGGAGGGGATCATGGCCCGTGCCGCATCACCGAAGGTGCAAAAGATCTGCTCTCGCAGGTGATCGCACAGCTGCAAAAGCTCTTCGCTCAGATAGATCTCGTCGGACGAAACCTGAAGAATGCTTTTCAGGGACATTTTCGGTTCTTCTTCCACGATATCCGTTACGATCCCGAAGGTCTCTCGGTTTCCTTTTCCGAAGGGAACTTTTACAACACAGCCGCGAAACACGGAGAACGCGCCGGGGCAAAGGTAGTCGTACTCTCTGTCAGTCGCTTTTGCGGTTGACAGAAGATGCACCTTGGCAATGCGTGTTTTCTCCATGTGTTTCCTCCGTTTTTTATTTTTCCTCGTTTAAGATGATCTTATATTCTCTGGTGTAAAGCTTGCCGATGGCTTCTTTTACGGGCTTTTCGGGAGTGGGAGCCTTTTTAGAAGAGTAAGAAGAGAACTTGTCTTCTCTGAAATCGGCACTTGCGCCGCTTTTTGCAATTTGCTCCTCGGTGATCTTTCTTGCGCACTTTGCAGTGGCAATGGAAAGGGCGTAGCGGTT
>JAZSAT010000054.1:0-41142 GCA_045602025.1 Eubacteriales bacterium | reverse complement strand
GCAAAAACAAATCAACAGGTTGTGAAGCAGTTACATTCGTTCTTCAGGACAAAGATGGTAAAGATCTTGGTGAATTAAGCACTCTCACACAGGACATTCACTATGTGATCACCTATACACCCAAGACCTACACCATTACTGAAACCTATAAGGAAGCGGGCAGCAATGAAAAGGTTGTTCCTTACGGTTACAATTTCACGCTCCCCCGTCCTACCGAGGCAGGCAAATCTTACGACTACAAGGTAAATAATGTTTCTTGCTACGAAGGAACCGTTTACCGCGTAGTGGAAGATATTAAGGTAGAGCGTACCCTTGGCAAGGCACTTGACGGCAAGGGATTATCCCAGCTGATTGCACAGAGTGCTGTTCCCGGTTCCTCTCTTACCGAAAAAGAAAAGAATGTGCTGAATACCGGTGCATTCTATATGGATACCATCTGTTACCGTACTCCCGACAGCAGCGATAAATTGACCAAGGTGTCTGTTGACGGAACCGGTTATAAGCTGGAAGCACAAACGATGCTTGCGGGCCTTTTGAACAGCGAAGCAAAGTGGGTTCCCGTAAAAGCATACCCTGTATTTGAGTCCGGCGCGGGTGCTGAATTTGATCTTACCAGAGACGGTGAGAAATATGTAGGCTCCTTTGAAAGCACTGAAACCTTTACCAAGGTTCAGGTCCTTTATCGCCTTGAAATCACAGGATTTGAAACCGGTATTATATCTGATTTTACAAGTCTTGCAGCTGTTTTGAAGGCAGATCTGGATACGCAGCAGAGACTTCTTTCCGAACTGGACACAAGACTTTATGCGAACCTTGAAAATTTGACGGTTGGTGTGCTTAGCACTCTTAGAGATTCTGTTGATCTCTCCGAAGAGGCCGCCAATGCACTGAACATTTTGTCCCAGCAGTGTATGGGCGATATGTACAGCCATCTGTATGATCATTTAACAGAGTATCGTGCTCTTGGTATGACCTATTATTATACAGGAACCAATGCGGACGATATCATTCGCCAGATCGCTTTGATCAATGGTAATCTGCATTATATCTGGCACGATCCGGCTGTGCAGGAGTATATTAAAACTGTTCCTGCCTTGAATGACTCCAAGGATAAGGTAGAAGATATTATCAATATGCTCAGCACGATGCAGCAGCTTCAGCCGGTTCATGAGCTTGTTGATACCAACAGTCCTTACATTGCTAACCTTTTGAATGAAGTCAGAAAAGCAGGCGATGCAAATGAACATAGCTTTTCCGACAGAATCGAGCTTGAGACTGTTTTGTCTGCAGGTGCTCCCGATCAGTCTTCTTATGGTGTTACCATTCAGGTAAAGGATAAGAACGGTGCGGTTGTAAGTTCTTACACCGATGAAGTATTCCGCGGACAGGGAAGTGTGATCACTCCCAAGGACTTTGAGAATATTTTCAAGCCCTTGTTTGATTTGGTTCCCAATACAAAGTATTACAACCTTTCTTTTGATCTCCCCGAAGAAAACAAGATCTTGGGTGAAGACCCCATCATTCTTGTAGCAAGTCTTACTCCCGTTACTTATACGGTGAAGATCGACGGTGAAGCAGATCAGACTCTTTACGCCTTTGATGCTTATACTGTAACTCTTCCCGGAACGGGTGATGTCGGATTTAAGTACATTTATAATATTAACGGTCAAAAGATTGAAGTCGGCTCCGGCTCTTTGGCCAATTATGCACTTGGTACCGATATTGAAACCATTGAAGCACTTTTTGGTAATGACAGAATTCTTACCATTACCCGCGAGAAGATCGATATCAACAGAGAAAATCTTTTGGTATTTGTTCAGGATCTGAACAAGGCAGTTGTAAACGCAGGCCTTCTCTCCGGTAGAAATCCTGAGTTTTCCTTCATTCCTATGGAGGATGCTGCCGGAAATATTTCCATCGTTCTTCGTATTTCCAAGGGCAATGCACAGTTCAATCTCGATGCATTCCTGGAAGAGGTTATGAAGCTTGTTGCAGATCTGAATTATGTAGGTCTGAACGGTGAAATGCTCTTCGGTCTGAATGCAGATAATGAAATGAGACTTTATCTGCAGACCTTGGTTAATTTTGCAACCACAAGTGGCCTTAGCCTTGAGACCCTTCCTCAGATCATTGACGAGAACGGAAACCTTGTGGAAATGACACTTCCCGAAGCGACCGTAATCGGAGCAGATCAAAACAACAACATTATTGTAAATGACGCTGTGATCAACGATGTGAACGAGCTTGGTGCAAAGCTCATCGCAAGCACCGTGCAGTACGGTCTGTCCGTTGACAGCAATATCAGCGTACCCTTCTATGTAACTCTTCAGGATTTTGACAAGAGAGCGGATGCTTTCTCCAAGATCAGAAAGGGTGCAGAGCAGATCCTTCCTTATTTCAACCTTACCCTTTCCGGTGGCAAGGTGAATGTAGAGGTGAATGCTCCCGACAGTGCATATGCATACTTCCTTACTGCACTGATGGTTGCAGGCGAAATCGATTTTGAGACCTTGCAGTCCTATGATCTTGCTGAGATCATCGATTACTTCGTAGGTCTGATCGATCCTGCTTTTGCAAACGGCGATGTGAGTGCCGATACGATCTTCAATACCTTGAAGAACACCGGCTACTATCACAAGATCGAGCGTTTTGACCCCGAAGCACACAAGGCACTGATCAATAAGGTTTACAAACTTGCAGACTACGGTTATGAAAGAATTGAAGTAACCGGTTCCTCCAAGGGCGGTCTTTACGAAGGCGTTGTATCCTTTAATGACATTGAATATGTCCTTTCTAAGAAAGAGAACCTTGTACCCTTTAAGAATCTGGTTGCCGAACTGAATACCGGCATCAAAACGGGGCTTACCTTCCACTTGAAGAACAGAGATACCAAGTACGAAGCACTTGTTCTTGATATTCGTGCTGACGGTATCCCTGCAAAGTATTCTCTTACCAAGAATGCTGCTTCTGCCATTGCGAAGGCAGGGGACAATGCGATCGTTGTTCTTCTTTCCGATATTGATGGGAATGTTACCTTTAATAATGATGTCGTTCTTAACCTGAATGGTTATACGATCGACGGTAACCTTACCGCAAAAGGAACGGCCCTGATCGTAGACAGCACTCTTACCACTGATGATTGCGGTACTGTTACCGGTACTCTTACCGAAAAGGGCGGTGCCTTCCGCATCGGCGGCGGTAAGTTTGCAAGTGATGTAACCGAATTCCTAGAAGAAGGCTATATGCAGATCAACGGTGCTGTTACAAGCGGCTTCTACCGTCTTGAAAAGACAGAGAACGAGATCAATGTTTATCTCGGCACCTCTGAGCCTTCTATCAGCAAGACCTCCGCAAAGGTGATGGCGGCAGATCTTGTTGCAAAGCTTGTAATGAACTTCTATGCTTGTTCCGAGCTTGCAGTGAACGGCGACAGCATTTACGGCGTAGACCTTCACAACATCACCGATTCCCTGAACGCTCCTTCTATTCTTATTAATAAGATCATTGATTGTGTAGATCTTGTTGGCTCCTCTAATTTTGCAACTCAGCTTCTCCATGACATTACCAACTTTGTTGCTCTTTCTGAGTCTATCAATAATGGTTCTGCTGTTGCAAGCTATACCCTGAAGCAGTCCGGATTCAATCCTCACTTCACGGTAGAAGGCGAAGGTAAAGACAACTACTTTGCATTCAATGTAAACTCTTCCGATAATAAGAAGGAAACCAAATTAAACCTTTATGTTTCCGATGATGTCAGTGCAGCGCATAAGAAGATCGTCACCGATATTCTCCTTGAGCTTGACAAGATCACTACCATCAACAAACTGAAGGTTGACTTTACCGAGATCAATTTCTTAGGTAATAACGGTCTGAACCTGTCCTCCTTCGAGATCGACGGCAGCGCACAGGCAGATGTGCTCTTTGACCTTACAAATAATGCAAACTATCCTGTAATTTTAACAGCAATTCTGGCAAAGAATGCTACCGGCAGTGCAAGAGAGACTTATGTAAATGCAATTAAAGATTTCCAGGAATCTGCCTCCACCGCTTCTATGAAGACAGCGATCGAAAAGGCAAGTCTTGCAGATCTGATTGCTGCACTGAAGGCAACGAAGAACCAGTCCTTCTCTTCCATTATGTCTTCTCTCGGACTTTACTCCAAGGAAGCTGTAGAACTGGAAGCAGTTTATACCATTGCCCGTAAGCTTCTCGGCAAGCTTGCAGACTATGCAGATATTACCGGTCCTGATCTGAAGCTTTCCGGACTTAAGGTTGACGGCCAGTACGGCACCTATGGATACAAGATTCAAAAGAGATCCAGCTATGCTCAGGTGACCTTGAAGGTATTTGCTGAAGAAAAGGCAATTGTTGTTAAGAATGCCGACGGCATTGTTGTAAAGATTTCCGATGACCTTGCTGAGGTTCTGAAGAATGTAAAGGGCGGTGAGACCGTCTATATCAACGGCAAGGTAACTCTTTCCGAGGATGTAACTCTTCCCGGAGTAGAATTTGTGATCGAGAAGGCTGAAAACATCGACTTTGGTGGAAAAGTACTCTGGTTCGATAACGGCAATACCGTTCTTACAATCGATCAGAATATCAAAGCCAATGTGAAATCTGACGAAGATCTCTTCTGTTCTTCCGTAGACTTTACGATGGACGGCGAGCTTTATGTCTTCCAGCTTCTTGGTGAAAAACATGAGTGGGTTAAAGTTCCTGCAGTAGATCCCGACTGTGATGATGTGGGTTATACCGGATATGAAAAGTGTAAGCATTGTGACAAGTACAAGGATGGCAAAGGACCCGAAGAGATTCCCGCCCTTGGTCACAAGCCCGGTCAGCCTGTTGAGGAAAACAGAAAGGATCCTACCTCCTGTGCTGCTGACGGCAGCTATGAAAAGGTTGTATACTGTACGGTATGTAACGAGGAACTGAGCCGCGAGAAGATTACCATTCCCGCACCTGCTCATACCCCCGAAGATCCTGTAAAGGAAAATGAAGTAGGAGTAACCTGTACCACCGACGGCGGATATGATGAGGTTGTATACTGTTCCGTTTGTGATCAGGAGATCAGCCGCAAGCACACGGTCATTCCCGCTCCCGGCCATATCTTTGAAGATGACGGTAACGGCGGTCTTTCCTGTAAAGTATGCGGAGTGGTTAAGATCATCAAGAATCCCATGACTGTGGATCGAATCAGCCAGGAATTGAAGGATGCAGGCTATACTACAGTAGAAAAGATCGAAGAAGATCTGCTTGCTGCACGTCCTCAGGATCTTTATGTAGGCGAAGGCATGTATGAATTCTGCGATGTTGATATGTATGTCAACATTGGAAATAGCGAGAATCCCGAATGGGTACTTGCTGACAAAGAGCATTTCCCTGAAGACGGTATGGTTCAGCTTCGCTTTGATATGCCCGATACCATTACCGATCCTTCCAAGTTTAACTTCTATGTAACCCATATGGTTTCTACCAATGACTACGGTAAGAATGCAGGTTACATTGAAAGCTTCTCCGCTGAAAGCGGACTTCAGATCGTTGGCGGAAAGCTTATCTTTACCGTAACCGGTCTTTCTCCCGTTCTCCTTTCCTGGAGTTGTAAGACTCATGATTACAAGACCGTTGTAACTCCTCCCGATTGCGAAAACGGCGGTGTCACCACTCATACCTGTACTGTTTGCGGTCATAGCTATACAACAGATCCCCTTCCCGCATTGGGACACAATTGGACACCTGTTGACAGAAAGCCCGCAACCTGTACCGAAGAAGGCCACGAGGCAGGTGTACAGTGTACCAGATGTAAAATTTGGCAAAGTGGCGGCGAAGTGATCGCCAAGCTTCCTCATACCGAGGTTCCCTATGCCGAACAGCCTGCAACCTGTACCGAACCCGGTCGCAAAGCCGGCGTTCAGTGTTCTGTGTGTAAAACATGGCTCTCCGGCGGAGAAGAAATTCCCGCAAAGGGCCATACCGAGGTTCCCTTTGACGAGCAGCCCGCAACCTGTACCGAACCCGGTCGCAAAGCCGGCAAATGGTGTTCTGTGTGCGAAACATGGGTTTCCGGCGGAGAAGTAATTCCCGCAAAGGGCCATGATTTTGCAAGCGGAATCCGCGCAGACGGTACGGAGCAGTGCAGCAACTGCCATGCTCTGAGAATTGTTCTGGAAGATTTCGAGGATGTTGATGTCAGTGATGAACTGAAAGCAGAAGGAATCGATACTGCAGCAAAGGTAAAAGAAAAGCTGGTAGAAAAGCTTCCTACAGGCCTCTTTACCGATGATGATATGAATAAATTCTATGATGCTACCATGCAGGTTAAGGATCCCGTTACCGGTACCTGGATTGAAGCAGGTGACAGCCACTATGCACAGGATGGCAAGATCAAGCTTCTCATTCCTATTCCCACTACCATTCAGAATCCCGCAAACTTTAAGTTCTATGTTGTTCGTATGATCGAAAAGGACGGATTCGGTAAGAATGCCGGTGAAGTAGAGATCTTTACCGAAGGTGAAAATCTCCAGATCGTAGGCAATGACCTTGTTATTGAGGTAACAGGACTTGCTCCTATGTATATTGTTTGGAGCTGTGAGACCCATACTCCCGAAATCATCCCCGGAAAGCCTGCTTCTGTAACGGAAGAAGGTTGGACCGAAGGCTTGAAGTGTGGTGTCTGCGGACATATTATCAATCCTACCAAGCCTCTTGCAAAACTTCCCCAAATTGTTCCTTCTGTAGATGTTGATCCTGTTGCCGGCGTGATCCGCGGTGCAAAAGTGGATGAAGCTGCAAAGATCATTTATCTGGATGCGGATATTCAAGGCTTGAATGCCTCTGAGTTTGCACAGGTGGTATTCCATATCAACAACGCAAGCGCATCTGACATTACCGTAACAGCTCCTGATGGAACCGTTCGTGCGCCCGGTGCGTTGGTTTGCAACGGTGATACCGTTACCGTTTGGGCAACCAATGTAGACAATGTGCGTGAGACGGTAACCTATTCTGTTATCTTGATGGGTGATACCAACTGCGACGGTATGGTCAATGCAAGAGACCTTTCTCTGGCAGATGCATATGTTGTAGGTCTTTCTTCCATCGAAGGCGTTTCCTGGATCGCTACCGACATGAACTTTGACGGTAAGATCAACGCAAGAGACCTCTCTGCAAATGATTACAAGGTTCTGTATTGGGACGATAAGACCTATGTGTCTAAACTCAATTAACACAGCAATTTTCGTTGAATGATAGGAGAAAATATCAATGACTAATTTCAAAAGGCTTATATCTTTGATCTTGACAGTGCTCATGATTGCAGGCTGTCTTGGCGCAGGAGTGGCGGTTTCCGCCGCCGCTCCCGCATCGGTAACGGTGTCTCACGCTTCTCAGAACGCTTCTGTTGAGGTGGAGGCAGGACAGGCACTTTCCATCCATATCGTGGAAGATCCTTGCTCTGCATTCAATGCCAACTATTCCTTTACCAATCCCGCTATTTTTGCGGCAACGCCCACTGCAGGCCACAATGCCCAGGGCTCTACAGCAAATAACAAGTTTAATGCTTACAATGCAACTCCCATCAGAATTGAATGCACCCTTTCTGCGGAGATCGCATCTTCCGCAAAGCCCGGTGATACCTGTGTTGTAAACTTTACCGATTGCTTGTACGGCGATCAGGTAGGCGGTGGCGGCGGACAAGACGGTTACGCAATGTCTGTTACCATCACTGTGAAGGGTACACAGCAAACTACGACTACTACCACCAAGGCTCCTACTACTACCACCAAAGCTCCTACTACTACCACCAAAGCTCCTGCAAAGGGACTCGATTTTAAAGCACTGAATGAGCAGATCGCCGCTGCAGAGGCTTTGAAGGCAGAGGATTACACTGCTGCTTCCTGGACCAATCTGGAAGCTGCATTGAAGATCGCCATCGAAGCCCGCGGTGCAAAGAAGCAGGCAGATATTGATGCTGCTACCGATGCACTGAAGATCGCCATCGCAGCTCTTGTTCCTGCTTCCGCAGACAGCTCCGCTGCACTGAAAGAAGCCATTGAAGAAGTAAAAGAGTATGAGAAAGACAGCAAGCTTCTTACTTCCTACAAGGCATTGAGTGAAGCACTCCAGGAAGCTGAAACTGCACTGGCAGGCGACAACAAGGAAGAAATGGATGCAGCCCTTGCAAAACTGAAAGCTGCTTTTGAAGCCTTCAAAAAAGAGGTTGATGCCCTGACCAAAACCGAGATCGTAGAGGTTGAAAAGCCCGGTGATACCGAGCCCGAAGGACCCTTCTGTAACATTCGCCTCCACAAGATCTGGTTGATCCTTCTGATTATTAGCTTCATCCTGAACCTTCTCTTCATCGCTCTTATTGTTTATTACTTTATCAATCGCGATAAGGTTAACAAAGAAAATGAAAAGAAGCCGGCTGTAAAGGCAGAAAAATCTTCCGATGATGATTCTCTTATCATGAAATAAAAGAGAATAAATTATAAAACAAAAGCAGGTCCCGGACCTGCTTTTGTTTTTTCTTTTGTTGACAAAAATATGGACGAATGATACAATCGAAAAAGAAAATCACAGCTTGGAGGAATTGGGTATGTTCGAAAAAATGTTGCCGGAAGAGGCGGGAATTTCTTCTCTTGATATTTTGGAGATGATCGAGTCCTTTAACCGTAGAGGCTTTCGCATGCACAGTGTCCTTATGATGAAGGGAGAAAAGCTTTTTTGCGAGGCATATTGGGCCCCTTTCCACAAGGATCGTATTCACCGTATGTACTCGGTAACAAAGAGCTTTACATCTGTTGCCATTGGGCTTTGTGTTGAGGACGGTCTTGTGGCTCTGGATGCTCCCATTGCTTCCTACTTCCCTGAAAAAGCGGACAAGGAATTGCCGGAATTTTTAAAAAAGCAAACGGTTCGTGAAATGCTGACCATGACCACTGTCGGAAAAGCCCAGTCCTGGTTTGCAAATTGCGTGGAAGATCGCACTCATTGGTATTTTAATAATGAAAGACCCCTTCGTCCTTCCGGAACCATTTGGGAATACGACAGTCCCGGCTCTCAGGTTCTTTGTTCCTTGGTGGAAAAGGTGACGGGCAGAGAGATGTTTGATTTTATGTACGAAAGGATCTTTTCTAAGATCGGCACCTTTAAAACGGCAAAAATGCTCCATACTCCAAACGGCGATACCTGGGGCGATTCTGCAATGATCTGTACCCCCCGTGACCTTGCATCCTTTGGCCTTTTTGTAATGAGAGAAGGAAAAATGCATGGCGAACAAATTATGGACGGCACCTATTTGAGAGAAGCCTCTTCCAAAGTCGTTGATAATCAGAGAAATACCCACCCCAGCGTTTTTGATCACGGCTACGGCTATCAGATCTGGCGGATGGAAGGCGGGGAAGGCTTTGCCTTTAACGGCCTTGGCAATCAGTTTTGCATCTGCATCCCAAGGCTTGATCTTACTTTCGTCTGCACGGCAGACAATCAGGGCTTTCCTTTTTCCGAGGATTATATCGGTGCGCAGTTCCTTGACCGTATTGTGAATCGTATGAAGGAAGAGCCTTTGCCCCGTGATGACAAGGCTTTTAAAAGGCTTGAAGACTGTATCAATTCTCTTACCCTTTATTCTTTAAAGGGAATGGAGGATTCTCCTGTGAGAGAGAAAATCGATGGTGCAGAATACATTTGTGAGAAAAATCCCCTTGGCTGGAAAAAGTTTTCCTTCCGGTTTGATACGCCCACCTCGGGAGAGCTTCGTTATACCAAGGAAAAAGGGGAGATGGTGCTTCCTTTTTATGTAAACAGGAATCGCTTCGGGTCCTTCCCTGAGGAGGGCTATTCCAAGGAAAGAGGCGGTATGGAGGCTCCCGGGCACCACTATGAGGATGCAGTTTCTCTGGCTTGGGTTCAGGAAAATCGCCTGCAGATCCTTGCCCAGATCGTAGATGAATACTTTGGTAATCTTTCCTTAACCTTCGGCTTTCGTGAGGATATGGCTGTGGTTCGCTCCTTCCGCAAGGGAGAGAATTTTATGAAGGATTACGACGGCGATATTTTGGCCAAAAGAAAATAAACCGATCGCGCCCAAGCGGCGTGATTATCTGAATGGATCGGAGAGGAGATGAAAAAATGAATGAGCCTGCTTACCGCAAGGTGTACCAAGCCTTAAAGGATGCGATTTTGCAAAAGGTTTATAAAGTCGGTGATGTCCTTCCTGCCGAGCCGGAATTGGAAAAGATCTTCGGCTATAGCCGTACCACCATTCGAAAAGCCATTGATATGCTTGCAAGAGAAGGATATATTTCCGTTCGCCAAGGATCGGGTACTCGTGTTTTGAATCGTAAAGCGGTACAGAAGCTCAATGCATTTTCTTCCATTTCTCAGTCTGTTGCGGCCAAAGGACTTCAGGTAGGTCTGAAAAGCTGCTTTTTGGAGATCTGTACTGCAGATAACAAGATCGCCTCGCTCTTAGAAATCGAAGAAGGGGAGAAGCTCGTTTGTATTCACCGCATCAAAACAGCAGGGGAAACCCCGATCTGCCTGATTAAAAACTATATTCCTCTGTCTCTTGTTCCGGATATCGATTTGGATGCAAAGATCCCAGTTCTTTACGATTTTTTAAAGGAAAATTATGGGATCGAATATTCTGCCTCTAAGGATGTGATCAGCGCTTGTAATGCTACCTTTGAAGAGGCGTCCCTTCTTGAGATCGAGCCCAAAAGTGCACTTTTGCATGTGCAGAGAGTATGCTTCCAAAAAGGAATCCCTTCCGAGGTGGATGTTGTGGATATGGTCGCAGATCTTTATGAATATGAGATCTTTTTGGGAGAGAGAATCGAAAAATGATAATAAAAGCTGTCTTTGCACCGAATTTTGGTGTGAAAGATGGCTTTTGTTTTTAAAAATGCTTGACATCAAAACATAATTACGATACAATAAATTCGGTTAAAACATAATGATGTTTAAAGGGGTACCAATGGAGAAAAGAAAGGTTCTTTTGGCATTTGATCTGGGAACCAGCGGCGTAAAATGCTCTGTTTTTGATATGAAAGCAAGGCATATCGTTTCCGCTTGTGGGGAGTATCCTACCTATTTCCCTGGGGAAGGTCTTCAGGAGCAAAAGCCTGTAGAATGGATCAAGGCCATTCGCACAGCTCTTTTAGAAATGAAAAAGGAGCTTTTGGAAAGCGAGGTCTGTGCCATTGGGGTATCAGGCCATTCCTTGGGTGTGATCCCCGTGGATGAAAAGGGAGAGCTTCTTTGCCCTTCTGTCCCCATTTGGTCGGATGCTCGCGCAAAAAAGGAAGCGGAAAGCTTCTTTTCAAAATGTGATTATCATACTTGGTACGAAAAAACAGGTAATGGATTTCCTGCCTATCTGTATGGCCTTTTTAAGGTGCTTTGGTATAAAAAAAATCAGCCTGAGACTTATGATAAAGCTGTCTCTTTTCTGGGGAGTAAAGACTATATTAATTTGTATTTAACAGGAAAGGCGGCAACGGATCACTCCTACGCCTCCGGAAGCGGCTTGTATGACCTGAAAGAAAAGAGATATATTGATGAATATGCCTTAAGTGCAGGGGTGGATATCAACAAATTTCCGCCGATCCTTTTGTCCCATCAGGTCATTGGTACCGTTACAGAAAAGGCGGCACTTGACCTTGGTCTTACTGCTGGCATTCCTGTGGTGGCAGGCGGTGTAGACAATGCCTGTATGACCCTTGGTGCAGGCTGCTTTGAAGAAGGGGACAGCTATGCCTCTCTCGGTTCTTCTGCATGGGTAACTGTGTGTGCTAAGGATCCCCTGACAGAAAGGGAAAGCGGCGTATACACCTTTGCGCACTGTGTGGAGGATATGTTCATTCCGAGTGTGGGTATCTTTTCC
This sequence comes from Eubacteriales bacterium, assembly GCA_045602025.1. Taxonomy (GTDB): domain Bacteria; phylum Bacillota; class Clostridia; order Oscillospirales; family SIG627; genus RGIG5579. Next base: position 29,258 of record JAZSAT010000054.1, on the reverse strand, counting down.
TCCGGCAGTGCTTTGGATTGGGTGACAAAACGGTTTTTTTCGGAGCTGAAAGGCTCTGACCGCTTTGAAAAAATGGCAGAATATGCCCAAGGCTCCGATGTGGGATCAAAGGGAATTTTATTTGTACCTTGCCTTGCAGGCGGTGCGGCAATCGATCCTTCTCCCAATACAAAAGCTGCTTTTTTCGGGCTTTCCTTAGGGCATGAAAAGGAAGATATTGCCCGTGCGGCCTTTGAAGGAATTGCTACCCATCTTTATGCGGCAGCGGAAAATATGATTTTGAAAAAACACATCTCGGAGCCTCTTCTTCTTGTAGGAGGCGGCGCAAAGGGAGAGTTTGCAAGAGGGGTTTATGCAGATGTATTCGGGATCTCAGTTGCCGTATCTTCTGTTCAACAAGCGGCAGCTTCTCTCGGTGCGGCGGCATTGGCGGCAAGAGGTTGTGGCTTGTGGGAGTCCTATTCTCCCTTAAAGGCACTTTTTAAAGATGTGAAGAAATATGAACCCGATGAGGATAATCATAAAAAGTACCGTGATACATTTCCCGTTTGGCAAGCACTTCGCCGTGCCTGTGCTGAAATGGGAGATCTTCTCTCTGAAACAGAAACGAGGTAATTATGTACGAAAACCTATTGAAAACGAGCCTTGGGATCATTGAAGGACTCAGTACGCCCATTCCCGCAAAGGGCAAGATCGCAGGCCTTGGTATTTGTGCGCCCGGAAACGGAAGGCTGATCTCTACGGGGGATAATGTCCATTTTCCCCTTGGCACTTCATACCTTACCCTCGGTGTCCGCGGTGTTGCAAGAAAAGCAGCTGAAAATGCCAAGGGAAAATCGGGAGACGAAAAGGAGCTTCTGGAAGGGGTTTCTAAGGTTTATAACGCCCTTGGTGACTTTTTTGCAAGGTTTTCTCAGGTTCTTTTGAAGGAAAAAGAGCCTCGCTTACAAAAGATCGGGGAAAATATCAGAGTCCTTTCCGAGTGCGCCCCGCAAAGCTTTGAACAGGCTCTTCAGCTTTTTGCATTGATCTGGGTGATCCGAAACTTGAACCGCGCAGGCGGCACCCTTGGAAGACTGGATGTTCAGCTTTATCCCTTCTTTGAAAAGGACCTTGAAAAAGGTGTTTTGACGGAAGAGGAAGTGATAGAGCTCCTCTCTGATTTTTGGACGCTCATTGATGATAATCAAAGCGGAGATACCTTGAATAATGTAATGGTGGGCGGCAAAAATGCGGACGGAACCGTGGCCGGCGGCAGACTTTCTTATTTGATCATCAAGTCAAAAAGATTAACCCCGGGAAGCGAGCCTCATATCAATGTGCGTGTTCATGAGGGAATGCGAGAGGATGTGAGGGAAGAAATGCTGTCCTTGCAGGCCCTCGGTCATGGCCAGGCGACCATGTATAACGATGAAGTGATCATACCTGAAATGCTTCGGGTGGGAATACCCGAGGAGATTGCTTATGCCTATGCCAACGACGGTTGCACGGAGGTGGTTCTGGAGGGAAATGCCGGGATCGACTTTTTCCATATTGATGCTGTGGCAACCTTTGAGCTTGCATTTAATAACGGCTCTTGGGCAAAAAGAAATTATCGTGAAAAGGTAAAATACTGGAAGGATAACCAGGTAGCTAAGTTCTATACCCCTGATGCCATCGCAGGCTTTGAATCGGGCAGAATAGAGGACTGCAAGAATTTTGATGAATTCTACCAGAGCTTTTTAAAGCAGTACAGATTCCAGCTTATGCACAAATGCCAAAAGCTCTTAAGACTCCATGAGGATCGAATGGCAGGCGGAGAATCGTCGCTTCTTTTAAACGGAAGCTTTGATTACATTCTAAAATCCGGTAAGGATGTTTCCCGCGGCGGTTTTCCCTGGCAGTGGTATATGATGTTTTCAGGCTCCATTCCCACGGTTGCGGATTGTCTGATCGCGATAAAAAAATTGGTCTTTGAGAAAAAGGCCGTAACCGTCACGCAGGTGAAAGAGGCGATTTATCATAACTTTGAAGGATTTGAAGAAATGCGCCGGGAAATGCTGTCTCAGCCGAAATTCGGAAACGATCTGGATGAAGTAGATCTGATCGCCGCCGATATTGCGGAAAAATACTGCCTGTGGCTTGAGGAATTTGGGAAAGAAACAGGCTTCACCATTTATCCTGCGCTTCTTGGTTGGCGGTTTTTGGAGGAAGCTTACGGAATTGCTGCTACGCCCGACGGCAGAAGATACGGTGACCCCATTGCGGAGCATTTTTGCGCAACCCCCGGAAAGGCCGTGAAAGGTCCTACCGCTCACATTGCCTCCATTGCAAAGGCGAAAAAAGCCCTCGAAAAAGCAATCGGCGTGGGTGCGGTTCATATTACGCTTCCTGCAAATATCGGCAAGGACGAAAAAGAAAAGAAGGCGATCCTTTCCGCCATCGGCGAGGCCGCTTTTAAAGAAGGACTCAATCAGATGAATATCGCCCTTTACGATGTGGATCTTTTGCGCCGTGCTCAAAAAGACCCTGAGAATCACAGAGATGTGATCGTAAGGGTGTGGGGCTACAGTGCAAGATTTGTCGATCTCTGCCACGAGATGCAGGAGCATGTAATCGGACGAATTGTAAAATAAAGGAGAATGAAAATGGACTTAAAACTGTTACCGAGAATGATCGATCTCAGCTGTGTAAAGACCAATTCCAGCTTTGAAGAAATGGAAAAAATGATCTTGCTTGCAAAAGAGCATCACTTTATTTGCTGCTTTTCCATGCCTTATTACACAAAATGGCTCATAGACCGTCTGAAGGATACTCCCGATACCATTGTAGGGGGAGCTGTTGGCTTTCCTCATGGCAATGAATTGACCGAAATTAAGGTAATGAGTGCAAAAATGCAAAAGGATATGGGCTGTGGCGAAATTGATATGGTCCAGAATGTAACGGCTCTGAAGAATAAAGACTATGCTCAGGTTGCCGCTGATATTGCGGCTGTAAAATCTGCCATTGGGGATACGCCTCTGAAGGTGATCCTTGAGGTCTCGTATCTGACAGAGGATGAGATCTGCCGCGGTGCAGAGATCGCTGTAAAAAGCGGTGCCTCCTTCGTTAAGACCGGTACCGGTTGGGGACCTTCTCCCACAACGGTAAGACATATTGAACTGATCCGCCGTACCATCGGTGACAGTGCCAAGATCAAGGCTGCCGGAGGCGTAAGAGACCTTGAAACCATGCTTGCAATGATCGATGCAGGTTGCTGCCGTTTCGGAATCGGTGTCAATTCTTCCGAGAGTATTCTCCGTGAAGCGGGACTTATAAAGGAGTAATTTGGTATGGAAAAATTTGAATATTATAATCCTGTTAAGGTTGTATTTGGAGAGGGAACACTTTCCCAGATCGGAAATTATGCGGCTCTTTACGGCAAAAAGGCCCTTCTTGTTACCTATGAAAGTGCTGCTTATTTTGAGGATGTGATCCAAACTATCCATACCTGTCTTGAAAACGAGGGCGTTGAGTGCATTGATTTTATGGGAGTTACCGCAAATCCTAAGGTTTCTCAGGCAAAAAAAGGTGTTGATATCTGCCGTGAAAACGGTGTGGATGTGATCGTAGCCTTGGGCGGCGGTAGCGTAATCGACTGCTCCAAGGTCATTGCGGCAGGCGTTTACTATGAGCATCCTCTTTCCAAAATGCTGATGCTCTCTCACAGCGATGTTACCTCCATCCCTCCTCAGAAGGCTCTTCCTTATATTGCCATTCCAACACTGGCCGGCACGGGAAGTGAAATGAATCCCATCGGTGTTGTAACCGATGATGAAACAGGAAAGAAAAGCTATGTCTGGGAGCCTTCCTGCCTTTATGCCAAGGCAGCTATTATGGATCCTACACTGACCACAGGACTTCCTTCTTATCAGACCGCCTGCGGCGGGTATGATATTTTTGCCCATGTAATGGAGGCATATATCAACGGTGATCCCAAGGTGGACCTGACACTCCACGACCGCATGCAGGAGGGCGTGATGAAAGCTGTTCTGGAAGGGATTGAAAAGGTTTGGGCAGATCCAGGGGACACCCAGGCAAGAGGTGTTTTGATGTGGGCGGCTACCATTGCGCTTAACGGCTGGCTTCTGTCCGGCACCTTCGGCTTTACGCCTATGCATCAGATGGGGCATGTGCTCAGCGCAAGATACAATGCCACCCACGGTGCAACCCTTGCTTGTATGATGCTCTCCTGGATGAAGCATTTTCAGAATCGTCCCGATCGCAGAAAATATGAAATGCTGGCAAAGAATGTGTTCGGCCTTTCCTTGGAAGATACCATCGCAAAATTGGAAAAGGATATGAGTGAAAAGGGAATTCAGACCCGTATTTCCATGTTCGGCGCGAAAATGGAGGATCTGGAAGGATTGACCAATGAAGTGGTTGAGGTTTCCTTCGGCCCTGACGGAAAACTGAACGGTAATCCGAAAATGACAAGGGAAGACATATATAACTGCTTCCTTCTTGCACTTTGAATATGAAACAGAAACATGATATTTCGGGTGTGATCTTTGACATCCAAAGATTTTCCATCCACGATGGTCCCGGGATCCGAACCACAGTCTTTTTAAAGGGGTGTCCGCTTCACTGTGCCTGGTGTCACAATGCTGAGGGGCTTTCGGCGGAGAGGGTGCTTTTTTACAATAAGGAAGCGTGTCTTCACTGTGGCCGCTGTGCCAAAATTTGTTCTGCTCAGGCTCATCAGATTACCGAAAAAGGTCATATCCTTGATTTTAATCTTTGCAAAAAATGCTTTGCCTGTGCGGAAGTCTGCCCAAGTGAAGCCTTGAAGGCAATCGGCAAAAAAATGCGTGCCGCGGATGTGGTAGATGAGGTTTTAAGAGACAAGAGCTTCTTTGATTCCTCCGGCGGAGGAATCACCTTATCCGGCGGTGAGCCCTTGATGCAAGGGGATTTTTCTGTGGAAATTGCCCGTCTTGCCAAAGAAAACGGTATTTCGGTCTGCGTGGAGACCTCCGGCTTTGCACTGAAGAAAACCCTTCTTGATATCGCTCCTTTTGTGGACCTGTTTCTTTTTGATATAAAGATGAGTGATGAGGCTATGCATCAAAAATATATCGGCACCTCTCAGAAGGAAATTTTGGAAAACCTCTCTCTTTTAAACGGGATGGGAAAAGAAATTGTTCTCCGTTGCCCGATCATTCCCGATGTAAACGATAATGAGGTGCACTACCGCGCCATTGCCCATCTTGCAGAGGAAAATGCCTCTGTTACGGCCGTTCGTCTTGAGCCATATCATCCCTATGGCATAAAAAAGTATGAGGCAGTCGGTCTTTCTCCTTTTTATACAAGAGAAGAGGGAATGGAAGAAGAAAAGGCAAAAAAAGCGAGAGACTATATCAGAAGATTTACGAAAAAAGAAATCATTTTATGAAAAAAGCCGTGTTTTCGCGCGGCTTTTTTCTTTTGCTTCTTTATTTTATTGACTTTGTATGAAAAACTTTATATAATGAAATGGAAGAAGCACAAAGAAAGGTGAAAAAATGACACACGAAAACAAATTCGGTATGTTTATCCATTGGGGACTTTATTCTCTTCTTGAAAACCACGAGCAGGTGATGGCTCGTTTAAATGTGGACAGAGAAGAGTATGAAGGACTTCTTCACAAGTTTAACCCCGTAAAATATGACCCTGAAAAATGGGTACTTCTTGCAAAAGAAGCAGGCATGAAGTATATTTGCCTTACCACCAAGCACCACGACGGCTTTTGCCTTTGGGATACGAAATTCACCGATTATAATATTATGAATACCCCTTACGGTAAGGATGTTCTGAAAGAGCTTGCGGATGCTTGTCATAAGCACGGAATGCTTCTTTCCCTTTATTATTCCAACCCTGACTGGCACCACGAATTCGGATACAATCCCAATTCTTCCCACCAGTGGAGATGCGTGCAGAAGGAGAAGGCGGATACCCTTCTTTACCGTGAATTTATTAAAAATCAGATCACGGAATTGATGACCGGTTACGGTCCCATCTACACCCTTTTCTGGGATATCCCCCCGAAGATCGAGGATCCCTCCCTGAATGAGCTTGTCAGAAAGCTGCAGCCCGGCATTCTCATTGATGACAGAGGCTGGAGCAAGGGAGATTTCTCCACTCCCGAGAGAGAAGAGGTGGAGATCGGTGAAAAGCCCTTTGAGCATATGGTGGAAGCATGCAACTCCGTGGGTCAGCAGAGCTGGGGATTCCGTAAGAATGAAGACTTTTATTCTGTTCGCCATCTTACCTCCTCCATTGACCGCTTTATGAGCCGCGGCGGTAGTTATATTCTCAATGTAGGCCCTACTGCCGAAGGTGAGATCACCGAAGAGTACGCTTCCAGGATCCGCAAGGTAGGTGATTGGTACAACCGTATGGAGGGCTGCCTTGAATGTCCCGAGCACGATGATTTCGATTACAAGTGCACCTGTAAGACCTGGAATGCTACCAAAAAGAACGGAAAGACCTATTTGCATTTCCGCGAGGGATTGATCTCCTCTGCCATTTCGTTGAAAAATTACCCCTCACTCCCGAAGGCGGTACGCTTGATGAATACAGGAAAGCCGCTTTCCTTCTGCGAAACGCTCCTTCCCGCATATTTTAACGGTAAGACCGGCAGAAGCGAAGATGTATATCTGCACATTTCCGGTATTCCCATTGACGAACTTGCTTCCGAGCCCATCGTAATTGAAGTTTTATGGAATTAAAAAAACACACCCTTTATGGGTGTGTTTTTCCAAATCAGAAAGTTAAAGGAAAGTATAATGAATTTTCATGCAAAAAAGTTTGATGATCTCAATGCAGCTGAAATTTATGAAATTTTAAAAGCAAGAAGTGCCGTCTTTATGTTGGAGCAGAAGATCCTCTGCCTTGATATGGACGATGTGGACTATGAAAGCCTTCATATTTTCTTTGAAGAAGAGGGGAAGATTCTTGCTTATCTTCGTGCATTTCAGACTGAGGTACAAGGAAAAGTGAAGATCGGAAGAGTTCTTTCCCGAATTCGCGGAAAGGGTCTTGGCAGACATCTTTTGGAAAAAGCGGAGATTTCCATCAGGGAATGCTTTTCTGCAGATACGATTTTAGTTTCTGCTCAGAAGCAGGCAGTACCCTTTTATGAAAAGTGCGGATTTCTTGCGGTCTCGGAAGAATTTACGGAAGAGGGGATCCCTCATATCGATATGGAAAAAAGGATCCTTCTATAGGAAGGAACTGTTTCTTGACACTGTTTTTTCTTTGTGTTATATTTTAAGTAGGACCTGATAGATTCAGGCAATTGAAAGGAGATTTTTATGGGACCTGTTATTTTGATCACAGTTTTGGTAATTGCGTTTATTTTGGCCAATGCTAAGATCGTACCCCAAGCAAATGAATTTGTAATTGAGTTTTTAGGAAAATACAAGACTACCTGGTCTGCCGGCTTTCATGTAAAGATTCCCTTTGTGGAAAGAATTTCTAAAAGAGTCACCTTGAAGGAACAGGTGCTTGACTCTCCCCCTCAGCCTGTTATTACAAAGGATAATGTTACTATGCAGATCGATACGGTGATCTACTACGCCGTTTATGATTCCAAGCTTTATGCATACGGTGCCGTAAATCCTATTTCCGCCCTTTCCAATCTGGCGGCAACTACCCTGCGTAATATCGTGGGTGAACTTGAGCTTGACGGTACCCTTACCTCCCGCGATACCATCAATGCCAAAATGACCGAGATTCTTGACGAAGCAACGGATAAATGGGGAATTAAGGTAAATCGGGTAGAGCTTAAGAATATCATTCCGCCTACAGAGATTCAGAATGCAATGGAAAAACAGATGAAGGCAGAGCGCGATCGCCGCGAAACACTTCTACAGGCAGAAGGTCACAAGGCTGCTGCCATTACCAGAGCAGAAGGCGACAAGCAGGCAATGATCCTTGCGGCAGAAGGCGAAAGAGATGCCCGCATTGCCCGCGCAGAAGGTGAAGCAAAGGCGATCTTTCTTTCTAAGAAAGCAGAGGCAGACGGCCTTCGTGCTTTGAAGGAAGCAGGGGTGGATACTTCTGTTCTGGAGCTGAAAAAGTACGAAGCACTGGTTGCAATGTCTAATGGAAAAGCTTCCAAGATCATCGTTCCTACCGATGCAGTGGATCTGACAAAGAAAAATGTACTTTTCTCCGAAACCTCCGGTCTCGGTGATGTAACGGATCCCGCACCGGATGCGCCCAAGGCAAAGAAAAAAGCCGATCCCTGCTGCGATTAAAAGAAAAACGACTTGCTTTTGCAAGTCGTTTTTTATTATATGTTTTTAATGTAACATCTGCGGCGACGGTGCTGACGCTTTTCGAAAAAGTGCCACATGCTGTGCACATCTGCGTTGGTTTCCAGCATAGGTCCCGTTTCGCAGTATTTTACACCGTTCTCAATGATCTTGGTAGCAAGGGTCTGGATCAGAATAGCGGGCAGGCCCTTTGCCTGATATTCGGGATGAACGGCGACAAAGAACATTTCCAAGGTATCGTTTTTGCCGTTGAGTGCCTTCAACAGACGGAAAACACCGAAGGGAAGCATTTTTCCGCTGGATTTTTTCAGTGCTTTTGCAATGGAAGGAACCAGTGCACCAAAGCCGATGATCTTGCCTTCCTTATCCTTGATGGAGCAAATGTAATCCATATTGATCAGGGGAACATATCCGTCAAGAGCGTGTTTGATGACCTCAGGCGTGAGGGGAACGGTGCCGTAGAGCTTTGAGAAAGCAATGTCGATGATCTTAAAGGCTTCCAGCGCATCGCTGTAAAGCACCTTGCGGTTATCGTAGGTGACAACAGAGTAGTTGTTCTTTTTGATAATATGATTGCTGATCCGGGCAAAACGGGGATCCAGCGTTTCGGGGACATTGATGCGGTATTCGATCCAGTCAATGTCCTTTTTCAGCCCCAAACGCTCCATATGCTCGATGTAGTAAGGGTGGTTATAAAAGGTGATGGAAAGGTTGAATTCCTCAAAGCCCTCAACCAGCATACCCTCGTGGTCCATGTCGGTAAAGCCGATGGGGCCCATGATTTCGGTAAGGCCTTTTTCTTTTCCCCAGGCTACAACCTTATCAAAAAGAGCCTGTGAGACCTCAAAATCGTCGATAAAATCAAATCGGGTGAAGCGGATGGCGTTCTTGTTCCACTTTTTGTTGTAGGCGTGATTGATCAGACCTGCGATCCTGCCAACGATCTCTTTTTCCTTATACGCCAAAAAAAGCCTTGTTTCGCAAAAATCGTAAGCGGGGTTTTTGTCTACCGTAAAGGTCTCTGCCTCGTCACTCGCCAAAAACGGAACATAAAATTCATTATCCTTGTAGAGGGTGTTGGGAAAGGCGATCCATTTTTTTAAGGCTTTTTTTGTGGAGACTTCTTCGATTCTGATACTCATAAATCTGATTCCTTCTTTTTTTTATAAAACACTTTGAAAACCAATATTTCGGCAATCAGACATACGGGAAGCGCCCCGAAGAAATCAAGTGCCGAGTGTTGCTTGATAAACATGGTGGAAAGACAAATAAGAATAACGAAAACAACAACAAAAAATTTCCAAAGCTTAGATACATCCTTTGCTTTCAGCCAAACGGATGCAATGCCGATGGAGTATGCGCAGTGAAGGGAAGGGAACACGCCGGTGTTGGTATCGAAAGCGTATAAAAAACCAATACAATCCGTCAGAAAATTTTCTCTGGGAAATTCTGCGGGACGAAGGTTCTGGCAACTGGGATAAAGGATGTAAACTGCCATTGCCAAAACCTGTGTGATGATGATATAGGTCTGCAATTTTTTAAAGCTGTCCACATCATAAAGGAGAAAATAGCCAAGAGAGATGACGATCAGCACATACCAAAATACATACGGCAGCACAAAAATTTCGCAAAATGGAATCAGATCGTCAAGGTAGCTGTGGATCACATGGCATTTTTCAATCGGGATCAGATTCTCCGTGAGGAAATACAGGATAAAATATCCCACCCAGCCGAAAAGGAGCTTCAAATGAGAAAATTCAGGAGTGCCGAGCTTCTTTAATCGAAAGGAGCGGTAGTTGATGGCAGATTTCTTCATCATTTGGACTCCTTCTTTTTGTTTTTCGGATAAAGCTTTTTTGGAATGTTACGGTAAGGAATAACGGTGTGCTCGGGAAGATTCTCGGCAGTTCTTGTGATCTCTGCCATCAGATAATCGCATATGCGGCGACGCTCCTCGGCATTCTCCGTCTCGGGATCAAATTCGATGGGCTTTCCGAAGTGCATTTGCTTCAGTTTCGGAGCAATGTAAAGAGGCACAAAGGAAAGCTTTTTTCCTGTTCTTGTATAGTAGACCCGCGCAAGATCCACAAAGCCTTCCTGAAAGCTGTAAACAATATGGTTGTGTTTCTTGTCCTCCTCAGGGAAGATCACAAGATTTTTACCTTCTGTGAGTTTTGCGACAGATTCACGGAAGGTGCGCAAAATGCGATTGTCGCGGTAAACGGCAACAGTTCTGGCATTGTTGAAAACAACAACAGACAAGGGTGCGATGATGTAGGATACGATTTTGAAGAAGGGACGGATATATTTTGGCTTCTGAGACCAAAAATCCTTGTATGCGTAGGCGGGAACCTCTTTGAATTCCATCATCTGTGCTGCGCACCAGGTGTAATTTTTATCAGGAAGATAGAGCTCGCAAACAATGGGCCCATGAAGCTGAGAATGATTTCCGATGATCATACAAGGCTCGGGTGGAATGTTTTCCGTACCGATCATTTTTGTTTTGGGATAAAACAGACGGACCATACCTTTGATCAGTCTGAAAAGGGGTGATTTTTTTTCGCTTTTTTTCAAGGGGGGGCCTTCCTAAATTACAAACAAATATAAACATTAATCATAATGATATTACTCTCTAAATTATATCTCTTTTTGGCCTTTTTTTCAATAGATTTTATCGGCTTTTTCGACTTTTTTCTAATTACCTGATATTTTTTTTTACATTGTGGCAAAATCCCTTGATTATCCGTTTGATTTGTGATATTATAAAATCTGTATTTTTATACACATTTTCAAAAAAAGGATTTATCAAAAAGTGGAAAATGTTGCTGAAAAAAAGCGGAATTTTTTTCAAAGCCGAATGTTCAAAAGGGCTTTCAAAATTGTTCTGACTGTATTGATAACGGTTTCTCTTTTGCTGAATCTGTTTACATTTATCATGCCGGTCGTAAAGTACTACGGCAACAGTATGTCGCCCACCCTTGACGACGGTCAAATACTCATTGTAAATAAGATGGCAGAGGTAAAAGAAGGCGATATTATTGCCTTTTATTATAACAATAAGGTAATTGCAAGAAGAGTTGTTGCCACCGGTAACAGTCAGGTATCCATTGATGTGTTTGGAACCGTATCCGTAAACGGAAAAGAGTTATCCGAGCCTTACATTGAAAATAAGACTCTCGGGCAATGTAACCTTGATTTTCCTTACAGTGTTCCTGCGGGCTCTTACTTTGTTTTGGGGGATAACCGAGATATTGCAATGGACAGCAGGCTTTCTGAGATCGGTGTTGTAACAGAAGACAGACTGATCGGAAAGGTTGTTTTTTCGCTGAATCCTTTCAAAGGAATCAAATAAATTTTAATGTAGAGTGTGTGAAATGAGTGCTTTTACAAGATTCAAAGGACAATTGAATATCAAAAGCATCTTGTTTTATGCAATTTGTGCTGTATTTACCCTTGTCGTCAGTGTTTTTCTGTTCTTTTTGAATGTGACCCACGCCCTGGCACTGGAGCAGGAGGTGCGGTGCGGAATTGAAGAGCATACCCATACGGACCAATGTTATCAAGGGGATTTTGTTATATGCGAGAAGCCCTCACACACCCACGATGGAAACTGTTATATCGTTCTTTTAAAGGAAAACGATATCAACGGTATCCTGACCATGCTTGGAAACAGCGAGGACCATTCCTTAGAGAATGTAATCAACGATACCATGTCCTCTGCCTTGACCTTTAATTCCAACATCAACAGTGCCGATCAGGAAGAAAACGACGGCACGGTAATGCTGAATCAGGATACGGTGTCGGAGATGAACACAACGATCTCAGACAAAGAAGAATTGCCCGACATTGTTTTGAATGAAAACATCAACAATGTTCAGACCCTTGCCTTGGAAAACGATTCTGTCGGGACAGGGGATTCCTCCTCGAATTTGACCGGCGGTATCTCAGACGGTCTTTCCGCTAATTTGCCTTCCGGAAACCTTACGAACAATCTCTTGGGAGGCGCATCTACCTTTGCCGTAGGTGATACTCCCACCACTTCCAATTATAATGCAAATTTCTATATCTACTTAGACGGCACCTGGACTTGTATCGGAACACTTCCTTACACCACTACGGCAAACGGAACCCGTTATAACTATACGATTCCTACAAGTAATGTGCTGAATCTTGTAAACAGTGCGCTTGGAACAAGCTATGTGTATAATTCCTTTGCAATATCCGTTTCCACCGCTCAAAGCAGCGGTTATTCCACAAGTAATGTTAGTGTAGGCTCTGTTACGACCACAATTGCTTACCGGCAGAGAAACACAGCTGCAAAATCCGCAAGATATGTTCGTCTGATACCGGTGAACGGGTCTGCAACCAGTACGGCGTTTTCATTTTATACAGTAACTTATGAGTATCCCGACGGCAGTACTTCTTCGCAGGTGGTCCGTTCCGGAACAACGGTAACGCTGCCTACAGGCAATTATGAGTGGTCAAGCGGCGGAGAGACCTTTGCTGCAGGCGAGGCAGTCACCATTACGAAAAAGACTACCTTTACCGGAACAACCATTGGCCCTATTACATTTATCAATATCAATTACGATGTGGATTTTCCCATTGTCAGCGGTGTTACGGTGTCTACTGCTCCCACCATTGCAGGTCTTTCCGGCACAGTGGTAACAGACGGTTATACGGAAGGATCCGCAGCTACGATCCGAAATGTATCGCAGCAGAGTGTACAGGGTAAGGTCAACGGCAACTCCACAGGCCTTTCCCGTGTGATTCAGTTTAAGGGCTGGAAGGTGGGAAACAGCGATGTGATCATTCAGCCCAATACCACTCTTATCTGGGAAGAGCTTTTGCAGTATGCCACCGGAGCCAGCATAAACCTTACGGCAGTTTGGGAATATGCAGCCGTTCAGACGGCTACCTTCTTTATCCGTTTTGACTCTGTGGCGGTGGATACCGACGGTAATATTACCGGTCAGGACTCCAATAAATATACAAACGAGCTTTTTGCTGCTTATGTAGGCGGTATTGATACAAGTCTTTCCGCTTCTCAGCTTCACAATAAATACCACATTGCAGATACCACCTCTGACAACTCTTACGGTGCAGACCAGGAGATCCGCGCTCTTTACGGAGAGAGGGCAGACGGTGTCTGGCTCAGTGCTTTCCCTACTGATGACTATATATTCTCAAGCCTTGTGCAATATGCAAATACCGGTTATTTGTCGGTAGGCGGCGTACCGGTCAAGGCGGAGGATCTGAATGAGAGAGCGTATGCTATTCGCTGGTATGTTTTCAAAGCTCAGGATGATGCTTGGCATATCGACGGCAAGCTTGTGAAAAAAGAAGGTCTGATCCATGTATATAAGACCTTTGCCGGCAATAAGGAGCTTGTTACAGAGGCAAAGTCCGATTTCTATATTGATGCTACCGACATTACCGCACAGACCAATACGGTTTTAAATCTTCAAAATTACTCCTCCCATAACGAAACTACCGACACCTATATGTGGGAGATCACCAATGTGGATTACGGGGAATTGTGGCAGATCACAGAGCATCCCCATCTGTTTGATACTCCCGATATTGACTTTGGTGTTTATTCGGAATATACCGTTATGGACGCCCACGGGGATCAGTCAATTACCGGTTCGGGAACCTCCCTTACGGTCAGCGGTATGACTTATGCACTGGACGAAGGTACCGATGAGGTGCTTCGGGCAGAGTTTACCAATATTTATAATAGGCACAATTCTATTGTTATTAAAAAGCAGGATGCTCTCACCGGTGTTTCCATCGGAGGAGCCACCTTCAGTCTTCTGCAAAACGGAAGTCCCCTGAAATTCACCTATGACAGCGAAGCCGATAAATACGAATATAATCCTGAAAACGGCACCCACACGGTGCTCAGCGGTACTGCAAACGGTTATTTTGAAATTTCCATTGAGGATTTCAGTTACGATTTGGGAAATATCACCGTTCGGGAAATAGATTCTCCCACCGGTTATTCTCCTATCGGTGATATTGAGATTGGTTATATCGATGACGAGAAAAACATTGGCATCATCGGCGGCAACAGCGAAATGATCAAGTATGTAAGCGGCATTTTGATCGTAGGTAACAGTACCGATGTTTTATCCGTAACGGCGAAGAAGACCTGGGACTGCCCCGAAAATGAATGGCAACCGGTTACCGTTCAGCTTCTCGCCAACGGCAAGCTTGTTACCACGGTTATTGCAGGTGTGGAGGCTCAGGTGATTCTTGATAGCGAAAATGCCTGGCAGTACACCTGGAAAAACCTTCCTGTTTATGTAAACGGAGAAAAGATTCAGTGGTCCATTAAGGAAACGGCCATCGGCAGCGAGGCGGCCAAGGCAGACGGATCCTTTGTGAACTGGCTTTCCTCTTACGGAATCCCCATTCAGTCTACGGGAGAGGACGGCAATCCCCACATTACCCTCACCGTTACCAATACCACCAAGCGCGTGATGCTTCGTCTTACCAAGACGGATCTGAGTAAAAGTGTTCAGCTGCAAGGCGCAACCTTCCTTTTGGAAGCTGTGGATGCAGACGGGAATGTGATCGCGTCCGAAATTGCAAAAAAAGCAACCACAGGTGAGGCGGGTACGCTTATTTTCGATAACCTGAAATGCAATGTCCGTTACAGGCTGACGGAAGAGTCTTCCCCGGAGGGCTATCTTAAAATTTCCGAATATATCTATTTTGTCATTCACGAAGATGGCTCGGTTACCGTTGAGGATAGCTACTATGCCGAACCGGGCACCACGGCTTACAATATTACAGTTCGTAATGCCGAGGCAATTCAGCTTCCCGAATCGGGTGGCGTCGGAATCGATATGTTTTATGCTTTGGGAGCATTTTTGATCATTGTCTCCTTTGGCATTTACATATATCATCTCCTGAAAAGGAGGTGCTTCTATTAGAATCTGCTTTCAAAAAGTAAAAAATAAAAGAAAAGGAGTAAAACAAATGAAAGCAATGAAAAAAATCTTAGCAACTCTCTTGTGCTTCTGCGTGCTTTTTGGCTGTGTTTCCATGACAGCTTTTGCAGCAGGCACAACCGGTAGCATCACGGTTCAGAATCAGGCCGGTACCAATGCTACCGTGGCCGGAAAGACCTTGAATCTGTTCAAGATCTTTAACGCGACCAAAAGTGAAAGCAACATTTCCTACCAATGGGTTAAGGATGGTGCTGTTAATCGCTATGAAAGCTTCTTCTTCGGTACAGATGGTGTAATCGGAACAAGCGGTACCATTCACGACGTAGTTTCTTACATCGAAAATCTCCAGTATGATTCCTTTGCATTCTCTCAGATGGCAGCAAAGCTTCATCAGTATATCCATGATGAAGGAATCGCTGCAGACAAGACCAGTGGCAAGATCGCAAGCGGGGCTACCAGCTACACTTTCTCCGATTTGGATCTTGGTTATTATCTGATTTATGATGCAACACAGTTTGATCCCGCCGATCCTACTCCCGCTGTTCGTTCTGCAGCTATGCTTTCCCATCCCGGCGAAAACAAGGTGATCAACCTGAAGGCCGATCGTCCTCATATTGAAAAGCATGTTGATGATTCCAACAACGGTACTCCCGATTGGCAGCTTGGTACTACAGCTTCCGTTAACGATGTAGTAGATTTCCGCATTGTAACTGCAGTACCCGATCACGATCTTTACGGTGATGAATATGCCTTTGTTATTTCCGATACCATGGACGATACCTTGGAACTGGATGTCGGCAGTATCAATATCAATATATATAATCCTGTTGATAATACTCCCGTTGCAGCTGATTATGACCTTAAAACCACAGGCCTTGCAGCAGGGGTTGATTTCGAGGTTGAATTTACCAATATTCCCCAGGTTGCAAAGGATACCATTATTGAGGTTACCTATGAAGCAAAGGTTTTGACTTCCGCAGCACTGAAAAATGTTAACAAGGCAACCTTGACCTATAGCAACGACCCCAACGACAAAACTTCTCGCGGTACTGCAGATGCAGAAGCTTCTGTTATGCTTTGGCAGTTCGTTCTTACCAAGCACATGGAAGGTTCATTTATTCGTCTTGGTGGAGCTCAGTTCCAGATCTTTGCAAAAGATGATCTTGTTAATCCCCTGAAGTTTACTGCTTCTTCTTACACCAATCCCGATACCTCTCTGACCTATACCAAGTATACCTTTGATCCTACTGCAGGAACGGTAACGACTCTTGATACCGTGAACGAAGGGGATGACGGTAAGGCTAATATTGGTTATACCTTAGGTGGCTCCTTGGGTCAGATTTATATCTACGGTCTCGGTGAGGGCACCTATGTGATCAGAGAAACCAAGGCTCCCGACGGATACCAGATCGCTAAGGGCGACTTCGAATTCACCCTTACCGACACCATTGGCATTACCGGTGCCATTGCAAATGCAGTTGTAAGTGAGGCGACCCGCACCGAAGCACCCGGTGAATTTACCCGTGTTGCTGTTGATGAATCTGCTCAGGCATATTATATTGGTATTACCAACTCCCCCGGTGATGAACTTCCCGAAACCGGTGGTATGGGTACGACCGTCTTTACCGTTCTCGGTATTGCACTGATGGCAGGTGCTGCAGCTTTTTTTACTTCAAGAAAAAGAAGTAGTGTGGCATAAAAGAAAAAGGAGCTTTTCACGGAGCGACTTCTTTTAGCCACCCCGCGCACAGCTATTTCTTTTTCTAAACTAAAAAGATAAACGAAAGGAGGGAAATATCGGTGAAAAAGCATTTACCTACAATTATTATGGTAATTATTTTCATTTGCGGTCTTTCCCTCTTTCTTTATCCTACCGTGAGTGATCTGTACAATCAGTACCTGAATCAAAAACTCATAGGCGACTATGAAAAAACCTTTGAGAATACCTCTCCGAAGGTATTAAATAAGGCCTTGGAAGAGGCGAAATGTTATAACCAACACCTTGCCCGCGGCGAAAAGCCGGAAGAATTTGGTTTAACCTATGAAGACATGCTCAACACCGCGAAAAACGGTGTGATGGGGTATGTCGAAATTCCAAAGATCAGTGTGTCGCTGATTATTTATCACACCATTGAAGAAAGCGTTTTGCAAAAAGGGATCGGGCATGTTCCCGAGTCTCACCTTCCCGTAGGAGGAGAAAATACTCACTGTGTTCTTGCCGGACACACAGGCCTCCCCTCTGCGAAACTTTTAACCAATATCGATCACTTGAAAATGGGTGACCGATTCTATATTCATGTGTTAAACGAAGTTCTTGAGTATAAAATAGATGATATTTCTGTGGTGGAGCCTCATGAGGTTTCCCACCTGAATGTGATCAGCCAAAAAGACTGCGTCACCCTTGTGACCTGTACGCCTTACGGCGTCAATTCCCATAGACTCCTTGTAAGAGGTGTTCGTGTGGAAGCGGGGGACCTTTCGGCAAAAGAGGACGGCGTATCGAATGAGCTGTTAAATATCGATATGAAGTATTTAATGACCTTCTCTTTGATCGGTCTTTTCATTATTGTAATTGTAATTAAAAAAGTATGGGATATTCGCAAAAAGAAAGTGTCAAGTAAAGTAAAAGGCGGAGAAGAAAAAAATGAAGAAAATTCTTAAAAGCATTTTGATCCTGCTTCTTGTGGCCGCCTTTTCCATCGGAGCCTTTATTCCTTCTTTTGCAGTAGCTCAGCAGGGAAAGATATCGGTCACCCTTGAGGATAAGGAAAAAAACAGCATCAACGGAATCCGAGTTTTTTTGTGCCGGATCGCAGAACTGAATTCTGCAGGGTACTATCCCACCGCCCCCTTTGAATCCTCAGGTATTTCCGTTTCCGGCCTTGTAAATTACCCGGATGATTTGGCAGCGAAGAGTGTTTTGTCCTTTATCAAGGAGCATCATATTGATTCACTATCGAAAATAACAGAAAACGGAAAAGTGACTTTTTCCGATCTGGAGCTTGGTATTTGGCTTGTGTACTGCGAGGAAGAGGGAACGCACACCTTCAATCCTTACCTTGTGTTCTTGCCCTATAAATCGGGAGGGGAAATCTATTATGAGATCTCCGGTGCACCCAAAACAGAGGACAATACATCGGGAGATATCAGCGTTTCTGTTATAAAAAAATGGGATGATCAAAATAACAAAGCAAAAAAAAGACCGAGTGAGATCTCGGTAGAGATTTTAAACGGTGAAACTGTTCTCGCCACTGCAGAGCTTAGGGAAGAAGATGGATGGGCACATGTTTTTCAAAATCTGCCGAAAAAAGGTGTGTATTCTGTGCGGGAAAAGGCACTTCCCGAATATAAGGCAACCTATAGCGGCGATGCGGAAAACGGCTTTGTGATTACAAATACCTATGAAGGGGAAAAGCTTCCTCAGACGGGTCAATACTGGTGGCCGATCATTTTGATCTCTGTTGCGGGTATCGGCTTTGTTTTCCTCGGTGTTTACGAATCTCTGGTAAAGAAAAATGAAAAGAAAAAATAAGGGCCTTGTTTTTCTTCTTATCGGTATTTGTCTTTTGATCACGGCGGGGATATGGCTTTTATACAATGTTTTCGAAGATCACACCGCCGGACAAAGATCTGCCGAGATCTTAAGTCTTCTTGAAATAAGCACAGAAGAAAATGTGCTTCTCGGAGAAAACGAATCTCCTGTTATGATGGTGGAAGGGGATGCCTTCTGCGGAAGGATCGTGATTGAAAAAATCGGGATCGAGCTTCCTGTATATGATGAATGGACGGATCGGAATTTAAAGTCTGCGCCTTGCCGTTATAAGGGAAGCACAGCGACGGATGATCTGATCCTATCGGGCCACAATTACAAAAGCCATTTTGGAAACCTTGCTCTTCTGAAAAAAGATGACGCGGTAGAATTCATCGATCCTTACGGAACAGAGCATCATTACAAGGTTTGCGACCTAACTGAGGTTCACGGCACCGACATTGATAAAATGCAATCCGGTAATTGGGACCTGACCCTTTTTACTTGCACCTTAAGCGGAGAGACCCGCTTGGCAGTCCGTTGCCAAAGAATCAATAAATGAAAAAAACAGCACTGCATTTGCAGTGCTGTTTTTGTTGTGGGGCGAGATGACAGGATTCGAACCTGCGACTGCTCGTTGACACCGGGATTTTCTCTCCGCCGTTCGGCTTGATAAAATCGGGTCATTCGTAAATCGCCCCTACGATTGGAATAATATCTTATTGCTGCAATAACGTATGCTTGACACGTTCACATTGGACCAACTTATCCGTTGGTATCGCTATGTTTTTGATTTTCTTGCTTTATTTCAGATAATGCTTTCTGAAGGCCGTTGGGCTCATACCAAAGGCTCGGTGAAAGGCGTTTGTGAAATAATAGGGATTTGAATATCCGCACATCTCGGAGATCTCGGTTATACTGTAGGGGTAGTTGAGCAGCAGCTGTTTGGCATATCGCAGCCTCAGAATACCGAGATAATTCGACGGTGTGGTGTTAAGCTCATGCTTGAATTTCCATATTAGCCCCGAGTGGCTCAGAAAGACCTCCTCGGCAAGCTCGTCCATATCAATCTTTTTATCGAAATTTTTCCTCATATATTTTATAGCTTTTTCCACCGCCTCACTGAACGGCTTGAACTTGACCTTTTCCTTTTTTCCGAAAAGATAGCTTTCGGCAAAGATATGCTCAACGATATGCACGATCAGCTCACGGTTATCGGGCAGAGCAAACGCGCTCTCAAGCGTTTTGAATATCGCGTTGCGTTGTTCCTCGGGCAGTTTCAATTTTCCAACGGCTGCGGACAGATAAAACGGATGGTCCGCCTGCGGAAAAAAGGAAATATGATAGCAGGAGAGCGGCGACAGTATATCCCTGTCGATCTCAATTCCCGCGGGCAGCAGCATAATATCCCCTTTTTTCAGCACGATCCTCTTCTGCTTTTCTCTTAGATATATATCATACTCTCCTTCGGTTACCAATATGAGTATATCCCACTTTCTTTTAAGCGTGTTTATTTTGAACTTGGTTCGGTCTTCAATATAGTGTTGATTTATAAGATCAATTTCCATAACGCCCCCACATAGTCAAAGCGAGATCAAAAGGTCCCGCATGACAAATCAAATCTGATATGATTTACTGTAAAATATTATAGGTTTATTATAAATCAACGCATTGAATTTATCAATATTAAGTGCTACAATTTTAAAAAAACAAGGGGAAAAGCATGGCAAAAAAGGTTGACGCAACAAAGGGGAAGCTTGTAAGGCTTATATTTATATACACCATTCCGATAATACTCTCCACCATTCTTCAAAATCTTTTCAATATAGCCGACAAAGCCGTACTTGGAAACTGGGCGGGAAGCGATGCCGTAGCATCGATTGGCGCCACGACCACCATTTCGGGGCTGATAATAAACGGAGCGGTCGGTCTTTCAACGGGTACAGCGATAATTCTTGCACATTATGTCGGTCAGAAGGAGAACGAAAAGATAAAAAAGGCGGTCGACACCGCTCTTATTACAGCCACTCTCCTTGGCATGGTGCTCGCTTTTGCCAGTGTTTTGCTGACACCTACCTTTCTCACGCTCACAAACTGTCCTCCCGAATGCTATGACGGTGCCGTTATATATATGCGTATCTATCTTGCGGGCGCTCCCGCAACCTTGCTTTATAACTTCAGCTCGGCGATTCTGCGAACGCTCGGTGATACTCAAAAGCCGCTTGTATATATCACGGTAGCGGGGGTAGTAAACGTTGTTCTTAACATCATTCTCTGCATCTTTTTACCTCATAAGGTAATGGCGGTGGCCATCGCAACTGTTGTTTCAAAGATAGTCAGTGTGGTGCTTGTGCTGAAGAGACTGAGCCGTTTTGAAGAAGGCTTTAAGCTGGAGATCAAGAAAATGCGCTTTGATCTGTCAACATTTTGGCAGATACTTCGCTTTGGAATTCCCGCGTCGATCTCAACGCTTATGTATCCGATCGCCAACCTGCAGATCGTTCCGGCAACGAACTCCTTTGGAGTTGATGCGGTTGCGGGTTGCTCCGCGGCTTCGTCGATCCACTCGATAGTCAGCGCATTTACAAGTGGCTTTGGGGTTGCAACCACCACCTTTATGGGACAGAACATAGGTGCAAAAAATCCGGACCGTGTCAAAAAGTCCTTTTGGTATATGCTTTTGTTCAATTTGCTCATTTCGGGATCTCTCGGCATTCTGTTCTGTATCACGGGCAGATTTTGGCTTGGAATTATTGTTGGCAGAAGCGCAACCGCGGCAATTGAATACGGACTTATAAGAATGTTTTATGTTACCTTTTTTGCATTTATATCCGCCGCAAACCAAACGCTCTCTCACGCACTTCAGGCGTTTGGATACCCGATGTTCACAAGTATATCGAACATTGCCTTCACACTTGGCTTCAGAACGGTGTGGATGCAATTTATCTATCCACACTTGCCTACCTTTTCCAACCTGATGTTATGTTTTACCGTGTCCTGGACACTCAACATGCTGCTGTATTCGGTGTTCTTTGCTTTCGTTTACATAAGGTACACCAAAAAGGGAATCTGCAAAAAAATATAGGCTTTTCGTGGGGCTAAGTTAATGACTCAAAGAGGACAGAGAGTGAAAAAACATTCTCTGTCCTTTTCCTGTCGGTAGATAGTATATTCTATTGAACTTAATACTGTCTTTAAGAATATAGACCCTTTGCAGTGCTGTTTTTGTTGTGGGGTGAGATGACAGGATTCGAACCTGCGACTGCTCGTTGACACCGGGATTTTCTCTTCGCCGTTCGGCTCGATAAAATCGGGTGTCTGCCGTAAAGAGCTATCGAAAAAGACACCCGTGTCTTTTTCTTGCCTCTTCCATCCCGAACGCAGCGCAGAGAGGCTTTGTAATAAGAAAGCAGAAGTCGCCCCTTCAAATCCTCCGTACCGTTTTAAGCAAAAGAAAAAGACCCGATAGGGTCTTTTCTTTTGGTCGAGATGACAGGATTCGAACCTGCGACTTCTGCGTCCCGAACGCAGCGCTCTACCAAACTGAGCCACATCTCGAAAAAATATGAAATTGTAATATGTTTTAAGCCAAAGCCTGCGACTGCTCGTTGACACCGGGATTTTCTCTTCGCCGTTCGGCTCGATAAAATCGGGTGTCTGCCGTAAAGAGCCATCGAAAAAGACACTCGTGTCTTTTTCTTGCCTCTTCCATTTGAAACAGAGGTATAATATTCTTCTCGCGCATCAAAGCCTAACTATTATACCATTTTTCGCTTTTTTGTCAAGTGATATCTGCTTGGCTTTTGTTATAAATTCAGAAGCTTTTCCGAAAGGGCAAGGATCTCTTTCGTATTTTTGCTGTTGTAAAAAGTGACCTTTCCGCCGGAGGTCCTTTCGGAAAGAAGGCCTTGTTCTTCCAAACGCTTTTTCGTTTGCTTTGCAGTGCCAAAGCCTCCGTCGTAAATGATTGCATCGGGAAGTACCTTCTGCACGGCATCCTTTACAAGGGGATAATGGGTGCAGCCCAAAACCACCCCATCGATTTTCTTTTTGTCGTAGGGGGCAAACTTTTCTTCTAAAAAGCTTGAAAGCTTTTCTCCCGATAAAATTCCATCCTCGATCAGTTCCACAAGACCGGGGCAGGGGATTTTTGTAATATCGGCGTTATCCTCGTAAAAGTGCATCAGCTTTGCAAATTTTTCCTGTTCCAAGGTCATAGGCGTAGCCATAACAAATACATTGGGGTGCTCTTTTGCAAGGACTGCAGGCTTCAAGGCAGGCTCAATACCGATAATGGGAATGTGAGGATAGGTTTCCCTTAATACGGGGATGGCTACACTGGTAGCGGTATTACATGCCACTACAAGGGCCTTTGCTCCCTTCTTTAATAAAAAATCGGCGATCTTCATGGAAAAGCCGATTACGGCATCTACTTCCTTAGTACCGTAAGGTGCATTGGCAGAGTCACCGTAATAAATAAAATCTTCGCCGGGAAGGAGCTTTCTGATTTCTCTGAGCACACTGATTCCACCTACACCGGAATCAAAAATACCGATGGGAGCATTCTGTGCATCTTTTGTTTGCATCATAAGAAATCCTTTCCGGCAATCAGCCTTATTGTTGTATCAATTCTTTTAAGAGTAAAAGCAGTGTGTCGTCCGGTTCGAAGACAAGCAAAGCATAGCTTCCATCTTCTTCGGGTGACAAAAGATAATATGCTTTTTTCGGAAAAAGGTTCTGGCAGTAGGAGAAGCTGTGTCTGATCTTATATTGCTTACCGCTTTTTTGCCAGGTATCCTTATCCAGAAGCAAGGTGCTTTTTGTAATGGGGAGAAATCCTAAATTCTTTTCTCTTTTTCCCTGACGGCAAGAAAGGTATAAACTTCCTTCTTCCAGGCCGTAACGGTATTCGGTCAAGAGAAATTTTGTAGTGATCTGTACGAAAAAAAGCAAAAGGATCACGGAAATAAGCTGACCGATGGCTTTAAAGGCAGGAAAGAGCGTGGAAAGATAAAAGCTGATCGCACTTGAGAAAACCAAAGCAATGCAAAGGATCTTGGTGACCCGATCACATCGGTTTGGTCTGCACAAATAATTTTTCATAAACGGATCTCCAACAAATTAATGATGTCAAGAAAGGCACCGGAGGACATATTCTTCGGGAGATTATGCTCCGAAAGAACCTTTTCTCTTTTTGCTTTGGAATCTTCTTTTCCGAAATATCCTAAGGTATAAAGATCGATCTTTGTATAAGAGGGAAGCTTTTCCTTTTGATCACCGATCAGGCCGCTTTTTTCAAAGAGGGAGAGAATGGTTTCATTGTCGATTCCTTCCACGCCCAAAAGCCCTTCCTTGGAGGAGGTGCTTTTTCTTCTTTCTTTGCCAAAAATTTCGGGGACATATAGATCGGTAATGCCCTTGCCGCCTGTTATGTTGTGCAAATGTCCTCGAATGACCTTACCCGCACCGTCAGGATCGGAAAGGATCACAATACCTCTTTTTTCAGCCAGCTTTTTGAAAAGAAGACGCTTTTCTTTGTTTTTAAAAATACCAAAGCCCTCCGTGGTGAGAACGGTTGCATCCAGAAGAGATTCAATACGCACCTTGTCGTATTTTCCCTCTACCACAATGACCTTTTTGCAAACAGGCTTCATCGTTCTCTACCGAGAAGCGCGGCGATCTGCAAGGTGTAGACTTCCGTCATCAGCCAGGCATCCGATCTTGCGCCTTTTAGCTTTCCGTCAAGCTCTAAACAGAGAAAGAGGGCTTTTTCCACATTCTCTTTCTTTTTGCCGTAAAGGCTCTGTCGGTATTTGTCGTATTGCCAAGGAAAAAGCTTTGCCGCTTTTTGGCAGGCTTCCGCATCGGCACCGTCGCAGATGAGTCTGGCGTTGGTCAGTGTCGTTGCGAGAACTCCTGCGATCACCACAGGGTGTACATCTTGCTTTTTTAAATTGCAGAGAATTTTTTCTACTGCACCTACAGCCCCTTCCAAAACTGCATCGCACAAATTGAAGGTGGCAAACTCCGTGGTATCCTCTGCAAAAAGAAGTACATTTTCCTGTGTTACTTCTTTTCTGTTTTGGGAGATGGCATAGGCACTTAATTTTTCAAGCTCGCCTCGGATCAGCTGCATCTTTCTGCCGCAAAGGCGAAACAGCGTGCGCAGAGCTTGATCGGAGGAAACAAGGCCGTCTTTTTCCAAAATCTTCTTGCTCCAGGACAAAAGAGTTCTTTCATCCTGAAGAGGGAAGGAGACGAAGTCCATCTTCGTGCTGAGGGAAAGAACGGCTTTCTTCTTCAGCTCCTTTTTATCACTACCGAATTCCTCAAAGCTTGTGTGAAGGATCAGGATCAAATAGGGCGGAAAGTTTTCGAGAAGAGAAAGAAAGCTTTTTAAATCGTTTTCACTTAATTTTGCCGGAGAAAGTCCACGACAGATCACAAGACGCTTTTCTCCGCAAAAGGGAAGGATCTCCGCTTCTCCCAAAAGATCCGACATAGTGTGATCGCGGGAAAAATCAAGGCGGGCAATGTTGAAATCGCCGCTGCCCTCCTTCTCGATCAGAGAAATAAATTTTTGCAGATAAAACTGCTTGAGCATTTCTTCCGGCCCATAAAAGGCAAAGGCGCCAAGGGGATTATCCCGCAAGCGCGCCTTAAGCCCGGACACGGAAATACCGAAGGTCTCCCGTGCCATTAGTCCATTTTTTCGGAAAGCTTCTTTCCGCCTAACAGATGAAAGTGCAGATGCTTCACCGATTGGCATCCGTCTTCACCGATGTTTGTGATCACGCGATATCCGTTTGCAAGACCTTCTTCTTTTGCAATGATGGGGATCGCTTCGAAAACCTTGGAAACATAGGTGCTGTTTTCGGCACTGACTCCGTCTGCGGAAGAAATGTGCATTTTCGGGATGATCAGAATGTGCGTAGGTGCCTGAGGATTAATATCCCGAAAGGCATACACATATTCATTTTCGTATACTTTGTCAGAAGGGATCTCTCCCTTCAGAATGGAACAAAACAAACAATCCATAGTTTTCTCCTTATTAGAAGAGGTCGAAAAATGCTTTTTTCGCTTCTTCGATCTTTTCGGGGCATTTACCGCCGGATTGTGCGGAATCGGGCTTGCCTCCGCCGCCACCGCCTAAAATAGGAGCAATGGCCTTTACAATGTTACCTGCATGGGCACCCTTTGAAACGGCATCCTTGCCGCAAACTGCAAAGAGAAGTACCTTTCCGTCGCGGATCTGATAGAGAACGGCAACCGCATCACCGCTCTTGTCGCGGATCATATCACCGGTTTTTCTGCCTTCTGCACCTTCGGGAAGCTCTTTGAATAAAAGCTTAAAACCGCCTTTTTCTACGGCGTCGTCGAAAATTGCACCCAGGGATGCTGCAGCAAGCTTTTCGGAAAGGGCATCGATCTTATCCTTGGATGCCTTCAGTTCATCCTTCAGGCCACGGATCTTTTCAGAAAGAAGGGGAACCGTGGTCTTTAAGATCTCTGCGCCTTCCTGAAGGAGGCTTTCCTTCTGATAGAGGAGCTTTAATACATTCTTGCCGGTAACACCTTCAATACGGCGTACACCGGCGGCAATGCCTTGCTCGGAAAGGATGCGGAAAAGACCTGCTTTTGCAGTGTTATCAAGGTGTGTACCGCCGCAAAGCTCACAGGAGAATTCGCCCATGGAGACCATTCTTACTTCGTTTCCGTATTTTTCACCAAACAGTGCCATGGCACCGTGCTTCTTGGCTTCCTCAGCGGAAGTAACAAGAGTTTCAACGGGAAGAGCTCTCAGAATCATTTCGTTCACAAGGCTTTCAACACGGAAAAGTTCTTCTTTGGTCATTGCCTGGAAGTGCTTGAAGTCAAAGCGCAGTCTTTCGCCGTCTACATAGCTTCCTGCCTGTTCTACATGGTTTCCGAGAATTTCTCTCAAAGAAGCCTGCAAAAGGTGAACGGTAGAGTGGTTTCTGGCAATGGCGAGTCTGTTTTCCGTATCTACCAGACAAAGAACTTCGTCCCCAACGGACAGAGAACCGGATTCCATACGGATCATATGAACGAATACATCATCGGACTTTTTGGTGTCCAGAACGGCGCATCCGCCTTTTTCGCCGGTGATCACACCGATATCGCCTACCTGGCCGCCGCTTTCTCCGTAGAAGGGAGTGGTATCCAGGATCAAGGTAGCTTCTCCTTCCGAGATTTCGGAGAGGGAATTTTCTTCTGCGAAAATTGCCAAGATCTTCGCTTTTACACTTGTTTTTTCATAGCCGCAGAAAACGGTCTTCTCAAGGGATGCCAAAGCTCCCTTTGCTGCGTCGGACCAGCCGGAAATATTGGCTCTTGCTTCTCTTGCACGGGTCTTCTGCTCTTCCATCAGGGCGGCAAACTTTTCTTCATCGATGGCCAATTTGTTCTCTTCTGCAATTTCCTTGGTCAGATCAATGGGGAAGCCAAAGGTATCGTAGAGCTTGAAAACATCTTCGCCGGCCAAAACATTTTTTCCTTCAGCCTTTGCTTTCTTTGTAAGGTCTGCCAAAATGGCAAGGCCGGAATCGATGGTCGCATTGAATTTTTCTTCTTCAATAGAAATGATCTTCTTGATGTAATCTTCTTTTTCACGAAGCTCGGGATAGCCTGCTTCGTTCTCACTGATCACCACATCGCAAAGATCGGAAAGGAAGGTCTTTTTGATACCGAGAAGCTTTCCGTGACGGGCAGCTCTGCGGAGAATTCTGCGGAGAACATAGCCTCTGCCCTCGTTAGAGGGGATGACGCCGTCGGAGATCATAAAGGAGGAGGAACGGATATGGTCGGTGATGATACGGATGGATACATCGGTATCGCCGTCTTTTCCGTATTCCTTGCCGCTGATCTTGCATACCGTATCCAAAATCTTTCTGACGGTATCTACTTCAAACATATTGTCAACGCGCTGCATAACACATGCAAGTCTTTCAAGACCCATGCCGGTGTCGATATTCTTCTGGGTCAGCTCGGTATAATTGCCGTTGCCGTCGTTGTTGAACTGGGTAAACACATTGTTCCAGATCTCCATATAACGGTCGCATTCGCAGCCGGGCTTACAGTCGGGGGATCCGCAGCAGTATTTTTCACCGCGGTCAAAATAGATCTCGGAGCAGGGGCCGCAAGGGCCGGTGCCGTGCTCCCAAAAGTTGTCTGCCTTGCCGAGGCGGACGATGTGCTCCTCGGGAACGCCGATCACATCCTTCCAAATGTGGAAGGCCTCTTCATCCTCCTCGTAAATGGAAGGCCAAAGAAGATCTTCCGGAATCTCCAGAACCTTGGTCAAAAATTCCCAGGCAAAGGGGATGGCTTCATTTTTAAAGTAGTCACCGAAGGAAAAGTTGCCGAGCATCTCAAAATAGGTGCCGTGACGGGCAGTTTTTCCTACTCGCTCAAGGTCAGGTGTACGGATACACTTCTGACAGGTGCACACTCTTCTTCTGGGGGGCTCTTCTTCGCCGGTGAAGTATTTTTTCATCGGCGCCATACCGCTGTTGATGAGAAGAAGAGATTTGTCACCCTGGGGTACAAGGGAGAAGGAGGGGAGACGGAGATGTCCCTTGGATTCAAAGTAGGAGAGATATTTTTCCCTCAGTTCATTCAGTCCTGTGTATTTCATTTCTTTGCCTCTTATTTGTTGTTGGTTTTGATTTCATTCCAAAGCTCAGTGATCAGATCATTGGTTTCTTTGGGAAGATTGCGGAAGGATTCCCAGTTTTCGTGGAACTGGGGATAGGAGATCTCGCTGGTGCGAACCTCTTCGGAAAGTGCGTTCCAAACAGCTACATTGGGGGTAGAGTAGTTTACATATTCCGTGTTGGCTTTTCCGGCATCTGCAAACAGCATAAAGTTGATAAATTTTTCTGCCATTTCCTTCTTTTCACTGGTTTTGGGAACACACATAGCATCGCTGAAAAGGTTGGTGCCGCATTCGGGAATTACAAATTTCAAATCGGGGTTTTCTTCCATAACGGTCAGGCAGTCACCGGCGTAATATGCTCCTACTGCAAGGGAGCCGGAGGGCATCATTTCAAAGAACTGGTCCATTGCATAGTAGAACTGCTGATCCTTCAAAAGATCCGCTGCTTCGCGGAGCTGGTTTTCATCGGTGGTATTCTGAGAATAACCAAGCTGCTTTAAGGCAATGCCGAAGGCATCGCGGGGGTTATCGAACATCATCGTCTGCTTGGGGTAGTTTTTGCTCCAGAGAATGCTCCAATCCTGGCAATTTTCTACCAGAGCAAGATCCTCTTTCTTAAGCATCTTTTCATTGTAGATCAGACCCACTGTGCCCCAAAAATAGGGAACGGTGTACTTGCATTCAGGATCGTAATCGAGACCCTTCCATGCATCCATAATGTTTTCATAGTTAGGAATGTTGTCGTAGTTTAGTTCGGCAAGCATACCTTCGGAGATCATTCTTTCCGCCATATAGTCCGAGGGGAAGATCAC
>JAZSAT010000053.1:0-11427 GCA_045602025.1 Eubacteriales bacterium | reverse complement strand
AAAGAGAACCATATGTTTTGTCTGGCGATGTTTATGATGCGAAACATTTTCGCGGCCACGGTGGTTGGAGTTGGTATACCGGAGCAGCCGGCTGGTACGCGAAGCTGATGGAAGAAGTAAAAAAAGCAAAAGAAAAGCTATCATAATGATAGCTTTTCTTTCGTTATTGTTCTAATAATGCGAAAAGTACTGCTCTAAGGTCTTCAATGGCATTATATGAAACCATCTCTTTTGCCTTTTCTTTTTTATATGGAAGACCTAAAGAAACCACTTCGCAAAAAGACGCAGAGAGTACAGATGCTTCTTTTGTTGCTTCTGTTTCGGAAACCTTAAGCTTTAATTTTAAATTTAATTTTTTTGCAGTATTTTGCGCTTTTGATAAAAGGGAATTTGATGCAAAATTCTTTCCGTTTTTAACATATAGAAGCGGATAACGGTCGGAATCTTCTGAAAATCCAAGCATAAAAACATCATCCGGTTTTTCACAAAATGTAATATTTGCTTCACTTGTTCCGAAGGAATAAAATCCGGTTGTAAAGGAAAGCAAAACATCATTTTGGGGTTTTATTGACGATAGTTCTGTTAATAGGTCTATCAGAGCATATCTGGCAGCATTCTCACCGGAAATGCACCTGTTTGTTTCTTCAAAAAACGGAATAGTGCGGTAAACATCACCGATTAAGCCGCTTTGGTGTACAATCGAAACTTCATTTTTGTCGTATTTGCTTTCTTTTACAGTAAATTTTTCTCCTTTATTATTCAAAAGCGTTTTTGGTGCACATTGCAAATCCTTTTTGGTTTTTGTCAAAAAAGAGGTTTTGTTTTCTCGGTAAAGACAAATATATCCAGAGATATCGATTGGGGTGCATACCATAATTTTTCTTTTTTCTTTTGCAAGTCCCGGAATTCGAACGACAACAGATCCGTTTTGATCAAGATCAACTGAAAAACCTTTTTTCAAAAAGAATTCATACAGATGTTCTGAAAGATCGCTTTCTGCTGCAGTTACATTCATAAAAGAGGCTAATGCTTTGATTCTGTCAATCATTTTCAAATCCTCCTTTGTTAATTTTTTCTAAAATGCAAAGGAGAGCTTTTTCTGTTTCGGCAAGATCTGCTTCTGAAAACATACCAATCGGACCGTGGATATAACGGCAAGGCACCGAAATAGATAGGGATTTCATTCCACTGCCCTCGTTTTTGAAAGCGTAGGCTTCATTGCCGCCGGTTCTCATGGCTTTTGTCTGACAGGATATATTGTTTTTATTTAAAAGAGAAAATATCTTTGAAACAAGCTTTTGATCGTAGTTGCATCGACCGTCGGCAAAGGAAATGACAGGTCCGCAGCCGATTCTACAAACCGTGTTTGGTCCGGTGATACCGGGAATATCGTTTGGTGTTGTCACATCCAAAGCGATGCCGTATTCAAAAGAGTGGCTTTTTGCAAAGGTCATCGCACCCAAGAGGCCTGTTTCCTCCTGAACGGTAAAAACAAAAGTACCATCTGTAATATCGGAATTTTCAATGAGTTTGCATAAAAGATAGCAGCCGAGCCTATCATCCATTGCTTTTCCCGAAATATTACATTTACTGCCGGAAGTTTTTTCAGTTTTCGTAGAAAACACAGCAAGATCACCGAGAGAAATGGTGCTTTTTGCCTCTTCTTTTGATTCAGCACCGATATCGATATATAATTCATCGTATTCTTTTGATCTGTTTTTTTCTTTATTCAGATGGATCGGCTTTGCACCGATAACACCGATACAATTTTTTTCCGGGAAGATAACCCTTTTAGATGGTAAAAATCCTGTGCTGATTCCGCCGACCTGGGAAAAGCGCAGGGTTCCATCGTCTGAAATTCCTGTTACCATAAAACCGACCTCATCCATATGCGCGGAAATAACCACATTACCACCGCATCCTTTTTCTGCGATCAAATTTCCAAGTTTGTCAATGGCAAGAGAAGAAACATGAGGGGTAATTTCCTCTATGATCAGGTTTCTGACAGCATTTTCGCAACCGCTTGGACCAAAGGCTTCGGAAAGTGCCTTTATAAAAGCAAAATCATTTTCTTTCAACAAGGACCACCTCCTGACAGGGAAAACTGTTTTCGGATACAAGAGCAGAAAGAAGTTCTGCTGTTTTTACAATATCACATTCATCAACAATCTCGGAATTGGTATGCATATTTCTTAAAGGAATAGAGATGACACAGCTTGGGATTCCAGCATTTTGCAGTTGAAGAGCGGTAGCATTGGTGCCTGTTCCGCCGGGCTCGCAGATGATCTGAAGCGAAAGATTTTTTCTTCCCGCGGTATTAATGACCCATTTTGTCATTTCTCTGGACAGCGTATCGGTAAAAGACACAGACGGTCCTTCACCCGTTTTGATACACTTTGTTTTATCAAGCTCCGGAGATAAAGCAAAGCCCACATCGACAACAATTGCAAGATCGGGCTGAATATTTTTCGTTGCAAGTTTTATTCCTCTGAACCCGGTTTCTTCACCAACACTGAATACAAAATACACATCGTTATCACAAAAAATGTTTTCATAAGCCAATAAGAGTGCTGCGATGGAGGCTTTGTTATCTAAATAAGGCGATACGATTTTGGTACCCGAAAGCACAGCGGCATCATCGGAAAAAGCGACTGCATCACCTACAGAAACACTTCTCTTTGCTTCTTTATCTGATGCAAAGCCACAGTCAATATAGACGGATTCGATGGTAAGCTTTTCATCTTGTGACGATTTCTTCAAAAGATGTGGAGGAGTTGCGGTTGCAACGCCTCGGATTTTTTCTTTTCCAAATACAAAAAACTCTGTTCCGCCAAGAATTTCAGGGTCAAATCCCCCACATGTATCAATCGCAAGAAAACCGTCTCTTGTAATTTCTTTTACACAAAGTCCGATGGAGTCAATATGTGCGTCCAAAAGAATTTTCTTCGCGTTTTTTTTGCCACTGATTTTTGAAAAAATGATGTTTCCGATGGGGTCAATTGTTGCAGAAATACCATTGGGTAATAATTTAATCAGCTCTTTTGTGTTTTCTTTTCCGCTTACGAGATCTACTGAATTGAAAGCGGAGATAATATCAAAAATTTTGCTCATTTAAAGCTCCGAAACAAGTTTTTTAAATTGTTTGCCTCGTACATCAAAGTTTTTGAACATGTCGAAGCTTGCACTGGCGGGGGACAGAATAACGATGTCGCCCGGTTTTGCTTCATTCTTTGCGATTCTGGCAACATCATCAAACAAAGGACAGTCAATCATGTTGATGCTTTCACTGTTATAAAGTGGTGAAGATAATACTGCTTTCCTGATTTTTTCGGATGTTGCACCGCAAAGAATCAAGGTTTTTACATGCTTGCAGATCTCGTCTCCTAAGGGAGTGTAATCAAGATTTTTATCATATCCACCGGCGATCATAATCACTTTTTGAGAAAAAGATCTCAGTGCAGCGGTAGAGCGGGCAGGGGAGGAGTCGATGGAACTGTTGTAGTATTTTACACCGTCCAAAACCCTGCAAAGCTCGATCCTGTGCTCAACACCGCCGAATGTATTTGCAATTTTTATAACACTTTCTTTTGAAACAAGATCTTTCGTTGCGGCAATGGCGGCCATATAGTTTTCAACATTGTGCTTTCCAGGAAGGAGGATCTCCGTGCTTTTAAAATAGGGGAGGATCTCTGTACCTTCCTTGGTGTAGATCTCGCCATCTTTATAAAACATACCATCTATATCATCCGGAAGATCGTTTTCGTAAGAAAAAAATCGTATTTTTCCGTTGGCTGAGCATTCCCTTGTGTATTGATTATCAAAATTAAGAACGGCAAGGCAATTTGCTTTTTGATGTTTTAAAATGTTTTTCTTTGCAAGAAGATACTCAGCCATATCCTTGTGCCAATCCAAGTGATTTTCCGAAAGATTTGTGATTATGGAAATGTTCGGACTAAAGGCACAATTCATCAACTGAAAGCTGGAAAGCTCCATAACGGAAATGCAATGATCGGAATCGATTTCTTTTAGCTGGGGAAGCATAGATTTACCAATGTTTCCACCAAGAAAAACTTTATAGCCTTCTTCTTCAAGAATTTTTGATATCAGAGTCGTTGTGGTTGTTTTTCCGTCGCTGCCGGTCACTGCAACGGTTTTGCAAGGAACAAATTCGAGGAACAGCTCGGTCTCACAAGTAATTCTGGAACCCTTTTCCATAGCCTTAAGAAAAGGAGGTATATCAGGGCGTATTCCGGGGGAACGAATGATAACATCCTCTGAAAGCTCGTCGAGATAGTTTTCTCCTAAAACAGGGATCGCTCCGTTCTTTTTTGCTTCTAAGATTTCAGGGTCTGTTTCTTTCTTTTTTAAATCACGGATAAAAATCTTCTTTGCACCGCAGGAATACAAAAAAGGGACCAAAGGGATGTTTGAAACGCCCGCTCCTATCAAAGAGACGGTTTTTTTATTCATGTATTTTTCAAATGATGAGATTCCGTTGCTTTCCAAAATTGTGACCTCCGATATTATATATTTATTAACATTATACAGAAATAAAAATAATTATTCAATATGTTTGACAAAATTATGTTTTTAGGGTATAATAGCATAAATTATGACTAGGTGGGGCGATCGCGCTTTGATTTCGAAAGGACCAAAGTGAGGAAAGTCCGGGCTTCATATGGCAAGGATAACGGATAACGTCCGCCGAAGGTGACTTTAGGGAAAGTGCAACAGAGAGATACCGCCGGGAAACCGGTAAGGGTGAAAAGGCGAGGTAAGAGCTCACCGACTTTTATGGTAACATAGAAGTCCTGTAAACCCTATCCGAAGCAACACCGCATACAAAACAGACCATTCGGTCAATGTCGGCCAGGCAGTTTTAAAGGTGGCTAGAGGCAGAGAGAGATCTCTGTCCCAGATAGATGATCGCCGGTGCTTTTGCATCACAGAACCCGGCTTACAAACCTAGTCATAACAAACATTTTTTTGTGCGAGAGGACAAGGAGGTTTCAATGATCGGTTTCGATAAGGAAAAAACCATCACCTACAAAGTAACACAAGAGGAAGAGGATTTTGTAAGAAAAACCCTTTCTTCTGTCTACGAAGCTCTGATTGAAAAGGGTTATAATCCGTTGAATCAGCTTGTAGGTTATATTCTCACGGAAGATCCGACCTATATCACCAACTACAACAATGCTCGCACTTTGATTGCAAAGATCGAGCGCGATGAGCTTTTGCGCCATCTGCTGAAAAGCTATTTAAATATTTAGAGAGGTTTTTTATGGCAAAAGAAATTACGGAATTTACTGCTTATTGCGGTAAACCCTTGGTAAAGAACGGTAACATTATTTGTTACGGTAATCCCGCACGAAAAGCTGTTTTGGTTTTAACCGTTTTGACTACAAAAGATTTCCACGGCAAGGAAATCCCCGATATGATTTTTGTTCAGGTTCAGGACACCAAAACAGGAGAGGTTCTGAAGCAGTCTGAAAAATATGGATTGTATGAAGCGCTTGATCTTGGAAAAGTCTGGTTAGAAAAAGAATTAAAAAAATAATTTTTTCGTGCAAAAACACTCTTCGTGAGTATTTTTGCACATTTTTTTAGGATTATGATACAACGATTTTATGTAAACGATATTTTGGAAATGAAAAAGAATCATCCATGCGGCGGTTCTAGATTTCAGGTCGTCTTTGTCGGCAGTGATGTAAAGATCCGCTGCGAAACTTGCAATCACGAGATGGTCATTCCCAGAGTAAAACTCGAAAAGAAAATAAAAAGGATAATCTCAGATCAAAATGATTGATAAATTAAAGAAAACTGAGGAACGCTATTTACAGATTGAATCTCAGCTTGCGATGCCGGAAATAATTTCCGATACCGAAAAATCAAGGGTCCTTATGAAGGATTACAAGAATCTTACCCCTATTGTTAATGCATACCGCGCACTTTCTAACGCTCTCAAAAGGCAGGAAGATGCGAGAGAGATTTTATCTGAAAAGCCTGATCCTGAGCTTGTTGAGCTTGCACAGGAAGAATTAAGCGATGCAAAGGCTGAAGAAGAACAACTTCGTGAAGAATTGAAATTTCTGCTTTTGCCGAAAGACCCAAATGATGATAAAAATGTTATTATTGAAATCCGAGCCGGTGCCGGTGGGGAAGAGGCCGCACTTTTTTCTGGCGTGCTTTATCGCATGTATTCCATGTATTCGCAAAACAATGGATGGAAGTGTGAGCTTATTGATTGCAACGAGACTGAGCTTGGCGGGTTCAAAGAAATTTCTTTTATGATCGAAGGTGAGGGGGCATATTCGAAACTGAAGTTCGAAAGTGGTGTTCACCGTGTTCAGCGTGTTCCCGAAACCGAGTCTCAGGGCAGAATACAGACCTCGACCGTTACGGTTGCTGTTTTACCTGAAGCAGAAGAAGTTGAAGTAAATATCAATCTTCAAGATCTTGAGATCGATACCCACAGAGCAAGCGGTGCGGGCGGTCAGCATGTTAATAAGACCGACTCTGCTATTCGAATACTGCACAAGCCTACCGGTATCATTGTAGAATGCCAGGACGAGCGCAGTCAGTTGAAAAACAGAGAAAAAGCAATGAAGGTTCTTCGTTCCAAGATTCATAAGCTTGAAATGGAAAAGCAAGCAGCAGAAATTTCAAATGCGAGAAAAAGCCAGATCGGTTCGGGCGATCGCAGTGAAAGAATCCGTACCTACAACTATCCTCAGGGAAGAGTCAGCGACCATAGGATTTCCCTGACCCTTCACTCCATTGAAAGTATTCTCAACGGTAAGCTTGACGAATTGATCGATGCGCTGATCACATCTGATCGCATGCAACAACTTGAAAACGGTGAATTTTGATGGATACTAAGGTTTTTAAATTTGATCCGAATCTTTTTTCGGATTATGATATTTTGGAAGCTGCTGAATTGATTCGTTCCGGAAAAATTGTTGCGTTTCCGACGGAGACCGTTTACGGTCTCGGTGCAGATGCATTGAACGCTGCAGCTTGTGATTCGGTTTTTGAGGCAAAAGGACGCCCACATGACAATCCCTTGATTGTTCATGTTCTTTCCCCATCTGATTTTTCTCTTTATGCTCACACCGAAAATCAAGTTCTGCTGAACCGATTAGCGGAAAAATTTATGCCCGGACCTCTGACGGTTATTTTACCTAAAAAGGAGATCATTCCGGATTCTGTTACGGTCGGTCTGAAGACGGTAGCACTTCGTTGTCCTTCTCACCCTGTTGCAAGGGCATTGATAAAAATGTCCGGCAAGCCGATTGCGGCACCTTCTGCCAACCTTTCCGGCAAGCCGAGTCCCACGACAGCAGCACATGTAATCGAGGATATGAGTGGAAGAATTCCTATGATCATTGATGGCGGGCCTTCTGAGGTTGGACTTGAATCAACGGTTATTTCTCTGAATGGGGATGAAATCCATTTGCTTCGCCCCGGTTTTGTAACCGTGAATGATCTGAAAGAAGTAACGGAAAACATAGTTATTTCCGAAGCCGTTTTATCTTCTTTGAAAGAAAATCAAAAACCGGAATCTCCCGGAATGAAATATCGCCATTATGCACCGAAGGCCCCTGTAACAATGGTTTGTGGCAGGGAAGAGGAAGTAATGTTATTTTTCAAGAAGAAGCTTCAGGAGGGGCTTGGTGTACTTTGCTTTGAAGAGGATCTTGAGATGCTTTTGCCCTTTTCAAAAGAGGGAAAGCTTATTTCGTTCGGTTCTAAATTTGATTTGTTATCTCAGGCATCGTCCTTATTTGACGCCCTGAGAAGATTTGACAGCATCGACACGGAGCAAATTTATTGCAGAGCAACCAGCCAAAGTGAATTAGGACTTGCAATCTCAAACCGATTGCTCCGCGCATGTGCTTTTAATATGATTAAAATTTGAGGCAAGTATGAAAGTAATTGGTATCTGCGGCTCCAGCGGTTCGGGAAAGAGCACAGTGTGTGAATTTTTTCGCAAGCGCGGTGTTCCTGTTTTTGATTGCGACGAGATCTATCATGAGCTTGTCAACACGCCTTCCGATTGCCTTTTTGAAATTGGAAAAGCATTTGGAACCGGTGTAATCGCCGATGGAAAATTGGATCGTGCCGCTCTTGGAGAAATTGTTTTTCACGATAAAAAGAAGCGTCTTCAATTGAACGAGATCGCACATAGACACGTAGTTTTAAAACTTAAATCTTTGATCAAAGATTCGGAAAATAGCGGCGAAGAGTTCTGTCTTATTGATGCCCCTCTGCTGTTTGAAGCAGGACTTGAGAGAATTTGTAACCTTGTTTGTTCTGTAATCTCTTCCGAAAATGAACAGATTCGCAGAATTTGTCTTCGCGATGGTATTTCTGAAGAGAAAGCAAGGCTTCGGATCTCAAATCAAATTTCAAAAGAGGAATTGATGAAAAGATCTGATGTAGTGATTGAAAACAATGGTAATATCACTGATTTGGAGCGATATTGTTACATACTTTTAGAAAAAATTTATGAATTAGAGGAGATTGAAAATGTCTGAAAACAAGAATCCTTATGAAGAACTTTGCTATAAGCCAAAAGATGCATCTAAAATTTTCTCAAGTGAAAAGGTAAAGACGGCTTTTTCTTTTTCGGAAGGGTACAAGGATTTTTTAAATAAAGCTAAAACAGAAAGAGAATCTGTCGTATATGCTTTAGACCTTGCAAAAAAGAATGGTTTTTCTTCCTTGGAATACGGAAAAGAATATAAAACCGGTGATAAGATCTACTATGTAAACCGCGATAAAGCGTTGATTCTTGCGGTGATCGGTGAAAAAGATGTTGAGGAGGGCTTTGGTATCATTGCTTCCCATATTGATGCTCCTCGCATTGATCTAAAGCCAAATCCCTTGTGCGAAAAAGAATCGATTGCTTATTT
The DNA here is from genome assembly GCA_045602025.1 of Eubacteriales bacterium. Classification (GTDB taxonomy): domain Bacteria; phylum Bacillota; class Clostridia; order Oscillospirales; family SIG627; genus RGIG5579. The sequence continues at coordinate 2,512 of JAZSAT010000053.1, read as the reverse complement.
TAAAACGCACTACTACGGTGGTATTAAAAAGTATCAGTGGCCTACTGTCCCTCTTGCACTTCACGGAACAGTTGTTTTAGAAAATGGTGAAAAGATTAATGTTTCCATCGGCGAAGATGAAAACGATCCGATCTTTTATATTTCCGATCTTTTGCCTCATCTTGCTCAGGATCAGATGAAGCGTGTCGCTGCAGAGCTTACTCCCGGCGAAAACCTTGCTGTGATCGTAGGATCTCTTCCTGTTGACAGCGAAGCAAAGGAAGCGGTTAAGCTGAATGTCTTAAAGCTTTTGAATGAAAAATACGGTATGAAGGAAGAGGACTTTATTTCTTCTGAATTGACGCTCGTTCCGGCACTGAAGGCTCGTGATGTCGGGCTTGACCGAAATCTTATCGCTTCCTATGCGCACGATGACAGAGTATGTGCTTACCCTTCTATGATGGCTTTTTTTGAAGCAAAACAGCCTACCTATACTTCCGTTCTTGTACTTGCAGATAAAGAAGAGATCGGCAGCAGCGGCAACACCGGCTTAAACACCAATTTCCTTTATGATTTTCTTTGTGAGCTTTGCGGAAAGAAAAATGCAAGGCGCGCACTCTCTAATTCCTGGTGTCTTTCTGCAGATGTGAATGCTTGCTTTGATCCGATTTTCCCTGAGGTTTACGAGAAACAAAACAGCTCGATTTTAAATCACGGTGCAATCATAACAAAATACACCGGTGCTCGCGGCAAGAGCAGCACCTCGGATGCTTCCGCTGAGTTTGTTGGTAAGATCAGAACTGTTTTAAACCAAAACGAGGTTGTTTGGCAGATTGGTGAGCTTGGAAAGGTTGATCAAGGCGGCGGTGGTACGGTTGCGCAGTATATCGCAAAACTGAATATCGATGTAGTGGATCTTGGTGTGCCTGTGCTTTCTATGCACGCACCATATGAAGTGGTATCAAAGCTTGATGTATATTCCACCTACGAAGCTTGCCTTGCGTTTTATAAGAGAAAATGAATCAAAATTGTTTAATTCTTCCGGAATTGCTATCTCCTGCGGGCAATTTTGAAAAAATGGAAGCCGCAATTCGCTTTGGTGCGGATGCTGTTTATCTTGCAGGTGAACGCTTTGGTATGCGTGCTGCTGCAGATAATTTTTCCTATGAAGAACTGAAAAATGCAATTTGTTTTGCACATAAGCTCGGAAAAAAAGTTTATGTTACCATCAATATTTTTCCGAGACAATATGAGTTTTCAGCTTTGGAAAAATATCTTGATGAGCTTAATCAGATCTCTCCGGATGGGGTTATTGTAGCGGACCTTGGTGTGTTTTCGCTTTGCAAAAAGCACATGCCAAGCATTCCGATTCATATTTCTACCCAAGCGGCTACGGTAAATGCGTACAGCTGCCTGAAGTGGTATGAGTTGGGCGCAAAAAGAGTTGTTTTGGCAAGAGAGCTTTCATTGAATGAGATCGTTTCTATCAAGGAACAGATCCCTTACGATCTCGAACTGGAAACCTTTGTTCATGGCTCAATGTGCGTTTCTTTTTCAGGTCGCTGTATGCTTTCTGAGTTTTATACCGGAAGAGATGCGAATAGGGGAGAGTGTACTCAGCCTTGCCGTTGGCAATACCGCTTTTATGAAGAAAAAAGACCGGATGATGTTTTGTCTTGTGAAATTTATCCCGAGGGCAGTTACATTTTCGGTTCGAAAGACCTTTGTATGATAAAACATATGAAAGAGCTGACTCAGGCCGGTATTTCGAGTTTTAAAATCGAAGGCAGAATGAAAAGTGCGTATTATGTTGCGGTCGTAACCAATGCTTATCGTATTGCAATGTCAAGAATTGACAAAGAGGATGAGTTTGAAGACCTCCTGTATGAGCTTTCTTCTGTTTCTCACCGTGAATACTGCACAGGCTATTATTTTACTCCTACGATGGACGATTCTAACTTTGCACCTACAAACGGGTATATTGGCGAAAAATCATACCTTTGTCTTGTTGAAAGCTTTGATGAAAAGACGGGACTTGCAAAATGCAGGCAAAGAAATAAATTTTCCGTTGGTGATATTTGCGAATTTATTTCACCGGGAGCATGCGGAAGAAAAATTACCATTGAGAAAATGTTCGATGATAAAATGAATGAGATCAACTCATGTCCGCATCCGCAGCAGATATTTTTCATCAAAACAAACGAAAAACTCTCAGTCGGGGATTTGATTCGAAAATAAATTTTGTATAATTGGCGGTGATCGGTTTGAAAGAACTGAAAAGAGATGCATTTGATGCTGTTATTAGAGGTGGCTGTGATTTGATCATTCTTTTTTACAGAAAAGAGAATGCAAAATCTATGCTTGCAATGGAAACCTTTAAAGAAATTGATTCGCTATATGCGAAACCATTTGATACATATATTGTTGATGTGGATTCAGAACCTGAAATTTCTGCAGCATTCGATATTAAAGAAGTACCTGAATATATTTCTTTAAAGAACAGTAAAATTCTGAAACGAAGCACTGATCTTTT
>JAZSAT010000052.1:0-60891 GCA_045602025.1 Eubacteriales bacterium | reverse complement strand
TCAAGTACTTTTTAAAACTTTTTCTGAAGTTTTTTTCGTACCCTCCCTCCGGCTACCCGCGTCTCCGCGGCGGTGGATTTTCAGTTTACCAAATTCATCCTCCCTTGTCAAGCACTTTTTCGCAGTTTTTTCCTCTTTTTTCGTTTGTTTTCACGCTGTTCACATTTTCGTCGATTTTTCGAAAAATACACGGGAATTGCGGGCTTTTTTCTCCCTTTTCTTATATAGGAAAATGCAAATTTATTGCTTTTTTACCCCTGAATTGCTATAATGACTACACTAATATGAAAAGAGGACTTTTATGAAACTTCCCGAAAAACTTCATCTCCCTGCCGCACCCTTTCCTTTTACCCGAAGCGACTTGGAAAGAGATCCCGAAAACACTTCCGTGGCCGCCGTCTTCTATAAAGCAATGAAAGAAAACGATGAACAAATTCTAAAACGCGCCAAAAATCACATCAAAGATTACGGATTCCACGAGTACAGCGAGAAAGAACGAAAAGCCTTTCAGGCCGAATATGAAAAGCTGATGCGTGTAGAGATCGATAAAGCCCTGCAAAAGGCGATCCTCGATAATAACGGAGTTGTTGAAGCCTTCCCCCGCTCCACGGTAGAATCCACCGTGTTTCACTCCCGCACCCGTTACAGAGAAATCGATTCCGAAAACCCTTTGAATCCATACGGCACCGAAAAAATAAAAGAGGTAACAGATTACGATGGGACTTCCTTTGATCTTTACTTTGACTATTTCCGCGGTGTAGAAAGAGAAGAGGATATCCCCTATACCTCCTACTATTCCAATCCGCATGCCGAAGAGCTGATCGAAAAAGAGGCAAAGCTGAAGGAAAGAATGACCCGCGTTTTGAATCGCGGAAAGGAAAAGCTGAAAAAATTCATTACAAGAATACCTACTCTTCTCGCCATCGGCCTTGATGTTCTTTTGATCTGCACCGCCTTTAGCAACTGGGATACATACCTTTCTTTCGCACGCGCCATTCCTTATTATGAATTTTGCATGGAATACGGCAGCGGTTTCTCTTTTCCCCATTTGATCGGAATGCCCATTCTCGGTCTTTTTTTGAGCTTTATCCTCTCTATTTTCCTGGATCCCGTAGTAATCAAGGGCGTCTCCAAAAAGGAGGCAGTAGAAGAATATGAGAGCTTCGCCGGAAGCAAAGAATACTTGGAAGCAAAAGCCACCTTTGAAAATGAAAAGAACCGGTACGACACGCTCATGCGGTCTTTCTATGCCGCCTGGTACCGATTTAACAGATAAAAGGAGTCTATTATGACAAAAGATCTTTATTCCCAAATGAAAGAAAATACCGTTAAGGCAGACGGGCAGCTGAAGCCCTCGGGTGCCGTTCGCTTTGAAAACCCCGAAGGAAAAGGCAAAAGGATCCTCTTCGTGGGAAACTCCATTACCCTCCACGGCTACAGACCCGAGATCGGCTGGCACGGAGAATGGGGCATGGCAGCCTCCGCCAAGGAGAAGGACTATGTGCACCTTGTTATGACAAAAACGAAAGAGACGGACCCCGACGCTGCCTTTGGCATCTGCCAAGTTGCCTCCTGGGAGAGCCACCATGAGGAAGGCGAAAGCCATTTTACAAAGTATGAAGCGGCGCGGGAATTTTGCGCTGATATTATCATCCTCCGCTTTATCGAAAACTGCCCCAAGGACAGCTTTGATAAAGAAAATTTCCTAAAAGAAGCAAGAAAGCTTGTTTCCTTTTTAGATAAAGACAAAAAGGCCGCCTTTGTTGTGACCACAGGCTTTTGGCGTCACCCCGGCGACGGTGCTCTCAAAGAATTTGCACAGGAGCTTTCTGCACCCCTTGTGGAGCTTGGAGACCTGGGCGAGGATCCCAAAATGAAAGCCTTGGGTCTTTTTGAGCACAGAGGCGTATCCGTCCACCCGGGCGATCTTGGTATGGCAGCCATTGCCGAGAGAATCTTTGAAAAGATGAAATCCCTTTTATAAACCTACAACAAAAGCAGGCAAGGAAAATCCTTGCCTGCTTTTTCTATATAAAAAAAGAGAACCCAAAAGGGTGCTTCTTATAAGGATGATTAAAGCCTCGATGAAATTCATCGAGGCTTTTCTTGTGCTTATCGGAAAGAACCAGCATCGCATTTGTAAGTACAAATGCTTCTTTTTGGGTGATACCCAACCCCTTTTAACAACAAACAAGAAAGATAAGTGATATTCTTTGCTGTGCAAAGAGTGATATTTTCACTTTGTGAAAGTGATATTACTCCCTCTGGTCGTAGTGATATTATATTCGCCCCCAAAACTCGCGAAGCGAATATAACTTGGGCATAGCCCAAATATAACTGCGAAGCAATATCACTCGCCTTTGGCGAATATAACTGTGGCACCTTCCTTACGGAGGGTGCCACAAAGGGTTCTCTTTTTGTTTTTTTGATTTACCAGAGGTCAACCTTGCCGTTACCGATCTCGGTTCCGCTTGCGCCGGAGCCGGGGATAACGGAAGCCATCAAAGCCTCTTCAACATCAAATTCAACCTTGCACACTTCAGGTGCTTCATAAATTTTCTTCATTATTCTGCACCTCCTAATTACATCTGTGTAGCAGCCTGGATATAAACCAGAGCAGCCTTAGCAAGACCGTTTTCGGGCTGAGCAGTGATGATCTTCTGTGCAATGGCATCGCCGTAATCGATATAATCGATCGCGGTGGTTTCGCCTGCGGTGATCTTCACATTGATGGGAGCATTCATGCTCTTAATGCCAAGGTACATATCAATGGTCAGATCAGTGGTAGAATCACCAACAAATGCAATGTTGCAGAAGTCGGTGTAATCGTCGCCGTCAATGAATACCTTAATGTCTTCAATTGCGGTTTCACCTACGAGAGTTGCATAGAAACGGAAGCCAAGAGCGTCCTTCATTACCAGGTTCTTACCGGTAATGTGAAGTGCAGAGAAGTCAGGCTCAGCATTCATCTGAGAGGTCTTGGTTACTTCGGTGTAGGAAAGACCGTACTGGAGATCCAATCCTGCATAAGCTCTGCTGAAATCAGCAATTGCTTTGTAGATGGTGTTGTTTGCAACAACGGTAACAGCATAGTCGGAGAGCTCAACGATGGAGTCTCTGTCTGCACCGAGTGCAGGGAGATAACCGCCGAAGGAGATCTCCTTATCAAAGTCTACAAGACCGATGTCGTAGATGATGATAGCGTTTTCGTTGTTAGGATCGATCTCAACCTTTGCATATGCGCCGTTTACGAGAGCAAAGATCTGATCAGCTGCATATTCAGCTGCAACAGCCTTGTCGTATACGATACGGATCGCAACACGCTCGGTGAGGATCAGGTTAGCAGATTTTGCAGTCAGAGAAGACGCGCCAACTACCTTATCGTTGGAAACTACAGCCATACCGGGAACAGTATCAACAATGTTAATCAGGTTTGCGGAAATGGTTCCTTCGGGAGCGGTCAGATAAGTCTTACCGTCTACCCAGTAATCAAGCTGCATCAGTTCAAATGCTGCGGCATTGATGGTGTGAGTTCCCTTTGCGGGGAAGTTGCCCTTCAGATTGAAGGTGGAATCCTTATCCAGGGTGATCTTTGCGCCTTCAGCAATGTTGAGGATAAAGGCAGCGTTTTCACCAACCACACAGGAGCCGGAGTTTACATCGGCAACAACAGAACCGGTGCGGAGGGTGAGGTTCTGAATGGTAGTGGTAGCTGTACCGTTGAAATTACCTACATTGTTTGCAAGAACAAGACTACCGTCGATCTCGAGGTTGTTAATGTAGTTGGTAACATCCTGGAGAGTGTTGTAACGGGTACCGAGGTAAGAGTTGTTGTTGATGAACGCGTGATCAAAGGTGTTGGTGATAGAACCAATGTTGTAATAGCCTACAACGCCGGTAGTTTTGTTTGCTGCGGAGGGAACATCGTAGCAGCCGCCGAAGAAGTTACCACCGATCGTGGGTCTGGTTTCGATAGAATCGGAACCGATGTTGTTTACGATCGCACCGATCTCATATACGCCGTCGGTAGCGGCATCTGCAGGAGTAGAGCTGTTATAGCAGCCTGCAATAAAGTTGCCGGTAACCTGACCGCCCTTCATGGTGTTGGTAAGGGTTACGATTTCGCCCTTATTATTGGAGTCGGTAGTGGTATGGTGACCGCCAAGGTAAGTGCCGATCTTACCGCCGTTGATGGTGTTTTCGATATAGCCGAGCTTAACACCTACATTGATGGTGCCGAAGCCGCCGTAGTAGGTACCGATCTCACCTGCATCAATGATGTTGGTGATGCCGGTCATTTCTGCGCTGTAGTTATTGGTCTTATTACCGCCCATAAAGGTAGTGATCTTCGCATCGTAGATGTGGTTTGTAATTTCCTTGGGCTGGAGACCGGAGTTGCAACCGCCGTAGAAGGTAGTAATCTTAACGCCGTTCTTTACCACATTGGTGATAGACTTTGTCTGTACATTCTGGTTGTTGTTACCGCCGAAGAAGGTTACATTGTTTTTGCTAAGGTCAGCGGTGTAATTGCCTTTTGCATCCTGCAGATCAACAGGACCGTAGCTTGTAATTTCATTATATACATCGGTATTTGCATTTGCACCGAGAGAAGCGTAGAACGCACCCTGTCTTACGGTAAGGCTGCCGTGGGAGGTGCCCTGAATAAGGTTTGCAACAGAAAGTGCATCGCCTGCCTTGGAACCGCCGCAGAAACGGGCAAAGTGTCCGCCGTAAAGGTTGTTGGTGATTCTGTATTCGCCCTCATTAAGAGCATACTCGGTATTAAAGCTTGCGCTGGAAGTAGCGTTACCGCAGTAGAAGTAGCCTACATTGAATTCGCCGCCGTGGAAGTTGTTGGTGATCTTGTTAACAGTACCGAGAGAAGAACCGCCAAAGGCAACAAAGTTTGTACTGTCAGTAGCCCAAGTAGTTCCGTCTTCACGGTTTTCAGCACCGATGGTACCGGCGTAGAAGGTGTTTACGATCTCGCCTACAACCGTTGATTTAGACAGAGCACCGCCGTAGAACTTCTTGATCCAGGCATCGCCGGCAAAGGTGCCGTCTTCATTTACTTTACCGATAAAGTTTTCCACTTTATTAACTTTAATGCCGGCATTACTGGTAGCACCAATGAAGAGATCGATGGTACCGCCGGTAATGGTAGATTTAACACTTGCCAATTCGGTTCCATTGTTGATACCGTGAGTTGCACGGAACTCCCCAACGATACCGCCGGACATATTGTTCACAACTGCAGCTGCAGAACCGCCGTTGCAGCCTGCGCTGAAGGGATAATCGGTCAGATCTGCGCCAGGGAGAATGTTGTTGGTAACGGTACCGGTAACATTACCGCCGTTGGATCCGCCGAACAAGCCACGGTTACTCATTTCAGAAGTGCCGGTGTAAACGATATCAGCTGCAATGTTGTTGGTAACATCTCCGGTAATCGCTGCGCTGTTGCTTCCGAAATAAGAGAAGTTATCGGCAACATTGATGGTACCCTTCAGGGTGTTTACAACATTTTTTGCATTTGCACCGAGATAAAACTGACCGTTGATGGTACAGTCTTCAATGGTCTGAGCAAGGGTACCGGTTACGGTACTTCCTACAACAGTGAGATCATTCCAGGAGCAAGTTACACCCTTGAGGTTGATGGTAACATCGCCGTCGATGGTTCCTTTGTAAGCACCGCGGAACTCAGAAACGGTACCGCCGGTCCAGTTGACTTCAATATTACCGGTAAATTTGCCGGCAGCATCGTTGGGACCCATACGGTGGGTAGTAACGGAACCGCTCTTGATGTTGGAAACGAGCTTATGGCCTACACCGGTATAAGCACCGCGTACACTGAGAAGAGAAGTGATTGTACCGCCGTCAACCTCGATCACACTTTCAGCAGGAGCAGCACCGAGGGTGTTGATGCTGTTTACACTGTGGTGGTTAACATAGGCAGCGGTAGAACCGGTGCCGATGACGATCTTATTTCTGAACATATTGGTAAGCACGGTAAGTCCGCCGCCGGTAGCAGAACCTTTATCTGCAATACCTACATTGGCACTTCTGCAGGAAAGGGTACCGTTGGTTTTACCGTAGTTGGTGTTCAAAAAGATGAATGCAGTTTCTACAAGACCGCTGCCATCCTTTGCCTTGTTTGCCTCCAGCTGTGCGGGAGTCCAGTTGATAAAAGGAGTCCATCCGCCAACAGAGGGGGTGATAACCATAGACTGGGTAGAACCGAAGTTTACATTGTTGAAGGTAACTTCGCCTGCGCCTGCATAGAAGGCATAAGCAGAATTACCCCAAGAAGAAAGATCCAGGTTCTTAAAGGTGTAGTCGTTGGTAGCAGAAAAACTCAACTTACCGCCCAGGCTCCATACGGGCTCGGTGATCAGAAGGGTGTTCTGCTCTACTGCATCAGCAGTTGCGGGGTTGTCACCGTCGATGGTGATGGGGAGCTGGGTGTTATCAGCACGGAACACGGTGATAACATTGAACAGGTTACGGCCGGTATTCACCTGACCGCCGGTTTGTGCGGTGTTAAAGGTCGAGGTCGTGCCGGATGCGGTGACATAGATGGTCAGCGTATCCTCAGCCGCCCAGTCGGTCTTTGCTTTCGCAGCAGCCATAGCGGCATCGATGGTGGCGTAGCTGTTTTCAGCGGTACCAACACCGTCTACATACCATGCATAAGCGGTACCCTGAGCCTGGGTGCCAACGAACAGAACGCCGACAACACATGCGCAGAGAAGCACTGCAGCGAGAAGCACAGACCAAAGTTTGGTGTTTCTCATGGTTTTTTCCTCCTAAAATTTTGCCTTTTTGGCATTTAAATAATTTTTGCCGGGGAAAGTGGTTTACCCGCAGGCGTTTTCGCCCGCGGAAAACCTTTTATAAATCATCACTTGCTATTGCAAATGCGTTTATACATCAATCAAAGATCTACCTGATCGCCAATGACGCCTTCGTTGCCGGAGGAAGGAGGCGTAATGATATGCTGGATATCATTCATATAATTGTAGACCTTTTGAATGTAGGTGAGAACCTGCTTTGCAAGGTTATTTTCAGGCTCCTTGTTGATGATCATCTGCGCGATCCAGTCTACCTGATCGGTAAGCTTTAAGCAAAGCTTGCCGTTCTTATCGTAGATAGCAATGTTCTGCTCGGTCTGCATCTTGGATACGCTGAAGAAGATATCAACGGAGAATTTATACTTGCCGTCGGTAAGGTTCGGCTCGGAAATGTCACAAATTGCCGTAACATCCATCTCGTCCACCAAAACCTTGATGTCCTCTACATCCTCTGCACTTTCGGCAGTACCGTAAAGGCGGATACCGATGGCATCGTTCATGAGAAGGTTCTTACCGGTGATGGTAACAAGCGCGCCCTCCTCGGCTTTTTCACCACGAGGTGCGGGAATGACATCCTTATATCCCAAAGCGTACTTTGCGCTGCTGGGATCGTGAACCACTCTGCCCAGATCCGCAATGGAACGGAAGAGTGCCTTTTCGTTTTGCTTTTCGTAGCTTTCCGCGCCCAGCTCTGCCAATTTCACGATGGAATTGTACTTTGCGCTGTTATCATCGCAAAGGCCCGTTGCGATCACCTCAAACTCCGTATCAAAATCGGAAAGGCCGATGCCGGTAAATTTCATCGCATAATAGCCATTTTCCGACACCAGATCGGAATAGGTTCCGGTAGCCACTTTGGTGCCGCCAAGCTTTACGGAATAGGTGAAGCGATCCTTGATATCGGAAATGTCCACCTCATTAAAGTATAACTTAACTCCTACCTTCTTGTCAAGTATTAATTTTGCACCCACGGGAGCCATGCGGAAACCGATGACGGAATAGCCGTTTTCAAAGAGCTCCTTATAAGAGCCGATGCTCCTGTTTTCATCCTCGATTATGCTGATATTTGCTTCGCTGATGTCACCGGCAAAGAAATACTTGTGGTCGGTTTCAAAGTTTTCGATCTGCTTAACAAAAAGGTTGCCGCTGACCTTATCTACGGAAACAAAAGCGTTCTTTCCGATCAGAAGTGCGCCGCTGCCGCCTACGGCGTTTCCGCAGGTAACGGTGCCGTAGATCACGGGAGATCCTGTCAGGGTAATGCCGCTGCCGCTGACCGTACCCTTAAAGATGCCGCCTGCAATGGTGGCGGTGTCGGTCAAGGCACTGCCTGCCGTGGATGTACCTGCAAATTCCTTTTCAAATACAGCACAGCTTTCCGAAGGAACGGTAGTGATGATATTGCCTGCTGCTGCACCTGCAGAGCCGGTAACAAACTTTCTGGTAAAGGTACCGCCGAGAATATTCGTCTCGGTATCCCCTACGACCGTTCCGCTCTTGCCGGAGCCGTAGAAGGTATCGATCGTGCCGCCGTTTACGGTGGTGATCACCTTTCCCTGGATGGAACCGCCTTCTGCATTACCGCCGTAGTAGGTGGTAATATGGCCGCCGTTCACGGTTGCCGAAACATCGCCGTCGGCCTTACCGGTTCTGGTTCCTGCAAAGAGGTTTGTAACATTACCGCCGTTGACCAGAGTATTGATCTTACCGGTAACCGTACCGCTCAGAGTACCGCCGTAATAATTGGTAACAGTAGTGCCTCTTTCCAGGGTAGTATCGATGGCAAGACTGCCGGTACTGCCGCTGTTTACGCTGGTTCCGTTGGTGCCGCCGTAGAAGGTGATAAGATTGGTGTTGGAGAGCTTATTTGAAATGCTCTTCACCGCGCCGCCGGTTCTGGAGCCGGAGTAGTAGCTCTGAATATCGCCGCCGCAGATGTTGTTTACGATGTTTTCAACAATGTACGCGCTTCCCGCATTCATTCCGGTAAAGACTCTTGCACCGCCGAAGCCGGAAATGATCTGAGCAGAGCCGGAGATATTGTTCACAACATCCCGTATCTTAACAGCACCCTTACCGATGGAGCCGCCGATAAAGGCAAAGGTAGTGGTTTCAGAAGCTCCGCTTTCATCGGTCAGAATACCGCCGTCGATCATGATCTTGGTGTTTTCACCAATGTTGTTAATAACCTTGGGAATCACAACATCCTTATTATAGCCGGCAGAGCCGCCTACAAAGCTTAAGCGGAAATCGCCGCCTGTTACATCGTTTACAACCCGGCCTACGCTTGTCATACTGCCTGTGGTGTAAACACCGATAAAGCCGCCCTTGAAGGTACCGCCGGAAATGGTGTTCACCGTACCAAGGGCACCTGCCGCACCGGAGGTGGTGTAGGTTGCACTCTTTCCGTTTGCTTCACCGAGATTGCCGCCCAGAACGGTAAGCTTTGCCATACCGGAAAGGCTGTATTCCCCTTTTGCGGAGACAAGCTCTTTTACAACGCTTTCGTCTTTTTTATCTGCGCCCACGGTAATGGCAAGGTCGCCCGTGTGAGCACCGCCATCGATACCGATCAGCGAGGTAACATTCGCGCCGTTTTTCACAACAACTTCGGATTCCTTGATGGAAACCCCCTCTGCCGCTCTTGCCTGAAGAGTAGAAAGGGTACCGCCGTCAACAGCCGCTTTTGCGACGATCTTGGGGGAATTTTCGGTGGTCTCTCCACCTACAGCGGCAACAGGGCCGCTGTAGGTGGTGCCTTTGCCAAAGGTGATGGAGGTTACTGTACCCTCTGCCACGCTTTCCCAAGCGGCAAAAGCATCGGAGGAAGAAAAGTCATCGCCATAGAAGGAGGTGGTGGTATTACCAAAGGTAACATTTTCAAATACCACCTCACCGGAGCCTGCGAAAAATTCAGAAATTTCCGCTGTATTCAAAGTAAGATTCTTAAAGGTGTAGCTGTTTGCAGAAGCTACCCTTAATGCAGAAAGAGTAAGAGATGCGCCGTTTTGTCCTTCAATGATAATGGGAAGGCGGCCGCCCTCTGCATGGAAGAGTGTCTCTTCACCGAAAAGAAGGGTAGAGGAATCGGTAGCTTCTCCGCTGAGAAGGATCCTCAAGGCATCGTCTTTTCCGAAGGACTCGCTCTTTTTGGAATCGATCGCCTTTGCAACGGTCTTGTAGGGAGCGTCCTTGGTGCCGTTTCCGGTGGAATCGTTACCGGAGGTGGCAGACACATAAACATCTGTTGTAAAGACTCTCTCAGCTTCCTTTTCCGAGGTGCCGTAAACCTCAAATTCGGTAACGGCCGCCCAATCCTCGCCGCTGATATCCACAGGAACAAGATCGGTAAGAAGCACATAAGAGGTCTTAACGGTATCAAAGGAGAAGGCCTGCTTATCGGCGGTATTTTTGATATCAATGCTGATACGGCTGCCGTCGGAGAATTCCAGGGTGCCGGACTTATAGTAGGTATCGTGGCCTGCGTGTGCACGAAGGGTCAGAACCACCTGGCTCACATTGACCTCCCGTCCGAAATCTACCTTCATCCAATGGCCTGTGCCCTGATCGGGACCCCAGGACTGGCTGGGATAGCTGCCGTGAAGCAGATTTGCCGTCACGCCGTCAATGGCATTTCTTACAAAGTAAGCAGGGAGATTGCCGTAGTTGCTGGAGGTTGTGGCATGGGGGTAAGCGGTAACCTGCATATTACCGGTCAGATCGGTGAGATCGTAGGGGTTTCTGGCAAGGTTGTAATTTTCCCCAAGCTCATCTGCGCCTACCACACGGGCAGTGATGGTCTTGTCGTTTGTATTTATAAAGGTTCGGTTATAGGTGTTGTTTGCTTCGGGCACGGTAAAGGTATAGGTGCCGCCGGGAACATAAAGAATGGCTTCACCCATCAGGTTATCCATAGTAAGTCCCAGGTACTGCTCGCCCTCGGGCAGAGTTACCGTGAGCACATCCCCACTCTTATAATAGGTAGGAATTTCCAATTTCTTTGCGCCGGAGAATTCGTATACATCGTCGTAAACGGTGTCACCGGACTTGTAGCTGATGGTAATATCCTTCTTTACAGCATCGTTACCCTGTGCGCGTGCTTTGCGGGCCATTTCGTTCATGGTCACATAGTAATCGCGCTTTGCGGTATACTCGTCTGCCCAGCGGATCTGGTTGTTGTTCCAGGTGTTACCCTCAAAATAATCACCGAAGGCGGGAACAGCCAGGTCGATCCAGGCCATGATCTTGCGGAGCTTGGCATCGGAGAGATTTACGCCCTGATGGTTCTCCTTCAGGATCTGCACAAGATTACTCTTTGCAGAGCCGTACTGATAAGGATCGAGAATTTCACACTGGCTCATAGAGGAGATCCAGTTGGTGTAATTGTTTTCGGGAGAGCCGACCCACTCTCTGGTATTGATCAGAGAGGTGGAAGCGGTCAGAACCAGGTAAGACAAGGGGAATTCCTTGACGATACCGGCGCTGTTCATCATTCTGCCTTCCAGAGAGAAGGGAACGGAAGCCTTTTCGGTAGCAAAAAGTCCTGCATCCAGATAGGTGGTGTTGTAACCGTAGATATTAACATCTACACAGGTCATGGCAATCACATTTTTGCCTTCCTTCAGAAGCTTTACCGCATCGTGGGCAAGGGAGTATTCCTTATAGCCATTATTCCAGCCGATGTTGGAAAAGACCTTTACGCCGTTGATATAAACCTGAGGGTTCTGATCATAATAGATATCCAAAACCAGCTTCATATCGGCAATGGCACTGATCTGGGCTGCGGTCAGCTCAAATTCCTTGCGCATATAGATACTGGTATCTGCGCCCTTCCAGTTGGTGTTTGCACCGCCGGTATTACCGAAGCCTGCTTTGCCGGTCATCCAGGATGCATCGTTAAAGTCTTCTGCCATCCAGTTTTTCGGCGCAACGCCCTTGTTGCTGCCAACGGTATACTTCCAGTCTTCCTGAATACCGAAGATCTCTACAGTATCCTTTTGAGCTTCTTTTTCAAAGGAAAGAGAGGTGTCGATGGTACGGCCGCCGGAGGTATTCTGACAGCGGATAGCAAGTACATTCTTACCGTTTACCAAATAGTTTCCTGCATCCTTTACCTTGATGGTGGTGTAAGCATCGACCCACTTATCAGGATCGAAGATCAGGTTGCCGTTCAGGTAAAACTCGGGATAATCGTCATAGAAGGTGTTGAGAATTGCCGTTGCACCCTTGAAAGAAGCGGCGTTGGCAATATCAAATTCATAGCGGATCCAGATATAAGTGGTGTCGTTCCACTTGGTACCTGTGGTTTCGCGGTCACCGAAGGGTGCCTGTGCAGTGGACCATTCCTCTGTAAAGGAGGGAGTATTCCAGCCGTCCGCTACATCGGTCAAGGTGCTGCTCTTGAAGTATTCCCAGGTCTCGCCGTTCTTGATCACATCAACGGTCTCGCCTGCGGCAGCCTCCTCGTCCTCTTCCAGGGTGGTGTCCGCACCCACCATGGTATAGGCATCGGTCATATCAAAGGCTTCTGCCTGATTGTTGTGGCACTTCACACAGCTCTCATCTAAGATGGGCTGGATCTCTTCCAGATAGCTAAAGCCTCTGGAATCCTCATAAGGATCGTAATCCTCGTAGCCTTCGCCGGTCTGCCAGGGCTCGGGCTGAAGCTCCTGAACGCCCTTGGCCATCGCGATGGTCGTGGTGGAAACTGCAGGGGGAACGGTGTTTTTGTCCTCATGACAGCCCACACAGGAGAAGGTCTCGCCGGGCATCAGGGTGGACCAGCTACGCATGGACTGGATCACCTGGCCCTCAGCATCAAGAACCTGGAAATAAACAGGTGTTTCGGAGGGGACCTTGAAGAGCGCAGAACCGTCCGCCTCAATGGGAACCATACCCAAAACGCGCTTTACATCCCAGGAACCGTTACCGGTAGAAATGGCGGAAAGGGGATCACCTGTGGCGTAGCGCATGGAATCGATACCGAAGGTGTCGGAATGACCGATGGCAAAGGCGCGGTAATCCAGCGCAACCACACGCAGGTACTTTGCAGTACCGAATTTTACGCCCTCCATACCTTCACCTTCGTAAACATTGCCTACATAGAAGGTACCGGTATTGCCGGAGAAGTTTACCATACTGGCTCTTTCAAAGAGCGTACGGGTCGTAACAGGTACGATCTGGCTTGCGGGGTACTCAGGCGTACCGGGAACCAGATTGACCTTATTTCCGTCCATATCCATCAGATAAATGCTGAAATCCGCACTGGGAGTAGCATTGCTCATGGAGATCCAGCCGTCGGGAGCGTAAGAAACCAGGAACTGATCCTCGCTGATGGAATAGGGATATTTATAAAGCGGACCCTTTTCACCGTAGTGGTCAACGCTTTCGTCCTTGCCGTAGTAGCCGTCGGGGAATACCAGGGTCACGGCATCGGGATCGTTTCTGCCAACGCTGGTATCCAGAACCACAAGCTTACCTGCCTGTCTTACATGGTGGCCGGATGCAATGGAAAGGTATTTATCGCTGACGCCCTTTACGGGACGGGTATGCAGAAGGGTGGTGGGGAAGTTTGCATTGTTGCCCCATACCTCAGTCTGACCTGTGCCGTCGGGGAACATCTGGAATACACCCTGAACGAACAGCTGATTTCGGTCGTTATAGTCCCAGCGGGTATAAAGAACACGGCCGTCCTCCGTTACGGTGGGGTATGTGGTGTGTACCTGATCGTAGCCTACACGAACGATGTTTTCGCCGTTCGGGCCGCAAAGATACAGGTTGGAAACGGGAACCTTAAAGCAGTCTACCGTCTGAATGGTACGGCAGGAGCTGAATACGATATTGCCGTCGGGAAGGTATTTGGGCTCTGTATCCGCAACACCCAGACCAAAGGTCAGCTGACGGGTCTTCTTTGTGATCAGATCGTATTCGTACAAATGGAAATCATCGGTCTTCTCTTCCTTTTTCCAGGAGAACAGGACCTTGGTACCGTCAACAGATACATCCGGATCACGGATCACACCGGTCTCGGATTCCAGAAGGACCGTTTCGGTACGGGTAACCGAATCGCCGTTTTTCTCAAGTTCTACCAGAACCATTTGAGAGCCGGGGCGGAACATAGTTGTCTCCTCACCGTTGGGCGCACCGGAATCGTAGGTATCGGAAACCGCCTCGGTGTAGGCATAATGGGAACCGCCAAGCTGCTTATGCTTTACCACAATAAAGGAGGTATACTGATCCATCAGATCATCAAGAAGTGAAGAGGATTTCAGTGTACCTGTGGTCACATCGCCCACGGCCGCAAAAACGGGGATCGCGGGAAGAAAGGATAAACAAGGAAGGAGTAAAGCGATGGTTAAAACAATTGCAATCAGTTTTTTCATTTTCTCTACACCTCCTTAATTTTTCAGCGTGTAAGGCGTTGCTACATCCTTACCGTTTGCATCCTTTACGGTAACGGTAAGGCAAGAGCCTGCCTCTTGGGGAATCTCAAAGCCGTCAAGGGTGATCTCTCTTATATTATTAAAGGAAACATTTTCAAGAGCCGTCTCCTGAGATTTAACGGTTTCACCCTTAGCATCGGTCAGGGTAATCTTTACGGTAACATTTTCATCCGCTGTCTCCTGTTGACGGCGAACGGTGATAGAGGTAACCTTGCCGCCGGGGGTCAATTTGCAGATGGCTTCGCTATCCCCTTTTACCTTCACCTGTTCTACACCGTAATCCTCGCCCTCGTCGCCGATGGACATAACGAAGTTTGAAAGATCGGTGATATTTTCTTCGGTCAGGTCAAGACCCTTGGTATAATATCTGACAGCCTCCTCCATGGTGGCAAATCTTCCGTCGTAGCCCCAGGGACCGGTGCGCCATACCTCTACGAGCGTGGGCGTATCCATATCACGCTTTTCCCAGTTGGTGGCCGTTTCGGTCAGGGTGGAGTGATGGGTCTTCAGATCTGTGTAAAGAGGTGCGGGGTGACAGGTAGCACAGCCCTTTTCTTCAAAGAGAGCCTTGCCGCGCGTTGCCGACTCGGTCAGCGTACCGTCGGTATTAAGATATGGGCTCTGCACGGGCTGAAGGGACTTCAGATAAGCATCGATCTGCACCATCTTTTCCTCTTCCAGCACATTGAACTGAATGAACTTCATACCGGCTCTTACCGCGATCTCAGCACTAGCACGGATACCGGTGGACATAACGGGAGGCGTACGGTGAGAGTAAAGAAGGCTCTTCGCGCTCTTGGGGTTGCCGAGACCGTCGTTCAGGTTGTCCCAGTTAAAGCCGTCTGCCAAAGCATCGGGATGACAGCTGAGACAGCTTTCCCATTTCTGGTAGCAGAGATTTGCATCAGCAAAGAGGATCTCGCCCATACGGACATCGTCATTTGCGGGCTGCTCCAAAAATGCAATGGTTCCGGTGGTGTTGGTGCTTAAATTTACCATAGCAATATCACCGGTAAAATACTGGCCGATGTATGCTACATTGTTTTCTATCGTAACTGCACGCGCACCCTTTCCGCTCAGGTCAAGGCGGGTACGGCAATCATCCAGGAAGGGAAGGTAGTCCACAATGGCGTCAAGGCTTTTAACCACACCCTTGCCCTCTTTGACGGCACGGATCTTAGCGTTCATCTTGGCAATATCCACCACCATGACCTCATCGGTGCCGGAAATGGCAACAACCAGGTACTTGCCGTTTTCGCTGACACATACGCCCCAGGGGTTGGACGCGCCCTCCTCTACTTCGTCAAGAAGCATCGCGACGGCAGTATCCGTAGCAGTATCAATGGCAGAAAAGCCGTTGGTATTGATCCAGCCGCGGTCCAGCTGTGTGGTAGGATATGCATAACGGGCAACGATATGAGATACATATACATTCGCTCCGTCGGGAGAGGCAGCAATGCCCTTCACACCGCCGGCTCCGTTCACCAGCGGAATGGTCTTCGTTACCTGATCCTTTTCGGTATCGATCACTGCTACATTGGCGGAGATCACATCGGAAGAAGCTCCCTCCTCAGGCAAGTGACAGGCAACATAAAGCTTCTTCCCTGCCAGTGCCATATCAATGGCCTCTCTACCGTCAATGGCAATGCTTGAGATCACCTTGCCCCCGGCAAGATCCAGCACGGACACGCTGTTGTCAAAACGGTTGGCAACATAGGCCTTATCGCCTGAGATGACCATCGCAGAGGGGGTGTGACCCACTTCAACGGAAGCGGCCTTTTTCAGATCGCCGTCCAGGGTGATGACCTTGCCCGCAGAAACGCCCTGCAAAACATAGACCTTATCCCCGGAAAGCGCAACGCCGTTTACCTGGTCATCTGCCTGGTAAAAGGCAAGAACATTTCCGTTCTTGTCTACCTTATATACTTTCTTTCCTGTTTTATCGGCAGCATAGATCACATCGCCCTTCGCCACCACATCCGTTACAGAAGTATAAGCTTCTGCAGGGGTTGTTTCGGCATAAGCGGAAGCCACCTGCTCCTCACTGTCAGCTCCCGCAGAAAACAGATTCGGCAAAGCGATCTTTCCTGTGGCAGCCATAACACCCATGATCCCCAAAAAGAACACGGCGCAAAATGCCGCGATCAGGATCGCAGATGTCTTTTTAGAAAGTTTTTTCATCATATTCCCTCCTTAATTTGGTGCATATCGTAACGAAAAACTTTCGGATAATACTCCATTCTCAATTGTATTATAACAGGCAATTTTCTTCATAAAAAGGCTTATTCCAATAAAAAAAGTGAGGAAAATAATTTCCTCACTTGTTTGTCGACCGTATCGATCGTTTTTTCACTTTTACATGGAATAGGCGTGCTGAGAGGAGCCTCCCATCATATTCACACCGAGCATGGTAACGAGCATGCAGATAAAGCCTAAGATCACAAAGATCTTTGCATACTTTTTCAGGCTCTTGTGCCTGCGAAAATGCAGATAAATGGTATACATCAAGAAGGTTAGAAGTGCCCAGTTTTCCTTGGCATCAAAGGACCAGAAATTGCCCCACACCTCATTTGCCCAAATAGCACCGAAGAACATGGCCATGGTCATAAAGGGAAAGGCCGTGCAGACAAGATCGTAAATGCCCTTTTCCAGCCGCACCCCGTTCTTTTTATCAAAATAGCTTACCACTGCAAGAATAAATGCCACCGAGATCAAGGAATAAGAGAGCATATAGGCTAAAATATGGGGCACGAACCATACGGACTGCAAAGCAGGAGGCTGGTGCCACACGGAGCCGATGCCCATAAACAGGACCCCTGTCATAAAGACCCCGGGCATAATACAGAAGTAAGGTGCCATCCAGCCGCTTTTATGATAAGCGCGCATATACACATACACAGGCCCGAAGCACATGGAGATAAAGGTCATCACCTGATACATGCTGACAAAGGGCACATACCCGTTGATGATCCAGTTGTTGGCAACCATAACAAGGTTACCAAGGAAGGCAAGTCCCCAAAGAAGATAGCCGATCTTTTCTGTCTTTTTGACGGAAGTGAAAACTGCCGCCAGAACATAAAGAGCCACCGAAGCTACCGCAATGTAAAAAACAGCCGTGGTACTCATGCAGCATCACCTGCCTCTCTTTTCCGAAGAAGGCACATAACAACACTGCCCCCGATGGCAAGCCAGATGCCCGCAAGGGAAATGTATTCTCCCGGGTCATATTTCAGCATCAGCTGTACCGCGCTCTGTCCCATACGGTCATAATTCATCAGATAGATCTTCCAGCCGCTTTCCCGATGGGTACCGTTGACGATCAGTGCATGCTCCTCGATCTCGCGGCTGCCCTCAGGCATAATGCGAAGGGTCGCCTCGTAGTATTTGTCTACCGCAGCCTCGCCTTCCTCCGCCTCGTATCTTTCTACCTTAAAATCCGAAACGCCCAGGTAAAAATCAAGCCGCTTGGTGGGGCTTTCCCCCTCCTCCACCGTATCCCGACGGATCTCATTATACATAGCATCGGGATCGATGGGCACCGAAACATGGATCATATCCCCGGAAATGTAATAAACAAAGCATCCGGTGAGAAACAGCACAAGACCGATGTGCATAGCGTAAAAGCCGGCACGGTATAAGGTAAATTTCGGCTTTATGGAAAACAGACAAATGATCTGGATCATTACATAGGCCGCGAAAACAAATACCATCCAGGGAGAGCGGAAAAGACTTTCCTCTGTGCCCGAGGTACCGCTGACCGATACGATCACGGTAATAAATGTCAGGATCAATGTTAAAACAAACAAAGACAAATACAAATTTTTTTGCAGTTTAATAAAAACCACCTCCGTAAAATTACTGTTCCTTCAAAGAAAAAATAGAAGAGTCCGTTGAATCAAAGCCGACAGTCAAAATGTCACTTTTTTGTCAATTCTTTCCTCTTCCTCCTTTTCGGTGATTTTTTCTGATCTTCTCTTGCAAGCCGAAGCATTACTTTTTTCGGTATGCCGTGGGTCTCATGCCGCATTTTGCCTCAAATATATTGGAAAAATAGTGCAGATCCGTATATCCGAGAGATGCTCCGATCTCCCCTACGGACATCTGGGTGTTGGCAAGAAGCATCTTTGCGCGGGTCATTTTTCTTTCCAGCTGATAGGCATAAGGCGTGACCCCGTATTCCTTCTTAAACAATTTCTGACAGTAATCGGGAGATCGGAAAATGACCTTTGCCAATTCCTTCCCCGACACCTGCCTGTCAAGATTGCGGTCAATGTAATTTTTCAGCAAAAAGGCCTCGTCGTTCTGCTCCTTATGACTGCCTGCCAGACAAAGCCTTGCCAGGATCTGGATCAAAAGTCCCTGGAGGGCGGACTGCATGTTTTCTTCTGTCATATCCGAACCCAGGATCTCGGGAATTTTTGCAAAAAGCCCCTTTAGCTCTTTTCCGTCGAAAATATTCTTCCCTTCCAGCTTGTAAAGGCCCGGCAGGTAAGTGGCCATTTTCCCCGCTATATTCATAAAGATCTTGGTAAAGGGATTTGATTTATCCGCACAGTAATGCTGCTTCACGCCCGCAGGAAGAAAATAGATCATTCCCTCTCCTACCTCGCACATTTTCCCATCGATCTCTACATATCCGCTTCCGCTTACAACATATTCCAGTACCGCCACAGGCGAACTGTCCCGCAAAACACGGTAGGCTTCATCCGGAAAGGTCATGCCGGCAAGAGAAATGTAAAAGGGTGTGCGGCGCACCTCGGGCATAAAAACATGCAAAAGCTCTTTCAAATTATTTTCCTCACTTAAAAAATTAAATTGCAACTTTAAATGGGGCCTCCGACTTATTATAATATAATCAGAAACGCTTGTCAAGGAGACCGCTTTTTTATGAAAGAAATTCGCACAACACTCTTAAATGCCAAGGAAAATATGCCCCGAACCGACTATCCCCGCCCCCAATGGGTCAGAGACAATTGGTGGTGTTTAAACGGCCAATGGGAATTTGCCTTTGACTGGGGCAACAGCGGCGAAGCGCGGAAGATGTACAAGGACGGCCAGTTCCCTCTTACCATTACCGTCCCCTTCTGCCCCGAAAGCACCCTTTCCGGTATCGGCCACACAGACTTTATCATCGCGGCCTGGTACCGCAAGACCGTAAACCTATCTCCCCTTCCCAAGGGCCGCACCCTCCTTCACTTCGGCGCGGTGGATTACAAAACCAAGGTTTGGGTCAACGGCATCCTTTGCGGAAGCCACAAGGGCGGCTTTTGTGCCTTTGAAATGGATATTACCTCCGCCTTACAGGAGGGAGACAATACCATTGTTGTGGGCGTCATCGACGATATGCGCTCTCTTCGTCAGCCCTTCGGCAAGCAGTGCATCAATTACGGCTCTGCCTCCACAAGCTACAAGAGAACAACAGGCATCTATCAGACCGTTTGGCTGGAATTTGTGCCCGATCGGTATCTGAAAAAGGCAGATATGACCCCCCACGCCAAGGATGGGACCCTGGATATCCGCATCGCTGTGGAAAACGCCGCAGAAACCGACAAGGTTCTCCTGACAGCATCCTACAAGGGTAAAAAAGTGGGCAGCTGCGAAGGGGGCATCTCCTTCGGTCAGGCAAACGCCCTTTTAAAGGTAACAGAAAAGCACCTGTGGAACCCGGGCGCACCCGAGATCTATGATCTGACCCTTACGCTTGTTGACAAAGACGGAAACGAGATCGATACGGTAGAAACCTATTTTGCTCTTCGGGATGTTTCCCTTTCCAAAACGGCACTGACCATCAATGAAAAGCCTGTATTTATGAGAACGATCCTGGATCAGGGCTTCCACAAGGAGGGCATCTACACCGCCCCCCACGACGATGTGCTTCGTCGGGATATTGAGATGGCCATGGAGATCGGCTTCAACGGTGCCAGATTTCACCGCCGCGTCTTTGAGGAAAGGTCCCTTTACTGGGCAGATATGCTCGGGTATATCGTCTGGGGCGAATATTCCAGCATTCCCTATATGGGCGGGCCTCAAAGCCTTTACGATCTTCTCCCCGAATGGCTGGAATTTGTCAAGCAGTATTATAACCACCCCTCGGTGATCGGCTGGATGTGCTTTAACGAGACCTATCACAGAATAGAGCTTGACCTTGAAATCGAAAAAATGTTCTATGATCTCACAAAGCTTCTGGATCCCTACCGTCCCGTCATTGAAGCAAGCGGCGGTGTCCATGTGAAAACCGATATGTACGATGTGCATGAATACTGTCAGCAGCCCGCAACCATGGCAATGTCCCTTGAAAATATGAGATGTGACCCCAACGCCCATCATGTGGCAATGACCAACTACCGCGGCGATGCCCCCGGTTATACAAAGAAGGACAAATACGAGGGTCAGCCTTATTGGCTCAGCGAGGTAGGCGGCACCTTCTTCCCCTCCCCCGATGAGGATGCAAAACAGGGCTGGGGCTACGGCAAGCCTCCCGTAGATGAGGAGGATTTCATTTTAAGATACGAGGGCAGGATCCGAGTCATGCTGGAGCACCCCCGCATCTGCGGCTTCTGCTACACCCAGCTGACCGATATTGAGCAGGAGCAAAACGGCCTCTTCTCCTACGGCAGAAAACCCAAATTCTCCCCCGAAGGGTACGAGAGGATCAAAAAAGCAAATCTTCAAATCGCCCAGATCGAAAAAGAAGAATAAAGCTTCATCCGAGGCAAAATTTGCCTCGGATATTTTTTACGGGCTCACTCCCTTGCAATCGGGCGCATCTTGTGGTACAATACCCTTGCAATTTACCAAGGAGATAAAAATAAATGAAATTAGGTATCGTAGGTCTTCCCAATGTGGGAAAAAGTACTCTTTTTAATGCAATGACAGGGGGCGGCGCACAGGCAGCCAACTACCCCTTTTGTACCATTGAGCCCAATGTGGGCATCGTTCCCGTACCCGATAAAAGGCTGACAAAGCTTGCCGAAATGTACGATCCGGAAAAGATCACCCCCGCCGTGATCGAGTTTGTGGATATTGCCGGTCTTGTGAAGGGCGCAAGCCAGGGCGAGGGTCTCGGAAACAAGTTCCTTTCCCACATTCGCGAGGTGGATGCCATTGTGCATGTGGTACGCTGCTTTGAGGATGCAGACATCGTGCATGTGGATAAAGGGATCGACCCTGTCCGCGATGCAGATGTCATCAACATGGAATTGATCCTTTCCGATATGGAGATTTTGGAAAGAAGAATGGACCGCGCCGCAAAGAGATTAAAAGGCGATAAGACCGCACAGGCGGAAATCGACCTGATCCATAAGCTTATGGCAAAATTGGAGGAAGGTAAATCCCCCCGCGGACTTGAATTTTCCGATGCAGAGAAGGCTCTCCTTGCAGAAATGCCCCTTCTTTCCATGAAGCCTCAGATCTTCGCGGCAAATGTATCGGAGGATGACATTGTAGAGGGAGATTCCCTGGGCGATAAGAATGCCCACTTTGCAGCACTTTCCGCCTACGCCAAGGAAAGCGGCAACGGAATTATCCCCATTTGCGCCAAGATCGAATCGGAGCTTGCAGAACTCCCCCCCGAGGACAGAGCCCTGTTTTTGGAGGATCTTGGTATTGAGCACGCAGGTCTTGACAGACTCATTACCGCAAGCTATTCTCTTCTGGGCCTGATCAGTTATCTCACCGCAGGTAAACCCGAGGTAAGAGCCTGGACCATTACCCGCGGAACCTTAGCTCCCCAGGCAGCGGGCAAGATCCACTCGGATTTTGAGCGTGGCTTTATACGTGCAGAGGTGGTCTCCTTTGAGGATCTTGTTTCCCTGGGTTCCATGGCCGCTGTCCGCGAAAAGGGCCTCCTTCGTTCCGAAGGCAAGGAATATGTTATGCAAGACGGAGATGTAGTTCTCTTTAGATTTAATGTGTAGCCTACTTTCTTTTTTGAAAGAAAGTAG
The DNA here is from genome assembly GCA_045602025.1 of Eubacteriales bacterium. Taxonomy (GTDB): domain Bacteria; phylum Bacillota; class Clostridia; order Oscillospirales; family SIG627; genus RGIG5579. The sequence goes on along the minus strand of JAZSAT010000052.1, from coordinate 38,658 downwards.
GCAAAGAAAACTTCGACTATAAAAAGATAACAAAAAAATACAGTTCGAAGTTGTCTAAAAAAGGCATAAGCTTTTTGGGTACCTTTTTTCAAAAAGGTAAAATAAAAACACAAAAGATAACCTTGAAAAATCAAGGTTATCTTTTTTTATGCAAATATTCAAACCAACGCGATAACAATTACAGATAAGTTTGGATTATATTCCTTTTTTATCTTTTATTAGCCATAAGTTTCTTTGGTTCTTTCTTTTCAAAGAAAGAACAGCCGATTTTACAAAGTTATCCGGCCAGGGAGCGCATACGAAGGCGAAGATTATCCGCAATCATTGCGATAAATTCGGAATTGGTAGGCTTTCCCTTTCCTCCTTGAATGGTGTACCCGAAGAAGGAGCTCAGTACATCCACATCGCCCCTGTCCCAAGCCACCTCAATGGCGTGGCGAATGGCCCTTTCCACACGGGAGGAGGTGGTTGCAAATTCCTTGGCAACGCTCGGATACAAAGTCTTCGTTACCTCACCGATGATACGGTTATCCCGAACCACCATCATAATGGCGCATCTCAGGTACTGATACCCCTTGATGTGGGCGGGGATCCCTACCTGATGAATGATACGGGTCACCTGTGCCTCCAAATCGAAATCATCCTCAATACGAAATCTTTCTTCGCTGCAAACCTGACGGATCTTCTCACCCAAAACCTCGTAATCAAAAGGCTTTAAGATGCAAGCGGAAATTCCGCCCTGAAAGGCATCCTCAAGCACCTTGCGGTTATTCACCCCGGTCACCAGAATAAATTTCGGTGCCTCCTCCTTCAGGCTCCGCTTCACCTCGCGAATGAGAGATGCAGGGTCATATCCCGGAAACCAAAGATCAAGCAGTACCACATCGGGCTTTAAGCTTTTGATCTCAACCAAGGCCTCTCCGCCGTCGCCGCTGTCACCTACCACCCGAAAGCCCATATTCATAAGGCTCTCTTTGCATACAAAACGGAAATCGTTTCCCGAATCAATAATATATACCTTCTCTTTCGTTTTCATCTCAGTACCTTTCTTCTCTGTTTTTGTATTTTCTTTATTTTGATTTTACCAAAAATTGGTAAATATTGCAATACCTTACAGCTAAATAATTACCAATTATTACCAATTTTGTAGCTTTGAACAAAATTCAGGCAAAAAGAGAGTGGGAATGACCAAAAAAACGGCCTTTCCCTGTCGTTCTTTGTCGAATCGGGGTCCTTTTTTTCTTTCATTCCCGAAGGAACGCATCTGATAAGATCATGATAAATGAAAAGGGGAGAAAAGAAGGTCGACTTCTCTTGGGGAAAAAAGAAAAAAGACTGTGAAGAACACAGTCTTTTGTCAAAAAAATTTATTTGGCGTCGTACCAGGTTTTACCTGTCTGAGCTTCGGCAACAAGGGGAACGGAGAAGCTCGCCGCATGTTCCATTTCCTCCGACAGGAGCCTTGCGGCATATTCCGCTTCCTCCTCGGGGCATTCCAGGATCAGTTCGTCGTGGACCTGAAGGATCAGGGCAGATTTCAGATTTTCCTTTTCCAGTCTTTGATCTACCCGTACCATGGCGATCTTGATAATATCCGCCGCCGTTCCCTGAATGGGAGCATTCATGGCAACCCTCTCACCAAAGGCGATCAGCTGCTTTTTCGGTGCCTTCAGCTCGGGAATGAATCGCTTTCTGCCAAAGAGGGTGGTTACATACCCTTTTTCGTGGGCATCCTTTTTTACTTCGTCAAGGTATGTGCGAATACCGGGGAACAGCGCAAAGTATTTTTCAATATATTCCTTTGCCACCCGCATGGGAACGCCGAGATCCTGGCTGAGTGAATACTCGCCGATGCCGTACACAATACCGAAATTCACCGCCTTCGCGCTTTTTCTCATTTCGGGTGTTACCTCTTCCGGACTTACATGGAAGATCTCGGAGGCAGTCTTGGTGTGGATATCTCTGCCGTCCAGGAAGAACTGCTGCATGGTACGATCTCCCGACATATGCGCAAGAAGCCGCAGCTCGATCTGGGAATAGTCCGCATCCACAAGAACACTTTTATCCCCGCCCGAGGTAAAGAAGCGGCGCATTTCCCTGCCCATTTCTGTTTTTACAGGGATATTCTGCAGATTCGGCTCGGTGGAGGAAAGGCGCCCCGTTGCGGTAAGCCTCTGATGAAAATGGGTGTGGATCCTGCCGTCGTCCTTGATCTTATCAAGCATACCCTCCACATAGGTGCTGTAAAGCTTTGAGGCGGCGCGCCAGTTTAAGATCAGATCGATAATGGGCGAATGAAAGCGGAGCTTGCCAAGGGTCTCTGCATCGGTAGCGTAGCCTGTTTTGGTCTTTTTTCCTGCGGGGAGATTTAATTTTTCAAAGAGGATCTTGCCAAGCTGCTTGGGAGAGGAAATGAGAAATTCTTCCCCTGCCAGCGAATAGATCTCTTCGCTCAAAACCTTGATGATCTCTTTTAATTTTTCACCGTAGTTTTCAATTCCCTCTCGGGATACGGGAAAGCCCCGAAGCTCCATTTTGGAAAGGACATAGGCCAAAGGAAGCTCCGTTTCGTAGTAAAGGTCCTTTGCCTCGTTTTCGTCGATCTTCTCCTTCAGTACGGGGAAAAGCTTTGCCAAAAGGGGAAGGCTTATGTCGTGGTCTGTATCTCTGATGGGACCGTAGTTTTCCTTTAAGAAGACAAGGGCAAGAGAGGAAAGAGAAAGCTTTGTATTCTGGGAATCCAGCACATATGCGGCAAGGTAAAGGTCAAAGCTTACCTTAAGCCCCCGAATATCCCCGAATTTTTTTGCAAATGCAGCAAAGTAGCCGTCACTGTGGGATACCACAGGTGCCTTTTCCCGAAGGAAGGTTTCCACATCGCCCCGAAGCTTTACCGCCTTTCCCTTATGGAGGGTATAAAAGCCTTCCTCATCAAAGGTAAGAAAAAGATTCTCCTCCTTGATTTGAGATACATCCTCCTCGCCGATAGAAGTCTCTTCCGAGGGAAGATCGAACATACTGCCCTGCAAGGGAGCGTCCGCTACTGCCCGAGGCACCTCCTCCAGGCCGAAGGAGTGGAGCATTTTGGAAAATTCAAGCTCAACCAGGAGCTCCCTTAATTTTTCGGGGACAAAGCCCTCGTAAGGGAAATCTTCAATTCTTTCTAAAGTGGGTACTTCTCTGCAGATCCGGGCAAGGAAGCGGCTTCTGTAGGCGTCTTCCCTTCCGTTTTTCAGTTTTTCCTTGGCAGAGGGGCCTACGGGGAGGGAGTCGATATCAGCGTAAACGCCGTCAAGGTCTCCCCTTTCGCCGATGAGCTTCAGGGCAGTTTTTTCACCGATGCCGCGAACACCGGGAATGTTATCGCTGCTATCGCCCGCAAGTGCCTTTACATCGATCATCTGTGTGGGCGAAAGACCGAATCTTTCCCGGATCGCCTCAGGGGTGATCTCATCGTCCTTGCCGGTGCTTGCCAGAAGAAGTGTAACTTTATCTGACACAAGCTGATAGGAGTCACGGTCCCCCGTAACAAGAAAGGCCTCGTTCCCTTCTGTTTCGGCAATGCGGGAAAGGGTGCCTAAAATATCGTCCGCTTCATAGCCTTCCTTTTCCACAATGGCAATGCCGAGAGCCTCGGTTGCCCGCTTTAAATAGGGCATCTGCGCCCGAAGGTCCTCGGGCATGGGCTTTCTTGTGGCTTTATAATTTTCATCGAATTTGTGGCGGAAGGTAGGCGCGTGCATATCAAAGGCCGCCACGGCAAAGTCGGGCTTTAAGTGGTCCAGGTGCTTTTTTAATATATTGATATAACCGAAAATGGCATTGGTAGGAACCCCCTTGGAGTTGGAAAGGGGACGGATCCCGTAAAAGGCCCTGTTCAAAAGGCTGTTGGCATCCAGTATCAATATTTTTTTCATACAGACTCCTTTTTTTTAGTATCACTATTATACCACCTTCTTACTTTCTTTGTAAAGAAAGTAAGCAAAGAAACTTCCGACAATAAAAGAGAATGTTGGAATACAAAGCCGAATTCATCTATTATTAGCCATAAGCTTTTTGGGTCGCTTTTTCTCGAAAAAAAGACAAAGCAAAGAAACTTTCGACAAGTAAAAGATAACAAAGGAATACAAATCCGAATTTATCTATTATTAGCCATAAGCTTTTTGGGTCCCTTTTTCTCGAAAAAGGGACAAAGGAATATAAATCAAAAGTTTGTTTTGTAGGGACCGGCGTCCCGCCGTCCCGCAGACAATCACTGAGGCACCTTCCTTACGGAGGGTGCCTCTTCGGGTGCTTTTTTAATTGGGTGTGTAATATAAGATCTTTCCTGCTTCCACACTTTTGGTCAGCCAAACGGATGCACCGATGATACAGCCGTCGCCGACGAAGGTGTCGCCGCCTAAGATGGTAGCGTTGGCGTAGATCACAACATGGTTTCCGATGTTGGGATGCCGCTTGATGTTCTTAATGGGGTTGCCGTTTTCGTCAAGCTCGAAGCTCTTGGCACCCAAGGTAACACCCTGATAAAGCTTTACATGGTCCCCGATCACACAGGTCTCACCTACAACGATACCCGTGCCGTGGTCAATAAAGAAATATTCCCCGATCTTTGCACCTGCGTGGATATCTACACCGGTTTTTTCGTGGGCGTATTCGGTCATAATGCGGGAAAGAAGGGGAACCCGAAGCTCATATAGCTCATGGGCCAGGCGGTAAATGGAAATGGCGTAAAAGCCCGGGTAGCACAAAATAATCTCTTCCCTGCTCTTTGCGGCAGGGTCCCCTTCGTAAAGGGCATCGATATCCTTCAAAAGAAGGCTTTTGATGTGCGGCAGTCTTTTCAGAAAGGCATCACAAGTCTCCTCTGCATCGATCTCTTCTCCGCGGAAGCGGGAGGATTTTTCAAGCAGAGTAACAAGCTCATTGCGGATCTTTCTTAATAGAGACAGAGTCTGAAGGCCTTCCTGGGTAACACTGCGGCTTTTAAAATAGCCGGGAAAAAGAAGGGACTGCAGATCCTTAATGAGATCCACCACTTCCTTGCGATTGGGAAGGGTCAATTCAGGAGAGCCGGAATGAATACCGCTTTCCTTTTCGATGGCATCAAGCTGTGCCTGAATTTCTTTCAGAAGCATATTTCTCTCCTAAAAACAATTTGCTTTGTCCCTTTTTCGAGAAAAAGGGACCCAAAAAGCTTATGGGCTAATAATAGATAACTTCGGAGTTATATTCCTATTTTATCTTTTACTTGTCAAAAGTTTTTCTTTGCCTACCTTCAAACTTATAGAACGATAAAAATCGAGCGAGGCGAGGCGCACAAGGGAAACACGAAGGAGTTTACCCGCGTAAATGACTGAGTGTTTCTCCGCAGCGGAACGAAGTTGCAGCCGATTTTACAAAGTTTTTTTATTTTGTGATTTTAATAAAGACCTTCTTCCCCTTTTTCAGAATAAATTCGGAATCGAAGTCACTTTCGGGGAAGGTGGTGGCAATATCCGTTACCTTGGTATCCTTTGCGCTGACACCGCCCTGCTGAACCAGTCTTCTTGCTTCACCCTTGGAGGGGCAAAGACCGGTCTTTACAAGAAGGTCCATAATATTGATACCGCCATCGGTGAAGTCCTCGGCCTGAAGGGTGTGGGTGGGCATATTGGCATTGTTTCCGCCGCCGCCAAAGAGTGCGCGGGCAGCTTCCTGCGCCTTGTCAGCCTCTTCCTTACCGTGTACCAAGGTTGTCAGCTCGTAGGCCAGGATCTCCTTTGCCTTATTTAACTGACTGCCTTCCCAAGCATCCATTTTATCGATTTCCTCCAAGGGAAGGAAGGTGAGCATACGAATGCACTTGAGAACATCCGCATCGCCAACATTTCTCCAGTACTGATAGAAATCGAAGGGGCTTGTCTTGTTGGGATCAAGCCATACCGCACCGGACTGGGTCTTGCCCATTTTCTTGCCTTCGGAGTTTAGAAGGAGGGTGATAGTCATTGCATAAGCGTCCTTGCCGGTCTTCTTACGGATGAGCTCCGTTCCGCCCAGCATATTGGACCACTGATCGTCGCCGCCGAACTGCATATTACAGCCGTACTTTTCGGACAGGTGATAGAAGTCGTAGGACTGCATGATCATATAGTTGAATTCAAGGAAGGAAAGACCCTTCTCCATTCTTTGCTTGTAGCACTCTGCTCGAAGCATATTGTTTACGGAGAAGCACGCACCTACCTCGCGGAGAAGGTCAACATATTTCAGCTCCAGAAGCCAGTCGGCGTTGTTTACAAGGATGGCCTTGTCTTCACCGAATTCGATGAATTTCTCCATCTGACGCTTAAAGCATTCGCAGTTGTGCTCAATGGTCTCGGGGGTGAGCATATTTCTCATATCGCTTCTGCCGGAGGGGTCACCGATATAACCCGTACCGCCGCCAACCAGAACCACAGGCTTGTTGCCTGCCATCTGAAGACGCTTCATAAGACAAAGTGCCATAAAGTGACCGCAGTGGAGCGAATCCGCCGTGGGGTCAAAGCCGATATAGAAACGGGCACCGCCGCCGTTGATCAGATCTCTGATCTCTTTTTCGTCTGTTACCTGCGCGATCAGTCCACGCGCCTGGAGTTCCTCATAAATTCCCATTTTTTTGCCTTTCTTTATATCAAAATATCTCTAAATTTTTCAAATTCACTTTTGCCCTCAAGCCGCAGATTCTCTCCTGCCGAAAGGGCCTCTTCCCCGATCTTCTTTCCGCCGAGAAGACGGGCGGTCTCCCGAAGGGCTTCCCTATCGGATAAGGGAGTCAGGGTGGTCTCCGTTCTGCCCTCCACCTCGGATTTTGCTACCAGGAAGTGATGGTCCGCAAGGGTAGCCACCTGTGCCGAGTGGGTCACACAGAAGACCTGCCGTGTTTCCCCGAGCATTTTCATACAAATACCGATCTTTTGGGCCGTTGCGCCGGAAATACCCGTATCGATCTCATCAAATACCAGGGTGGAAGCGTCCTTTGCCTTTAACAGCTTTAAGGTCAGGGCAAGCATAATACGGCTCATTTCACCGCCTGAGGCCACCTGGCTGAGGGGTTTTATCCCTTCGCCCGTGTTGGCTAAGATCCCAAAGGCCACCTTCTCCGTTCCCTCCGATGAAAAACTGTCAAGAGGGGTAAACAGAACCGAAAACTGCATTTTCGGCATATCCAGAAATGTAAGGACCGAGGCGATCTCTTTTTCCAGAACACAAGCGGTCTTTTTTCTCTCTTCCCGAAGGGCATCCCCCGCCGCCGAAAGCTCCTTTTGAAGCTTTTGCAGTGCTTCTTTTCCTTTTTTTATATCATCTTTTCGGGACAGCGTCAAGCTCTTTTTTTCTTTTAATTCCTCATAATAGGAAATGATCTCGTCCGCGCTCTTCCCCAGGCGCATTTTCAGTCGGTAGATCTCATCAAGCCTACGCTGGATCCGATCCATTCGGTCTCCCGGATCCTCCTCACCAAGATCGGATAGGTGGGAAGCGATCTCTTTTTCGATCTCCTGAGCCTGCAGGGCAATTTCGTACAGCTTTGCGCTGTAGGTCTGATAGGGCTCTTTTTCCCCGAAGTGCTCCAATTTCCTTGCGGCACCGTTTAAAAGATACAGGGCACCCTTTCCCTTTTCACCACCGTGCAAGGCACGGTGGGCAGTACTGAGAGCCGCATAATCCTTCTCGTAGCTTTGCAGAGATGAAAGCTCCTTCTCCAAAGCCTCCTCCTCGCCCTTTTTGGGAGAGACCTTGCGGATCTCCTGCATACGGTAATCAATGAGGGCAATTTCTTCCTTTTCATCCCCGTGGGACAAAAGCTCCTCCAGCTTTCTTTTTTCCGCAGAATAGGCCCTGAAAATTTCCTCATAATTCTTTTTCGCGGAAATTCCCTTTTCGCTTAAAGCAGAATCCAGATATTTTCTGTGGTTTTTTTCATTTAGAAGGCCCGCGGCCGCCATTTGACCGTGGATCCCTAAAAGCTCCACAGCCGCCTCTGCCATTTTCCCGAAGGGAACGCTTCTGCCGCCGATCTTGGAAAGGGTCTTTCCCGTAGCATAAAGAATACGGGTAAAGGTAACGCCCTCCTCCAATTCCTCGGGCGGGACGATATCCGCAAGAGCGGCTACGGCATTTTCACCAAGCTCGGTAAAATAAAGGGATACCTCCGCCTTTTCACAGCCTCTCCGCACCAGATCACGGGTACCGCCGGAGGATAAAAACACCCCTAAGGAATCCAGGATCAAGGATTTTCCCGCACCTGTTTCGCCGGTCAACACGGAAAAACCCCGATGGAAATCCACCGAAAGGCGTCGTATCAGCGCAAGATCCGAAACAAAAAGGGATGCGAGCATTTTCTTCTCCTTTAATCTTTAATGTAGCGAAGATTCAGATTGCGGCAAAACTCAAAGGACTGCCGCTCATTGGCAAAAAGCACAAGAAGGGTATCATCCCCCGCCAGTGTGCCGATAATATTCTCGATGTGAATGGCCTCCAGTGCCGCCGCGGCTGCATTTGCCGTGCCGGAAAGGGTCTTGACCACACCGATATTCCCCGCAGGGACCGCACTGGTAAGCACCTGGTGAAGAACAAGCCTGTATTTATCCTGCTTTTCCCTCTCCTCGTGGACCTTTTCCTGTGCCACTACATAGCGGGTGCCGCCGCCTGTCTGGGAGGGGGCCTTTTGCAGATGCAATTCCTTAATATCGCGGGAGACCGTTGCCTGTGTGGCGGAAAAGCCCATTTTTCTCAGCTCCAGGCTCAATTCCTCCTGGGTGTGAATATCCTTTTCCGCAATGATCTCCAGAATCTTCAGTTGTCTGTCGTTTTTCATATCAAACCTCAAAATTTACGGAAGAACACTTCCAGATTGCTTCTTTCCTTTAAGAAGATCAGGTTTACACGCTTTTTGCTACGGAAAATCTTCACCTGTTCACCGGGAAGGATCTGCCTTGTTTCTCTGCCGTCGGCACAGACCGTGATCTTTTCACCGCCGCATCGGGCACCCTTTACGGTGAAGACCGTTTCGGGAGAGAAGATCATGTGGTGGCCGTTGATCAGAAGGTAAGAGGACACCGCCTTTACACCGATGGTATCAAGGGAATCATCTATCACCGCACCCCCTGCGGAAAAGGCATAGCCCGTGGAGCCTGTGGGGGTATTGAAGATCAGCCCGTCCGCACGGAAATCACAAAGCTTTTTGCGGCCGGTATAAAGGGAAAGCTCCACCATATGAAAGCCCTTTTCCGGAGCAATGACAAATTCATTCAGCGCAAGAAATTCCTCTTCTTCTCCTACCCTGCAGGACAGGAGCATACGGGAGGATACGGTATATTCTCCCCGTACCAGAGCGGAGATCTTTTTCACCTCTTTTTCTTCCAGAGAGGTCATAAAGCCCACATTGCCGAAATTGATCCCGAAAATGGGAATCCCCGTTTTCGCCGCGCGGGATGCCACAGACAAAATCGTGCCGTCGCCGCCCAGGGTCAGAAGCACCTCACCCAAGGTGAAAAGCTCCTCTTCTTCTACAAATACAATGTTTTTGATGTCCGAAAGGTTCTTTTCTCCGGAAAATCTCTTATCAAGAAGAAACTCTCCTTCATAGTCCGAAAGGGCAAGGATCACCTTGCGGCATCTGTCAAGAGACGGATCTTTGAGGGGATATAAAAAAATACTGATTTTTTTCATCTTCCCGTTCCTTTCGTTTATTTCTTCTGTTTTTCAAACAGAGCCAGATATTCAATATTGCCATCGCCCCCCGCAATGGGCGAAGGAATGTGCGTTTTCATTATAAGACCGTATCTTTCCCCTTCCTTTTTCAAGGCTTCAATACAGTCAAGTCTTGCCTTTTCACTTTTTACGATACCGCCTGAGCCGATATTCTCTCTGCCCACCTCAAACTGAGGCTTTACAAGAGAAATAAATACGCCCTCTTCCTTTAAAACCTTGGAAACGGCGGGATAAAGCTTCCCTTGGGAAATAAAGGAGACATCCATCACCACAAGAGGGCAAACGGGAACCATACTTTCATCCAGAAAACGGGCATTCACATTCTCAAGGGATACCACGCAGTCGTTTTCCTTTAAAGAGGGGTGCAGCTGATCCGTACCCGAATCCACCGCATAGACCCTTGCGGCACCGTGCTGAAGAAGGCAATCGGTAAAGCCTCCCGTGGAAGCACCGATATCCACACACCAAAGCCCCTTCGGGGAAATTTCAAATTTCGCCAGAGCTTCCTCCAATTTCAGACCCCCGCGGGAAACATAGCGGGTCAGGGGATTCTCGCGGATCTCCACAACAGCCCCTTCTTCTACGGGCTCGCTGGGCTTTGTGCATTCTCTTCCGTCCACAAACACATATCCTGCGCGGATAAGCTTTGCACCAAGGCTTCGGCTGCGGCAAAAGCCTTTTTCCAATAAGTACTGATCAAGTCTCGGCAAAAGAAATCAGCTCTCTTTCTATGTTTTCTGCTGTAAGTCCAAGGCGGGAAAGGATCTCTTCCGTATTTCCGTGGGAAACAAAGGCTTCCTTTACCCCGAGCATACGGGTAGAAACACCTTCCGTAAGGCCTTTTTCCAAAAGGAGGGATAAAAGGTACTGGGAGAAAGAGCCTGTCAGAACCCCTTCCTCCACAAAAAGGATCTTCTTCACACCGGAAAAGATCTCCGAAAGCTTTTCTTCCCCGAAGCCCTTCAGGGTGAAAAAGCGCACAACGGATACACCCATCCCCTTTTTCTGCATGGCTTCGGCGGCAAGAAGTGCCTCTTTTGTGATCCTGCCGAAGGTCACTATCATCATATCACATTTTCCCTCTGAAGGATAGTCCTTTTTCTCAATTTCCTCAAGACAGGGAAAGGCTTTTAAAAGATACGGATCCTGGACCCCCTTGGGGTAACGGATCACACTGGGAGAACTCTTTTCCGAAAGGGCATTTTCAAGGGCGCGGCGCATTTCCCCGCGGGAGATGGGCGCGTAGATCTTTACACCGGGAACGGGCAGAGTAAGGGGGAGGTCAAACAGGCCGTGATGGGTGGCACCGTCCTCTCCCGAGACTCCCGCACGGTCAAGACAGACCACACAGGGAAGCTTTTGCAGGGCGGCATCGTGGATAAACTGATCCACCGCCCGCTGGAAGAAGGTGGAATACACCGCAAACACGCTTTTGTAGCCCGCCGCACAAAGGCCCGCGGCAAAGGTCATAGCATGCTCCTCCGTAATGCCCGTATCAAAAAACCGATCGGGAAATCTTTTTTCAAATTCCGTAAGACCCACACCGTCTCCCATAGCAGAGGTGATGCAAAGGATCTTTTCATTCTTTTCACCGAGGGATACGATCTCTTCTCCGAAAATTTTGGAAAAGCTTGTTCCCGATGCCTTTTTCTCCTTCTTGGGGGATACCCCGTGGAAGCGGGAAGGCTCCTTTTCCGCAGGGGCATAGCCCTTGCCCTTTTTGGTGCAAAGGTGGATCACCGAGGGCCCCTGTCTCTTCTTTGCCTCTCTTAAAAGCGTCTCCACCGTAGAAAGGTCGTTTCCATCGGCAGGGCCGAAGTAATGAAGCCCCATTTCTTCAAAGAAATTGCCGGAAGGCAATGCCTGACGCTTGATGATGTCCTTCAAACGGCCGACCATCTTGTGGACCGGAGCACCGAAGAAGGGAATGTTTTCCAGAGCATCCTCCACCTCGGTCTTCATACGGTAATAGCCGGGGGTGCGAAGCTTATTTAAGGTAGAGCGTACTCTGCCCACACTTCTGCCGATGCTCATTTTGTTGTCGTTTAAAATAATAATGACCCGATCCTCGGGGGAAATGTTATTCAAGGCCTCATAGACCATACCGCCCGTAAAGGAGCCGTCACCGATGACGCAAACCGCTACCGAGTCTTCTCCCTTCAGTCTTGCTCCCTTGGCAAAGGCGCAGGCGGCGGAGATCCCGGTGCCGCTGTGACCTGTGGAAAAAGGGTCAAAGGGAGATTCTTCCCTTCTGGGAAAGCCCGAAAGGCCGTCAAGGCTTCTCAGGGTAGCAAATTTTTCTCCGCGGCCGGTAAGGATCTTATGAACATAGCTTTGGTGACCCGTATCGTATATGATCCGGTCCCTTTCAAGATCCATCACCCGAACAAGGCCGAGGCTGATCTCCACGATCCCTAAATTACTGGCAAGGTGTCCGCCGTTTTCCAGAACTCTCTCCACAAGGCTTTCTCTCAGGTATGCCGCGTAGCGAAGAGCGTGGTCGTAGGATAAGGACTTGACCTCGCTGACCGATAAAAATTTACCCATTAAACGCCCGCCTTAAAGTTTTCTTCTGTCATTCCATCGGGGGAGGAGGTGAGAATGGTCACCTTTTGCTGCGCCTGATCCAGTTTTTCACTGCAAAGGCGAACAAGACCTGCACCCTCTTCAAACAAGCTCAGAGAGGTTTCAAGGGGCGTCTCCACACTGTCCAGCGCGCGAACGATCTCCTCTAATCTTTTCAGCATTTCTTCAAAGGTCTTCTCTTTTGTTTCGCTCATTTTTCTACCTCCAAAACTTTGGCTTTTGCGCATCCGTCGGATAGGCGAATGGCAATTTCCGAATCAACTTTCAAATCCTTCGCGCTTTTCAGGCTGTGGCCCTTTTCGTCAAAAAGCGCGCTGTAGCCGCGGGTCATCACCGCAAGGGGGCTGAGAGCCTCAAGCCGCGCGGTGTTCTGTAAAAGCGTGCTTTTTTTCCATTCCAAAAGACGCTCTATTTTCATTTCCATCTCCCGATCAAGCTGCAAGACGGCCATACGGCGATCGTCAATAAGGCGCATCTGGCTTTGCATCTGAGGAGCGGAAGCAAGTGCATCCAGAGCCTGTCTTAAGCTTTTGATACGGTTTTCCGAAACCAGGCTCATACGGTCGATCACATTGCGAAGCTTTCTTTTGACCTCGCCCGTTTCGGGGAGGGCAAGTTCTGCCGCCGCAGAGGGGGTCGGTGCCCGAAGGTCCGCCACAAAATCGCTGATGGAAAAGTCCGTTTCGTGTCCCACCGCGGAAATAATGGGGATGCGGGACCGAAAAATGGCTCTGGCAAGATTTTCGTCGTTAAAAGCCCAAAGCTCCTCAAGACTTCCGCCGCCGCGGCCTAAAATGATCACATCCACAGGGCATAGGGTATTGAATACCTCAATGCCGCGGATCAGCTGTGCGGGAGCACCCTCTCCCTGAACAAGGCTCGGATAAAGACAAAGGCTTGCAAGGGGGAATCTTCTTCCCGAAACATTGATCATATCCCGAACGGCCGCGCCCGTGGGAGAGGTGATAATGCCGATCTTCTTGGGATATTTGGGCAGAGGCTTTTTATACATGGGATCAAAAAGCCCTTCCGCCTCTAGCTTCTTTTTCAGCTGTTCAAAGGCGATATAAAGTGCTCCGATGCCGTCAGGCTCCATATCGGAAATATAAAGCTGATACTGTCCGTCCTTTACATAAGAGGAAACTCTGCCGCAGCAGATCACCTTCATACCGTTTTCGGGAACGAAATTCAGCTTCTGGGCACTCTGGCGGAACATCACCGCGCGGACAACGCCCCCTTCGTCCTTGAGCGAAAGGTAAAAATGCCCCGTTTTATAGTGATTGACAAAGTTTGAGATCTCGCCCTTTACATAAACACGGGAAAGGATAGGGTCTGTATCCAGCTTTGATTTGATATATTCATTCAGTCCCGTGACAGTCAAGGCCTGTGATTTATCCATTCTCTTGTCCTTTCCTTGTAAGGTAAGCAATGCCGATGGCATTGTCCGCCGTAAAGGCGGGAGGTGCAAAGATAAAATTCTCCCGGTCAAGCGCATTTTTTAATAAAAATGAGCTTGTCACACCGCCGGAAAACAAAACGGTTTTCCCCGCTTCCCCGAAGGATAAAAGGCTAAGGATGGCTTCCTTTACCACATCGAACACAAATTTTGCCGCATTTTCACGGCTTTCTCCGTTTTGAAGCATCCTGTCAAATTGATTCTCAAAGCCGGAAAGGTTGATGCCCTTTTCCTTTTTGGGAATACGGATCCTATAATTCTTTTCGCTTTTTGCCGCCAGGGCCTCAAGTTCCCTTCCCGCAGGAAAAGGAAGGCCAAGCTTTACCCCACAGCGGTCGATCAGCTGTCCGCAGGTCAGATCCAGTGCTTCGGAGACGATCTCCGCACGGTATCTGCCGCCGTCCTCCGAAACACGAAGAAACTCCGTGGTACCGCCGGACAGGTGGAAGGCGTAAAATTCTTTCTCGGAAAACTTCTTTTCCGCACCGCCTCTTACCGCCTCAATGTGCCCCTCCTGATGGGAAAAGGTAAAAAGAGGTACATCCAGAAGGCACGCGGCACTTTTTGCTGCATTCACACCTGCCAGAAAGCAGGGCATATAAGAGCCTTTTTGTCTGCGGGGGGTATCGCTTACGCCAATGGCAAGAATGTGATATGCGCCGTATTTTTCCTTCACCTGAGAGAGAACCTCTTCTACCAAGGAAGGAAGGTCCCTTGTATGACAAAACAAAGCGTCACTTTGCCGCATACCCTTTTCTCCTTGGGGTACGGAAAGAAGCCGCTTTGCACAAAAGACTTCGCCGGCAGAGGTAACTGCTGCCGCCGAAGTCGTATAATTGCTGGTATCGATCCCGAAACAGATCCCGATACTCATTTTTTATTCTCCGCCAAAGACCCTAAAATTCCGTTGACAAATTTCTTTGCCCCGTCTTCACAGAACCTTTTGGCAAGCTCTACCGCCTCGTTAATGGCGATCTTTTCCGGTACACTGTCGCTCATTTCCATCTCGTAAATGGCAAGCTGGAGAACGGTGACCGTTCCCTTGGAAAGGCGATTCACCTTCCAGTCTTTTGCAAGATGTTCGATCTTCTCCATGGCTTTTTCCGCGTAAGCGCGGGCGCCGAAGAAGGTCTCCTTAATGTATGCGCTCTCCTCTGCTCCCTCTTCCATTTGAGAGATGATGGTATCGTACAGATCCGGTGTTTTGTCCTCAGGATAAAACTGAGAAGCAAAGAGCATCTGATAAACGATCTCTCTTTCTTTTCTGCGATTCAGTGCCATAAGGCCTCCTTCATCAGTAGGAGGTTACGCGCTTCACGCCTCCCACAGACTTAATTTTGTCAAGATCAAATGCCCCGTCTCTCTCGCAGAGAATGTAGGTAAAGTCACCGCGCTTGCCGCGGGCAACATTACCGCCTGCAATGAGTTCTTCCACATCCGCATCACCCTTTAGGATGATACCGATACGGTTCTTCATGCTTCTGCCAAGCTTTACGGCGGGCATATTTACACTGTTTTTAATGTTTCCGTTCAGAAGATAATCCGAAAGCTGGTCACAAGCCATAATCGCGCAGTTGTCTTCTGCTTCGGGGGTGGATGCACCCAGATGCGGGGTTGCGATCACACCGGGCTTACCTGCAAGCTTTCCTGTGGGGAAGTCGGTAAAGTAAGCGGCGATCTTTCCGCTTTCAAGGCCGGATAAAATATCTTCATCCACAGCAAGGTCTGCACGGGCAAGGTTCAAAAGTCTCACACCGTCACGCATTTTTTTAATATTCTCTCCGCCCAGGATTCCGCGGGTAGAAGGGAGAGAGGGTACGTGCACGGAAATATAGTCGCATTCCTTGAAGATGCGGTCAAGTTCATCGCACTTTTCCACCTTGGCATCCAGTGCCCAGGCTGCATCTACACTTGCATAAGGGTCATAACCCAGAACGCGCATACCGAGGGCTGCTGCGGCATTTGCCACACCGCCGCCGATGGCACCGAGACCGATCACACCCAGGGTCTTACCGAAAATTTCAGGGCCGCCGAAACGACTCTTTTCCTTTTCTACTGCCTTCAGCGCATCTTCTCTGCCGGTAAGGGTCTTTGCCCATTCCATAGCATCCGAGATCTTTCTGGAAGAAAGAAGAAGGGCAGCAACGCAAAGCTCTTTTACCGCATTGGCGTTGGCACCGGGGGTATTGAATACCACGATACCCTTTTCGGCACATTCATCGATCGGAATATTATTCACTCCCGCGCCGGCTCTTGCAATGGCAAGAAGGCTTTCGGGGAAGGCTACATCGTGGAGATCCGCACTGCGGACGATAATGCCGTTTTCATCGGTGATATCTTCACCTGTCTGAAAGGCTTCGGGAAGTCTTTCAAGACCGCATTTTGCAATTTTATTATACAACTTAATTTTCATTTTGTATACCCCTTTTTTGCATAAACTTAGTCAATTTCGCCACATTTTTCATCAAATTCCTTGATAAAAGCACAGAGCTTTTCAACGCCTTCCATGGGCATTGCATTGTAAATGGAAGCGCGCATACCGCCTACCTTGCGGTGGCCGCCCAGAGATACAAGGCCTCTTTCGGCAGCGGCGGCAACGAATTTCTTATCAAGATCAGCGTCCCCGGTGCGGAAGGTTACATTCATAAGAGAACGGGATTCCTCTTTTGCGTGGAGCTTAAAGATCTTCGTTCCTTCGATGGTCTTGTAGAGAAGATCCGCTTTTTTCTTGTTGATCTCATGCATCTTTTCTACGCCGCCCATATCTTCTACCCATTTGAATACAAGGCCTGCAATGTAAATGGCATAGCAGGGAGGGGTGTTGTACATAGAGCCGGAATCTGCCATGGACTTATAATCCAGCATAGCGGGGGTTCCCTCGCGGGCAGAGCCGATCAGATCCTCACGAACTACGACTACAGTCAGACCTGCAGGTCCGATATTCTTCTGTGCGCCTGCATAAATGAGGGCAAAATCGGATACATTGATGGGCTCGGACATAATACAGCTGGACATATCACATACAAGAGGAATATTTCCAACATCGGGCTTTGTATTAAAGTGGGTTCCGTAAATGGTATTGTTGTAGCAAAGGTGCACATAGTCTGCATCGGGACGGACATCCTTTGCAGAAAATTCGGGAATACGGTCAAAGTTTGTTTCTTCCCCGGTGGCAAGCACCTTTACATCGCCGAATTTCTTTGCTTCTTTATATGCCTTGGTAGAAAATTCACCGCTGAGCACATAGTCTGCCTTGCCTGTTTTCATCAGGTTCAGGGGTACGGAAGCAAACTGGGTGGAAGCACCGCCCTGGAGGAACAGCACCTTATAGTTATCCGGCACCTTCATCACTCTGCGGAAGGTGGCCTCGGTTTCTTTGATAATGGCATCATACGCCTTGGAGCGATGGCTCATTTCCATCACGCTCATTCCGCTGCCCTGATAGTCTGTCATTTCCTTTGCAGCCTGCTCTAAAACCGCAAGAGGAAGCATGGAAGGTCCTGCGGAAAAGTTATATACGCGACTCATTTTATATTCTCCTTTAATATCGCTAAATCAAATTTCTATTTATTATACTCTTTTTCCCCACCGAGTGTCAAGGCAAATGCACATCAAAATATCTCTTATCGGTTGATTTATATGTTTCTTTTTTGTGAACTCTACCGATAGTTCAATTTTTACACCCTTTTCCACAATTTTTGTGAATTTTTATCCTCCCATCCGGTCGTCAAAAATCAAGTGACTGCCGTCGAGCACACAAAAAAAGATAACCCCGAAAATCAAGGTTATCTTTTCTTTTTTATTCTTTTTAGGAAGTTTTTTTGCCTACTTTTTTACAAAAAAGTAGGTTACTTTAGTTTTTCTACAAGGAAGGGAGTTGCCTCTTCAAAATTCACACCGTAAGTTCTGTGGTCGGGGTCATCAAGGGTCAGGCGGATACACTCTGCGGTGTAATCTACCGCGATCTTCAAGGCCTCTTCCAGGCTTTTCCCACGGCAGTGTGCGCCAACAACGGCAGAAGAGAAAATATCACCGGTACCGTGAAAGGATACGGGGTACTTTTTACCGAAATAAGAGAAGAAGCTATCTGTTTCACTGTCGTACATTTCCACACCGATCTCATCTTCCTTGTAGGAAATGCCCGTAAGAGCAACCTTTTTTGCACCGAGAGCAGCAAGTTTTTTCAATAGCTCGCGAATCTCTTCTTTGGTATAGGTCTCCAAATATTTTTCCCCGAGCATAAAGGCCGCTTCGGTAAGGTTCGGCAAAATAAGGTCCGCCTTGCCGCAAAGCTCACCCATTCTTTTGGCAAATTCAGGGGTAAAGCCATAGTAAAGCTTGCCGTTATCTGCCATGGCGGGGTCTACGATCACAAGGCTATCCTTCGTTTTGAAACGGGCGATCATATCCTCCACCAATTCGATCTGGCGAAAGGATCCTAAATACCCGGTGTAAATGGCGTCGAATCCGATGCCCTCCTTCTGCCACTGGTCACAAATGGGCGTGATCTCGTCGGTCAGGTCGTGGAAGGTCCAGCCGGAAAACTGGGTATGGTTGGAAAGCACCGCCGTGGGCATAACACCGCACTCCACACCGCAAGCGGATATGATCGGAAGGGCTACGGTCAGGGAACACTTCCCTACCGCGGAAATATCTTGAACGGTTACAATTCTTTTCATAACATCACTCCTTATCTGGTCTGTATTTTATATCAAATATAGAAAAAAGTCAAAGACCAGATGCGTATTTTTTATTGTAACCAGCGAATTTTTATGATATGATGTCTTTGTCCCTTTTCCTCGAAAAAGGGACCCAAAAACTTCCGTCTATTGATAGATAATTTTGCTTTATATTCCCTTTTATTCTTTTATGGGTTTAAGTTTTTTCCAACCTTTTAAAAAAAGAACAAGTGGATTTACCCAAAAATAAAACGCAGTAAAATCGAGCGAGACGAGGCGTACAAGGGAAACGCGAAGGAGTTTACTACCGTAAATGACTGAGTGTTTCTCCGAAGCACAACGAAGTCGCAGCCGATTTTACAAGTTTCCAAAAGAAAGTAGGAGAAAGGTTTTCTTTATGTACTACTATACTTATATCGTTCGCTGCGAGGACGGCAGCCTTTATACGGGCATTGCAAAAAACATCGCCCACCGAATGAAGGAGCACGCAGGCAAAGTAAAAAAAAGCGCGAAATACACCAAAAGCCACAGGATCATATCCCTTGAGGCACTGTGGTCAAGCCAAGACCGAGGGAGTGCATCCAGATTGGAATACGCCATCAAAGCCTTAAAGAAAAAAGAAAAAGAAGCCTTGATCCTTGATGCAAAGCTTCTATTCAAATTCCTTCCTCAAATAGAGAAGGAGGATTATATTTACCACCCGAAGGCAAGCCTTTCTCTTTTTCTCGGCAAGATCAAGCTTTCCGATTTGCCATAAGATATAAATTCAGCGCGATCTCATCATTTTGGTCCACATACTGACCGTAGCGGTACATATCGCCAAGCAGCCGTATGGCACCGGGATGAAGGAACTCCATTGCGCTTTTCATAAAGCAGGTAAAGGCCATTTTCCGCCCCCGCTCCCGATCCTTTTCATCCTGCAAAAGGAAGCCGTGGTAATACAAAAGACCAAGGTTGTAAAAGGCATCGGATACCACCCTTTTATCCTTGCTTCTGGTACAAAAGCGGTACATTTTCGCGGCTCTTTTTGGGTCGCTTTCCCCGAAATACCCCCACTTGAAGCCCTCTGCCAGGGTCTGCGCCGCGGAGATACTCCCTTTTTTCACCGCTTCTTTTAATACATATAAGCTGTTATCCATTCATCTCTCCCCTTTCCGCTTTTATTTTATAGGGAAATATGTACCATAAACAGTACTTTCAAAAATCCGACAAAAATTTTCTTGACGGCAGAGGAGAATATGATAAAATAAAGATAGAAAATCAAGGAGGAAAAACTATGAAATCACTTAACTTTTTCCGAAGTGTCTCTTCCTGGGGACATGTTTTATTTGCGATTTTGCGCGTACTTGCCATTATCGGTGCAGTGGGAATGATCATCGGTATCTTCACCCTATCCCTGATGCCGAAGGACTTCTTTTCCATTGATGTTTTCATGCAAACGGATATGAAATTCAACTTCAAGGCCCTATTTGGCGAGAATTGGAGTGAAATCATAAAGGAATCGGAGGGCGTGGTTTACGATTCTCTGCCGGAGGGAAGCAAGCTTTCGGAAAACGGTATTGAAATTTCCGAGGTCACTCCTTCCACAACAATGGGAAATAAGACCCTGGCTCTTGATATGATCCCCGCTTTTACGGAAATGCTCCTGTGCGCCGCCCTGTTCCACTATGTTTGTAAGATCTTCAAGGCACTGAAAACAGCTGCGGAGCCCTTCTCAGCACCCATTACCGAGGACCTTCGCTATGCCGGCGGGATCCTGATGGCCCTTGGCGCGGTACCCGCGCTCAGTGCTTCGCTCCTTCAGCTTCTCACCAAAACCAAAAGTATTACAAGCGAGGTTACCTTTGATCTGTGGCTGATCTTCTTCGGCTTTTTGCTTTGGGCTGTAGCGGATCTCTTCCTCTACGCAAAAAACCGCCTGACTCCCCCCGCCTCTCCTTCCGCTACTCCTTCTACCCCTTCTATGCCTTCCGATCAGACACCGCCTTCTCCCTTCTAACCTACTTTCTGTGTTCTTTTTTCGAGAAAAAAGAACCAAAAAAGCTTCATATTAATAAAAGAGAATAAAGGATTATAAATAGAAAAAGATAACCTTGAAATTTCAAGGTTATCTTTTTTTACAATTCATTATTAAAACGCAGTAAAATCCAGCGAGACAAGTCCTTTTTTTAAAAAAGGGACAAAGTTTTTTGGGTACCTTTTTTTCAAAAAAGGTACAACGAAGCCGCAGCGGGTTTTACAAAGTTTTAGTCTAATATGCTCTTGTACTGTTTCTCTTCTTTCGGTGTTACGATGGCGCGGATGAGGGCAGAAACACCTACCGCAATGGGGTAAATGATGAGAAACAGCAAAATATTTCCTACAGCACCGCGGGCAGAAAGGCCGTCTGCCATATCAAAAAAGCCAAGGTACATAACCACCATCGTAAACGCATACCACAAAAGGGCCGTAAAGAAGTGCACAAGTCTCAGGAGTGCTCTGTGCTTTTTCAGCATAAAAATACGGTTGATAAAGCCGAGGCCGAGGGAGAACAAAAATACACAGAAAAGCTTGCCCAAAAGATAGCTGAACGCCTGAAATCCGCTGCGGAAGCCGCCGCCGTTGGGATCGGTAAAGAGCGTCAGCATCACAAGCACCGCAAAGCTGATAAGCAAATACGAAACACCTGTGGTATAAATCACATCTCGGAAAAATTTACGAACAGATTCTTTCATTTATTTCTCCTCTTCTACAAGTTCTACATTAACAAAATTCACATCGATCCCCGCCGTAGGCAGAAACTTCTCAAAAAACGCACTGTTTTCCAGTACCACCGTGCAGGTATCGTCGGAGGGGTGAAAGCAGATCTTCTCCGCCTTTAAAAGCTCCCGATCCATAGAAAATGCAATTTCTTTCTTTTCATCAAAAATAAGTTCCAATGGGCTTACCATACCCGAATGGGTCTTCAAAATCCCCTCTAAAACCGCATTTTCCGCAAAGGAAAGACGGCCGGAGGCCATCTGTCTGGAAACAGGGCCCGTGCGGAACCGTTTGCCAAAGGGCATCGTAAGAAGATAAAACTTCGTCTTCTGACGGTTGGCCAATACAAGATTCTTGCAATGGGTGGCACCGAATACGCCCGCCTTGGCATCGTTTTCCAGTTTTGTAGGGAGATCGTCCGTAACAGGATGGGAAAAAACCACATACGGAATGTGATGCTCCTCAAGAAAGCTTAGAATTTTTTCTTTTTCTGTCATTGTATCAATTCTTCTATCAAGCTTAAGTTATATAAGAAAAAGGAGCCTATGCCCCTCTTTCTTTGTGTTTTGACTGAAAAGTCTCTTATTTTGCAGCCTTTGCCTTTTCTACGATTGCTGCAAATGCTTCTTTGTCGTTTACTGCAAGCTCAGCGAGCATTTTGCGGTTCAGCTCGATGCCTGCCTTCTTCAGACCGCACATAAAGGTAGAGTAGTTCATACCGTTTGCCTTTGCTGCAGCGGAGATTCTGGTGATCCACAGCTTGCGGAAATCTCTCTTCTTCTGCTTTCTGCCAACGAATGCGTAGTTGCCGCTCTTCATGACAGCCTGTTTTGCCATCTTAAAATGCTTGCTCTTTGCACCCCAGTAGCCGCGGGCAGCCTTCAATACTTTCTTTCTTCTTGCACGGGTAACTTTTGCAAATTTAATTCTTGCCATTTTTCATACACTGCGTTAAAAAACGCTTATCCTTTCTTTCACGAATTCCCTATTTATGCGTAGGGGATGAGCTTCTTGATGTTCTTTGCGTTACAATCGGAAATGTAAGCAGCCTTACGCAGTGCTCTCTTGCGCTTGGTGGTCTTCAGGTGAACCTGATGTCTTCTACCCTGCTGGGTCATTTTCACTTTGCCGTTTTTGGTAACGGAAAATCTCTTGGCGCTTGCCTTGTGAGTGCGGATTTTTGCCATTTTTCTTTCTTCCTTTACTGATTTATTTTTTGGGGGGCACAACAAACATGGTCATAAAACGACCTTCCAGGTGAGGCTTCTTTTCCACAACACCGTGGCTTTCCACTGCTTTTGCAATCTCTGCCATCAGGTCTACACCTCTCTGGGTATTGTTCATCTCACGGCCGGAGAACATAATGGTCATTTTCACCTTGTTCCCTGCGGAGAGGAAGCGGATCGCGTGGGAAATTTTGGTATCAAAGTCGTGCTGTCCGATGCGGCAGGAGAATTTGATCTCCTTGGTCTCAACGGTAACTTGCTTCTTACGGGATTCCTTCTCGCGCTTGCTTCTGTCAAAACGGTATTTACCGTAGTCCATAATCTTACAAACGGGAGTAGGGCCGCTGGCGTTCATCTCTACAAGGTCAAGGCCCTTGTCGTAAGCGATCTCAAGTGCTTTGTCCGTTTTCATTACGCCCAGCTGGCTTCCGTCGGAGTCGATGACTCGTACCTCGGCGGCTTTGATTTTTTCATTGATGGTCATTTCCTTAGCGGCTATGTTCTGTCACCTCCAAAATAAAATGCGGAGAAAAACTCTCCGCATAATAATACCCTAAGCCTTGGTTTATTAACACTGCCCGACTCTGTGGCCGGCAGGTGAGAACGGAGCGTTCTTCTTCTTTTTATGGTGTTTTAACATTATAACCCCGAAAAAGGGGTCTGTCAAGGCTGTTTACGATTTATTTACAAAAATTCTCTATGTAAGAATCGATAGCAGCTCTGACGATCTCCACGGCCTTTTCGCGGTCGCCCACTTCGTTGACCACGGTATCCTTTCCCTCCAGCTGCTTATATACACGGAAGAAGTGGTTCATTTCTTCGGAAATGTGATCGGGAAGCTGGGAGATATCGGTGTAGTGATTGTATGTGGGGTCTTCAAAGGGGATCGCAAGGATTTTATCGTCGTTTCTTCCGTTGTCCACCATGGTAATAACACCGATGGGATAGCAGCGGACCAGAGTCATAGGCTCGATCTCCTCACTGCAAAGGAGCAGTACATCAAGAGGGTCCTGGTCATCGCCGTAGCTGCGGGGAATAAAGCCGTAATTTGCGGGGTAGTGAGTAGAGGTATAAAGGATACGGTCCAATTTCAGAAAACCGGTCTCCTTATCCAATTCGTATTTTTTCTTGGAGCCCTTGGGGATCTCGATTACCGCTACAAAATCGGTGGGGGTAATGCGCTTGGGGCTCATGTCATGCCAGATATTTCCCATTTTTTATTTGCCTCCTACTTTTCTTTTCTGTTCTTTGAGCAGCACTTCAAGCTCGTCCATAAATGTATTGATATCCTTAAACTGACGGTAAACAGAAGCGAATCTTACATAAGCGACCTCGTCGATCTCCTTCAGGCCCTCCATGATCATTTCGCCGATGCGGGAAGAGGGCACTTCATTTTCACTGCCGCCCTGCACCGCGCTTTCCACATCTCTGACCAGAGCCTCGATCTTCTCATAAGATACGGGCCTCTTCTGGCAGGCGCGGACGATGCCCGCCTGGACCTTGGTACGGTCAAAAAGCTCGCGGGAGCCGTCTTTCTTCACGACCATAACAGGGGTATCTTCAATTCTTTCGTAGGTGGTGAACCTTCTCTGACAGTTCAGACACTCTCTTCTGCGGCGGATACTGCCTTCGGCGGGACGGGAGTCCAAAACCTTATGGTCGGTAAAGCCGCAACCGGGACACTTCATTCTGTTTCCTCCTTAGGGGGTGGTGGTGATCAGGCCGTCTTTGAAGTAGCCTGTATAAACTCTCGGTACGGTCTCCCCTTCTGCAATGGCCCAGGTATAGGTGCCTTCGCCGTTGAGCTTGTTCTCCTTGAAGGAGCCGGTATAGCTGTCGCCGTTTGCCCAGGTATAGGTGCCTTGCCCTTCGCGGACATCGTCAATAAAGGAGCCGTTGTATACATCGCCGTTTGCCCAGGTGTAAATACCCTGGCCGTTTTTCTTATCGTCGGTGTAGCTGCCCTCGTAGGTGTCGCCCGTGGCATATACATAGGTGCCGGTACCGTTTTTCATATTCTCGGAAAAGTAGCCGGTGTAGCTTGAACCGTCGGCATATGAATATACGCCGTGGCCGCTTCGCTTGCCGTCGCGCCATTCGCCGGAATAGGTATCACCCGATACATAAAGAACCGTGCCCTGACCCTCGCGGATACCGTCGGCAAAGCTGCCCTCGTATACATCACCCGAGGCGTACTGCATTTTTCCCTGGCCGTCGGGGACAAGGTCGTCTACATCGCCGATGTAAACATTGCCGTCGTCGTATTTGAGCGTTTTCTTTTCTTTGTTATATTTGGCAGAGCCCGTTTCGTAATAAGCTGTGCCCTTTACCGGCTCACCGCCTTTGAATCTGCCGAGGAATTTTACCCCGTTGTCAAGTGATGCATAGCGGAACCCGAAGATCAGCCCGATCAGTACCACAATTACAATGGCAAGGACCACCGACACCCCGATGATCACCGGTATAAGCGCACGATTTTTCTCTTTTGTCATAAAACCTCTCCTACTTTCTTTTGAAAAAGAAAGTAGGCAAAGAAAACTTTCATCTTCAAAAGAATAAGAATTTGTATTATAAACTTATTTTTTAAAAAGCCATAAGCTTTTTTGGTTCTTTTTTCTCGAAAAAAGAACCATTCCGTAGGGACCGGCCTCCCGGACGGTCCGTGTAGGGCGGGGGTTTACTCCCGCCGTTATGCTCGCAACGAAGCCGCAGCCGATTTTTTATGCAAAACGCAGTAAAATTCAGCGAGACGAGGCGTGCAAGGGAAACACGAAGGAGTTTAGTCACTTTTTGAAAAAAGTGACGCAAAAACTTATGACTTGAAAAAAGTCTTAATATTTTTTGTTGGAAGTTTTTTGGGTACCTTTTTTTCAAAAAAGGTACAACGAAGTCGCAGCGAATTTTACAAGTTTTGAAAGCCGTCGAGAATCAGAGGGAGTACATAGTAAATTATTACGAGAAGAAAATACAGCGCACAAAGCTCCAAAAGAGCAAGCCACAGAGGGGTGGAGCCCGCTTTCAGAACGGAATGAGCCTTCTCGTGATTTTTTTCGGGGAGGAAATATTTTACATCCTTCCCTTCTCCCGTTTTCTCAATGAGGCGGTATTTTCCCTTCAGGGCAGAAGGAGAAATTTTCCCGAATTCCTTTTGCGAAAGGGCATTTTCTGCGGTAAACGCACCTTTTTCCAGCAAGACCTTCAACACTTTTCCCAAGGTCGCCTGCTGACGAAGAGTGGATACCAGTACCAGTACCATCGCCAGAAACACACACCACATAAGCCCCGCAAGCTCATCTTTTAGTGGTGAAATAAAAATCACCGATAACGATTCTTTGATCTGTTGCATTATTCTTATCTCCTTGTTCTTTCTTTGGAAAGAAAGAACCAAAGAAACTTATGACTATGAATAGATAACTTCGGATTTATAGTCCTTATTTATCCTTTTTTAGTCGGAAGCTTTCTTTGCCTACTTTCTTTCTCGAAAGAAAGTAGGTTAGCCGATGTATTCCTTAAAGCCCATGTAAGGACGAAGTGCTTCCGGAATCTTCACACGGTACTTACCGTCTTCCATAACAAGATTATTCTCAAGAAGGGCAATGAGCATACGGGGAGGCGCAACCACGGTGTTATTCAGGGTGTGAGCAAAGTACTTCTTGCCGTCTTCACCCTTCACGCGGATACCAAGTCGGCGGGACTGCGCATCGCCCAGGTTGGAGCAGGAGCAAACCTCAAAATACTTCTGAAGTCTGGGGCTCCAGGCTTCCACATCGTAGCTCTTCACCTTCAGATCCGCAAGGTCACCGGAGCAGCACTCCAGGGTGCGTACAGGTACATCCAAACTGCGGAACAGCTCTACGGAATAGCTCCACATCTTATGGAACCAGTCCATACTCTCCTCAGGCTTACAAATGACCACCATTTCCTGTTTTTCAAACTGGTGGATACGGTAAATACCTCTTTCCTCAATACCGTGGGCGCCCTTTTCCTTGCGGAAGCAGGGAGAGTAGCTGGTCATGGTGAGAGGAAGGGTCTTTTCGTCGTTTAAGGTATTGATAAATTTACCGATCATGGAGTGCTCACTGGTACCGATCAGGAACAGATCCTCTCCCTCGATCTTGTACATCATGGCTTCCATTTCCTCAAAGCTCATAACACCCGTTACCACTTCGGAACGGATCATAAAGGGAGGAATGTAATAGGTAAAGCCCTTATCGATCATAAAATCGCGGGCGTAAGCGGTCACAGCACTGTGGAGACGGGCAATATCACCCATCAGATAATAGAAGCCTTCGCCGGCAACTCTGCCTGCAGCTTCCTTGTCGATACCGTTAAAGTATGCCATGATCTCGGTGTGATAAGGAATCTCAAAATCCGCACGGGTCTTTTCGCCGAAGCACTCAACCTCAACATTTTCCTCATCGTTTTTACCGATGGGTACACTGGGATCGATGATATTGGGGATCTTCATCATCTTTTCCTTCAGCTGTGCGGAAAGAGCGGTTTCCTTTTCTTCCAGGGCCTTCAGCTCAGCCGCCTGATCGGAAACAAGCTTCTTAATTTTTTCTGCCTCTTCTCTCTCGCCTTTTCCCATTAAAACACCGATCTGCTTTGAGATCTTGTTACGGTTGGCGCGAAGCTCCTCTGCGCGCTTGAGCGCGGCAAGCTTCTCGTCGTAAATGGCAATCACTTCATCTACGAGAGGAAGTTTATCATCCTTGAATTTTTTTCTGATGTTCTCTTTTACCAATTCGGGATTTTCTTTAATAAACTTAATGTCCAGCATTTTCTTTTCCTTCTATATTTTTTCTTGTAAACTGTTTTATAAATTCAAAAGAAACTCTTCGCCGCAAAGGGTTGCAAGAATTTCCTCCAGATCTTTGGAATCAAAATACTCCAGGGTGATCTTTCCTCTTCCCGTGCCGTCGTCACGGATGCCTACCTTTCTTCCCAGAGACGCCGCGGCGCGGTTGGCCACTTCCTTCATCTGAGCACGGACCATTTCGTTCCCCGCTTGGGTTCGGGTCATTTTTTTGGGCAGAACACCGCCCTCCAAAATATTGCGTACCGCTTCTTCTACCTGTCTGACGGTCATCTCCCGATCCACAATGGCAAGGAGCATATCGTGAATCATTCCCTCATCCTTCAGGGGAAGAAGGGCTCTTGCGTGGCCCGCAGAGATCACGCCCTGCTTTAAAAGACTCTGTGCAGAAGCGGGTAGATTTAAAAGCCTTAAGGAGTTCGCAACGGTGGCGCGGCTCTTACCGATCTGCTTTGCCGCCTCTTCCTGAGTCAGGTTAAAGGAGCGCATCAGGGCAGCGTAGCCGTTTGCCTCGTCAATGGGATTTAAGTCCTCGCGCTGAAGGTTCTCGATGAGGGCCGCTTCCTGGGCCTTTTTCTCATCAAAATCCTTTACGATCACGGGGATCTCCGTAAGCCCTGCGATCTTAGAGGCGCGGTAGCGTCTTTCACCGGCAATGATCTGATAACCGGTGCCGAATTTCCGCACAAGAAGGGGCTGGATCACACCGTGAATGGCAATGGAATCCGCAAGCTCCTGCAGGGTTTCGTCGTGGAAGATCTTTCTGTGCTGATTTTCATCGGGATAGACCCGTTCTATGGGCGCAGTGATAACGATCTCGCCTTCGCCGATGCCTTCGCTTTCGGGAGACGGAACGAACAGATCACCAAGGCCCTTTCCCAAAGACTTATTTGCCATCTTTGCCTCTTTTCTCAAGCTCTCTTGCAATTTCAAGATATGCAAGAGCACCCTTGGAATTTTTATCGTAATAAATTGCGGGCTTTCCGTGGCTGGGAGCTTCGGAAAGACGCACATTTCTCGGTACCGTTGTGCGGAAAATGCGGTCGGGGAAATATTTGCGGATCTCCGCCGCCACCGCAAGGGACAGATTCAATCTGCCGTCGTACATGGTCAGGATCACACCGCCAAGCTCCAAAGCAGGATTATACATCTTCTTAACAAGAGACACGGTATACATAAGCTGACTCAACCCCTCCAGCGCAAAATACTCGCACTGCATAGGCACGATCACCTCTTTTGCGGCGCAAAGGCCGTTCAGGGTAAGAAGGCCAAGGCTCGGGGGGCAATCCATAATAATATAATCGTAGGAATTTTCCACGGGAGAAAGTGCCTTTTTCAGAATGGATTCTCTCGCCATTACAGCCGAAAGACCGATCTCTGCCCCGGCCAGCTCCATATTCGCCGGCACACAAAAGAGATTCTTATAGGAAGTTTTTACCGTAGCTTCCTCTACGCTGACCCCTTCCAGAAGCACCTGGTAAGAGGAATATTCACATTTATCGCGATCCACACCAACGCCTGAAGAGCAGTTGCCCTGGGGATCCAAATCAATCAGAAGCACCTTTTTCCCAAGAAAACCAAGGGAAGCCGCCACATTAATGGCAGAGGTGGTCTTACCCACACCGCCCTTCTGATTGGCAAAAGCAATGATTTTTGCCATAGCACAGCCTTTCTTTGTATTTGTTCCTTTATTATATATGTTTTTCAGGCCTTTGTCAATGGAAAATGGGTGTTGTATAAATGTTTCACGTGAAACATTTCACTTGTAAAACGGACTGCTTGGCAAAAAGAAAACCCTTCTGTGACCGCATTGTTACCGGGATTTTTCTCCTTCCATTCGGTCGTCAAAAATCGGGTAACTGCTGTCGAAAACACTTCGAAAACAAGATAACATCTTGTTTTCTCGATTTCCGCACGTGAAACATTTCACTTGTAAAACGGACTGCTTGCAAAAAGAAAACCCTACACTTCATCCGTCTCTTACTACACAAAATGCTTCTCCGCTACGCTACGCATAAGTTCCACCAACCAAACGAGTTTTGGGGTTTCACTTAATCTTCTCCTGTAGGAGAAGGCAAATACAGTTCTTCTCTCAGAGTCGTAACTTCCTAACTTCCGAAAAACGGAATTGTTTCACGTGAAACAATTCAACCACTACATACAGACTTTTCAAAAGTTTTCACCACAACTCCTTGTGATTTTGGAAAAAAAAGCAAAAAGCCCTCTTTATTTAAGGGCTTTTATCAATATTATTCTTCTTTTTGGGTTTTGGGTACGCGGATGGAATAAAAAATGTATTCTTCATCCTCTTCCTTTTCTGCTTCCACCAAAAATCCCGCTTCCCGAATAGAAAAGATAGCTTTGTCCACGGAATTGATAAAAAACCGCACATCTTTCACAACAAGGCGGCGCACAGGCTCGGGGCGGAGGCTGCTTCTCGGGCGGAGGGCAGGAACAAATTCCTCCGGATGGGTGGAAAGGGTTGCACAAAGCTCCTCGGACATATCGGGAGAAAGGGCGTTGTCGATCATGTAGTTGAGCGCAAAGAGGCGCATGGCGGGGTCTCGCAGATGCAAGAGTGCATCGGCGTGCCTGGGAGAAAGATCATTTTTCTCCATCAGATCACGCTCTTCCTGAGAAAAGCGAAGGAGTCTGAGCTTTGCAGAAAGCGCGCTTGGGCTTTGGCCGATCCGATCTGCCAGCTCCCCTTGAAAATAGCGAAAGTTCTTCAAAAGCCGATCTGCCGCCGTAGCTTCTTCAAAGCTGTCAAGGCTACTGCGGGAAAGATTTTCCACAAGCGAAAGCTCTGCGGCAAGCTTTGTGGATACATTCAAAACCCGACAAGGAACCTTTTTCAGTTCCAAAAGCTTTGCGGCACGCAAACGCATCTCACCGCAGATCAGTTCGTACTCGCCGCATTTTTTCTGCACGGTCAGAGGCTGAAGCATACCGTAACGGGCAATGCTGCGGGAAAGTGCCTCCACTTTTTCCGGGGAGAATTTTCTGCGAGAGCCTCTGGGATTGGGGAAGATCGCGTCAGGCGGCAAAAAGCGTATTCTTTCTGTTTTCTTATGTTCTGTCCACATACAATTCGCTCCTTTCCTTGCCATTCTATCCTTTTTCAACAGAGAAATTTGCCAAAGGGTGCTGATAGAATCTGTCTTCTTTTGTCGAAAAATACATTCATTTTACAAGAAAACTTTTTTGTAAAAGAAAAAGAAGAGAATTGTCATTGACCGAGAAAGTATTTTGTGTTACAATAAATTGAATACATATCTTTAGGAGAAAAAATGTTTTACCGTTTTTCGAAAGTATACCCGGACGAGCTTTTGGCCTTGCCGAAAAAAGTCCTTGACCATTTGAAAGAAGCCTCCGATGGGGAAGTGCGCATTCTTCTTTCCTCTCTTCCGCTTTTATCCCAAGGGGCCGAGGAGGAAGAGATCCTTTCCTTTTTGGAAGGGGATTTTTCATCTGATGAGATCGTATCCGCCCTTGCCTTCTGGCGCGGCTGCGGAATTCTGACCCGCGACACCAAAGGCACAAAAAAAACGACCAAGCCAAAGGCAGCAGAAAAAGATCCTGAAGAAGAGGCAAAAAAGGTCATTGATGCAGACGAAGCACCCTTTTATTCCTCCGCGGACCTGGCTATGGCGCGGGAGTCTCAGCCTGATTTTAAGAATCTTGTAGATTTTGCCGAGGAGAGACTGGAAAAGGTTATGAATGTGAGCGAATACGCGCGGCTCTATTCTTTTCTCGATTACTTAAAAATGCCCTTGGATGTGGTTATGCTTGTCATTGAGGACTGCGCTTCCCGCGGGAAGAAGGGCCTTCGCTATATTACAAAGGTGCTCACCTCCTTCCAGGACGACGGGATCGACACCTACGAAAAAGCGGAGGAATACTTTGTCCGCCGCAATGAGAGAAGTGTTTACGAGGCCTTTGTCCGTTCGCTTTTCGGTCTTGGCACAAGGAAGCTGACCAAGGCAGAGGAGGAATGCCTTGACCTTTGGCAGAAAAAGTACGGCTACGGGGAGGACATTCTCACCGCAGCCTTTGAAAAAACTGCAAACACCGCAAAAAATCCCTCCATCCGGTATATGCACAAAATTTTGGAATCCTGGTACCAAAACGGTGTGACTGCCCCCGAGGACATCGATAAAGTGGCAACAAAAAGCGAAGACCGTGCTCCCAAGAGCTACGATCTTGACGATTTCTTTGAACAGGCCGTTTCCGTCGGCAGAAAAAAGCTTTAAGGAGAAGCTATGTTTAACCGTAAGATTTTAGAACAGGCAGAAAGTGATCTTCACGCACGCAGAAAGCGGGAAGAGGAATTTGCCCGTGCCCGTGAAAGGGAAGTGGAGGAGAAAAACGAGGCCCTTCGCCTTTTGGGTCTTGAAAAGCGGGCTCTCGGCCCCCGTATTTTAGGGGAGAGCCTGAAGGGCGGGGAAGATCTGCCCCAAAGAATTGAAACCATCAAAAACGAGCACAATGCCATTGTGAAAAAATACGGGGATCTTTTGGAAAAAATGGGACTCCCCCGTGACTATACCAAGACGAAGATCGCTTGCCCCCTTTGTCAGGATACGGGCTACTTTGAAGGGAAGATGTGCTCCTGTCTGAAAAAGGCCGCCATTATGGAAAGCTTTCGTCAGAGCGGGATCGAAAAGCTTCTTCAGAAGCAGCGATTCGATAATTTCGACCTTAGCTACTACTCTCAGCACCCCTTGCCCGACAAGCGTTTCTCACCGAGAGATATTATGGAAGAGATCTTCACCTTCTGCAAGGACTATGCGGAGAATTTCTCCTTGCATTCCCCATCGCTTCTTTTTATCGGGGGAACAGGTCTCGGAAAGACCCACCTTTCCAGTGCCATTGCAGGGAAGGTGATCGAGCGGGCTTTTGATGTAGTTTATGAATCTGCCCCTTCTGTTGCCGCAACCTTCGAGAAAGAAAGATTCGAATCGGAGGAGGAGGCGGAGGGTACCCGCCGCATTTTGGAGGCGGAGCTTCTCATTTTGGATGACCTTGGTACAGAGCCTTCCTCCCGCGCCACAAGCAGTGCCATTTACCGTCTGATCAATCACAGAGTTTTGGTAAAGGGCCTTCCTACCATTATTTCCACCAATCTCACCTATAAGCAGCTGGAAAAGGAATACGATTCCGCCGTTTTGTCCCGCCTTTTGGGCGAATTTCAGGTAAAGCTGTTTCAGGGGGAGGATGTACGCATGGCAAAACTTAAAACCTTATAAAACTTTATAAAATCAGCTACAGCTTCGTTCCACTGCGGAGAAAACCTCAGTCATTTACGGGGGTAAACTCCTTCGGCTTTCCCTTGTGCGCCTCGCCTCGCAGATTTACTTTCGTTTTATATTATAAGTTTTACATTATAATTATTTTTAGTCATAAGTTTTTGGGTACCTTTTTTCAAAAAGGTACAAAAAAGTTAACAACGATTATGAAAAAATTACTTACAGCCCTGCTGTCTTTTACCTTCCTTCTTCTGGCCTCCTGTTCTGCAAATCCGGCACTGAAGGAAGATTCCGAGCCTAAGCTCACAGATATAGCAACAGAAAACAGCATAAAAGATCCCAAGGAGGACGGGGAATTGAATGTATTTTTTGTCAGTAACAGTACCTGCTACTACTTTACCGATGAGCTGTACGGTATGCTGAAGGCTGCAGGATATGAGGATGTGACCCTAGGCCTTGTGTACGACAGCGGCTGCTCCCTTGAAAAGCACTATACCTGGCTGAAACAGGACAACCCCGGTTATCAGTTCCGCGTAGTTGATCAAAGGGGAATCTCCATGACCCCGAACTACAGCCTGAAAGCAGCCCTTAGCACCAAAAACTGGGATGTGATCTCCTTTGATAACAACGCCCGCTCCTTCTCATCGGGCGATACCGAAACAAGCCTTGCAAATGCCGAGCCGTATTTCGGACAGCTTTATCAGTATATCTCTAAGGAATTCCCCCACGCCCGCTTTTTGTGGCACCAGGTTTGGGCAAACGAGATCGGGTACAACATGGCCTTTGAAATGAAGACCTTAGAACAGAGAAAGCGTGTTTACGAAGCAAAGCGCGGCGTAATGCAGCGTATGATGGAAAATTACGGCGTGGAAGGCGTTCCCACGGGTGACGCTTGGGAAAAGGTCCGTGATCTACCCCTTTTTGTTTCACCTCCCGCAGATCTCCCCCAGGCAGAACGCTTTACCCTTTGTTCCCGCCTTTCAAAAGGGGAGTTTCTCGACGACTTTACCCACGACGGTGATATCGGCGGCGGTCAGTACCTGAACGCCTGCGTGTGGTTTGAGGTCTTAACCGGCAAAAGCTGTATCGGAAATAGCTTCCGCCCCGTGTATAAAACCGATACCGCTGACCTTTCCCTCACCGAAGAAAAAATCACCCTTCTCCAAAACGCCGCCCACGAAGCCGTGGCAGAACACAAAACAAATACATAAAGATAAAAAGATAAGCTTGGATTTCAAGCTTATCTTTTTTTAAGAAGGTAAGACCTTTTGCCTCTGTAGGGGTCATTCACGAATGACCCACATACAAAAAATGGCATTTGCGTTAGCCGATGCCTACCACAATGTTTTCCGCTAGGAAAACACATCACTTGCCCAAAGGGCAAACATCACTTTCCGAAGGAAAACATCACTTGTCCGAAGGACAAACATCATTGAAAAAAGCACCCTTTCGGGTGCTTTTTTTACTGCTTTAAAAGCGGCTCGATAGAACCGTCCTCATTCTGAATATCGATTCTTCCCAGGGCAGCCAAGGTACTGCGGCGGAAATCCTCAATATATTCCTTGCGAAGGGAGGCCTGCTCCTCTTTTTCCGCAGGGGTAAGGCCCTCGGGGGTCTTGGCCTTGCGGGCTAAGGCGTTGATCCGATCGATCTTTTCCTTTGTCATGCCAAAAACTCCTTCAAGGGGTCAATGCAAACGGCGTAATTACCGTTTTTCAAGAAGTCATAAAGCTTTGCAGCGATCACCTTCGCGCCGCCTTCCACAGCCGATTCCACATTCATAGGCATAACGGGATCGTGCACGGAAAGACGAATGAGGAACCATCCATCACCTTCGCCCTGAGGGAAGGAAATACGAACGCCCTCGAAGCTGTCGTCCGCTACCTGCCAGCCCATTTTCTTGCCGTAATTTTCAAGATCGGAAAGAAGCTTTTCGCCCACAGGTCTGAAATCCTTCTCGGTAATATCAAAACGAAGCTCGTAGGATTCGAAGGGCTCTTCCAGATTTGCAATCAGCTCGGTCAGGTTTCTGCCTTCCTTTTTCATTTTTGCAGCTTCAATGAGAATACGGGTTGCAAGGTATGCACCGTCGTCAAGGAAGTAGTTTTCACGGAGAGCCGCGTGGCCGCTGGTCTCAATGGCAAGGGGGGTATTGATGCCTGCCTTGTTCATTTCGATGGCCTTATTGATTACATTTTTGTAGCCGCGCTTAAAACGCATGTGCTGACCGCCCAGATCCTTTTCAATAAAGGTCTTAAGACCGGAGGAGGTAATGGAGTCGGTAACAATGGCACCGCCCTCGTTGCCCTGAAGGGCGATCACAGAGGAAAGTGCTACCAGTCTGTTACGGTTGATCTCACGGCCGGAGGCGTCTACACAGCCTGCTCTGTCTACATCCGTATCAAAAATAATACCCAGATCCGCACCGGATTCCTTTACGGCACGGCAAGCAAATTCCATTGCCACCTTGTTTTCGGGGTTGGGAATATGATTGGGGAAGGATCCGTCGGGATCAAGGAACTGAGAACCGCGTGTTTCGGCACCAAGGGGCTTCAGCACCTTTTCTACATAAAAGCCGCCCGCACCGTTACCGGCATCCACACAAACATGGAAGCCCTCCAAGGGCTTGTCACCGCCGCCGACACCGTCGGAAATGAGCTTCTTGAGTCTTTCGGCATAGGTATCCATATAATTTACTTCACGGGAAGAGCCGCCCTCGGCATCGGGAGCAAACTTTCCTTCCTGGCAAAGAAGAAGGATCTCCTTGATGTCACTTCCTTCCAGACCGCCACTGGGCAGGAAGAATTTCAGACCGTTGCGGTTCCAGGGGTGGTGGGAAGCGGTGATCTGAATGGCCGCATCGGTTTTCAGATCAATGGTGGTCATAAACATAGCAGGGGTAGAGGAAAGACCTGTGATCAGAATTTCAAAGCCCTTTTTCACAAGTACATTTTCCAAAATTTCTGCAATATGAGGACCGGAAAGTCGGCTGTCACGGCCGATGGCAACAAGGGGATTTTCCTTGCCGGTCTTATCCTTTAGCCAAAGCGCAAAGGAAGAGGCGATCTTTGTGATGATCTCATCGGTCAGGTCTACATTCTGACCTTCAACGCCCTCCAGTGCAACACCGCGGATATCGGTGCCGCTTTTTAATGTTTTCCAAGGTTCCTGTAACATAATTTTCCTCCTTAATCAATGGGCTGGTCTTCCAGCGCACGCATTTTATATTCAGCATAATACTGCTCGGTCCAAAGCACCTCGCGGGGCTTGGAGCCTGCATAAGGCCCGACTACATTCATTTCCGCCATAAAGTCAATGAGCTTCGCCGCGCGGGCGTAGCCAACGGAAAGCTTTCTCTGTAAGAGGGAAGTAGACACCTTCTTTTCGGTTACTGCCACATCAATGGCCTTTTCCAAAAGGGGATCCTTATCCGCAAAGAGACCGATGGTGGCACCGTCTCCTCCTTCACTTTCAAAGCCGCCGAAGCCTTTCTTCTTTTCGCCGCACTTCTGAGCCTCTCTCTCAATCATATTGGAGACAGCTTCATCATAGGAAGCGCCGCGCTGAGAACGGATAAAGTCACAAACTGCCTCTACCTCCGCATCGGATACAAAGCAGCCCTGAACTCTGAGGGGCTTGGAGGATCCTACGGGAGCGTAGAGCATATCACCCTTACCAAGAAGCTTTTCCGCACCCATAATATCAATAATGGTACGGCTGTCCACCTGGCTGGCAACGGTACAGGCAATACGGGAAGGTACATTTGCCTTAATAAGACCTGTAATAACATCCACCGAAGGACGCTGCGTACCGATCACAAGGTGCATACCTGCGGCTCTCGCCTTTTGTGCCAATCGGCAAATGCTGGTTTCTACTTCATTTTTTGCGGTCATCATAAGGTCTGCCAGCTCGTCGATGATAATGACGATATGGCTCATATGACGGCGATCGGGATCGTTTTTCGTTACTTCATTATAGCCCTTAATATCACGAACGCCCACCTCTTCCAGCTCGATAAAGCGTTTTTCCATTTCAATCACAGCCCAGTTTAAAGCACCGGCCGCCTTCTTGGAGTCACTGACCACGGGAACGAGAAGATGAGGAATACCGTTGTATTTACCCATTTCCACCTTTTTTGGGTCAATGAGGATCATTTGCACCTCTTCCGGGGTGGCGTGGTAGAGCATACTGACGATTAAAGAATTGAGACACACGGATTTACCCATACCCGTTGCACCAGCAATGAGAATATGGGGCATTTTGGAAAGGTCGCAGTAAATATGGTTGCCCGCAACATCCTTACCGAGACTGCAGTTTAAGCGGGAAGCGTTGCCGGCAAAGTCGGGATTTTCAATGAGTTCTCGAACAAAAACCGTCTCTCTTGCCTTGTTGGGCACTTCAATTCCCACCGCCTCTTTTCCGGGGATGGGTGCTTCGATACGGACACCCCCCGCCGCCATGGCAAGGGCAATGTCATCGGTTAAATTTACAATGGAGCGAACTCTGACGCCTCTTTGAGGCTGAAGTTCATACCGGGTTACTGCAGGGCCCTTGGCAATACCGGAAATGGTGGTCTTTACACCGAAGCTTGCAAGGGTCTCCACCAATTTATTGGCGGTATTCAGCTGCTCGGTTTTGGAACCCGCATCGGCAGGAACACCTGCCTGAAGAAGGGAGATAGGCGGGAAGCGGTATTCTTCCTTTTCTTCTTCCTTTTCTTCCTCTTCGGAAGAAACAATGCTTTTTTCCAGGTCGATATCGTCGCCGAATTTTTCCTTCAAGGCCGCTTTGACTTCCTCTTCCGTTACGGCAATATCTTCTTCTGCAGCGACTTCTTCATTTAAAGAGGGAACAGGCTCCGATTCCATTTCCTCAATGGGAATGATCTCCCGAACCGGGGCAGGCTCCCGGGAGATCTCTTCGATCACCTCACCCGTTTGGGGATTGAGCCGAATCGTCTCTTCCCCGGTAGGTACAAGATCCTCGGGTATTTCGGAGTGGACTTCCTCTCCCTCTTCCATACTGACGGCGCACTTTTTCCCTTTTTTCTTATTCTTTACTTCTTCGCGGAAGCGGTCGTTTTCTTCTTTGGCTATTTTTTTGGCAAGAAGAAGTCTTTCTTCTTCCTTTCTTTCTCTTTCAAGTGCTCTGCGGTCGATCCGATCCTCATGGTCCTCCCTCATTTTTTCACCCAAGGGAATGAGAATGGCGCGGATCAGGTCTGCCGGGGTCTTTCCGAACAGGAAGGTGGTGAATACGATCACCGCCAAAACCACTACAACAGGAGCAAAAAAGCCCATGCACCAATCAAGAAAAGCATAGACCGTACCGCCTACAAGGCCACCCGCCGTATGCTCGATACCACCAAGGTAATTGTCCTTCGGGGAAAAGGTAGGCTCGTTTCCGGAGAAAATCCCGCAAAGGGCGCCGATAAAGGCCATATCTCCGAAGGTAAACCAGAATTTATAAAGGTGGCTGCCCGCAAGAAGATCTCTTTTATAAAAAACAGCGTGAACGCAAAGAAATGCGGGGAAGGCGTAGGCACCTACGGAGAAAAGTCCCCGAAGGAGCAGTGCCGCGCCGCCGAAAAAGCCCATCTTTCCTTCTTCCAAAAGAAAACACAGGGCAAAAAACAGGGCAAAAAGCCCCAAAATATAAGGCATTAGGATGTGAATGGCTCTTTCCTCAATCTTAGGCCTTTTTTTCAGGTCCTTGG
Source organism: Eubacteriales bacterium (assembly GCA_045602025.1). GTDB lineage: Bacteria > Bacillota > Clostridia > Oscillospirales > SIG627 > RGIG5579. Next base: position 462 of record JAZSAT010000052.1, on the reverse strand, counting down.
GAGATCGGCGAGCAGTTCTTTTTTTCTTCTGTGCCATTAAAAATCCTCCGTGACACTTGCAGTTAATCGGATGAGTAGATCCGTATCGTCAGGCTGAACCCCCGTCATGGCCGCCTTATTGGATACTTTTTCCCCGCATTTTTTGCATTTGTAATGGATCACAAAGCCTTTTTTCGGGTGAGGCTCTGTGCGTACGGGTACCAGCTCCCCTCGGCAGGGGTTCTTTCGGTCTCCGGGGAGAATATCCACATGCATACTTGTCAGACAAAAGGGACAGTGATCGCGGCTGGTCACCTCATTGGGTAAGACCTCCCCGCCGCAATGGGTGCAGGTAAAAGCACTGTCGTTTTTCTGAAACCGTTTTGTTTCTGTCATAATAAATCCTTTGTACCTTTTTCGAGAAAAAGGTACCCAAAAAGCTGCTAATTTTTTTTTTAAAAAAGAACGGGAAAAAAAATTCGT
>JAZSAT010000051.1:0-35446 GCA_045602025.1 Eubacteriales bacterium | reverse complement strand
GGGTGCTTGCGAGAGAAGCGGCTTTAGAGAGTACTCTTCTTTTTACCGCGCTTACAAAAAACGCTTCGGCGTGTCTCCCAATCAGGACCGCCACACTGAAAATGACCGCAAAGCATAAAAGAAAAAGGAAACAAAGTATTACTTTGTTTCCTTTTTTTCGTCATTTGCAATATTTACGGGAATGGGCTTAAATTCGGGGATCTTTCGGACGGAAACTTTGATCATCAAGGGATCAAAGCAAAAAGCAGAACAGAGACCGTCAGGCTCAACGATCCCTCTTTTTTTGCATATAAAGTATTCACCGCCAAAGATCTCTTCGCTGTTCTCACAAAGGGAGCAGCTTCTTTCAAAATTCTGTTTTTTCTTCATTTTTCCCCATCCTTTTCTACTATTCTATATGATTTTTCCCTATATTACAAGAGTTTTTGGAAAAAAAGAGTACCGGCAAACAGCGCAAAGGAGAAAAACAACTTTCCAAATAGGTGCTTTCTTGATGAAAGCCCCGCTTCTTCCAAAAGCCCGATCGTTTGCATGTGCACCGAAAGACCTCCGAATCCGCAGCCGAGAGCGCAAAGAGGAAAGGAGATTTTTTTCGAGAAAACAGAAAGTTTTGTGCTTCCTCCCGTTAATTCCAAAAGTGTGTGGATCAATGCCTCTGTCTTTTGAGAGAAAGAAACCAATTCAAAAACAAGGCTTGTAACAAAGGAAAAGAAAATAATACAGGACATAATATATATGTAGGAAAATCCGGCGTTAAGAATGGATTTTGTAAAAATATGGAAAAAAGAAGGAGATGCGGATGCATTTTTTGTCGTCCTTTTTTCTGTGGCAAAGCTTCTTTTTCGAAGGAAAATGAGAAAGCAAATTGTGCTGATCACGCTTTGCAGCAAAAAAAGAAAAATGCCTTTTTTGATATCGGAAAAAAGAACATTTCCCACAAAACCGATCAGAAAGGAGGGACCTGCGTTATTGCAGAAAAAAAGAAGATCTTCGCTGTCTTTCTTGTTGATGTTTCCTTTTTGATACAGATCGCAAACGCTTTTTGCGCCCACGGGGAAGCCGCAAAAAAGGCCGAGAAAAAACGGAATTGGGATACCGCTGTTTTTACCGAGACTTGCCGTGATCATTCCCGAGAGAACCAGCGCCGGAAACAGCGAAGGAAGGGCAAGCTCCAAAGAAATGGATAAGCCCTTTTTCGCACCTTCTGTACAAGCGGATGGAAAAACAAGGCAAAGAAGCAAAAGCAGAAAGGGAAAAAGAAAATTCATTTTTGTTTTGGTCATATTCAGGCCGTCCCAAAGAGTATATTTTATTGTTTAATCATATGCGAAAAGGGGCGATAATATGGCGAAAAGAGCGAGAAAAAATACTTGGACTTATCGAGGAGACCCTGCGATCGTCACGGTACACAATGCAAATTATTTGGTTGTGGAAGGGGTGGAGCGTATTGTTTTTTGTGATTCGGATAAAATGATTTTAAAGAATCGCTTTTTTCTTAAGATATGCGGGGAAGCGCTTTGCCTGCAGCAGCTTGGAAATGATAATATTGCTGTCAGAGGCAAGATCACATCCGTTTTCTTTGAAAAGGATCTGACATGAATCGCTTTTTCCGCTTTCTTTTCGGGTTTTATAAGATCTCGTTTTACTCCAAAGACCGAGAGAGGATCTTAAATTTTATCTTAAAGAAAAATATCCCCGTTTGGAGTATAACTAGGGAAAAAGATTGCATCTCTTTTTTTGTTCTTTCCTTCCATTTTTCTCATTTGAAAGCGTTTTCAGAAAAGCTTTCGCCTGAGGAGCGGTTGGAAAAAAGAGAAGGGGGACTTCTTCGGCTTTGGATGCTTTTCGGCAAAAGAGGGGGCTTTTTTCTCGGTGCTTTTATCTTTTTTTTCATGCAGTATATCGCTACATTTTTTGTTTGGGGAATTCACATCTACGGAAACGATCTGATCGGCACCGAGGTCATTCGCCGTGATCTTTCCGAAAGAGGGCTTTACCCGGGGGCGCATCTTTCTCAGCAGGAGCTGGATGAAATTGCTTTGCGTTATCAGATCGAGGACGACAGATTTCTTTATGTGAACCTGAACCTGGTAGGTACAAAGGTATATGCAGAGGTGCGCGAGAGGGAAAATTTTGAGAAAAATATAGAAGAAAAGGGCGAATCCAATCTGGTAGCAGAACGGTTCGGAACTGTAGTTCGTTATGAAGTTTTAGATGGGCAGGTTGAAGTTAAGGTCGGAGACAAGGTTACGGAGGGCACACTTTTGATCAGCGGTGTCCGGGAGAATAAAAACGGCGGTTTTTCTGCAGTTCGCGCAAAAGGGCGGATCTTTGCCGAGACGGAACGGATCTTTGAAATCAGCATTCCTTATGAACAGGAAGAAAAAGTCTTTACAGGGGAAGAAAGGGTGAAAAAAACATATGGAGTTTTGGGATTTTCTTTTTCGCTTCCCTTTGGAAATCACCCGGGGTTTGAAAGCTTTGAGACCATTGAGATCCATGAAGATGTTACCCTTTTCGGAAAGAGCTTACCGGTGCGAAAAAAAGAGGTGATTTTCCTTGAAACCAAGGAAAAAAAGGAGGTTGTAGAACTTGACAGAGCGGAGAAATTGGCTTATGATAAATATAAGGAGTTTATAAGGGAAACTTTTGCCATTGAGGATGAAATTTTAGAGGAAAAAGCTTCCTTTACTCATGATGAATCGGGCGTTACGCTCTGTGTTACTGTCACCGCCGTGGAGGATATTTGCAGAGAAATTCCCTTTTTATATGAAAGTACATCTTCCTGAAAACGAGAGGATAAACCATGTCAGAAAAAATCATTGGAATTTCAAGCGTGGAAACCATTGCTGATATTTTCGGCACCTTTGATGCCAATGCAAGACGGATCGAAAACGAGTTTGATGTAACCATTTTCAGCCGCGACGGCGAGATCCGTGTTTCCGGTGAAGCGGGCAATGTGGAAATGGCGGGAAAGGTGATCGATTATCTGGAAAAATTATCCACCCTTTCCGGCAATCTGACGGAACAAAATGTAGAATATGCTATCAGCGCAGTGCGTGACGGAGACGAAGTCAAAGCAGAAAAGCTTTTTGGCGAAACCATTTGCATTACCGCAAAGGGAAGGCCTATTAAACCCAAGACCATCGGACAAAAGGGCTTTGTGGAATGCATCCGAAAGGAGACCATTACCTTCGGCGTCGGTCCCGCGGGTACCGGCAAAACCTTCCTTGCGGTTGCAATGGCAACGGTAGCACTTCGCAAAAAAGAGGTTTCCAGAATTATCATAACAAGACCTGCAGTAGAGGCGGGGGAGAGGCTCGGCTTTTTGCCGGGAGATCTTCAAAGTAAGATCGACCCTTATCTTCGCCCTTTGTATGATGCTCTTTTTGAGATGCTGGGCGGAGAGACCTATCAAAGGCTGATGGAAAAGGGCTCTATTGAGGTAGCACCTCTTGCCTATATGCGAGGCAGAACCTTAGATGATTCCTTTATCATTCTGGATGAAGCCCAGAATACCACTCCCGAGCAAATGAAAATGTTCCTCACTCGCCTTGGGCAAGGCTCAAAGGCGGTAGTAAACGGCGATATTACTCAAATCGATCTGCCGGGAGGTGTTCCCTCAGGGCTCTCTCAGGCACTTGAGATCTGCAAGGATATCAAAGGCATTGGTATTCATCACCTTTCTTCAAAGGATGTGGTGAGAAATACCATTGTTTCCCGCATTGTGGAAGCTTATGACAAATACGGAAGGAGCAAAAAATGACTTGCCGTATTCTCATTGAAAATAACCAAAATGAAAAATCTCCCTTCCGCGGCTATAAAAGTGCCTTGAGAAGGGCCATTATGAAAACCCTTGAAGAGGAAGGCTTTGAAGGAAAGGGAGAGGTTTCCGTTTCCCTTGTTTCCGGAGAAGAGATTCGAAAGCTAAACTGTGAATACCGCGGTGTAGACCGGGAAACGGATGTACTGTCCTTCCCTCTTGAGGATGAAGATTTCGGCGGCATTACCTACCTTGGGGATGTGATCGTTTGTCCTAAAGTGATCTATTGTCAGTCGAAGGATTTCGGTACCACTTACCGTCAGGAGTTTTGTCTGATGGTGATCCATTCCACCTTGCACCTTTTGGGGTGGGATCATATGGAAGAAAGTGAAAAAAAGGAAATGTTTGAAAAACAGGAAAGAATTCTCCGCGCTCTCTCAGAGGGTGAGGAAAAAAGAGGAGAATAGGGAGTAATTATGCAAGAATTAACACAAAAAACAGGATTTATTGCACTGGTAGGGCGTCCCAATGTGGGAAAGAGTACTTTGATGAATACGCTTTTGGGCGAGAAGATCGCTGCAGTTTCCCGCAAGCCTCAGACCACCCGCACCTCCATCACGGGAATTCTTACCCGCGGTAATGCGCAGTATGTTTTTCTGGATACACCCGGTGTACATAAGCCCAGAACAAAGCTTGGCGATATGATGATGAAATCCGTTGGTACTGCTACCACCGATGTTTGTATGGTTATGCTTTTGGTGGAGCCTTTGGCCGAGATCCATCCCATTGAAAGAGAGCTGATGGACAAATTCGGTAAGATGGGTGTTCCTGTGGTTCTGATTATCAATAAAACCGACATTTATACTCCCGAGGATATCATTCGCACCATTGATGTATTCTCCAAAGAATATTCTTTTGCCGCGGTGATTCCTCTTTCCGGAAAAACAGGTGACGGCGTGGAGATCATTTTCCAGGAGGCAGAGCCTTTTCTGGAGGAAGGGGAGTGGTTCTTTTCCCCCGATATGATCACCGATCAGGCGGAGAGAACCATTGCGGAAGAGATCATCCGTGAAAAGCTTTTGAAGCTTTTGGATAAAGAGATTCCCCATGGTATTGCAGTAGTCATTGAGGAATTTAAGGAATCGGATAAGCTGATCGACATTCGTGCCGAGATCTTTTGCGAAAAGGCAAGCCATAAGAAGATCGTTATCGGAAAAGATGGTGCAATGCTGAAAAAGGTCGGCTCCTTTGCCCGTCAGGATCTGGAGGCGTTTTTCGGTGTCCATGTGAACATCAACCTTTGGGTCAAGGTAAAGGAAAATTGGCGTGATAACGAATTCCTTTTGGGCTCCTTTGGCTTTAAGAGGGATTGAATATGACTCGAGCCGTAAAAGGTCTGGTCTTAAAAAGCATAAAATACTCGGAAAGTGATAAGCTGATCACCGTACTGACCGAAGAAGGAAAGCTTTTTTTCAAAGCCCGTGGAATTCGCAGTATCACAAGCAAAAACGCTGCGGGCTGTGCAACTTTTGTCTATTCTGAGTTTGAAATCGAGGAAAGAGGGGATAAGTGCTATTTAAAGCGCGCCACCCCTCTTTATGCTACTGTTCGGCAAGGGGCGGAAATTACCTCTCTTGCTCTGGCTTCCTATCTTGCGGAGCTTGCCGAGGATACGGCCAGGGATGCGGAAACGGGAAAAAGTGTTCTCCGCCTTTTGATGAATGCTTTGTATCTGATTGCAAAAGAGGACCGTTCCGAAGAATGGATCAAGGCTGTTTTTGAAATGCGCCTTCTTGCGGCAAACGGACTGATGCCCAATCTTACTGGCTGCAGTGTTTGCGGAAAGGATGCGGATGAAGCACCCTCCTTCTTCTTCCGTCTTCTCGACGGAGATCTGATTTGTCCCGACTGTATTACTTCTTTTGATACAGATTTTGTTAGGATCCGAAGGGATGTCCTTTCCCTTTGCAGAAGAAGTGTGGAGGCTCCGGAGGAAAAAGCCTATGCGCTGCGCGTTCCGGAAGATCTGATTCGGGATTTTTCTCATTTTACGGAAAAGTATCTTACCAGTCAGCTGGAAAGAAGCTATAAAACCCTGGATTTTTATAAACAGGTGAAGAAAATGCCTGTACCGGAAAAAACGGAAATAAAAAAGGATAACACAAAGAATGAAACCCTTTGAAAAAGCAGTTGATATTTTAGAATATAGAAAGATCCTTTCTCGCCTTGCCGGGTGCTGCTCGGTAGAGGCAGGAAAGGAGAAGATCTTTACCCTTCTCCCGGAACAGGACCGAGAGAGGGTTCTTCGTTTGCAAAAGGAAACGGCAGCAGCCAAAAGAATGCTTGCCTTAAAGGGCGGGCCCTCTCTTTCTGCGCACCCTCAGATCCCCGGGATCTTGGAAAGGGCAGAAAAAGGTGCGGTTTTAAACCCCGTTGAGCTTTTGCGCGTAGGCGCGCTTCTTCGCTCTGTAGACAGTGCCCATCGCTACGGGGAGAATATGGTCGGAGAAGACAGTGTTTTAGGAGAGATCTTCCGCCGTCTTTTGCCGGATCGGGGACTTGACCATGAGATCCATCGCTGTATCCTTTCGGAGGACAGCATTGCGGACGATGCTTCCCCTGCGCTTTTTTCCATCCGCCGAAAGATCACCTCATGTTCTGCCAAGATCCGCGATGCCCTGCAGCACTATATTTCCGGTGCTTACGGTACCTTTTTACAGGAAAATATCATTACCTTCCGTAATTCCCGCTTTGTTATCCCTGTAAAGAGTGAATATAAAAACGAGATCAAGGGCCTGATACATGATACCAGTGCCAGCGGCGCAACGGTCTTTATTGAGCCTTTATCTGTTGTGGAACTAAACAACCAGATCAAAATCTTGGAAGGGGAAGAAAAAGAAGAGATCGAAAGGATTCTTGCACTTCTTTCTCAAAGAGTTTCGGCCTTTTGTGATGCACTTCGTCTTGATTTTTATAATGTAGTAGAGCTTTCAGTTATTTTTGCCCGTGCCGAGCTTTCTTACAAAATGGATGCGATCGAGCCGCAGATCTCAAAAACAGGAGAGCTTTCCTTTACAAAGGCAAAGCATCCGCTGCTGGATCCCAAAATTGCCGTTCCGATCTCTCTTACCTTGGGAAAGGAATTCGATACCCTTGTGATTACCGGCCCGAATACAGGCGGCAAAACCGTTACCTTAAAAACCATAGGCCTTCTTGCTATGATGGCGCAAACGGGCCTTCAGATTCCCGCAGAGGAGGCGGTTCTTCCTGTTTATCCCGAGATCTTGGCGGATATCGGTGATGAGCAAAGCATCGAGCAATCTCTTTCTACCTTTTCTGCTCATATTGTCAATATTATATCTATGCTGGATTCAGCCGTTCCCGGTGCTTTGATGCTTTTTGATGAGCTTGGCAGCGGTACTGACCCGGTGGAAGGCGCAGCGCTGGCAGAATCTATTTTGGAAACCGTTCGCGCCAAAGGGGTAAAATGTGCCGCCACCACTCACTATGCGGAATTGAAGACCTACGCGCTTGAAACAGACGGGGTGGAAAATGCTTCTTGTGAGTTTGATATTTCCACCTTAAAGCCTACTTATCGCCTGATCATCGGCACACCCGGCAGATCCAATGCGTTTCTCATTTCAACAAAGCTTGGTCTTTCCCGCGAGATCATCGAAAAGGCAGAGCATCTGATCAAAGCGGAAAACCGCCGCTTCGAAAGCGTGGTCGGAAAATTGGAGGCAGAACGAGTTTCCATGGAAAAAGACCGCGAAACGGCGAAAAGAATGCTTCAGGAAGCCCAAAAAGCACATGAAGAAGCCATGAAAGAGCGGGAAGGACTGCTTGCGGGTGCGGAAAAAGAGATGGAACGGGCGAAAAAAGAAGCTCTCCGCCTGGTAAAAAGTGCCCGCGCTCTTTCCGATTCTACCATTGAAAAGCTGGAGGAAATGCAGAAAAAAGCCCTTCGCGACAGAGAGCAGAAGGATCTTGAGGAAGAGAGGAGAAAGCTTCGTCTTACTTTGCGTGGCGAGGAGGATCGCATTTCCTTGACCGTCTCAAGAAAGATGGAAGAGGAGGAAGATTATACCCCTCCGAGACCCTTTAAGGTTGGGGATTTTGTCCTTGTTTCCAAGGTAGGAAAGGAAGGTGTGATCGAGAAGATCCAAGGTGAAGAAGCCTCGGTTCTTGTTGGAAATCTCAGAATGAAAATGCCTCTTTCTACGCTTCGTTTAATTACAAAACAAAAGCAAAAAGGGACAAAACAAAAGGGAAGTGTGAAGACTTCTCCTCGCAGTCATACATCCAATAGTGTGGATGTGAGAGGCCTTGTGACCGATGATGCCTGGTTCGTTGTGGACAAGTATTTGGATGATGTGATTCTTGTAGGATATGAGTCTGTTACCGTGATCCACGGAAAAGGAACCGGTGCTTTGAAGGCAGGCCTTTGGAGGTTTTTTAAGAAAGACCCGAGAATCGCTTCCTTCCGATTGGGTCTTTACGGAGAAGGTGATGGAGGCGTCACAATTCTCGAGATGAAAAAGTAAACAAATTGTAAACAAAGAAGCCGAAGAAAGCAAAAAACTTTCTTCGGCTTCATAGCATATAATATATATAATAAAAGGAAACTTTTCGAAAAAATAAGGAGGATTTTTCGAAAAAAAAAACAAAAATCACAAAAATGAACGAAATATTGCTTAAATTTTAAAAAACAGGGAACAATGTTGACAAGCGAAAAAAATATGCCTATAATCACCCTCGGTTTTAGAATTGCATGAGTTTGCGAAGTCGTACGCATAAAAAAATATGAAACAGGAGTATCTATGACAAAGAAACTAGCAGAGCTTTCCGGATCGGTATCCGTGCTTTCCGCAAGCCTGATTTTGGTTTTGGCGATCCTGGTTTCCCCGGTTCACATGCCTTCGATTCCTGCTTTTAGTAAGGTGCCTTCTTTTTCAGAAGCACCTACCGCACCTGAAATGGCTGCAAAAGAACAGGAGGTATCCAAAACCACACCGATTCCCGCAAAAGCTGATCTTTCCGCAAAGCCTGCGGAGATCTATAACGCGCCTGAGGCGTCTTTTTCCAAAGCTGTTTACGGCTTGAACAAAGAATCCTCTCCCGTAGCCGGACGCAATGTGATGTCCTCTGTTTTGGCTGTGAGTCAGTCTGCACCTCATTTTTCGGTGAGCGTGCCGGTCTCTCAGGAAGAATATGAAATGATTCTCTACTGTGTAGGCCATGAAACCAGAAGCGGCTCACTTCCTCACAAGATCCTGATTACGGAAGTGATCTTCAACCGTGTTCAGGGACCGAGATTCGGTTCCACGGTAAAAGAGGTCGTTCTTTCTCCCGGACAGTTTGATGTAATGGTCAACTATGACGGTTGGGGTGATTGGGTTCCCGACGAAACCACCTTACAGGCGGTCAATCTGGTTCTCAGCGGATCTGCTCCCGATTATTCTGAGGGTGCCTTGTATTTTTGTAACCCTTATATCGTGGGGGAAGGAAACTGGTTTGATATGACCAGAAATGTTGTGTGTGAAATTGAAGGACACAGATTTTACAGATAAAAAGAGGCAGTGATGCCTCTTTTTTTTATGAAAATGAACAAACGGAAAACTTTTTTTACTTACTTGACAAATATCACCGGATTGTGTATAATCTATGATTGTGTTACGGTAAATTTCTTATGCCGTACTTCTTGTTTCCCGATTTCGGGAGACCATATGTCCAAAAGGAGGTTAACATAATGGAAAAACTGAAGGGCAAATACGAAACGGTTTTCATCGTGAATGCTGAGCTCGGCGAAGAGAAGGTTCAGGAACTCGTCGCTAAATTCAAAGCAAGAATCGAGAAGAACGCTGTCGTAGAAAATGTTGACGAATGGGGCAAGAAAAGACTTGCTTATCCCATTGATGATGTCAACGACGGTTATTACGTTGTAATGCAGTACACTGCAGACCGTGATTTCCCCGTAGAGCTCGAGAGAAGATTCAGCATTACTGAAGGCATTCTCCGCTCCATGACCATTCGCATCGACGCGTAAGGTGAACTGCAATGGCTTCATTTAACAAGGTTATTTTGATCGGTAACTTAACTGCCGATCCTGAGCTGAAGCAGACGCAGAACGGAATTTCCGTTACTTCGTTCAGTCTCGCAATTTCCAGAAGATTTTCTTCTAAGAATACCGAGAATGCTCAGCAGGCTGACTTTATTAATGTTGTTGCATGGCGAAACACCGCAGAATTTATCACCAAGTATTTTCAGAAGGGCAAGAGCATTCTCATTGTCGGTTCTCTCCAGACCCGTAACTGGGTCGATCAGAACGGACAAAAGAGATATGTTACCGAAGTGGTAGCAGAGGAAGCTCAGTTCGTTGAAAAGAAGGGTGACGGCGCATCTGCAATGGCAGGCGCAACCCCGGCTCCTTACGGAGCCAGCCCGAAGGACGTTGCTTTTGAAGAAATGAGCACTGACGACGACCTTCCCTTTTAAAATTTGAATACGGAGGAATTTATCATGGATAAAGAACAAAAGGCTTTTAGACCTAAGAGAAAAAAGAAAGTTTGCGCTTTCTGCGCAGAAAAAGTAACCCAGATTGATTACAAGGACGCTGCTAAACTTCGCAAGTTTGTTTCCGAGCGCTCCAAGATCCTTCCCAGAAGAGTCACCGGTACTTGTGCTAAGCACCAGAGAGAACTTACCACTGCAATCAAGCGTGCCCGCCAGATTGCGATCCTTCCCTATATTAGTGACTAATTCCATCAAGGAGTAAAAAATGGAAGTATTGATTACAGTTCTTTGCTCTGTTATGATCCTGCTTTCTGTCTTTTTGGTAGTAGCAGTTTTGATGCAGAGCGGTAAAGACAACAGACTTTCCGGGACTATTGCCGGTGGTGCTGAGACTTTCTTCGGAAAGACCAAAGGCAAGACCATCGACCGTATTCTTTCCAAGGTAACCACAATTGTATCTATTATTTTTGTGATCCTTGTTCTCTTGGTGTATGTGTTCAGCGGCATTGTCAGCGATAACAAGAAGGCTGAAAGCAAAGATGACACTGCTACCAAGCAGGAAGAAGTTGTAACCCCGGATGAAGAAGAGAATGCTGCAGAAATCGTAACTGCAGAAAATTAAGATGTTCGGCGCATAAGCGTCTTTGGAGGTAATTACTATGGCAAAGTGTGAAATTTGCGGAAAGGGCGTTACTTTCGGTCAGAGAGTATCCCACTCCCACAGAAGAACCAACCATGCTTGGAAGCCCAATGTAAAGAAGGTTAGAGCTGTTGTAAACGGCACTCATACCCGTGTTTATGTTTGTGCTCACTGCCTGAGAAGCGGCAAGGTTGAAAGAGTTTAATATGTAAAAAGGTCTGTAATATTTACAGACCTTTTTCTTTTTCGGTATTCATTTTGTTTGCCTGAAAAAGACAGGATGCACAAAGAGGGAAGAGGATCATTCCGCAAAGCCCGAAAAACCGAAGTCCTATGATCACAAGTAACAGAGAGATCAAAGGATGCAGACCAATGGAGGAGCCCAAAATTTTCGGCTCTGCAATTTGACGGATAACCAGTGTAACAAGGTAAAGGATCAGAAGCCAGATCCCTAAGGAATAGTTCCCGGACAGAAGGGAGACCAAAGCCCATGGGATCAGGACCGTTCCGCAGCCAAGTACCGGCAAAAGATCGATCAGTGCAATGGTAAAAGCGATGCTGAAGGCACCGCGGATCCTCAGGAGCACAAGTCCGAAAAAAAGCTGGGAAAAGCTGAGAAGAAAAAGCAAAAAATAGGCTTTTGTATAGCCACGAAGAGAGAGAAAGAACTGCTTCTTTAAGTTTGCAAGCTGTTCTCGTCTCTCTTTTTTTATCTTTTTGGAAAAAAAGGCCGATATCCGCTCCCAATCGCAGGAAAAATAGTAGCAGCTGACGAAGAAAATAATACTGGAAATGAAAAAACGCGGGATGAAGGAGACAAAGGCACCGATCCATTTCGGGAGGTGTTCAATGATTTTTTGAAGCCACCGCCCGAAAATATCAGGTAAATGAAAAGAAAAATGATCAGTGAGATCTGTATGCAGAAAATCGGAAAGATTGTTTTTGATCATCACGGTTTTTTCTTTACAAAAATGAGAGATATCTTCCATATTCTCTGATAAAAATTCGGTGCATTTTGCCGCGTAATGCAGAATCCTTTCGGCCAGTAAGACTGTAACAAGAGACAAAAGAGAAAAGAAGATCAAAAGTACAAGGACAGTTAGAATTCGTTTTACGATCGGAGTTAAGGGGGTTAAACGATCCAGGCTTTTTCTGATCCCCTCGGAAAACAAAAAGGAAAGAAAAATGGGGAAGATCAGAAAGAAAGCATATTTTAAAAGAAAATATAAAAGTATTCCTGCCAGAACAAGAATAAAAAGATCAATCAGGCGAAGCCTTATTTTCTCCGACATTTTTCCTCCGTATGGTAAAAAAGTATGTTTTTATTTTTTTCTGAAAAGATTATTAATATACAAAAAAACGCAGGATCACCTGCGTTTTTTCATTCCTGATCTGTGTTTTAACGAATAAAGCTTGTGCGGATCGCTTCCTCTTTTTCCGGAAAGGGGATGCCGTTCTCGCTGCCTAATTTGATGCACTTGATCAGCCAAGCCATATTTTTTCCGAGGCTTCTCATAATTTGAAGTCCCTCCAGGTCTTTTTCCACCTCTTCCGGTGTCTGACCGTGAACCATATTCCAGTACTGACCCGATACAATGGGCATAGAGGAAATGGTAAAATACTTATTCAGCTGGTCAAAGGCTGCACTGGCACCGCCTCTGCGGCAAGAGACGACTGCGCAGGCGGGCTTTCCCGCAAGAAGCCCTGAGGAAGAGAAGAACAGTCGGTCTAAAAAAGAGGTGACCGCACCACCCGCCGATGCGTAATGAACGGGGGAAGCTACAACAAAGCCGTCTGCCTCTTTTATGAGAGGGGCAAATTCGTTCACCTTGTCTTCCTTAATGCACCTTCCGTTTTTTCTGCAAAAGCCACAGCCGAGACAGCCGCTGAGTTCTTTATTTCCAAGCCAAAGGATCTCACTTTCAATATCTTCCTTTTTCAGGGTGTCTGCAATTTCACGCAGCGCACGGTTACAGCATCCATCCTTGTGGGGAGAACCGTTTAATAAGATTACTTTCATCGTTTCACCTCGTTTGATCGTATGTTTCTATGTTTGACAATATACCCTTTTTTTGAAAAAATAGCAAGGCTTTTCTTCGTTTTATTTTTTAGAAAGAATCATAATTTATCTTGTGGTTTTTGTTTTTTTATGTTATAATATTCTAAATTACTGTGCATATTTGCAGAAAGGCGATATTATGGGAACATTAATCGTGATCGACGGTCTTGACGGAAGCGGGAAAAACACCCAGTCCAAGGTGCTTTTCGAGCGTCTTTCCAAAGAGGGAAAAAAGGTGCGTCTTGTTTCTTTTCCCGACTATGAAAGTCCGGCGTGTAATCCTGTGAAAATGTATTTGGACGGAGAATTCGGTACCGATCCCGAAGCGGTAAATTCTTTTGCGGCATCTACTTTTTTTGCTGTGGACCGCTTTGCTTCCTTCCGTCTCGATTGGAAAAAAGATTATGATGAAGGCGGTATTATCATTGCAAACCGATATACCACAGCAAATGCCATCCATCAATTGACAAAGCTCCCCGAAAAAGAGCACGAGGCTTTTCTTTCCTGGCTCTATGATTTTGAATTTGTAAAGCTTGGCCTGCCGGTTCCGGATCTGACGCTTCTTTTAAAGGTTCCTGTGGAAAAAAGCTTAGAGCTGATCGATGTAAGAGGCGAAAAAAAGGACATCCACGAAAATGCCGAGCATTTGAAGAAAGCGGCAAGAAGTGCTGAGACCTGTGCGAAGAAGTGGGGATGGAAGAGCCTTTCCTGTGTGGATGACCGCGGGGAGATGTTCTCCATTGAAGAGATCGGCGAAAAAATATACGATTTGGTTTCCGATATCATCGGATAAGGAGTTTTTATGGTAACGGTATTCTTGGCGGAAGGCTTTGAGGAAATCGAAGCAGTCACCCCTATTGATATTCTTCGCCGCGGCGGGGTAGAGGTGCGCACTTGCAGCATTACAGCATCTAAGGTTGTAACAGGTGCCCACGGGATTCCTTTTGTGGCGGATACGGTTTTGGAAGAGCTTTCCGATTCTGAAGAAATGATCCTTTTACCCGGTGGAATGCCGGGAACACTCAATTTGAAAAACTGTTCCGCTTTGCGCGAAAGGATTCTTTCTCATTATGAAAAGGGCGGATATCTTGCTGCAATTTGTGCCGCTCCGACTGTTTTCGGAGAAATGGGTCTTCTTTCCGAAAAAGAGGCAACCTGTTATCCCGGAATGGAGGAAGGGCTTTTCTGCAAGAAGATCTCTGCAAAAAAGGCCGTACTTTCCGAAAGAGTGATCACATCCCGCGGAGCAGGTACCGCTTCCGACTTCGGTTTTCTCTTGCTTTCTCTTTTGAAAGGCGATTTGTATGCAAAAGAGCTTGCAAGGCAGATGTGTTTTGAGGGGGAACAGGCTTGAACTTAAAATCCAATTTATATGCGCCGGTCTTTTTTGGCGTGATCCTGGTTTTTGTAGGACTTGCAGGGCCCATCGTGACCGTTGCACAGCGTTTTGAAATGGACCTTTTTCTGACTTCTACCATCATCCAGCTGATCATTTTTCTTCTGCCTCTTGCGTTTTACTGCAAGGTGAGAGGGAAAGATATTGTCTCCACTATGAAGTTCCGCTATGTTTCCCCGTCCAAGATCCCGTTTTTGGTAAATATGGCTCTGATCTTTTTTGTGGGAAGCATGCTTCTGAGATATATGGGGCTTTTCTTCTTTGATTCTGCCATGGTCTCAACACCCTCTGCGGTGGTGATTCCCGTGGATAGCCAAAATCGCTTTTTAACGATTCTTTGCACCATTCTTCTCCCGGCGGTTTTTGAAGAGCTTGTTTTTCGCGGTGTTTTGCTGGAGGAATACCGTCAGTACGGCTCCTACTTTGCGGTGGCAGTTTCCGCCATTATGTTTGCAATGGTCCATATTTCCCTTGAAAACTTTTTCTATTATCTGTTTATGGGAGTGGTCTTCGGCATTGTTGCATTGGCATCCGATTCCATTGTACCCGGTGTTCTTTTACACATTTTAGTGAATTTTTCCCACGAGTATCTTCGTCCTTCCGTAGTGGAATACTTGCGTCAGGCAGGGAAGAGCCCTCTTTTGCCTTATATTTTATTTGCTGTGTTTATTCTTCTTTTTGTCTTTATGTTCTCCGGACTTGAAAACATTTATCAAGGAAAGGTTTACGGAGAGCTTCTTCAGAGCAGAAAAGAGCTTTTGAGGAAGGAAGTGGAAAAAGCGAGAGCGGTGCATCAGGAGGAGCAGGAAGCATCCGGAAAAATAAAGTTTCTCAATTCCATTAAGGAAATCTTTTTGACCCCTACTTTCCTTGGCTGTATTGTAATATTCATCGGTTTGGTATCTCAAGTATTCAAAGAGGTTAATGTATGAACGAAATGAATGATCTGAATCAGCAGAACAAAGAAAATACCATCGACATTTTGGTTTCTCCCAAAAAGAAGACTCCTTTGGGCGATTCGGAACCAAAAGAAGCCTCTTCCGTGAAAAAAGCGGAGAGTACTCTTCCCCGTGAGAGTGTTCCGGTAAAAAGAAAAATGGCTCCAAAATCCGCCTCCGAAACACGAAAGATCAGCAGTGTAAAGGCATCTCGCCCTACGATAGGTTTGCCGAAGGCGGCCGAGACCCGTGTAAGTAAGATAAATCCGGCGCTTGCGGACAGCGTGCCGAAGCGGAAAAACGCCCCTGTTTTACCGAAGCCTGTAAAACAAAAAGCTCCTGTCAGTGTAAAGAAAAAAGCGAAGAAAAAAGCATCCAAAGAGGACAAGCAGGAGGAAATGCTGTCCCTGGGATCTACTGCATTGATCGCGCTTATTTACATCGGCGTGGTTGTGGGAATTTCTGCAATTCTCTCCTTCTGCGGTATTCGCTGGGCAAATGATGTTTTCGCCTTGGTAAAGGATGAGGTAGTTGCAACAGTCACCATTCCCGAGGATGCGACAATCTCCGAGGTTTCCAAGATACTGAAGGAAAATGAGCTGATCGAATACCCTGCTATTTTCCGCGCTTATATCAGCTTTAAAAACAGAGATGCAGATCCGCCTCTTGCTTTCAAAGCGGGAGAATATGAGATCAAATCCACCTTAAATTATGACCAGATTGTCAGCAAGATCAAGGACCGTAAGGTGAGAAGGATCGTTACCATTACCATTCCGGAGGGATATACGGTCGATGATATGATCACACTTTTCACGGAACAGGGGATCGGCACCAGGGAAGGCTTCGTAGAGGCTATCAATAACTTTGATTATGAGTATAAGTTTATGGAGGTTCTGAAAAAGACTGAGCTTTCCAAAGACAGAAAATACCGCCTGGAAGGATATCTTTTCCCCGACACCTATGAATTTTATACCGACTCTACCGAGGTTGCAATTGTTGACAAGCTTCTTGCCGCATTTGATACAAAATTTGAAGACGATTATTATGCCCGTTTAGAGGAAATGGGTATGACCCTCGATCAGGTGGTCACCTTAGCTTCTATTGTGCAGAAGGAAGGTAAATTCAATTCTGACTTTTATCCCATTGCAGGCGTCTTTTTCAACCGACTCAAATCAAATGATATGAAAAAGCTGCAATCCGATGCTACGGTTCAGTATTGCCTTAAAGAAAGAAAGGAAGAGCTTTCCTATGCCGATCTTGCGGTAGAAAGCCCCTATAACACCTATCTCCATGAAGGCTTGCCGCCCTCCGCGATCTCTAATCCCGGCTGGGAAGCGATCCAGGCAACGCTTTATCCGGAAACACATTCTCACTATTACTTTGTAGCAGATACAGACGGTTCTACGGTTTTTGCCGATACGGAGACTCAGCACCTTGCAAATGCCGCGGCACTTCGCAAGGCAAAAGAAAACGGAACCAGTATCGACTGAGAAAGGATAAAAAGTGGAACAGTATATTTGGATCATTGTATTGATCTTCTCTTTGATCTCGGCGATCCTCTCTCTTTTCGCGCTGCTTTCTTTGCGCAAAAAAGGGGATGACAAATCTTCGGCTTCCAGAGAGGATCTTGACCGCGTAAGCGAAAGGCTGGAAAGAAGCCTCGGTGCTGCGCGCCGCGAGATCAGCGAAGAAAACGCCCGTTCTCTGGATGCTTTTTCCCGTTCTATGCGAAACACTCAGACCGAGGTTTCCGGACAGCAGGACAAAAGAATCTCGGAATTGACACAGCATTTGAATGCCGCGCTGAAGGGCGTTGATGAACGGATGGTAAATCTTACCTCCTTTCAGGAAAAAAATGCCCAAGCACTTCGGGAAACGGTGGATACCAAGCTTTCCGAGGTTCGTTCAGGCAATGAAAAAAGCCTGTCGGAAATTCGCCAAAGCGTGGAAGAAAAATTGCAGACTGCCTTGGAAGAGAGGATCAGCAGATCCTTCAAGGAGGTCAGCGAACGGCTGCAGCAGGTCTATCAAGGACTTGGCGAAATGCAGACGCTCGCCAACGGTGTCGGTGATTTGAAGAAGGTTTTATCCAATGTAAAGACCCGTGGAATCTTAGGGGAAATTCAGCTGGCTTCCATTTTGGAGGAGATCCTTTCGCCCGAACAGTATGAAACCAATGTGGCAACCGTTCCCGGTTCTGCCAACCGCGTGGAATTTGCCGTTCGCCTTCCCGGTGACGGGGATGATGTGGTGTATCTTCCCATTGACTCCAAGTTTCCGGCAGATGCATATATCAATCTGCAGGAAGCGTACGATGCCGCTTCTCCCGAGCAGGTTCGCGTTCAGCGCGCTCAGCTCGAAAGCAGGATCAAGGCCTTTGCCAAGGATATTCACACAAAATATGTTTCTCCTCCCTCCACTACGGATTTTGCCATTATGTTTCTGCCTACCGAAGGGCTCTATGCAGAAGTGGTCAAGATGGGTATGGTAGAAACACTCCAGAGAAACTATAAGATCAACATAGCAGGGCCTACTACCATGGCAGCACTGCTGAATTCTCTTCAAACCGGCTTCCGCACCCTTGCGATTCAAAAAAGAAGCAGTGAGGTTTGGGAGGTTCTCGGTGCGGTTCGTACCGAATTTGATAAATTTGAAGCTGCACTCCGCGATGCCCAGGCTAAGATCGACCAGGCAAATCGCGGATTGGATGCCCTGGTAGGTGTTCGTACCAGACAAATTCAGAGAAAACTCAAGCATGTTTCCTCTTTGCCGCTTCAAAAGGCTGAGGAGATCTTGAAAGAGGACAGGGATGCAGAAGAATGATAATGTAAAGACTGCCGCCACCAACCGAAAAGCCTATCACGATTACTTCATTGAGGAAAGGTTCGAGGCAGGCATTGAGCTTTACGGTACCGAGGTAAAGTCAATCCGGCAGGGAACTGTCAATTTAAAGGACTCTTATCTCATTATTTCGGAAGGGGAGCTGTTTGCGAAGGGGATCCATATCAGTCCTTACGAAAAAGGAAATATATTTAACCGGGATCCCCTTCGACAGCGTCGCCTTTTGATGCATAAAAAAGAAATCTTAAAGCTTCGTGCTTTAACCGAAAAGGATGGCTACACCCTCATCCCCTTATCCCTTTATTTTAAAAAGGGCAGAGTAAAGGTTGAAGTGGGCGTCTGTCGAGGAAAGAAGCTTTACGACAAGCGCGAAAGCGCACTGAAGCGTGATCTTGAAAGAGAGAATCGCAGAGGAATTAAATTATCTGACCGGGATTAGAAAAATGAAAAAGGAAATTCGCAATTTTTGTATTATCGCCCATATTGACCACGGTAAAAGCACTTTGGCTGACCGTATTTTGGAGCACACAGGCTCTGTTGAAAAAAGAGAGATGGAGTCTCAGGTTCTGGATGATATGGAGCTGGAAAAAGAAAGAGGCATCACCATTAAAGCCCGTGCTGTAACCTTGGATTACACAGCAAAAGACGGAAAAACCTATGAGTTTAACCTGATCGATACCCCCGGGCATGTGGACTTTAATTATGAGGTGTCCCGTTCCCTTCGCGCTTGTGAAGGAGCGATCCTTGTGGTAGATGCTACCCAGGGTATTCAGGCTCAGACTCTTGCCAACGCCTATCTTGCAGTGGATCACGATCTGGAGCTTTTTCCTGTGATCAATAAGGTGGATCTTCCCGCTGCCGATCCTGAAAAGGTGAAAGCAGAGATCGAAGATGTGATCGGCATTCCCGCGGATTATGCTCCCTGTATTTCCGCAAAAACAGGACTGAATATTGAAGATGTGTTGGAAGGAATCGTGGAATACATACCCGCCCCGAAAATGGAAGAAGAAAAGCCCTGCAAGGCCTTGATCTTCGACTCCTTTTACGATGCCTACAAGGGAATCATTGTCTATTTCAGGCTTTTTGAAGGTTCTCTTTCCAAAGGAGACCGGATCTTGATGATGAATACCGGTGCCGAGTTTGATGTCACCGAAGTAGGTACGATGAACACCTTCGGCTTTGCTCCTTGCGATACCCTTCATTCCGGCCAGGTTGGCTATTTGACCGCTTCCATTAAAACCCTTGCAGAAACTAAGGTAGGCGATACCATTACACTGGTTGATAACCCAACAAAGGCTCCTTTTGACGGATTTAAAGAAGCCCTTCCCGTTGTCTTTTCGGGTATTTATCCTGCAGACGGCGCAAGATACAACGATCTTCGCGAGGCTCTGGAAAAGCTTCGTTTGAACGATGCTTCGCTTTCCTTTGAGCCCGAAACCAGTGCGGCTCTTGGATTTGGTTTCCGCTGCGGCTTTTTGGGACTTTTGCACATGGAAGTGATTCAGGAAAGACTGGAGAGGGAATTCAATCTGGATCTGATCACCACAGCACCCAGCGTTATCTATAAATTGGAGCTGACAAGCGGTGAGACCATCTTTATCGATAACCCCACCAATTACCCCGCTGTGGAAAACATTGCAACTGCCTATGAGCCTGTGGTCCGTGCAAGCATTATCACGCCTGTAGAGTTTGTCGGCGGTATTATGGATCTTTGCCAGGATCGCCGCGGCGAGTTTCTGGATATGAAGTATATTACCCCCACTCGCACCGAGCTCCACTATAAGTTGCCTTTAAATGAGATCGTTTACGACTTTTTCGATGCTCTGAAATCCCGTAGTAAGGGATATGCTTCTTTTGACTACAGCGAAACAGAATATGTTCCTTCCAAGCTTGTAAAGCTTGATATTTTGCTTAACGGCGATCTTGTGGATGCTCTGTCCTTTATCGTACATAACGATAAGGCCTATGCCAGAGCCCGCAGAATTGCAGAAAAGCTTAAGGAACACATTCCCCGTCAGCTTTTTGAAATTCCCGTGCAGGCGGCGGTGGGCGGCAGAGTCATTGCTCGCGAAACCGTTAAGGCGATGCGTAAGGATGTTTTGGCAAAATGCTACGGCGGTGATATTACCCGTAAGAAGAAGCTTCTTGAAAAGCAGAAGGAAGGCAAAAAGAAGATGCGTTCTCTCGGCTCGGTAGAAGTACCTCAGGATGCCTTTATGGCTGTTTTGAAGCTGGATGAGTAAATTAAGTCTTTATTTGCACTACCCCTTTTGCAAAAAAAAGTGTCATTACTGCGATTTTTATTCTTTGCCCGATCTTTCTCATAAAAGACTTTACGAGAAAGCCCTTTGCAAGAGTCTTTCTTCGTTTGACGAGGCAAGAGGAAGAGAGGTTTCTACCGTCTATTTCGGCGGTGGTACCCCCAGCCTTTTTTCCAAAGAGGGGATCGGCGAGATCTTTTGTGCCATCCGTAAGAATTTTTCTCTTCTTCCGGGTGCTGAAATTACAGCAGAAATGAACCCTGAATCCGCGTCCGAAGAGATTCTTTCCGCTTTTGCCGCACAAGGAGTGAACCGTATCAGCTTTGGTGTGCAGAGCACATCGGAAAAGGAGCTTTCTGCCCTCGGTAGGATTCACAGCTTCTGTGATGTAAAAAAGGCAGTGGAGCGTGCAAGAAGGGTAGGTATTCATAACATCAGCCTTGATCTGATGTACGGCTTACCCGAGCAGACTCTTGGCACCTTTCAAAAAAGCCTTGAGGATGTACTTTCCCTGTCACCGAAGCATATTTCGTTTTATTTGTTGACCCTATCTCCTCAGGTCCCACTGTATCAGAAGTCTCATCTTCTTCCCGATGAGGAAGCGGTGCGGGAAATGTATTTTTTTGCATCGGATTTTTTAAATAAAAATGGGTTTGAGCATTATGAGATCTCCAATGCCGCACAGCCGGGGTTTCGTTCCCGCCATAACGAGGCTTATTGGACAGGTGTTGAATATCTCGGATTTGGCCCCGGTGCTCATTCCTATTTTGCATCCAAGCGTTTTTATGTAAAAGACGGCGTGGAAGAGTTCATTTTGGCTTCAAATCCTGCGGATAGGCTATCGGAAGCAGAGATTCTAACCCAAGAGGATCTTCGCACAGAGTATCTGATGCTGTCTCTTCGTCGAAAAGAGGGGATTTGTCTGAATACGCTATCAAATTTTGCTTCGGAAGCGTTTTGCCGCAAGGTCAATGAAAAAATGTCCCTCTGGGCTGACCACGGCCTTTGTGAAAAAACGCCTCGCGGTTTTGCTCTTACCACCCAAGGCTTTTTCGTCTCCAATGAAATTATTACAGAATTGATATAAAGGATTTTGCTATGAAACAATTATTTCGAATCATTTGTGTTTCTCTTTCTGTTTTGATGCTTTTCTCCCTTATTTCCTGCGGAAAGAAGGGGGATGAAGAGGTAGAGATCCCTGATGGCTTTTTGCTTGCAGAGAATGAAAATACGGATTATTATTTCTTCTACCCCGCAAATTGGCTTTTGGATCGGAACGATGCTGGAATGACAAGTGCATTTGCTTCCGAAACGGATTTTTCCAATGTAAGCATTACTGCATTTACGGCATCGGCAAAATATAAAAGCCTTCCCGATTATGTGGAAAACTATTATTTTGCCCAGTTTAAGGATAATTTTTCCAATCTTGAAATTGAGCGCAATCAGGATAAGAGCCTGAAAAGAAGCACTCTGAAGATCGACGGAGCAGATGCCATCGCTGTCAATTACAAAGCGGTGTTTTCCGGAGAAGAGTATTCTTTCCGTGCTTGGTTCATATCCTATAACGGCTACATTTACAATGTTCTCTACACAGCAAAGACCCCTGCCTTCGAAAGCCATCTGGAAGAGGCAACGGTCATGGCCGAACAGTTGAAGTTCAGATAAGGAGCAATATGGACGAAAAGAAAACGCGCGTAGGTAAAGTTGGAGGACAAGCGGTTCTTGAAGGCATTATGATGCGCGGCCCTAAGAGCTATACCACCGCTGTAAGAAAGGCGGACGGTACCATTATCCGTGACCGTCATCCCAATGAGATCAAAAAGAAAAACGCTTTTTTGAAGCTGCCTGTAATTCGCGGTGTGGTAAGCTTTGTTGAAAGTATGACCCTGTCTTTTTCTACCTTGAACTTTGCTGCAGAGGCACTTGAGATTGAAGAGGAAACCAAATTCGAAAAGTGGCTTGTGAAGGCGTTCGGTAAAAGTCTTACGGGTATTGTAATGGGCATCGGCACCGTTCTCGGTGTTATTTTGGGTGTGGGACTTTTCATTATGCTCCCTGCTTTTATTTCGGGACTGATTCCCAAAGAGCATGAGGTTTTTCGCAAGATTCTTGAGGGTGTCCTTCGTATCGGTATCTTTTTAAGCTATGTTTCTCTTGTTTCCCTGATGAACGATATCAAGCGTACCTTTATGTACCACGGCGCAGAGCATAAAAGCATTTTTTGCTACGAAAAAGGTCTGGAGTTGACGGTGGAAAATATCAAAGCGCAGAAGAGATTTCATCCTCGCTGCGGTACCAGCTTTATGATATTGATGATGCTTGTCGGCATTCTGATAGGCCTTCTCATTGGTGCAGTTTTCCCTGCGACCCGCAGCAATACCTTTTTGTATGTGGGCGTAAAGTTCCTTCTTTTGCCTGTTACGATGGGTCTTGGATATGAGATCATCCGCTATGCGGGTAAGCATGACAATGCATTTATTCGGTTTATTACCGCTCCCGGTCTTTGGATCCAGCGCATTACTACAAAAGAACCTACCGATGATATGATCGAGGTAGCGATCGTTGCACTGAAATCCGCTCTTCCCGATGAATTTCCCGAGGAGGAAGTTTTTCGCGGTATTGAAAACGCCCTTCCCGAAGAAAAAGCAGAGCCTTCCTTAACGGAAGAAATGAAAACCGAGGAATCTGAGGAGAAATAAATGAATCTGAAAGAGTTTTCTCTTACAGTCAAAAAAGAATATTTTAATCAGAACGGAGCGCGCTTTTTCAGTGAAAGAGCGCTCCTTTCCGCACTTTTGGAAAAATACGGTTTTCATCGAAACGCTGTGCTTCTTTCCCCGGAAAAGCATCTTACGGCTTTTGAGGAAAAAGAGATGCAGTCTGATCTTCAAAGGCTCCTGTCCGGTTACCCCATTCAGTACTACATCGGCACCGAGCTTTTTTGCGGAGAAGAATTTTTGGTTTCGGAAAATGTACTGATCCCAAGACCCGAAACGGAGCTTCTTGTAGAACTTGCCTGTGAAAGAGCGGAAAAGGGAAGTGTGGTTTTTGATTTTTGTTGCGGATCGGGCTGTATCGGCCTTTCCCTTTTGAAAAAGAGGGAAGATCTTCGTGCTATTCTTTATGACCTATCCGATGATGCGCTCTGCTTGACGAAAAAAAACAGAGAAAAGCTTATGCTTTCCGATCGGGCAGAGGTAAAAAAACTGGATGTGTTATCTTCTTTGGCCAAGGATGAAATTTTAAAAGAAGACCCGTCCATGATCCTGTCAAATCCCCCCTATCTGACAAAGATGGAAATGGACAAGATCGAAGACAATGTGAAAAAGGAACCCGCCATGGCACTTTACGGCGGAGAAGACGGCCTTTTGTTTTATAAAACCATTATTGACCTTTCCCAAAAAACGGGAAAGCCGCTCCTTTGCGAGATGGGAAGCAGACAAAAAGAGGAAGTGGAATCGCTTCTTATAAAATTCGGTTTTCAATATGAATTTTTTAAAGATTTTTCCGGTTTCAACCGTGTGTTTTTTGCTTTCCCGAAAAAATGACAAAAATAAAGAAAAAAGCCCCCTCTTTGGCAAAAAATTACTTGCAAAAGATGCGGGGCTTATGCTATAATATAGTGTAATTGTATTCGTGAAAGTATGCGGAGGTTTTGACAGATGGCAAAAATTGAAAAAAATGCAAAATCCAAGAGCGAAAAAGTCGATTCTGCTCTCGACGGAAAGCTGAAAGCGATTCAAACTGCCATGGGGCAGATCGAGAAAAAGTACGGCAAAGGCTCTATTATGAAATTGGGCGAAAATTCCGTTATGAATGTCAGTGCCATTTCCACAGGCTCTCTTTCCTTGGACCTTGCCCTTGGAATCGGCGGTGTGCCCCGCGGAAGAATTATCGAGATCTACGGTCCCGAATCTTCCGGTAAAACCACCGTTGCTCTCCAGGTAATTGCTTCTGCACAAAAGGCAGGCGGTGCTGCTGCGTTTATCGACGCGGAGCATGCTCTGGATCCTGTTTATGCCAAGGCCTTGGGAGTAGATATCGACAACCTCCTTGTTTCTCAGCCTGACAGCGGAGAACAGGCGCTTGAAATTGCAGAGGCACTTGTTCGCACCGATGCTAACGATGTCATCGTTGTTGACACTGGTGCCGCCTTGGTTCCCCGCAGTGAGATCGAAGGGGAAATGGGACAGTCTTCTGTTGGTGTCCAGGCAAGACTGATGAGCCAGGCATTGAGAAAAATTGCAGGTGCCATTGCAAAAAGCCAGTGCGCATTTATTTTTATCAACCAGCTTCGTGAAAAGGTTGGCGTTATGTACGGTAACCCCGAGGTTACGACCGGCGGCAGAGCACTTCGTTTCTATTCCTCTGTTCGGATCGATGTTCGTCGCGGC
Source organism: Eubacteriales bacterium (assembly GCA_045602025.1). GTDB lineage: Bacteria > Bacillota > Clostridia > Oscillospirales > SIG627 > RGIG5579. The sequence goes on along the minus strand of JAZSAT010000051.1, from coordinate 10,641 downwards.
GAACAGCTGAAGGATAAGGGCGAGATCGTCGGTAACCACATTAAGTGCAAGATTGCAAAGAATAAGGTTGCCCCTCCCTTCCGCGTAGCAGAATTTGATATTCTTTACGGTCAGGGAATTTCCCGCGAGAGTGAAATTATTGAGATCGCGCTAAAATACGAGATCATTCAGAAGAGCGGCAGCTGGTTCTCCTACAACGGCGAAAGACTTGCTCAGGGCAAGGAAAATGTTCGCCTGTTCCTGAAGGATCATCCCGAGCTTTCAGAAGAGATCGCAGAAAAGGCCATCGCCCTCTCCCAGGAAGGTCCTGTTGAGAAGGATTTCGGAGAATCTCTTTTTGATTCCAATGAGGATGATGACGACGATCTGGGTCTTGATGATCTGGAATAATAGGTTCTAAAACACAATTTGAAACATACAAGAAAAGAAGGACGGAAAATTTTATGATTACAATGCCCGGGCAGAAGATTACCGCTGAGGATGTATTTGAAGAACAGGACCGCGTAGCACCTTTGAAAATTATTACCCTTGAGGGAGCAAGCGAGCTTGCAAAAAAGGTTGACTACTATCTTGTTTCATGGGCAAAGAAGGCAGGCTGGGATAATTACGATACCTTCCTGCTTCCCGCTGAGTGTCCCCGCTTTACCTCCGGTGAGGCAAAGGGTATCATCTACGACTCTGTACGCGGAGATGACCTTTTTGTTATGGTGGATGTAGGAAATTACGCTGTTCGTTATAAAATGTTCGGACAGGAAAACCGTATGAGCTCCGATGACCACTATCAGGATCTGAAGAGAATTATTCAGGCAGCCTCCGGCAGAGCAAACCGCTTGAATGTGATTATGCCGATGCTCTACGGCGGCAGACAGCATAGAAGAAGCTACCGCGAGTCTCTTGACTGCGCATACGCACTGCAGGAAATGCATCAGATGGGTGTACAGAACCTTGTTACCTTTGATGCACATGACCCCAGAGTACAGAATGCAGTACCCCTGATGGGCTTTGACAACTTTATGCCTTATTATCAGGTGATCAAGGCACTCTTCCGTGATTATCCGGAGCTTATGCCCTGCAAGGATAACTTTATGGTAGTCAGCCCTGATGAAGGCGCAATTAACCGTAATATGTACTATGCTTCCGTTCTGGGTGTAAATATGGGTATGTTCTACAAGAGAAGAGACTACTCCCGCGTTGTAGAAGGAAGGAATCCCATTGTTGCTCATGAGTACCTGGGTGAATCTATGGAAGGCAAGGATGTATTCATTGCAGATGACATCATTGCTTCCGGTGACTCTGTTCTTGATATTGCTTACGAGATGAAGCGCAGAAAAGCAAACCGTGTTTTCGCTTATGCTACTTACGCGATCTTCACGGCAGGCTATGAAAAGATCGATCAGGCTTATAAAGACGGTGCGATTGACGGTATTTTCGGCACGAATCTTACCTATATCAGTAATGAAACCCGTTTAAAGCCTTGGTTCCACGAGGTAGATGTGTCCAAGTATCTGGCTTATATTATCGCTGCGTTGAACCATAACCTTTCTGTTGCAGCCCTGCTTGATCCGCACGAGAAGATCAACACCCTTCTGAAAAAGCGCGGCCTTCGCTGATGGAAATTCCAAAGGACCTGTCTTTTTGTGTGAAAAAAGCACTTCGTCGCTTATCTATGGGAGATCTTACCTGCGGCGAGATGTTCTTCTATCTTACCGATGTGCGAAAAAGCGTGTCTTTTCCACCGGAGATCGCAGAAAGGTGTGTCTGTCTTTTAACTGATGAAGGTTTTTTGGATGATAAGCGGTATTTAAAGCTTTTCGTCCGTCATTTGGACGAGAAAAAGTACGGTCCGCGCAGGATCAGACAGGAGCTTGTAAAGCACCGTTTCCCCCCTCATTACATCGAAAAAGTGCTCGACCGTGATTTGGACTATACCAAGCGCGCCATAGATTTTCTGAAAAGAAAGGCAGGCGCAGAAAAGCTTTCCGAGTCGCCGGAGGGTAGAAAAAAACTGCAGGATGCTCTTGTGCGCTACGGGTATGATTTTGCAAATGCCCGCGCTGCGGTTTCAGCTTTTTCAGACTGTGAGGATTTTTACGATTGAAAGGATCTTTATGCAAGCAAAAGTAGGATTTATTTCTCTTGGCTGTCCCAAGAATGAAGTAGACTTAGAAATGATGTTGGCAAGAGTTGCAAAAGCAGGCTACACCATTGTGCCTGAGGATATCGATGCCGATGTTGTGATCGTGAACACCTGTGCTTTTATTGAAAGTGCAAAGGAAGAAGCGATTGAAAACATTCTCGATCTTGCCTGGCTGAAGGAGAACCGCTCCCTGAAGGGGATCGTTGTAACCGGCTGTCTTGCTCAGCGGTATTTCGAAGAGATCCAAAATGAGATCCCTGAAGTGGACGCCGCCTTGTCTTTAGGTGGCGAGGTCCACATTTGCGAGGCGATTGAAAAGGTACTTGCAGGAGAAAAATATTTCCGTTTTTCCGATGCCACAAACCTTGAAATGGAAGGGGACCGTGTGGTCGCCCACGACAGCTTTGCTTATCTTCGCATTTCCGAGGGCTGTGATAACCGCTGTGCATACTGTGCCATTCCCGGTATCCGCGGACCCCTTCGCTCCCGAAAGATGGAAAACATTCTTGCGGAAGCAAAGAATCTTTCGGAAATGGGAATTCGCGAGATCGTAGTTGTCGCGCAGGATACTACCATGTACGGCAAGGATCTCTACGGAAGGCTTGCCCTTCCCGAGCTTTTGGAAAAGCTTTCCGCCGAAGAATTCGGTTTCCGCTGGATCAGATTGATGTATTGCTATCCCGATAAGGTTACGGAAGAGCTTTGCCGGGTCATGGCAAAGCACGATAATATCTGCAAATACATTGACCTTCCCATTCAGCATATTTCTGATAATGTCCTGGATAAAATGAATCGTCACGGCGGAAGTGAGTCGATCTGCCGCGCCATTTCTCTCCTTCGGAAATATATGCCCGACATTGCCATCCGTACAACGGTAATGGTGGGATTTCCCGGGGAGAAGGACAAGGATTTTTCTCTTCTTTCAAATTTCGTGAAGGAAACGAAGTTTCAGCGTCTCGGTGCCTTTATTTACTCCCGTGAAGAGGGAACACCGGCATACACCTTTGATAATCGCACCACAAAGAAGACCAAAGAGGGAAGATTGAATTCAATTATGCAGACTCAGCTTCCCATTGCAGAGGCTTATAACGAGTCCTTTGTCGGAAAAGAGATTGAAGTCCTTTGCGAAGGATATGACCCTTCTGTCCGTATGTATTTCGGCAGAACACAGTACCACGCACCCGAGATCGATGGGGCAGTGTACTTTACATCTGACAGAAAAGAGATTCCCGTCGGCGAATTTCTTTTTGTAAATATTGAAGAAGCAATGGATTATGATTTAATCGGAAAAGAGGTTAAAAAATGAATTTACCGAATAAACTGACAATTGTAAGAATTCTGATGGTTCCCGTATTCCTTTTCTTCGGACTGTTTCAGTTCCCCGGAGAATTCGGAGCAAATCTCTCCCGCATTCTTGCCGCTGTGATCTTTGCAGCTGCAGCGATTACCGATTTTGCTGACGGTAAGATCGCAAGAAAGTATAACCTGATCACTGACTTTGGAAAATTTATGGATCCCCTTGCGGATAAGTTCCTTGTATTTTCTGCAATTCTTGTGTTTGTATCCTCTCCTATGTATCATCCCGAGGGTGCGCTTCACATTGCCCTTGTTGTCAGCGGTGCGGTGGTTATTTTCCGTGAGCTTGCTGTTACCTCCCTTCGTCTTGTTGTTATGTCCAGCCCCAATCCCGTTGTAATTGCGGCAAGCTGGTACGGCAAGGCAAAGACCTTCTCTCAGTGTATTTGGGCAATGGTCGTAATGCTTGAGCCTGTGATCCTTCCTTTCCTGCCTTTCCCTGTATTTACCTGGATCATGACTGTAGTAATGACCTTCCTTACCATTCTCTCCGGTGTTGACTATATGAAGAGCTATTGGAAGTATTTGGATCACACAAAATAAACCCCAAGGAGAAACCATGAAACTGTTTAATGACCTGACCGGCAAGCTCGAAGAGCTTGGTCAAAAAGATAACTATGTAAGAATGTATGCTTGCGGTCCTACTGTTTACAATTTCTTTCATGTAGGAAATGCAAGATGCTTTGTCACCTTCGATATGCTTCGCAGATATTTGGAGTATCGTGGCAATAAGGTGGATTTCGTTCAGAACTTCACGGATATTGACGACAAGATGATCCGCCGCGCCAACGAAGAAAATACAACGGTCAAGGAAGTTGCCGACCGTTATATCGAAGAGTATTTTAAGGATGCCGAAGGCCTCGGGGTGAAAAAAGCCACCTTCCATCCCAGAGCAACGGAAAATATTGACTCCATCATCAAGATTATCGAAACCTTGATCGAAAAGGGTCATGCTTATGAATCTCAGGGAGATGTTTATTATTCTGCCCGTTCCTTCCGCGGTTACGGAAAGCTTTCCGGAAAGAATATTGACGATTTGGAAAGCGGTGCCAGAATCGATGTTTCCGAGATCAAGCGCGATCCCTTGGACTTTGCCCTTTGGAAAGCTTCCAAGCCCGGCGAGCCCTTCTGGGAATCTCCCTGGGGTAACGGAAGACCCGGCTGGCATATTGAGTGCTCCGCGATGGTGGATAAGTATCTGGGCAAGACCATTGACATTCACTGTGGCGGCGTGGATCTTACCTTCCCCCACCATGAGAATGAAATTGCCCAGTCCGAGGGTGCTTTTGATGTGCCCTTCTGCCGTTTTTGGGTGCATAACGGCTTTATCAATGTGGATAATAAGAAAATGAGTAAGTCTCTCGGTAACTTCTTTACCGTTCGTGATGCTGCGGAAAAATATGGCTATGCCGCCATTCGCTACTTTATTCTTTCTGCTCATTACAAGAGCCCTGTAAACTTCTCTGCAGACATTTTATCTCAAGCACAAAGCTCTGTTCAGAGACTTTATAACTGCGAAGATAACCTTCGCTTCCTTTTGAAGAATGCTACCGGGGAAAAGACCGAGGAAGAAAATGCATTCATTGAAAAGCTCGGTAAGAGAAGAGAAGAATTTATCGAAGCAATGGATCACGATTTCAATACAGCAGATGGTCTTGCTACCTTGTTTGAGGCGGTTAAGGATATTAATATCTTTACCGGTGAAACCAGAAGCCGCGCTGTTTTGGAGGAGATTCTCTCCTTCTACGAAGAGATCTGCGGACTTCTCGGATTCTTGAAGCCTGAGGAAAAAGCAGAAGGCGGCTTTGACGATGCAAAGATTGAAGCCCTTTTGGAAGAAAGAGCAAATGCGAAAAAAGAAAAGAACTATGCCAGAGCAGACGAGATCCGCGCCCTTCTCGGTGAAAACGGCATTGTGATCGAAGATACCCCCACAGGGGCAAAGTGGCGCAGAGCATAAAACAAAAGCCTTGGATTTTCCAAGGCTTTTTCTGTAAAAGAGGGAATATATGATTTGTGAGATTATCAGTGTGGGAACAGAACTTCTCCTTGGAGATGTTACGGATACCAACGCAACATATCTTTCCCGCAGAATGCGGGAGCTTGGTTTTTGTGTATATCACCGAAGCACCGTAGGGGACAACCGGGAGCGGATGAAGGAGGCTTTTCAAAAAGCACATGAAAATTCCGATCTTGTGATCGTCACAGGAGGCCTTGGACCTACCTACGACGACATTACAAGAGAGGTTGCCGCAGCTCTTTTTGAAATGCCCCTTGCCGAAAATAAAGCAGTTAAAGAGAAAATCGCTGCATTCTTTCGCCGTCGCGGCATCCAAATGAGTGAAAACAATTTGCGGCAGGCTCTCGTTCCCCAAGGGGCCCGCATTTTGGACAATGACTGGGGAACCGCACCCGGCCTTTGGCTTGAAAAAGGAGGAAAGGGGATGATCCTCCTTCCCGGTGTTCCTTCCGAAATGAAAGCGATTTTTGAAAATCGGGTCAAGAATGAACTTGAAAAGAAAAGCTGTGAAAAGTTTTCCAATCGCATTTTGCATTTTTATGGGATCTCTGAGTCCTTGGTGGATGAAGTCCTTTCCGACTTGATGCAAAAGGGAACGAATCCTACCGTTTCTCCTTATGCAGGGAAAGGGGAGGTAGAGATCCATGTTACCGCTTTTTCCCAAAGCGAGAAAAAGGCATCCGAACTGTGTGAAAATGCAAAAGAAGAGATCCTTTTCCGTATCGGGGAATACTATTACGGAGAAGGAGATACCTCCCTTGAGAAGGAGCTTGTTTCCCTTTGTCTGGAAGGAAAGAAAACACTTTCAACTGCCGAAAGCTGCACAGGTGGGCTTTTGTCGCAAAGAATTACTTCCGTCCCGGGTGCATCGGATGTGATCGGGCTCGGTGTCTGTGCTTATCGGGAAGAGATCAAGGAAAAGGTTTTATCTGTTCCGAAAGAGGTGCTTGAAAAAAACGGTGTTTACAGCAAAGAGTGTGCTCTTTTTATGGCGAAGGGAGTTCGCGCTCTGTCCGGCAGCACTCTTGGCATCGGTATTACGGGCGTTGCAGGACCCGGCGGCGGTGATGAAGAAAATCCTGTGGGTACTGTATATATTGCTCTGTCCGGCGATAAAGGAGAAATAAGTGAAAAATTTGTTTTCGGCCATAAAAAATCATCCCGTGAGGATATTCGATATTTTGCTTCCTCAAAGGCTCTTTCCATGGCACTGAAATACTTTTCTCCGAAGGAAAAAATATTTGACTTTTTTTGATAAATTCAAGAAAATACTTGCTTTTTTTTCTTGTTTCGGTTATAATAGATGCAATATTTCCAAAGATCAGTGTTTCAAGGAGCTAAAAATGATTTCTAAAGAAGTTACCATTTTGAACAGTGTCGGCTTGCATGCCAGACCCGCAACTTATTTTATTCAGAAGGCAAACAGTTACAAGAGCTCTCTTTGGGTAGAATGTGGTGATAGAAAAGCCAATGCCAAATCCCTTTTGGGTATTCTCTCCCTTGGGATCACCAAAGGCACCAGAATCAATATCATTGCAGACGGTGCTGACGAAGCAGATGCATTGGAAGGTCTTTCCAACCTGATCCTTGCAGGCTTTAACGATTAACCTACCACCGCTTACCGAATAGGGTAAGCGGTTTTTTGTTGGAGATCATATGAAAGAATACAGACCTCAGATCCTTCCCTTTCCAAAGCTTTTGGAAAAGGCAAAAAGCCTCCCTCAAAGCCCGGGTGTTTATCTTTTTTTTGACAAAAAAGGCGAGATCATTTATGTAGGCAAAAGCCGAAGCCTGAAAAATCGCGTGCTCAGCTATTTTCAGAATATCAATCGTCACACACCGAAAACAAGAAAGCTTGTAGAGAATGTTTGCGATTTTGAGACGATCTTTACAGCGGATGAAACCCAGGCACTTCTTCTTGAAAATGAAAAGATCAAGCTCCATAAGCCGAAATTTAATATCAGGCTGAAGGATGATAAGAATTATCCTTATGTCTGTCTTTCTATGGAGGAAGAATATCCGCGCCTTTCTTTCGCCAGAAGCAGAAACAAAAAGAAAGATAAATCAAAATATTTCGGACCGTACAGCTCTTCCGGTGCGGTGCGCACCTCAATCGATACGGCAAACAAGATCTTTTGCTTACCTACCTGCAAAAGAAGATTTCCTCAGGAGATCGGAAAAGGCCGTCCTTGTCTTTATTATCAGATGGGGCGCTGCATCGGTGTTTGCACAGGTAAGGTAACGGCAGAAGAATACAGAAAAAGAATCGAAGAGGTCATACTCTTCTTTAAAAGTGATAATAAGAGGATCATCGCCTCCTTAGAAGAAGAGATGAATACAGCCGCCGAAAATATGGAATTTGAAAAGGCGGCAGCCTTCCGAGACCGTATTCGCGCGCTCACCTCCTTGTCAGGCAAAAAACAGGTGATCAAGGATCTCCGTTTTCATGCAGATGTTTTAGGTGTGTTTTCTGACGAGATCGGCGGATGTATCAATATCCTTTGTGTGCGAGAGGGCAGAGTGGTAGACAATATCCACTATCATTTCGGTGCCGATGAGATCTTGTCACCCGAAAGCCTTCCGGCCTTCCTGTTCTCTGCTTATCACGGACGGGATTTTCTTCCGAAGATGTTTCTTGTTCCGGAGAGCTTCTGGAGCGACGAGCTTTTACTTCTACCTGATCTTATTTCCGAAAACGGAAAAGAAATGAAATTTCATATACCCGAAAGAGGCGAGGGAAGGGCACTTCTTCATATGTCAGAGGAAAATGCCAAGGCGGCCGCACTTCACCGCCGGGCAATGTTTGAAAGAGACGAAGAGGTTTTGGTATTACTTGCAAGCCTTCTTTCTCTTGAAGTTCTTCCCGAAAGAATTGAAAGCATCGATATATCAAATTCGGGCGCAGAGGATATTACCGCGGGTATTATTACGCTTGAAAACGGTCGCTTCTTGAAAAAAGCGTATAAGAGCTTTTCTATTGAAAAGGACCACCCCGATGATACCGCGTCTATGTGCGAGGCGATTCGAAGAAGAGTAAAGCGTTTTGTGGATGGGGATGAAGCGTTTTCCCCGCTGCCTGATCTGATTTTGGCTGATGGCGGTGCCGGTCAGGTGAAGGCGGTTAAAAAGGCGTTGGAGGAATTCGGGATCAGCATTCCGGTCTTCGGTATGGTGAAGGATTCTTTTCATAAGACCCGGTGCTTGACCGATGGTGAAAGGGAAATCTCCATTGCTTTTGATCCCAAGATCTTTCAGTTTATCTATGGGATCCAAGAGGAGGTTCACCGCTTTTCCTTATCCGGTATGGATCGGAAAAGAAGGAAAAAGGTAAAAAGATCCTCCCTGAGCAATATTCCCGGTGTCGGTGAGAAAAAAGCAGGTATTTTAATGAAGCACTTTAAAACCCTTTCTGCTATAAAAAAAGCGAGTGCAGAAGAAATTTCTGCCCTAAAAGGAATATCTAAAAAAGATGGAGAAAACATCTTTTCTTATTATCACAAAAAGAATGATTTAGAAAAGGAATCAAAGCAATGATGAGAATTATTACGGGAAAAGCAAAGGGCGTTCGTCTGAACACCTTGCCCGGCGATGCGGTCCGTCCTACCACAGAAATGGCAAAGGAAGGTGTTTTCAGTGCCATTCAGTTTGATCTGGCGGAAAAGAGCTTTTTGGATCTGTTCGCCGGCTCCGGACAAATGGGCCTTGAAGCGATCAGCCGCGGCGCAAAGAACGCTACCTTTGTGGATTGTAGTGACGACTCTTTGAAGGTGATCCGAAAAAACATTGAAAAAACAGGCTTTTCATCGCAATCGAAGGTGGTCCGCAGCGAATACGGTGAATTCATCAAATCCGCGGGGAAGAAGGGGATGAAGTTTGACTTTATCTTTGCAGATCCCCCCTATGAAAAGGATCTGACTCCGGAGCTTATCAAGCGTCTGGTTCGTGCGGATATGGTAAAGCCCGGCGGACTTATGATGCTGGAAACTGCATCGGATGCCCCCGATTTTGAAAAGGTTCCCGAGGGAGTTCAGGCGAAGATCGAGAGCATCAAGCAGTATAAGTTTTCCAAGTGCTATGTATACTTTATCAAAATGAAGGAAGATGCCGAATGAAAAAAATTGCGGTTTGTCCGGGAAGCTTTGATCCTGTTACCCTCGGACATGTGGATATAGCCAAAAGAAGTGCCGAATTATTTGGTTCTTGCCGCGTAGTGGTAATGAATAACCGTGATAAAACATATCGTTTTTCTTTAGAGGAAAGATACGCCCTTTGCCGTGCCGCTTTTGAAGGGGAAGAGAATATCACAGTGGATTTCTACGAAGGAATGCTCTATGAGTATCTTGCTACCTTGGATGAGCCTGTTTTGGTAAAGGGTGTCAGAAACGAAAAGGATTTTGTCTATGAGAAAAAAATGGCAGAATTCAACTTTAAAAAAAGCGGTGTAGAGACACTTTACCTGGATGCTTCCGAAAAGTATTTATCCCTTTCTTCCACTCTCGTTCGCGAGAAAATAGAAAAAAATGAAGATCTTTCAGGTCTTTTGCCTGAAAAAGTGGTAAAACTTTTGCAGAATAAATTGTAAATATTTTGTGAACAGGCACGCTAAAATAGCAAAAAACTATTGAAATTATATAAAAACTCCGTTATAATGGGTCCAGAAGGGCAAAAAGTGGTAAAAAGTGGGTGAAAAATCCCAACAGTACCATTCTTTTCCTTTTTCTTCCTGTTTTACGGAGTATTTTTATTATTTAAGGAGGTGCAGTCTGTGGCAAAATCATTCAGCGGTGAATACAAGTGTTCGGCAGATGCCAAGGGCAGACTGCTGGTTCCTGCAAAATTAAGAGAGCTTTTTCCTGAGAATGAAGCAGTGTATCTGGTTCGTTCTTTGGATCGGTGTGTAAACCTTTATACCGAGGAAAAGTGGAACGGCTTTGAAGAAAAGATTGCAACGCTTCCTGAAACGGAAAGCCGTGCTGTTCGTCGCTTTTTCTATGCATCTATGCAAGAGGCGGAGCCTGATGGACAGGGAAGAATTCTTCTCCCTGTAGGCCTGAGAGAATATGCGGGCATCACGAAAAATGTGATCGTGCTTGGCTGCGGCGACCATGTGGAGATCTGGGATGAAGAG
>JAZSAT010000050.1:0-7984 GCA_045602025.1 Eubacteriales bacterium | reverse complement strand
ATAAACGGGAGTAATAAAATTTTGAACCTTTATCGGTCATAATGTCCTCCTTTACAGTAAAGTGATTTTTGTATCATCTGATGCCTCATGCCACGGACCGTCATAGGTGGCCTGCCGCTCGCTGGCAGAGAATTTTAGCTGATCGTCTGCTGTGAGCAGATGTTCCTCGCCTCGAAAAGAGAGCCTAACTTCCTTGTCGTCTACAGACAGAATTTCCAGTGTGCGAGAACCGCCTCGTCCAACCGATACCGAATAGGAGCCAATCTCCACTGGAATAATGGTCATATTATGGTAAAAACGGGGGCCGTCATCATCATTATCCATGTCGCCGGAGTTATCAACAAGGATTCGCCGTCCGGTGCCCTCCCAACGCTTCACATCCCATCTGATGTTATTGGGGTTAAACAGAATACCAAAGGAGATGTCATCTTTACTGCCCTGTGCAGACAGGGTGGGCAAATACTCACCGAGTTCAGTAAGCGGTTGCATCGTCTTGGATTCGGCAAGATTCTTGATAATCAGTCGGTAGAAATCATGGAGTTTTTCGTCACCGGCAAAGGAATCGTCAATTCCATCACTGCCCAAGAACACCGCAGCGGGGAAATCCTTATTCAGACTTTGCTCATACCAATAACGGAATTCCTCATAGGCATTTTCATCCGACAGCGAGGTAGTGACATTAAGGAAACATTTATCATCCCAGGGAATGGGCTGAATCATTTGTCCCCATTTGTTGGCAACAACACACTTGCCGTCTCCGATTTGAATACCAAAGCACCAATATTTTCCGCATACAAAGCCTATCAGCGTTGTGCCGTAAATGGCAGGCAGTTTTTCTCCGGCAAGATAACGGCTACGGGCTTTGTCAGATACCTCTTGCATCTCATCCTCGGTGATAGGATCTGCCTTCAAATCTTCCTCTACTGCCGTATTCCAGCGCAGAATAATACTCTTGATTAGTTGAGTTATTAAGTCCGGCAGTTCGGATGCAAATTCGATTTTATCAAAGCGCTTTATAAAAGATTTGTCCGTTAAACAGGAACAGAAGGCATCGACCGCCATTTTGCTTCCTCTGTCGGAGCGAAAGTAATCCTCGCCACCGTGACCGTCACAAACCACTGCCAAGCTGTAATGCTTGGTATTCATGGAAGCAGAAGCATCCTGGCACACGGTGTCATTTTTGATATGGCTCGCACCTGTGCAAGTGTAATGAAAACTATTGAAATCGCATTCCGTATCAAAGAAATCCTTATCTCTTACCATTCGAGATCACCGTCATCCACATCGGTTGCCTGGACAGCACCCAGCTTTTGCACCATTTCGTCCTGCTTGTTGGCTGCTTCGTCTACACCGCCTTTGCCGACACCGGTAGATTTGGAGCCGATCTGAGAAGCCGTAACCGATACGAAGCGAATCATTTTTGCGAGTGCTTCGGGCGTATGCACAGTCAGCACCGCTTCCTTGTTGCCGGTAAATTCGGCAAGAACATCACGGTTGGCATCTTCGCCAATGGCAACCGCTACTTTAATAGCCTTTTTGAACCAGTTATTCTGCCACAGTTTATTAAGCTCCGGCTTGTATTCGTCAGTAGGTTCACCGTCAGAGAGAAGGAAAATAGCCGGTGCAAAGGAGCCTGCCACATCGCTCATGAACGCCTTGCGTGACAGCTTCTCATCGAGTTGCTTGCAAGCCTGACCTAAATCGGTAAGACCGTCGGCATTCAGAAAACTCCATGTAAAGTCCTCGGCATCCATAGGAGCCGGTGTGATCCATCTTGCTCCGCTGGAAAATTCCAGCACGGCAATCTTAATCGCAGCATCGGCATTTTCACCGGAGATTTTACGGATTTCGGGGATCACTTCTTCAACAGCAGAATTGAGAGTTCCCATTTTGGAGCCTTCCATACTGCCGGAAGTATCCACCACAAAAAACAAAGTCATTGTGCGGCGAGCTACCTCAACCGCGCCGTCATAAATGTTGCCCATTATCTTTACCTCCTTGTTTTATCAGCCTTCATACGGGAAGACCGGCATCAGTTCAAGCTTGAACTTGTTTCTTTCGTGTAGGGTGTCGATTCTCTTTTTTACTTCTTCATCCTCGCAAACACCCTCACGGATATATCTGTCAAGGGCTTCGTAGGTGAAGCCGAGATTATCTTCATCTGTTTTATTGCAAAGGCCGTCTGCCGGAACCTTATCCACCAAATTGATAGGCAGATCCAAAATTCGACCGATGGCTTTTACCTCTCCGACTGTGAGTCGTGAAAGTGGCGACATATCGCCAACGCTGTCGCCGTAGCGCGTGGAATACCCAACCCAGTCCTCCGACAGATTGCAGGTATTGATCACACGTCCGTTCATCGACTGTGAAACGGCATACAGCACCGACATACGGATTCTCGGAGGCAGGTTTACTGTGGTCTGCTCGGAGATTTCAATGCCTGAGCGTTTCATTTCTTCGTGGATACCGGAAACGGCAACCGAAATGGGAACAGTAAAGTGACGGATACCAAGGTGGTTGACGAGCTGATAGCTGTCAGCAATATCCGACTGGATGTTATTCGGCATTAAAACACCGACCACTCTATCCTTGCCCAGTGCTTCCACACACAGTGCTGCACAGATCGAGCTATCCTTGCCACCGGAAATGCCCAGCACAGCGTTGCAGCCCTTTCCGTTCTTTTCAAACCACTGCCGGATCCATTCTACAATATCGTTCTTTACTTTTACTGCATCGAACATGGTGTATTCCTCGCTTTCTATTAAACCCTGTGCTTTGGCTAAATGACTATGCCAATGCAGTTCGGGAAATGTATCTGTTTAATCTTGGTGATAACCGCAACCTCATTTTTACCGAGACTTTTCAGCGTGCCATCCTTGTACTCCACATTCCAAGCCTGTTCACTTAAATTGCGAAGCCCCCAAATGGCAGGCTGCTTTGGATTGCGAATCACTTCACCGGTTATCTCTCGGTAGTCATCGCTATCTCGGTCGGTATGACATCGGTACAGCTTCATACCGGGGAAAAGTGCTATCGTATACCGGTTTTGCGTGTCCAGTACAGGTGGCTTCGGTATCTTTGCACCGCAGTTCACACACAAACTGTCAGCACTTAAATTAAGGAAAGTTTCGCCGCCGCAAGGACAGGTAACAATGCAATCACGAAGCTGTGTAAATGCGATTTGCCAGTCATTGTCGGTGGGACGAGGCACCTTGCCTTGCATCACATCCTTGGATAAGGCTGCCTCGAATTTTTCACGGATAAATTTAGGATACAGCGGCCAAAAACGCAAAGCGTTTGCGTGAACACCCCGGACCGGACGGTTACTGTCGTCCGTTTTGTCATAAATGAAAATCGGATCCTTACCGTAATATTTCAGTTCTAATTCTTCGGTGAGACAAGGCGATTCCACAACCCTTTTTCCTTCCAGCGGATGGTCGAGGAACAGAAGCCGGAACAGCACAACCGTCAGCGAGAAGCGGTCAGTCATGATATCCGGTTTTTTCTTATTACGCACCACTTCGGGAGCCATATACCGTGCTTTGCCGGCAATGCCGAGATTTTCACCATAAGGTGCCACATTGTCATTGTCGCAAATCAGCACCTTGCCGTCAGACGGATCAATAAAGAAGTTACCGTCATTGAGGTCCTGATAGGAAAATCCTCTGCGATGCAATTCGCGGAAGCCGTTAGTGATATTCAGTGCCGCATTCACAGCCGCTGAAAGGGAAGCAAACCGCACACGGGCAAGCAGAAAATCGGAAAACTCTTTATAGTTGGCGGGACGAAGCTCCATTACATATCCAAAGCTGCCGCCCATTGGCTCAGTTAGAAACCTCGGCCACAAAAAGGCGTCGGACGGAGCGCCATGGGCAATGTTGTTTTCGAGGTTCTTGTAGAACTTCTTGGCATTGCCGATGGCGTCCTTGTGATACCACTTTAGGGCATATTCATGTTTGCCGATTTTTACACGGTAAACAGCACCTTGACCGCCTTCACCAAGCTTTTCAATAACCTTTGCGACATCGCCGTTTACAAGCGTGATTTTATCGCCCTTGCGAAAATCATTTGCCATGGCTACCCATCCTTTCTGTCCGTGGCAATCGCACTTAGCGCATCTACCAAGGACTGATGTATCTGTTGTTTGTTATCTGTAATCTTTTTCGGCTTGACCTTATCGGGATCGTAGCCATGGTCGATGACTTCGATATCGTCCTCTGACCAAATGCGTGTTTCTTTTCCGATTGTCCAGCCGTCAATGCAAAAGCTATAGGACTCCACACCAAGGGAGTCTATGGAATGGAAATACCCAAAGGGCGAACCGCAAAGCCACTGTCCGTCCCGAGAGCTGCAGACAATACCGTATGCGAGCAATTCTTCTTTGCCGACACCGTGCGGTTTTCCGTATTTGATTTCGCCGGTGTATTTCCAATCGCCCTCGGTGACTGTTTGCACGTTCTCTATAGGCTTCTTTGGCGGAAATCCCAGAGCATCGTAAAACAGCATAAGGGTTTCTTCACAGGCAGCTACGGTCATGCCATCCCGAGTGCAGAGCTTTTCCATAGCTTTCGCAAAATGGTCGGTATAATGGGCGGCATCCATCACAGCTTCGTGGATGGACTCTACCGCACCGGTTTCATATATGGCACGAAAACGTTCCCTACCGAGAAGTTCCGCAGGTGCCAAATCCCACAGCTTTCCGCAAAGCTTCGGATAATCCAGCAGCATTTCTATGCCATTTTCGTATAGGCAAGTCCGCAGAGCTTCTACGGTAGTCATTTTACTCATAGGATTACCTCTTAGCTTCTGTCGATCTCGAAACGGGCACCTGCATGGAAAATAGGATTCGCCATGCGGTCCTCCGTACCTTTTCCGAAGAAGAAATAAGCGTAGCCGTCGATTTCGGACAAAAAGCCGGTTTCGTTGTCCAGCGGGTCAAACTGCAGAAGGAGTTCATAATCATCAAGATCCGCAGGTTCAGACGAGGGTACTCCAAAGAGCTTTGTACCGTCGTAATCTTCATCCGCTTCCTCAAAGGTCATAAGAAAATCTTTATTAAGGTGCGCAAATCTCGGTTCAAGCTCGTTGAAATTGTCAATTACCAACCGTGGCTCGCAATCATGATACTGTATCATAGCCGTGTAGGGATAAATTTCCGTATCGAGGAAAAGGTAGAGATAGCCGGTGTGCGGAAGTCGGTTTTCGGGATCAAAGGGGGCAATGTCGGAAAGTCTGATCTGACCGAAGAAGATGACCTCGTCTGACATTTCATCCTCCCATCCCTCGGGAAGCACCGGAGCTCCAAACAGCTTGCTGGCCGCAATGTCGTGTTCGCCCTCGGCTTTGGTCAATGTAATTTTGATCGCTTTACTCATGGTCTGTTTCCTCCTGTTTTATATAGTTTATGGAATACGGTTTCTTATGTAACTCATTTGCCAAGCGAATAATCGCAGGCAAGCGGTAGAGATCCTCACGGTTTTCTCTCGCAAAATCTCTGCCAACGATTTGACCTAATTGGTCTTGCTTCTTTGCATCCAGCCGTGCATGGCGTTTGCGTAGTTTATCCTGATAAGAATTGTTATGCACCTCATCTACCGGCATCGTCTGCCAGCCAATAGAGCGCATATAACAAACCCATCGTTGTTCTTCTTGTGAAAGCAGTTGCTTTTCATATTTGGGTATGGCATCATCCAGTGCCGTTATATCTCCGTTACCGTCCTCACAAAACTGTAAACCCATAAGCCATAGCTTGTACGGTATTGCCGTTGCGTAGGCGTAAGAGAAATTCTTGTAGAACTCCACCTTGTTGAGTAAATCACGGAGCTTTTCGGCATCGTGTTCTTTGTCAAGATGGAAGATGCCGCAACGAACAGCATTGATCGCCATAGCCAGAGCATCATAGTATCCTTTTGAGAAACGAACACTGCTGTAAGTTTCCGAATAACTGCCGAAGGGCAAAAGACCAAATGAGCAAAGCTCTTGCTTTTCAAAAGCTCTTTTTTCTTTGCTGAATCGCCAATCGCTGATTTGGAGATTGCTGAGAATCATCGTAGCCGTATCAGCACGGTCGATCAGCACATGGATCAGCGGAAACTCTCCGTCGAATCCATAGATGCGGCGCATCTCGATGCAAGCGGAAATGTTACGCTGCTCTTGTCCGAGCGTTGCCACAACATAGGTCGGCTTTATGGTTTTCAGCAGTTCTGTGAAGCCTGCCGTTTCCACATTGGCATTGTAGAATCTCACATTGTACTGCTTTGCCAGCCCCGGACATAGTTTTTCAAGCTTTTGGGCTGCATAGTCCGCATTCAAGTCCAATACATGGAATTCAGCGTCTATTTCATCACCAAAGCGAGAACACCACAATGCAGTACGCAGGATTTCCAAGCCGATATGACCGGCACCGAGAAGCAAAAACACCAGCTTGTTGTTTTTGATGCCTCGGTATAGAGGATAGGACTGCATCAGCCCCATCGCAATCAACTGTTCTTCATTGATAAGGCGAATATCTATTTTCTCGTCCAGATTATCAAATATGACAGAGGATATTTCGTCCTTGGAATACAGCCATATCTTGATTTGCTCGCCGCCGACCTTGTCGTATTTCTCAAAAAGGTGAATGGCATCCTTCAAATTGCGGCCGCTATCTGTGCCGAGTAGATAATAGGTTCTCGTTTTTTTCAGAGAATGACGAACCTCGCTCGGTGCCATATCCAATATGTAGCCGCCAACCTCATGCACCCGCTGGGCAAATTCACGGTGTTCTTCCACCTTTTCGCTGTCACCGATAAACACGAAAATGCTTTTCTTGTTGGAGGCATAAATGCTCTCTGCAAGGCACAAGGTTCTCTCGTTGATATCGGAGAAAATGTGCGATTCGCGTCTGCTTGATCGGATACGGTAAAACAGGGATGCAAATTTACTCTCGAAGAAGGATAAAGTAATACCGATTGTGAACAGTGGGGCTACCACATGAAGTACGATGAGTATCGCCTGATATATACCAAGATAGGATACGCTGTATTCGCTACTTAGCAGTTCAAATATAGATAACGGATCGGAAGCAACCACCGCCGATGCCATCACCTGAAGCAGAGCAAAGGGAACGGCAAATGCTCCGCTTTCTATTACAGCAAAGGGATAGATGAAAAAGAACAGCGAGGCAAACACGCCGAGACCTACCGCACGAATGACCGATTTCACATCCTTGCGGTAACGAATGGCAAAGTAAGCCGCCACAGCCCAGCATAAAATGCCGAGGCACAGGCATATTGTCATCATTAAGTTCTTATCCATCATGTTCACCTCTTTTCATAAATCGGCATTTACTTCGCATCGTCTTTTACAAAATCCAGAATTTTTTGAACCTCTGCTTCGGTCAGCGGCGCCGGTTTTCCTTTTACATACGCACAGATCACAGCACTGCCACCGGTGTCCCAGTTGTTAGAGAAATAAACGGGGATGGATCTTTTTCCGTCATATCGGATATAAGTACTGACTTCCGGTCTTCCGAAAGTCCCCGCAATCGGATAGAAATAGCAAAGCATACGGTCAATGCCAAAATCCTTTGAACATTTTTCGTTCATCGGTTCAATGCCAACAGAAGAGCAATGGTCAAACCCCCACACATCCGCAAGAGTAGTCTGCGAATCAAAGTCAAGTATAGTCAGCGGCTCCGGTTTCTTTTCATCGTCCTTCTTATACACGCAAACAGCATTCGGACCGACGGAGATTTCGCCCTTTCCCATCTTTTCTTCGACCTGCTTCTTCTTGATGCTGCTCTTGTAGGCATCAATGGCATAGAAAACAGGAAACATAATGGAATCGGAATAGTAAGACTCATCATACAGCTTAATCTGCGAGGCATCAAAGCTGCCACTATAGACGCATTCTGTATTCTCTACAACGGCTTTCACCTTTCCCTCGTCTTTGGCATCTTCCATGGAGATTGGGTACAAAGCAACAATAATGTTGTCGTAATGCT
>JAZSAT010000049.1:0-22845 GCA_045602025.1 Eubacteriales bacterium | reverse complement strand
GTTCAAGCAAGTACCACCAAGGGCTCTTTCTTCAACAACACAGGACTTAAATCCTTTTTCAGCAGCTCTTTCAGCAGCGTTGTATCCGCCGGGACCTCCGCCGATAACAATCAGATCATACATTTCAATTCTCCTCCTTATTTTGCAAGCAGAATATCAAAGTTTTCGAGGTTCTTGCAGAGATCCTTCAGGAACTTCGCAGCAGGAGCACCGTCAAGAGCTCTGTGATCGAAGGTGAGAGAAAGACCCATTGCAGGATAAGTTACATCACCGTTTGCGGTCTTCTTCGTGCGGTTAACGATGGTGCAAACACCAAGGATACCGGTCTGAGGAGGATTGATAACGGGAGTGAAGCTTTCGATACCAAGGGAACCAAGGTTGGTTACTGTGAAGGATGCGCCGGAAAGCTTATCGGGGCTGATCTTACCACCCTGAGCCTCGGTGATCAGTGCTTTGGACTGAGTAGCGAGCTGATTTAAGGTAAGAGTTTCAGCAAGAGGAAGTGTGGGAACGAGAAGTCCTCTTTCGGTGTCAACAGCGATACCGAGATTTACATGCTTGAAGAATCTCATCTTATCATCAAGATAATGAGCATTCAGATCCTTATGATTGGGAAGGGTCTTTGCAACAGCATACAAAACAATATCATTAAGAGTGATGTTTGCAAGACCGAGTGCTTCAGCACCTGCTTTGAGCGAAGCGCGGAAAGCCATGATCTTGGTGGCATCAAAGGAAGCATTGAGAGTAAGCTGAGCAGAATTGGAAAGAGAAGCATGCATAGATTTTGCAATTACTTTTCTTACATTGGAAAGCTTAACTTCTTCATATTCACCTGCATCCAAAGAAACGGGAGCAGCAGTAGCAGAAGCAGCCTCAGCAGCAGGAGCAGCACCCTTGAGAAGGCCGTTGTCCAGAGCAAGCTGAACATCTCTTTCAATAATTCTGCCTTCAGGACCGGTGGGAACGACCTTGGAAAGGTCAACGTCAGTCTTGTCAGCAAGCATTCTTGCACGGGGAGAAATCTTTTCGCCGCCTGCCTCAGCAGTAGAAGCTACAGGAGCAGCAGCTACGGGAGCGGGAGCAGCAGCTTCAGCAGCAGGTGCAGCAGGTGCAGCTGCAGGAGCGGGGGCTTCCTCTTCCTTGGGAGCGAACTGAGAAAAGTCCTCTCCTTCCTTACCGATTACGCAAACGTTTTCGAGACAAGGAACATCCTCGCCCTCTTCTCTAAAGATTGCAAGAAGAGTACCTTCAACGGTTGCTTCTTCGTCGAAGGAAGATTTATCGGTTTCATAAGAGAACAAAATGTCACCGACTTTAACTTCGTCTCCGACCTTTTTGCTCCAGGATGTGATAACGCAGCTTTCTACGCTCTGTCCCTGGCGCGGCATAATAATTGCGGTTGCCATAACAACACCTCCAAAAAAAATTCTGATTATTTTGCTACGATGACTTGGATTCCACACTTTTCGCATGCTTCCATGATATCATCGTCAAGCGCTTCATCCGTAACGATCTTTTGAACATTTTCAAGATCACAGAAAGTATACGGCAAGCTTTTTCCGATTTTGGAAGAATGGATCAGCATGATCACGCAGCCTGCTTTTTTAACAATGGCATTCTTCAACTCACTTTCGTTGTAGTTGCCACTGGTAAAGCCGTTTTTAAGTGAAAATCCGGATGGAGAGATAAAAGCAACATCAATATTGACCTTGTTGATATACTCCACAGCCTGTGCTCCGGATAAAGAAAGATTATCGCGGCTGAGAAGGCCGCCTACAAGATTTACCATAATATTGTCTCTTTTAACAAGCTCAAGAGCAAGATTAGGGTCTGTTGTGTTGACAGTCAATCTTGTTTTTGGCATCAAGGGTGCCATTTGCATCACAGTTGAGCCGGAATCGAAAAAGATACTTCTGCCTGTTTCGATAAAAGCAGCTGCTGCGTGAGCAATTTTTTGTTTAGAATATGTATTTTCACTGGAACGGGTCGTGATATTCTCTTCCATAGAGGTTGTAATAAACTTCATGGATCGCGCGCCGCCTCGAACCTTGATCACATCCCCCTGACGCTCAAAAAACTCAATATCGCGTCGAAGCGTCATACTAGACACATCGGGAAAGCGTTCCTCTAATTCTTTTAAGGAAGTAAAAGGTTTCGAAACCAAGATCTCTCTGACAAGAACTTTTCTCGGATAATTCATCTTGCTTCCTTTCTTTTGACAAAATAAATGTTAATATTAACATCTCTTGTTATAAGATAACACAAATACCCTATTTTGTCAATCCAAAATGAAGTATTTTACCCATATTTTTTTTGCATAACGAGCATCAGAAATCACAAAATATTTTTGTCGGTAGTTTTCCGACAATACCTTTATTTCAAAGGGGAAAAATATGACAAATTTAACAAGCAAAGAACTCTCTGCAATCGAAGATTCTTTAAAATGCGAACAGAATTTGATTTCAAAATGCAATATGTACGCAAACCAGACCCAGGACACTGTCTTGAAAATGAAATTAACTGAAATCGCACAGAAGCACCAAAACCACTATGACAAACTGTATTCCCTGTTGGGCTAAGGAGGAAATATGAACAAAGCTTACTTTTCCGACCAAGATATTATGAACGATGTTCTTTCTTCCCAAAAATTCATCACCAGCGGATATAATACCAATGCGAACGAAGCTGCCGAACCAACGGTAAAAAGCGCAATGATGTCTATCCTTGATGAAGAGCACACAATCGGCCACGATGTTTTTGTAGAAATGCAGAAACGCGGCTGGTATCAAACAGAAGCAGCTCAGGAACAAAAAATCCAGAATGTTAAGCAAAAATTTTGTAATTCTTGTTGCTAAAAGAAAAAATGGCACGAAATGTGCCATTTTTTTAATAAAAACGAATTTGCGGATTCATTTCCTCGGGCGATCTCCATTCAATTGAAAATTCCTCTTTTAAAATTCTCTTTTTTATATTCCAATAACGAATACAAAAAGGAGCTTCATTTTCATCAGAATGATTCAAAATCTCATCAATACGATTTTCCAAATCATATCTGATATCAAGATACACTGATGTACACTCGATTGGATCAGTCAGAATTCTGTTTTCCGCCTCAATTGAAGCTTCCTTCTTGATCCTTTCGATTTCATCATCGGAAAATTTCTTTTTCAGGAAGGAAAGATCAAACTCCTGCTTTTCCTCAACTGTTTCCAAATAGTAGAAAAAAGAAGAGATCGCTTCTAAAACAATGTCTTTTTTCTCAGCATAAAAAGCTTCTTTATAATAAAGCTTAATCGCTTCCGGAATAAAACCTGAGCGCACATAAGCCTCGGCAAAAGAATGAAATGTTTCAGAAAGAATGCTTTTATCTGTAATATAATCCTCCATAAAACGAAGCGCACCTTGAGCAGACTCAAGCTTTGGAATGCACTTCCAGGGCTTTTTAATCATAGAACAAATATTTGCATATAAAAGTGTGCTACCCGCAAAATCCGTCGCAGTGTTTACAGTAAGCTCATTCATAAAAGAAGACAGACATTGGGAAACAAATTTCTCACACTTGTCAAGGGCAAGTGCATACTCTTTCTTTTGTAGAGACGATAAGATCTCGTTTGTTGCAATATTCAACAGTACATTCCTCCGTTTATTCCGATTACCTGTCCGGTGAGAGATTCACATCCGCCTTCAGATAAAAACAATGCAAGCTTTGCAATTTCGGAGGTTGTTGTAAACCTACCAAGAGGAATTTCTTCAGCAAGAGCATCCTTTTCGTCTTCAGTAAATGCAGACATCATATCCGTATCCACAACACCGGGAGCAATACAGTTCACACAAACCCCAGAGGGAGCAAGCTCTTTCGCCAAAGCTTTGGTAAAACCGATCACTGCAGCTTTTGTGCAAGAGTATAAAACCTCTGTAGAGGCTCCTGTTTGTCCCCAAACAGAAGAAATGTTGATAATAGCACCGTTTTTCTTTCTGATCATAGAAGGAACGATTTTTTGCGTCATAAAGAACATGCTGTCAAAGTTAACAGAAAACATCTTGTTATAATCAACAAGGGTTATGTCTTGAAACAAACCGTAATTGGAAACACCCGCATTGTTGATCAAAACATCAATTTCACCAAACTCTTTTTCAATGGTTTCGGAAAATTCGATCACAGAAGAAAGGTCTTTAAAATCGACGGAGAAAGCAGCTGCACCGAATTCCTTTGAAATGGATTCAGCTTCTTTTAAGGATGAGTAATATGTAAAAGCAACACGATAGCCCTTTTTAGAAAAAGCGCGGACCAATTCCCTTCCGATTCCCCGCGAGCCACCGGTAATCAAAACATTTTTATTCATTGGTTTCCTTTTCTGTTACAAGTTGATTCAATTTTTGATAATGTTCGTTAAGAGAAGCAATTGCCTCCCGCAAGCGATCCATGCCATCACTTTCGGGAAGAGAAACATTTTCAGCACCGAAAGATTCAAAATCCGTTGATACACTCTCTTCAGGATCTTCCTTGCCGGAAAAAATACTTGACAAAACACCGGAAAGACGGTCAAATTTTTGCGCTTTTTCACGAAAAGCCTCGGCTTTTTTAAGACGCTCCTTTATACTTGCAAAAGCGGTTCTCATTTCATTGCTTTGCGAATCACAAAAATCAGCGCAGCGAATAACCTCGTCAACCACGAGAGAAAGGGCAGCAACCTCTTCTTCGATTGCAGAAAGCATTTTCATTTTTTCTTCGAATGAGAAAGCATTCATTCTCTCGTTTTCAAGGTCAGATTCGATCCGAGCATTCTCTTCATTCAGATCTTTTATCTTTTCCTCATAAAGGCGGCTTTGCTTTGAAATAAAATTATATACATCTTCTTTGTGAAAGCCAAACATGGAATTTCTAAAAATCGGTTTCATAATTACTCCTAATGCAATTATTTTTGAAAATCATTTTTATTGGAATCAAGGTAAGACTGAAGAATAAGCTGAGCAGAAAGAGCATCCACACAAGAAACATGACTTCGATTATCAAGTCCGGTTTCAAACAAAAGCGTGTGAGCCTGTACCGTAGTGTAACGCTCGTCGTAGGTAACAACAGGAACATCTGTATTTTCTCTTAAAAAAGAAAGGAAGAACTCGGTTTTTTCACAACGCTCACCGCGATAACCGTCGGCTCTTTCCGGCATTCCGACAACAATTTTCTCGGCTCCTCTTTCTTCAACGATCAAGGCAGCCTTCTTTGCGGCATCCTTTGCGCCCTTGACCTGGACCGTTGAAATGCTTACAGCAAGCCTTTCTTCGCGATCGCATATAGCCAGACCCATACGCTTGTCACCGAAGTCAATTCCTAATGTAACCATAAATACCTCGAGATTGTTTTTGCACATTATATCACAGAAAAATTACATTTGCAATGAAGAAAACTCAAATTAGGGATTGAAATATTCCATTTTTTGTTATATAATAGCACAAATTAATAAAGAAAGAGGTATTATTATGCTTAATAACTATATTTTTGCTGAAACCCCGGCTGCGGGCGGTGGACTTTCCACGATTATCATGCTTGTCGCCTTTATTGCTATTTTTTACTTTATGATTTACCGTCCCCAAAAGAAGCAAGAAAAGGAAACTGCAAAAATGAGAGACGGCCTTCAGATCGGCGATGAGATCTCTACAAATGGCGGCATTCTCGGCAGAGTCGTTAAGATCAAAGACGATATCGTTACGATCGAGACCGGTTCCGACAAAAACAAGCTCAAGGTTTTCAAATGGGCAATCAGAGCGGTTGAGATTCCCGCCAATGCCGAAGAAGAGGAATAATTCACAACACCTGCAGCAGAATGCAGGTGTTTTTTTGTAAAAATTTGAAAAAAATTTAAAAATCTCTTGATTTTCGAAAAAATGTATGTTATGATATCGTCGTTCGGGAAAATACAGTTAATTTTCTACATGAATGCATATGAATATTTTGGAAAGATGGCTGAGCTGGTCTAAGGCGCACGACTGGAAATCGTGTAGTGGCTAATACCCACTCCAGGGTTCGAATCCCTGTCTTTCCGCCAAAACTCCGATGCAATCGCATCGGAGTTTTTAATATTTTTTTGAATTACTCTTGAAATAGCCTTACTTTTGTATTATAATATTAAATTGATAGACTTAGTAATAATTTACCAATAGCGAGGTACTGTATGAATTATACATCAATGAGCCCTGAGCAATTGAAGAAAGAATATTCTCTTGTACATAGAGAATGGGAATCTATCAAAGCAATGGGGCTAAAGCTTGATATGTCAAGAGGAAAGCCCGAAACAAGACAGCTTGATCTTTCTCTTGAAATGATGACCAATCTAAAAACCGCTAACGACTGCAAAAACATCAATGATTTTGATGTGAGAAATTACGGATTACCAACCGGTATTCCTGAACTGAAGAAAATTTTTGCTGAAGTAATGGGTGTTTCCACCGATGAAATTTTTACCGGCGGTAATTCCTCTCTGAACATTATGTACAATGTTATCGTTGATGCGATGCTTGTGGGCCTTCCTGAGTCAGAAAAGCCCTGGTGCAAATACGATAAGATTAAATTCTTGTGCCCTGCTCCCGGATATGACAGACACTTTTTAATGTGTGAGCACCTCGGAATTGATATGGTCACCGTTCCAATGCTTTCAACCGGTCCTGATATGGACATTATTGAAAAGCTTGTAAGTGAAGATGAAACCATAAAAGGCGTTTGGTGTGTTCCTAAATATTCCAATCCTACCGGTATCACCTTCAGTGATGAAACCGTTCGTCGCTTCGCTGCATTAAAACCGAAGGCAAAGGATTTCAGAATTTTTTGGGACAACGCTTATTGTCTGCATGATCTTTACGATCAGGGAGATTTTCTTTTGAACATTCACGATGAAGCAAAAAAAGTCGGTAATGAAAACATTGTTTTTCAGTTTGCTTCTTCCTCCAAGATCACTTTGGCAGGCGGCGGCGTAAGTTTTGTTGCTTCCTCCAAAGAAAATATCGCTTGGTTTGCTAAAATGCTTGAAAAAGAAGGTCTCGGCTATGATAAGGTAAACCAGCTAAGACATTTCAGATATTTTAAAAACGCAAGTAACCTGAAAAAAATCATGCAAAAGCATGCAAAGATCCTCAGACCTAAATTTGAAGCAGTTATCAATACATTTGAAACCGAATTTGCGGATACCGGAATCGCTAAATGGCATGCCCCTCGCGGCGGATATTTTATTAGCCTTGATGTTATGGAAGGTTGTGCAAAGCGTACTTTCTCACTTGCAGCAGAAGCCGGTGTTACTTTAACAAATGTCGGCGCAACATTCCCCTATGGTAAAGATCCCAAGGATTCAAATCTCAGAATTGCTCCCAGCAATGTACTTCTCGAAAATGTTGCTCCGATCGCAAAATATATCACTGTTTGTGCAAAGCTTGCAGCACTTGAAAAATTAATTGGTTAAGACCAAATTCAAATATAAAGGTAAAGGTAAATAAACATGAAAAACACGCTTAAAATTTTATTTGTCGTATTGCTTTTCGTTTCTATCATCTCGGTTCCCCTTCTGGGTGTTCATTTTTATACCAACCCCGCCGAATATCAGGCACAGCCCGACAATTACTTCTTCGTACCCAGCATTTTTGAAAAGGACTCCATCCCGAAAGACATCAATCTCGGCGGTGGCACCTCGGTATATCTTTCTTATCACTCAGATGATGAAAAGATCAACAGCAAAGAAGGCTACAAAGAAGGTGCAAAAATTATTGAAGCACGTTTCCGTGACCGAGGCTATACCGATGCAAAAGCAACTGTTGTAGACAGCTCCATCCGACTGGATATTGCGCAAAAGGATTACATTGATACGATCGTTGCTCAGATCGCTTCTATTGGAAACTGGTCTTTTGTCGGCTCCGATATGACCAAGGTTCTGTGTGACGCAAGCTACATTAAAGATGCATACGTATCTGCTAATCCCACCGGCGGCTTTGGTATTACCTTGGAGTTTAATGAAAAAGGAAAAGGCGAATTCTTTGCAAACACTTCTTCCTATGCAACCTCCGGATCCTCCTTCTACTTGATGATCGACGGTCAATTTACTGCAGTGGCTAACATTACCGACAGCACAGTTCGCGATACCTTCACATTCGGTGCTTATGAATATCAGTCCGCATCCGTCATCGCTTCCACCATTAAGAACGGAGAGCTTCCCGCGGAAGTTCACATCGAAAAAACAGAGCCCTTAGCCCCCTCCTACAGCAATGGTATTCTCTCTGCAATCGCTATTATTTCTGCTTTGGTTGTGGTTCTCGCTTCTGTCCTTCTGCTTATTAAAGGAAGATCCGCCGGTATTTTTGCTGTATTTGCCCTTCTTTCTAATGTATCCGTTTTCCTGATTGCAATGCTCACAAATAGCTGGCAATTGAATCTTGTTACTCTCATCACCCAGCTTGTTTGCGTAATTATTTCTTCTGTCATCGGTCTTTTTGCTGTAATTCCGGCGGGCATCAGTTTGAAGGAAAAGAAATTTGTTTCTGCTTCCGCAATGGAGATAATTGGAAAGTTTAATGTAAAGTCCCTTTGGATCCACGGAATTATAATTGTTCTTTCTATCATTTGCTATCTCTTTGTAAGAGGAGTAGTTTTGAGCATCGTAAGAATTGCACTTGTTTTTGCTTGTGCTGATCTTATCTTCTATTTTCTCTTCATTTACTTTGGAATCCATTATCTTTCCACCTTAAATAAATAAAAAAACTAACAAAAAGGTTCTTTGATTTTCAAAGAACCTTTTTTATGTTATCATAAGTATTTTTTGTATTGTGAAATTTTCTTACTTTCCACTATCACTTTAATTACATAGATATCACATAAAAAAATAATTAAGTAAAACACTCTCCTTTTCTTTACATTAACTATTTTTTGTAGTAAAATATAAGAAATTTAAAGGAGTTTTTATGCACGAAATTTCATTACAATTAAAACAAAAGCTTTTTCAAAATTATTATATGAACCTGAATGATAAACAGCGAGAGGCTGTTCTTACTTATTCAGGTCCTCTCTTGGTGCTCGCCGGAGCCGGAAGTGGAAAAACAACAGTTCTTGTTAACCGTATTTCTCACCTAATCCACTATGGCGATGCATTTTTTTCAGAAAAAAAAGTCCAAGTAAACTTGGATGAGCTTCTGATGCTGG
This sequence comes from Eubacteriales bacterium, assembly GCA_045602025.1. Lineage (GTDB taxonomy): Bacteria > Bacillota > Clostridia > Oscillospirales > SIG627 > RGIG5579. Next base: position 13,670 of record JAZSAT010000049.1, on the reverse strand, counting down.
AACAGCTCGCTGAAGATTACACCCTGTTTCCCAGAAGTGCATATCCACCGATTTTAAAAACTTTCACCAATAACCCCTGCCCTCCGGATCAGATTCTTGCAATCACTTTTACAAACAAAGCGGCAGGCGAGGTCAAGGAAAGACTTGCTAGAGAAATAGGCCCTAAAGCAGAAGAGATCTGGGCAGGGACCTTTCATTCTGTTTGTGTTCGTCTTTTAAGAATGTTTTCCGACCAAACAAAATATCCACGCGATTTTACGATTTACGATCAAGATGACGCAAAAAAAATTATCACAACCATTATTAAGGAGCTTGAGATCGATAATGACGAAATCACTCCCAAATATGTTCTCAATGTAATATCAAAAGCAAAAAACTCTTTTATTTTACCCGATGACTTTAAAGAAACGAATCAAGGTAGCGAAAAGCGTCGTATCTGCGCCGAAATATACAGCCGTTATCAAAAAGAATTAACCGATGCAGACGCAATGGATTTCGACGATCTTATTTTGCAAACCGTTCTGCTTTTGCAAGAAAATGAAATGGTAAGGTCCTGGTGCCAGAGAAAATTCAAATTTGTACTTGTTGACGAATATCAAGATACCAACCACGCCCAATATCTTCTAATGAAAAACATCGCAGAAGGATATCGAAATATTATGGTAGTCGGAGACGACGATCAAAGTATTTACAAATTTCGCGGTGCAGCTGTCGAAAATATTTTGAATTTTGATAAACAGTATCCGGACGCAAAAGTAGTTTTGCTTGAACAGAACTATAGATCAACGAAAAACATAATTCAAGCGGCAAATGCCCTTATTGCAAACAATGATTCCAGACACGGAAAAACGCTTTGGTCTGATAATCTGCCCGGTATCAAGCCTTTGGTCAAACAATTCGAGGATCAAGAAAAAGAGGCTCTTTTTCTTGTGGAAGATATTCATCGCTTAACCATGGTTAAGAATATAAAATATAAAGATATTGCCGTTCTTTACCGGACAAAAGCGCAAGCAATGATCTTGGAAACAGTTTTCACAAAATCAGGTCTTCCCCACCGACTTCTTTCCGGTCTGCGCTTTTACGATCATGCAGAGGTAAAAGACATCATTGCTTACTTAAGATTTATTCATAACAAATCTGATTTCATCAGTTTTAATCGAATTATAAATGTTCCAAAACGCGGAATCGGGCAAGCAACAATTGATAAGATCAAGAATATTGCAGAAGAAACCGGATTTTCATTCTACGAAGTTTTAGAAAAAAGCGAAACCTTTCCCGAGCTTAAGAGAGTAAGCGGTAAACTTTCAGAATTTCATCAATTAATTAGCGATCTCACCGACTTTTCGTTGGAGCACTCCCCTTCTGAAATTGTTCACGAGGTAATCGATCAAAGTAAATATATGATGACACTCCTCGGTGATGAAAATGAAGAAAGAAGAAAGAATGTTGATGAATTGATCTCATCTGCAACCTTTCTTGAAAAGAAAAACGAGGGTGCTACTCTTTCTGATTTTTTGGAGGAAATTGCCCTTGTCAGCGATGTTGACAATTATGATCAATCTGCCAATTCCGTTGTTATGATGACCATTCACGCCGCAAAAGGTCTAGAATTTCCTGTTGTTTACATAACGGGAATGGAAGAGAACCTTTTCCCCTCACCTCAATCAACAGGAAATCTTTCCGATCTTGAGGAAGAAAGACGGCTTGCTTATGTAGCAATGACACGAGCAAAAAGCGAATTATATATGACTTGCTGCTATCAAAGAATGATCTATGGAAAAACAAACCATAATGATATTTCAAGATTCATCAGAGAAATTCCCGAAGCATATTTAAACATTGATTTATTCCAACCGAATGCAACAAAACGCTCTTTGGAATCCGATTTTGGTTTTCAAAGATCGAGTGTTTACACGGTATCCGATTTTGAAACCAGAATGTCAAGCAACACTTATTCAAGAAATACATCTTTCAAAAATCCACCCCCTAAAAAAGAGGAAAGAATTCAAGTTTTCAAACCGGGAGACCGCGTATCCCATTCTATTTTCGGTCTTGGGACCATCATCAGTGCAAAATCCTATGCATCCGACACACTCTATGAAATACAATTTGATAAAGCAGGAACAAAAAAATTAATGGCAACCTACGCAAAATTAAAAAGTGCCAATTAACAAAAGAAGTCTCTTTTTCATAAAATACATAAAGTATTTTGGAAGAGAGGCTTTTTTTATGATACAAAACGAAGATCGCACTTTTTTTGCATCAATTAATTCCAGTGAAGGATTTTTTTCTGATTTCAATTCTGTTTTTGATCCGCTGAAATTAGAAAAAATATACATTTTGAAAGGCGGTCCCGGAACAGGCAAATCCACTTTTATGAAAACAGTGTCAGAAAGTGCAAAATCAAAGGGGTTTACCGTCGAGCATTATTTGTGCTCCTCAGACCCTATATCTCTTGACGGAATTATTATTGTAGAAAAGTCAATTGCGATTCTTGACGGCACAAGCCCTCATACATTTGATCCAAATTTTCCCGGTATTGTTGAAAACACGATCAACCTCGGCACTTTCTGGAATAGTGAAAAACTATGCAAAAATAAAAATGATATCATGCTTCTGATCAAGGATAAAAAGCGGTATTATACGCGCGCTTATAAATTTTTATCTGCATACGGAGAAATTCAAAAAGAGATTTTAAATGTAACAAAAGATGCTTTGTTAGAAGAAAAAATGAAAATTAATATTGAAAGACAAGGGCAAAGCAGCTTTACCAAAAACACAAAATTAAGTATTGAAAAGAAAAACCTTGCTACAATCAATAAGCTCGGATACACAAAGCTTAACAGCTTTGAAAAAATTTGCAAGAATATTTATATCATTGAGGACCATTATTTTTCTGGGAGCATATATTTAGAGGCACTTATGCAATATGCAATCAGCAAAAATCAGGGAATTTGGGTTAGCTCTTCGCCTGAAAATCCAAATTATCCAAATGGAATTTGTTTTCCGGAAACAAATACTTGCTATATACTTGGAGAAAAAATTTATGAAAACGAAGACAAAGAAAAAAATTATCATTACATAAATATGAGCCGTTTTTTGGATAAAGAAATTATATCAATGAACAAGCAAAAAATCCGTTTCGGACAAAAATGCATGAAAATGCTGCTTGACGGCGCAATTCTTGCTTTTTCCGATGCGGGACAAAGGCATGAAAAACTCGAGAAGTACTATATTGAAGCGATGAATTTTGAAAAATTAGGGATGATGAAGAAAAGAATTGTAAATGAAATTCTTGAAAACTGATTAAAAACATCCTCTTGACTTTAATGAATTCTGTTTGTATAATCAAATTCATCAGAAAAAAAGAGGTACATTATGAAAATCATTCTCGCTTCGCAGTCGCCCAGGCGACAAGAGTTATTGAAACGTCTCTATCAAGAGTTTGAAGTTATTCCTTCTGACATTGACGAGACATTACCGGAGGATATTGGCCCCGAATTTGCACCTTTGTTTTTGGCCGCTGAAAAGGCCGAGCATATCTCAAAATCTTATCCTGCCGATCTTGTAATTGCCGCCGATACCATTGTGGTTTTTGAGGGTGAAATTTTAGGAAAGCCAAAGAATGACGCAGATGCAAAAAGAATGCTTTCTTCCCTATCCGGCCAAACACACAAGGTAATTACAGGGTGCTGCATAAAGCGCGGGGATGATATCTGCACCTTTGCTGAAGAGAGCCTTGTAACCTTTTTTGATCTAACGGACGAAGAAATCGATGCCTACATTGCCTCCGGTGCTACCGTAGGAAAAGCAGGCGCTTACGGTATTCAGGATCAAGCTGCAATTTTTGTTAAAAAAATCGAAGGTGATTTTTATAACATTGTAGGACTTCCGATTGCAAGACTGTCTCGAGAAATTAAGTATATGCTGAATGAAAAATAAAGAAGAAGACTTTTGTCTTCTTCTTTATTTTTTCTTTTTCTTTTTCAAATGCTTACTTAAAGATGTTTTTCTTTTTTTCGGTTTTTCATTTTCCGTTTTCTTCTTTATATAGTTCGCTCCTTTTTCGGGCGGAACAAGACAATTTTCTCCGTAGCCAATCAGATCTTCTCTTCCCGCTTCTTGTAAACATTCGCGGATCAGCTTGTGGTTTTCGGGCCTATAATATTGCAACAGGGCACGCTGCTTTGCTTTTTCTTCCTTGCTTTTTGCAACATAAACTCGCTTTAATGTGATCGGATCAAGCCCTGTATAAAACATACAGGTTGAAACCGTACCGGGGGTGGGATAGAAATCCTGCACTTGCTCGGGATGCAGCTTTTCCTTTTTTAAAAACATTGCAAGGCTGATTGCATCTTTAATTGTGCTTCCGGGGTGAGACGACATCAAATACGGAACCAGATATTGCTTTTTTCCAATGGATTTTGTAAGCTCATAGAAGCGTTCGTAAAATTTCTTATAAACATGAAAATGCGGTTTTCCCATTGCATCCAAAACAAAATCAGAGCAATGCTCAGGAGCCACCTTTAGCTGTCCACTTACATGGTATCTTACAAGTTCTTTAAAGAAAGATTCATCCTTATCCTGAAGCAAATAGTCAAAGCGAATTCCGGAGCGAATAAAGACTTTTTTTACACCGGGTAAATTCCTTAAATCGCGAAGCAAGTCCAAGTATTCGCGGTGATCCACAAAAAGCTGCTTGCAAGGAGTGGGTGCAAGACATTTTTTGTTTCTACACATTCCGATTTCTTTTTGATTTTTGCAAGAAGGATGTCTGAAGTTGGCTGTCGGACCGCCAACATCGTGAATATACCCTTTAAAATCAGCCATTTGTATAAGTTTTTTTGCTTCCCGAAGAACAGATTCTTTGCTTCGGCAAGTAATGGAACGGCCTTGATGAAAAGCAATTGCACAAAAATTACAAGCACCAAAGCAGCCTCTGTTGTGAGCAATAGAAAATTTCACTTCTTCTATCGCTTTGACACCGCCAAGCTTTTCATAGCAAGGGTGATAATTTCTTTCAAAGGGCAGATCATAAACCTCGTCAAGCTCACTTTGTGAAGACGGCGGCATTGGTTTATTTTGCAAAAGATATGAATCTTTTTGTTTTTGTACTACTATCTTGCCTCTGATGTAGTCATGCTCTTCTTGTTGTATCCTGCAAGAAATCGCGTAATTTCGGAATCCTTCCTCAGTTTGAGGCTTTACCTCCGATAAAGAGGGGCAAAGCGCAACTTCCTCCTCCGGAACACGGTCGACCAAAACGCAAGTTCCCTTTATATCCGATATATCAGAAACCTTCTCTCCTCTTTGAAGACGAGTAGCGATTTCCACAACCTGTTTTTCACCCATACCGTACATTAAAATGTCGGCACCGCTTTCAAGAAGGATAGATGGATGAACAGAATTATCCCAATAGTCATAGTGAGCAAATCTACGCAAAGAAGCCTCAAGACCGCCAATGGCAATGGGTACATTTCCAAACACTTCTCTGATGTATTTACAGTATGTAGCGGTAGCGCGGTCGGGTCTCTTACCCATTTTTCCGCCGGGTGTATATAAATCTGAGCTACGCTTCTTTTTTGCTACCGTGTAATGAGCCACCATTGGATCAATATTACCGCCGTTCACGAAGAAAGCAAGCTTCGGCATACCGAAAATGGCAATATCCTCTTTCGTCTGAGGCTGCGAAACGATACAAACGCGAAAGCCTTTTGACTCCAAAACACGGGATATGATTGCAGTACCAAAGCTTGGATGATCCACATAAGCATCACCCGTTACTAAGACAATATCAGGCTTCTCCCACCCAAGTGCGAGCATTTCTTCTTTCAAAATCGGTAAAAAAGCCATAAATATCCTTTTCTATTCCACAACTTCAGGAATTACTATTTTTTTCAAACTTTTTTCTCTTTCTTTCCAGTCCGGCATAAAGCTTTCAACAAGTTGATAAAAACGGCGGGAATGATTATGTTCTTTTGTGTGGCAAAGCTCATGCAAAATCACATAATCAATTTCTTTTTCATCAGCAAGAGCAAGATACAGGGAAAGGCATATACTGTTCTTTGCGCTACAGCTTCCAAATCGTGTGCGCGCAGAAGTGATTCTGACATCGCCAAAAGAGAGCCCTGTCTGTTTACTGATCAGATATACCCGCGGAAGAATATTTTTCTTTGCAAATTCCCTCATTTCTTCAACTTTTCTCTTAGAGATCATCGGAGGCTTAGGTCGGGAACGCAACAAGACCTGCTTTTTTGCGATCTTAACTTCATTTTCTCTGACAAATCGGTCAATAAGATGAGAAGGATAAAAAAACGGTGCTCTGACAAGAACAGAACCGTCGTTTTTGATTTCTGCAACCAGGGTTCTTCTGGCACTTCTGATAATTTGAAAATCCATAAAAACACCTCGCTTTATTATATCAAAATAAGATCTTCTTTTCAACACATACTTGAAAAGATTTTTCTTCTGTGATAAGATAATTAAAAATACATTCTGGAGATCATAAGATGGTAAGCCAAACAAAATTCGGTAACTACGATCAGTATAATATTGAAAATGATCAGTTAAAGGTTGAGCTGCTCTCATACGGAGCAACGATTAAAAAAATCATTTTTGACGGTAAAGATATTTCGCTTGGATACGATACCCCCGAAGAATTTGAAAAGGACACCTTTTATATCGGCGGAACAATTGGCCGTTACGGCAACCGCATTCAAAACGGAAGGTTTTCTTTAAACGGAACAGAATATCAGGCAGATCAAAACGAAAAAGGCATCACTTGTCTGCACGGCGGTTTTAACGGATTCAACAAGCAAATTTGGAAAAGTGAAATTCTTTCCGATAATTCCGTAGCATTTTCTATTGAAAGTCCCGACGGTCAGTGTGGCTTTCCGGGAAATCTTTCTATGAAAATCGTTTTCACCGTTGAAAATAACGCACTTGTTCTCTCTTATTTTGCAAAGTGTGACGAAGACACCGTGTTCAATCCTACAAACCATGTTTACTTTAATCTTGATGGTTTTAACGGGAAAGACTGCAGAGAAATGATACTAACTCTTCCTGCTGCGCACTATCTTCCCGTGGATGAGTATTTGATTCCCACCGGTGAAATTGCGACTGTTTCCGACACTGAATTTGATTTCAGAAATCCAAGACCCATTACCCAAGACTACGATCACTGCTTTGTATACGCTCTGACAAAAGAATTTCGCAATGCCGGCACCCTTTATTCCCCCTCCTCTAAGATCAAAATGGATATTTTGACTGATATGCCCGGCATTCAAATGTATACCTGCTCCGCTTTTGAAGCATCTACCGGAAAGGGCGGAATCCCTCTGCATAAGCACCAAGGCGTAGCTCTTGAAACTCAGTTTTTCCCCGACAGTCCAAATCACGAAAACTTCCCTTCTACCGTTTTGAAAAAGGGCAAAGCCTTTGAGAGTAAAACCGTTTACGCATTCAAAAAAGAAAAATAAATCATCAAAAAAAGCACCCATTTTATGGGTGCTTTGTCATTTTTCTCACTGATTCATAAAATATATGAGGAGGTGTTTATATGGCAGAAATTATTATATCTTTTTTCGCAGTGATCGGTATTACTTTTTTAGGGATCTATCTATGCGACTTTTTCTTTTTCAGAAAATTTTATCACAAGCTCTCTCTTATTGTAGATCTTAGGGAAAAAAATGAACTGGAAACCATCGAGATTTTTGAACTCATCCTTTCCGTCCGGGAAAGAAAAAGCGGAAAGGCTGCTGTCGGAGAGCTCATTGTACTTGTAAAAAAGGAAGCAATCGATGTCAGGCGCATAGCAAACCACTACATTCATTCATTTCATTTGTCGGGAAAAATCTTGGAAGATGATGAGATTTTTATCGCTAACATCATTTCTTTATGATTTTTCTTTTTTAAAAAGCTTGTAATTTCCGTTAAAATCGGACACAAGTAAAAAAACCTCTTTTTCGCTTGCAACCTTTGACTGATTTAAAATTCGCCTGAGCCATTTTTCATTCTGACCAATAGCATCCATCCCCTTTCGATTGATTTTACCATCGTTGATCACAGCAACGGAAAATCCCTTCTCCTCGGGAGAAAGGTTCATATCATCGCAAGAAATGGAATCGTGCTTTGCAAAAGGGACCACGCTGAGCTGACCGTTTGGCTCCAAAATCGCAAACCTTACTTTTTCAATGTCATAATATCCGGAGATCCTCAGCATACTGAAAAGCTCATCTAATGTAAGACGGTTTTTGAGCAGTTCTTTTTGCAAGATTTCACCTTCCCGCACCAAAACACTTGGGGAAAAGTCGAAAAAACGCTTCATCAGCGGAACCTTTACTGCAAGGAGAGAAATTGCGATCTCAATGAGAATCATAAGAGCGATAGGAACCAGACTGAAAAACAAAGACTTTGAAGAATCCGTTACAGCATCGGTCGCCAGCTCCGATAGAAAAAATGCTCCTACAAGCTCCGACATCTGCATTTCTCCGATTTGTCTTTTTCCAAGTGTCTTCATGGAAAAAAGCATAAAAAAGTATATAATAATAAATCGAATGATAATTTTGATCATAACCTTATTATGACCAAAAATAGAAAAGGAATCACAAAAGTGATTCCTTTATTTTGTATTCTCATAAACAGTAAAGCAAAATTTCTTTCCGTTTTGGGAAACGGTTTCTTCTCCGTTGTCCAGAAGAACAAAATTTTTGTCATGATCAAGACAAGGAAAAAATACATCCGCTTCCGGATCTTCATCATCAATTTTGGTTACATATACCTTTTCGCAGAAAGGCAAAAGCTGTCTGTAAATGCTCTCTCCACCAATAACCATCACATCACCGCTTGGAATATCTTTTATCTTATCAAAAAGATCATCCAAAGAGGAAACCTTCACAAGGCATTCATTCTCATCCAATTCACCGTGTGTCAGCACAAAATGTCTTCTGTTGGGAAGAGGCTTTCCGCCGGGAAAGCTAAGGAGGGTCTTCTTACCGCAAATAACATTTTTACCGAGTGTCATCTGTCTAAAGAACTTCATATCTTCCGGAATGTGGAACAGAAGGTCATTGCCCTTACCGATTCCCCAATTCCGATCGACTGCAACGATCATATCCATAAAAGCACCTCAAATAGCAACGGGAATTCCCTTGATCTGCTCGTGGGTATTATAGTCAATAAGCTTTACATCATCCAAAGTAAAATCATAGAAATTCTTTACATCCGGATTCAGCCAGAATTTCGGCGCGGGCAAAGGCTCACGCTTGATCAGCTCCTCTACAAGAGGAATGTGTCTATCGTAAATATGAGCATCGGCGATCATATGGATCATTTCGCCTACCTGCATATCACATACCTGAGCAAACATATGGGTAAGCACTGCATACTGCACTACATTCCAATTGTTTGCAGTCAAAACATCACTGGATCTTTGATTTAAAATGGTATTAAGAACGAGCTTTCCTTCTTTTCCTTGAGTCACATTAAAGGTCAAGGAATAAGCACAGGGCTCAAGGCCCATTTCAGAAAGATCACTGAAATTATAAATGCTTGTCATAATGCGTCTGGAAAAGGGAGTGTTCTTCAGTTGCCAAAGCACATTATCGACCTGGTCCATAACGCCCTGTTTGAATTTATATTTTTGAGCAAGCTGATAGCCGTACGCTTTACCGATGGTTCCGTCCTCTTTTGCCCAAGCTTGCCAGATCTTAGGGTTATAAAGGTCAGAAACGCGGTTACTCTTTTTTTGCCAGATCCAGAGGATCTCATCCACACAGCTCTTCAGTGCTGTTTTTCTTAAAGTGATAGCAGGAAACTCTTTTGAAAGATCATATCGGTTAACTACACCGAATTTTTTAACGGTATAGGCAGTTTCACCGTCCTCCCAATGAGGACGAACCTTTTCCCCTTTTGTGTCGGTACCGTTATCCAAAATATCGCGACACATATCTATAAAAATGTGATCAGCAAAACTCATATCAAATCTCCTAATCCTTTTTCACAATTTTATCATATATATAACCAAAAATCAATAATTATCTAATCGAATCAAAGATTAAAAAACAGCTTGAACAAGAAGCATATATACAGCAGTTCCGAAAAGAATACTGATCAAGGAATTTCGTTTCCAAATTTGAAGCAAAACTACAACAAAAACAGAAATCAACTCAGGAATTCCAAAGGGAAAAGCAGCAACGGAAACATCTTTTAAACAGTAGATCACAAGCATACCAATGATCGCTGAGGGCAAGACCTTACCAAGATAGGAAATGTATTTCGGTGTTTTGTCTTTAAAAACAAGAAAAGGCAAAAAACGAAGTAAGATCGTCACAACTGCCATAATAAAAATAAGAACAGTCGATCTCATGCTTTCCCCTCCTCTCTTCCGCGGAAAAGAGTGAGAACAAGGGTGATCAAAAGCATAGACGGAATCAAAAAGTTTTCCGAACCGAAAATAACAAGGCAAAGAAATGTACTTATAAGCCCGGTAATTGCCGGAATATGATCTTTTGTTGTAAGATACTGTTCTGTGAAAGATGCAACAAAGAGTGCAGTCATGGAAAACTCAATACCTTTTGTGGAAAAAGGAAGTACGGCACCAATTAAATTGCCGATCACGCTGCCAAGAACCCAATAAGAATGATTAAAAAGAGATACAAGAAATCGGTAAAGCTCAGGTTCTGTATCGGTCGGCGTCTTGCCGTCGCAGAGGAGCGAGTATGTTTCATCCGTCAATGCAAAAATCATATACGGCTTGAATTTCCCTGCTGATTTGTACCTGTCGATCATAGATATACTGTAAAACAGGTGCCGGGCATTTACCATAACCGTAGTAATTGCCGTAGTTAACATAGAAGCTCCGCCGGTAATGAGACCTACACCCACATATTGCATAGATCCGGCATAGATAAAAAGGCTCATCGCAGCCGTTTTCAAAACACCAAAGTTTGCACCGTGCATCAGGATTCCAAAGCCAATACCCAAAACAATATAACCGGCCAAAACAGGAATGGAAGTATAAAAAGCTTTTTTTACCGTTTGTCTTTTCATTATTCTCCCTTCCTTTCAAAAAATACAAGTCACATTATATCATAAAAGCGAAAGAGTCGCAAGATTTTAGTAAATCTAAAAAGCGTTTTTCGCCATCAAGAAAAAATTAATTTATCTAAAAAGAAAAGACAAGACAAAAGGCTTGTCTTTTCTTGCGGTGGAAACGATAACGGCATCCCCTATAATACCTAAAAATCCCCTGCTGTCAGGGGATTTTTATGGTTAAACTGTTATCTTGTGTTACGCCGTTACTGCTAATTTTATGTTGTTTTACTTTGTATAATTAGCAAGTAATTAGCAACGGCTATGATATAAGGGTAGTGATAATATGATTATAGTTTGCTGTAATGTTACCGACAATACCTTACTGTAATTTTTCTGCTTCCTTTTCAAGTGCACGGAAATCGACTTTTCCGATTGGTGTATGCGGAAATTCATTGACAAATCTATATTCTACAGGTTGCATATATGTAGGGACTTCTTTTGCACAGATTTCTCTTAGTTCTTCTGTAATTACAGTATTCGATTTTTCCTTAATAACGAAAGCAACGGCTTCATAATTAGCACTGTTTTCTTTTGGGCGAGCAACTACAACACAGTCAAAAACATTTTTTGATTGTTTGATTTTTTCTTCAACAAGCATAGGGAATATTTTTGCAGGTTGACCTTCGTGTGATGTAAGGTATATTCTACGAAGTCTGCCTTGGTGATAAACCATCCCATCTAATGTCATATATCCTAAATCTCCAGTGCGAATCCATCGGGTTCCATCTTCATCTACAACTATAGTTTCTGCTGTTTCTGTCGGCATATTATAATAGCCCATCATTACTGTAGGACCAGTAATCCAAATTTCTCCGGACTCCCCACAAGGAAGTTCGGACAGGGTACCCGTGTCCATAATCTTTACGGTATTCATTATCAATGGAATACCAATACTACCAATAGCATTAACTTTCGTATCGGTAGAAATAGCAGGTGCAGATAACTCGGTCATACCATAACCCTTTATCGCTTTAGCAGAACAATTATGTACTTTAAAGAACTCGTTCACTTTTTCTTCCAACTCGGTGTTTAATCCGTCACCACCTACACAAGGTGTAATTAAAAATGACATATCCATTTTTCGAGTTACCTTATGGGAAATAAGATATTTTAGATGGTCTGGCAAACCACAAAAATGATGGGGTTTATATTTCTTAAAAAGTTTTGGGAAGTTTTCCGAATCGAAAACAGGATACAAAATCACTTCAAGACCTCTGCATAAAGCGGCATGCAGAGCCACCCCTAATCCATACATAATAAATGGAGGTAAATCGTTAAAAAATCTTTGTCTTCGTTCTAAGCAAATATTAATGTGTTGATATGCGTGAGCCACAGAATTGAGGTTGTCATTTGAAATCATAACACCTTTAGGTGAACCTGTTGTTCCGCCTGTATGAGCGATTACACAGCAAGTATCTTTTTCATAAGTACACTCAGTGAAATTGTTATCGCCAGATGAAGTAAAGGTATCCCAAGTCAATGAGTTTTCAGTTGATATTGGTTGTTTGTTTTTTAAACGGTATAAAAACTTTTTTGGTTGCAATAGAGAGTCTGAAGGGGATACTATGATTATTTTTTTGATTTTATAATTTTCGCCGACTTTCACAAATAAAGGATAAGCGGGTTCAATTGTAACAACAAATCGAATCTTACATTCTTCCAAATAGTGTTGAACACCTTCCACGCCTGTGCGTGGGTCAATCATGTTTGCAATAGCACCAAGACGATTAAGCGCATAGAAAGCATATGCTGTTTCCGGTGTGTTAACGCTACAAATAGCAACTATTTCACCCTTTTTCACACCGAGTTTGGCGAAAGATTTTGTAGCTATATCAATGCCCTCGAACAGTTCTTTGTATGTAATTTTTCTATCATAATAGTTTAATGCAATATCATTAAGGTGATTTTTGTTGCATTCCCATAACAACTCAAAAATTGTGCCAGTAGGTAACTTTGCGTTGATTGATTCTTCACTATAATATTTTAACCAAGGTTTGTCGATAGACGGATAACCCGTCAGCTTCTTTTCGTTGCTCATTTTGCATTTCTCCTTAAAATAAAAAGTGCGGCTACCGAAGTAACCGCACAAAAAACGCAAACTCCGATAGTCGCCAAACTAATTATGCAAAATGGTTTTACCCAAACTCGCTATAATAGAATTTGCATTTTTATCAAATTCATTCGAGTTTAGGTATAAAAAGGGTATAGTATCCCTAAGGATAAAAAATACCATTTTGCATATTTAATTAGTTTGGCATACTTAGTTTACCACAATTGTTTATAAAATACAATAAATTTACTAAAAAAATCGACACACTCAAAAAAATGAGTGAGCAATAAAAAGTAAAAGTGCCGAAAACATAGTGTTTTCGGCACTTTAGAAAAACATCGTTGATACAGAGTTTTTCATCGTTTATAACGCAATCTTCTATCATCATTTTGACTGCAAGCAGTCAAACGATGTTGTGTCCTTGCGGACACAAACAGAAAAAAATAAAGCACTATTTTGGTAGTCCTTTTTTTGGTGTATTCCCCGAAAATGAATCCATTAAAAAAGCCTTGATTTTAGTGAAACA
>JAZSAT010000048.1:0-26568 GCA_045602025.1 Eubacteriales bacterium | reverse complement strand
TATCGAATAGATGATATTTGTTTAGAAAAGGGTTTTAGGTTCTCCTAAAGATTGGGAAATGTGCCGTACATTTTCCCTGCTTGCTACGGTATGAGACAAATATTAAACGGATGTGTAGAATTTCTGCACATCCGTTTTACTATCTCAAGAGAAAATATTTTAATAGTGATATTGTGAGACAGGTCTCACAGTGTTATTTTGCCTAACGGCAAAGTGTTATTGAAACCTGCGGTTTCAGTGATATTTTATTCGCCCCTAAACTCGCAAAGCGAATAACACTCGGCTTTTAGCCGAATATAACTGCGAAGCAATATAACTCGCCGCAAGGCGAATAAAACTGGCGTTGTATCCTTACGGGTACAACGCCTATACAGAGTCTCTTTTTTTCTTCGGAGGGATAAAATCCAAAAGGTTGGATAACAGGATCGCACCGAACATCAAAACGCACCCCAAGGCCTCTTCCAAGGTAAGGGCGGTTTTTAAAACGACCATATCCGATAGCACGGCAAATACCGACTCCATACACATAATGATCGCGGCAATGGCTGCGGGTGTGATCTGCTGTCCTAAGATCTGAAAGGTATAGGCTACCGTACAGGAGAAAAATGCAGAATACAAAATGCCGCCGGAAGCCGCAAGGATATCGGCAAAATCAGGCTTTTCCAAAACAAAGGCGAAAACAAGTCCTACAATACCCGCGAATAAAAACTGCAGGCAGGAAAGCCAAACGCCGTCGGTTTCGGGAGCCTTCGCATCCACATAAACGATATGGAAGGTATAGAAGATAGCACAGCCCACCGTAAGAAGATCACCCGTGGACATGGTAAGGTTTTCCAGTGCTCCCGCAAAGCCGTCTGCAAAGGACGCCATACAGAGAAAATACAAGCCGATGGCTGCACTGACAATACAGATCCAAACAGCGGGTCTTAATCTTTTACCGAGAAAAACGCCGAGAACAGGAACCATCACCACATACATAGCAGTAATAAAACCGCTTTTTCCCGCACTGGTGCCCATATAGATACCAAACTGCTGAAGGTTTGCGGCAACGAACATAAAGCCGCCGCACATCAGGGATGTAGTCAAAAGGGTTTTTTTAGCCTCTTTTCCCTGAATACTTGCAAACATTTTTCCTTTGTTCTTAAAAAGAATCACCGGGAGAAGAAAAACAGACCCAAGTACCATACGGCAGCCGTTAAAGGTAAAGGGCTTTACCGCATCACTTGCAAGATCCTGGGCAACAAAGGTCGTCCCCCAAAAGAAGGCAGCCAAAAGAAGAAACAAAGGCCCCTTCCAATTCGTTTTTTTCATAATACCTCGAAAGAAAAAACGGGAGTAGCTCCCGTTTTTCTCATTTGTTTTTTATTTTGTTTATTTTTCGAAAACAACTTCGATCGTATCGGTGGCCTGTACAGGAGTTGCGAGGCTTACTTCTTTACCGTTTACCTTGTAGTTCCAGAAAAAGCCGTTTCCGTTTGCATAGCCTGCGAGGCTTTCGTACATAGTGCCTGCTTCGTTCATGGTAGCGTCAATGCCCTTATCGTAAACATAGCCTGCGATAACATCCTTCAGGGTCATGGTAGCACCTTCGGGAACATAAGCGGTAACTTCGCCTTCGTGAAGTACAACGCCTTCGCCCTTGGTTCCGTCTTCAGCATAAGCATCCTGATAGGTAATAACCTTAACATTTGCAACTGCAATGGGGTTGCCTTCGGGAGCAGAGCTGCAAGATACGATCACGGGAAGGATCATCAATACTGCCAAAACAACAAACATTAATTTTTTCATTCTTTTTTACCTCACTTATTAATCTTGGGAAACAAGTTCCAACAAAAAAATTATAGAATAAAACCCCGTTAATGTCAATATATTTTTTACAAACAAAAACAAATTCTTTCTCAGGAGTAGTCATGAAAAAACTGCTTTTTTGGCTTTGCATTCTCATTATGATATTTTCCGTTTATATTTGCCATCCTCTTGAAAGTGCCTTAACAAACTTTGCAACAAAAAGCTTCGAATGCTTTTTCAGATCCGACCGGGCAAAAGAGATCTTCAACCTGGATGAAAACGAGGCAATCGCTGTATTTGGCGAAAAAGAAGAAAAAGAGTTTGTTTGATGCCATCCATACTTCACATTTCCCCTTCCTCTGTTTTGCCGATCCTTCTGCTTTTATGGAAAAGCTCACCGAAAGAGATTCTTATATTTTTAGCTGCCGTTCTTTTCCATGAGGGCGGGCACATTCTCGCCTTATACGCATTCGGTTACGGTACAAAAGCTTTTTCTTTTTCATCTATAGGGGCTTCCATCACCCCGAACTCCTCTTTTATTCCCTACCGAAAGGAAATCCGGATCTATCTTGCAGGGCCCTTGGGGAACGCCTTGGGGATGCTGATCTCGTTTTTTCTTTTAAGGATCGAATTTACCAAGGAAGGGATGCTTCTTTTCTTCTGCAATCTACTTTTATTTTCATTTAACCTTCTCCCGATTCGCGGGCTTGACGGATACGGTGTCCTTTCTGCATATCTTTCTCTTTATCTTGAAATGGAAATCTGCGAAAAATATTGCCGAAAAATAAGTGCCGTCTTTCTGACTTTGCTTTTTTTATTATCTCTGTATCTTTTCCTTTTTGTAAAAAATCCTTCTCTGATCCTTTTGTCCCTCACTCTGTTGCTTGAAAACAAAAAAGAAAGCAAAATGAAAGCTTTATAAAAACGCATAAAAAAAGCTACGCATAATCGCGTAGCTTTTCTTACTTTTCGTATGCTTACTCAGCAGCGTTGAGCTTCTTGGTCATCTGGCTCTTTCTTCTTGCTGCAGTGTTCTTATGAACATAGCCCTTGGAAACAGCAGTATCGATCTTCTTAACTGCATCCATATAAGCTGCCTGAGCAGCCTCCTTGTTTCCTTCTTCAAGAGCTTTATCAAACTTTTTAGCTGTGGTCTTCACAGTGGTAACAAAAGCCTTGTTGATCTCAGCCTTCTTCTGGGAAACCAACACGCGCTTCTTAGCAGATTTGATGTTCGGCAAACGATTCACCTCCTTGACGATACTTAACAGACTAATTGTAACACCAATTTTTTAAAAAAACAATAGGTTTCGTAAATTTTTTTCGAAAAAATGTCAAGAATATCCTAAAATAGAAAAGAAAGGGAGCGATTTAAACTGAAAATGAGTCAAATTCGAACGGATCTTGCCATTGAAATCTGTGAAAATCTGGAGCGGAATAATTCTTCCCCTTCCGGAATAGAGTGTAATAAATACTCCTTCGGACCGCTTTCGGTAGAGGAAGTGACCATTTCCGATGATTTCGGTGAGAAGCTTTCCGGAAAGCCGATCGGAACCTACACAACGGTAGGCGTTGGAAAAATCTGGCAGGACGACAGAAAAGTCTTTCAAAAAAAGCTGTTTTCCTTCTCAAAGCTTTTGGAAAAAAGCCTTGCTTTTTCCGAAAGCCCTTCACCTTCCGTTCTTGTTGCGGGACTTGGAAACGAGAGCATTACCGCCGATGCTATCGGTCCCATCGCAGTAAAAAATCTGATCGTTACAAGACACATCCGAAAAGAAAGGCCCTTGATTTTTGAAGACCTCGGTCTTTTTGATGTTTGTGCCATTACTCCCGGTGTTTTGGGACAAACGGGAATCGAAAGCGCAGACATCATCAAAAGCATAGTAAAAAAGATCAAGCCAAGCCTTTTGGTGGTGATCGATGCACTGGCTTCCCGAGATCTTTCAAGGCTTGTAAACACCATTCAGCTTTGTGACAGCGGAATCAGACCGGGCTCGGGGGTTGGGAACAAAAGGCCCGGTCTCTTACCGGAAAAGCTTGGGATCCCCATCCTTTCCATCGGAGTGCCGACGGTAGTGGATGCAGCTACCCTTGCAGCAGATGCCATAAAAAGTTTTTCGGGGAAAGAGACGGATAGCGAAACGATCCGCCATGCATGGAGCCAAAATCAATTAAACTTTTTTGTCACACCGAAAGAAACAGATCAGATCATTCGTGTAATGGGCTCCTTTATCGGATATGCGCTGAATCTGGCACTGAATAAAAACCTTTCCTTTGAGGATATGCTTTCCCTGGCAGGAGGATAAAATGAAAACAAAGCGTTATAAAAAAACAAAAGATCTTTTTAAAAAAGTACTTTCAAATTTTGCTTTATACGGCCTGATCCCCTTGATCTGCGGCGGATTTTTAGGACTTTTTATTTTCATTCGGGCAAAAGGAGCACCGGACGCCACCGAGACCTTCGCAAGGATTGAAAACCTGACCCTTTCCACCGTCATCGGCGGAGGAACAGTAAGAGAAGAAAAAACAACAGGCTTCTATTTTCATTCGGGAGAGATCCTTTTTCCCATGTATGACAGTCAAAATTTTATAATCGGCGGTGGCAAATATTTTCACATTCCCGAAAAAAAACCGGAAGAGGAGAAAAAGCAGGAAAATACGCCTTCCTCTCTTCCCGAAAACGCGGTCCCCATTATCTCCTGTGATCTTTCCTCCCCTTCCCCCTATATCAACACCACAAAATACAGCATCGATGTAGAAGAAGCGCGAAACTCACTTTTCCCCTCCGAAACAAAGGTTCACGGAAACGATCCTTTGGTTTTGGTTTTACACACCCACGGAACGGAAAGCTATTTTGAAGACAGCTTCAATCTTTCAGGCTTTGCAAGCGGGGAAATCAAAGGATATTTTATTCAGGGAGAAACAACCTTTCGCACTGATGATCCGAAAAAAAGCGTGGTTCAGGTAGGAAAGGTTTTTTCCGATACCTTGATCGCAGAAGGAATCCCCACCGTTCACTGCACGGTGATGCACGACAAAGACGACTTTAACGATGCCTATGCAAACAGTGCTGAAACCGTACAAAAAATGCTGAAAGAATACCCCTCCATACAATATGTGATCGATCTGCACCGAGATTCTGTAGTCAGAGGCGACTCTTATGTGAAAAGTCTCACGCAAATTGAAAACACCCCCACCGCTCAGGTAATGGCTGTGGTTGGCACCAACCAAAACGGAAGACACCCCAACTGGGAGCAGAACCTCATTGTCGCGGTAGGCTTTAAGGATGCGATGGATGCCCTTTATCCTACCCTTGCCCGTTCTCTTTATTTGAGGACCAGCCGCTTTAATCAGGAATTTTTGCCCGGGTGTATTCTTCTGGAGGTTGGCTCTTGCGGAAACACCTTGGAGGAAGCGGAAACTGCAGCAAAATTTTCTGCCAAGGCTTTTGCTCACATGCTGAAAACACGCCAATAAAAAAAGAAGCAAAAATTGCTTCTTTTTTATTTTTTATGCTTCTTTTTCCATAGGAAAACAAAAAGAGAAGCGGAAAAAACAACAAGGAAAGCAGAAAGAACACTGCAGATCGTTATCATTTTTTCTCTTTTTACTTTCCGTTCGTTTTCCTTCTGCAGTTTCTCTTTTCTCTCCAATGCTTTGCGACTTTCTTCTGCGAGCCTCTCCTTTTCCTCCTGTTCGAGACGAAGCCGTTCTGCCTCCTCTTTCTCTGCCTGCTCCCGATAGGTCAAGAGGTTTTCAAAGAAATCGTTTTTTTCTTCATCCTCTCCTACAAGGCTACGGAAAAGGCCGTATTTACAGGGAGAATATTTTTCGATCTCCGAGGCTTTTTCTCTTTGCCCGTCTTCGCCTACAAGCCAGGAAAGAAACCATGCATCGTGCTGAGATCGATGATGGGAAAATCCGATCTTGGTCATTTCAAAGGCAGTCTTCCCGCCGAAAGAATCCAAAGGAATATCCCAATTCATCACAATAGGGTTTTCCTCAAGCAGGTGAAGGTAGGTCTTCTTCACCTCCCAGACCCCATATTTTTCCGCACTTTCGGGGAAAACAGCTACATCCCCCGCAGATAAAACACCTTCCTGCAGAGTCATAGAATTCAGAATATGTTGGCCGTGCCCATATTCACCTAAGGGATCGTGTCCTATCACAACAAGAGGCTGAAAGCGCCGGATCATCTCTACCTGAAAGGAAAGAATATCCTCTCTTGTAAATCCCGCCTGAAGAAAATGTGCCTCTGCTGTTTTTTCATCATAACTCAGCCGATCGGGAAAAGACGGGATCACAGGATAGTTTTCTACCCCTACAGACCAAAGCCCGCAAAGAAGCTCATGTCGGCGGAGAGGCTTTTTGTTGTGATCTACAAAATAGATCACCTGTACCTCAAGATCCTTTTCCCCTGCGTAATAGGGCAAAACCCCTGCAAAAAAAAGCTGCTCGTCATCTGCGTGAGTGGTAAAAAGACAAAGATCTGCCCGCTTCACCGGCTCTTCCCAGATCTGCACCCAGGAAGGGACCGTATCGGAAAAAGCATAGATCTCCATTAGTTCCGTTTGAGAGGAAAAATTCAGTGTAACCTTTGTTTTCCCCTCTCCGAAAAGTTCTTTGATGCTGATAAATTTTCTCAAAAAAGAAACAGGGACATTTTTTTCCAAACCGTCAGAGATGAGTGTAAGATCGACAGGCGTGTCATAGTAGATCAAATAAAGAGACTGCATCGGTGAATCCGAGGTGATTTCAAGCGGGGTCGATACCGGCACCCGATCGTTTTCACTTCCATTGGTTAAAACCGTTTGGTTATAAGAAATTGTAATCGGCAAGGCATCCCCCTCGGCAAAAGCAGAAAGAGAAAAAAAGCCGAGGAAAAGAATGAAGGTTAGGATAAAAACGGTCTTCTTCATTTCAGTAAAAGCTCTTTCAGATCCTTTACACTCCCACAGATCCGATCCGCACCCGCCTCGGAAAGCTCAGGCCGATCGCCGTAGCCGTAAAGAACGCCGACTGTTGTAAGACCAAAGTGCTTGCCCGCCAAAATATCAAATTTCCGATCTCCGATCATAAAGGAATCCTTCGGATCTGCTCCGCTTTTTTCCAAAGCGTAAGAAAGAACATCTTCCTTACGGGATCTTGTTTTTTCATCCATGGTCGCACCGCAAACAAGATCAAAATACCCCAAAAGCTCAAAATGCTCCAAAATACGCAAAGAAAATTCCTCGGGCTTGGAAGTGGCAAGGATCACCCGATCTCCGCTTTCCTTCAGTGCCGAAAGAAGCTCAGGGATCCCCGGATATACTTCATTTTCAAAAAGGCCTTTTTCCCTAAAATAGGTTTGAAAGCGGCGAGTAGCCTCATAGCCCTCTTCCCTTGTAAAGCCGTAGTGCTCCATAAAAGAATCTACCAGAGGAGGCCCGATAAAGGTATAGAGCTTTTCTCGGTCGGTTTCCTCGATCCCGTAGGTCTTCAGAGAATACATAACAGAATTTGTAATACCGAGTCCCGGATCGGTCAGGGTTCCGTCTAAATCAAAAAAGAAATTTTTCATACATTAAAAGCAGATTCTGTAGCAGCGGGAGCTGCTTTCGCCTTCCGCTGTTTTCACAGTAACATAGATCAGATTTTCATATACGAAATCGACCCTTTCCACTTCTTCTCCTTCCGTCAGATAGGATGAGAGAGAAACACTCCGGTTTTCTCCCACCACAAGCACTTCATGTGTTTTCCCTTCTGCCCTTCCCACCGCATATTTTCCGTCGGGAGAAACAGAGATCAGTTCAATGCGGTCAAATTCCTTCAATTTGGGAGAGGAAAACTCCGTTCCCAAAAGCAGATGGTTCCATCGCGCTCGCAAAGCTCCCTTTTCTTCTTTGTTGTTTTGCACATAAAGACGGGAGATGGGCTTTCCGTATTCTCCCTCGGGAAGAAGGGATGTTGCAACCTTACCCGTTTCACAGTCGATCGCAAGAAGCCGGTCTTCTTTTTCCGTGTAAAGATAAGCCTGGGTGTTTCCAACAAAAGCACCAAAGGTAAAGACGGTGCCGTAATCCTTCAAGGAGATGCTTTTTACATCTACGATCCGCAGACTGTCATCCATAGGATCGGTATGATAAACCGTAACCGTATCATTGGAAAGGGCGATCGCATAAGAGGCATTTGCAGAAAAAGCCAAAACATCCTTGCCGTAAATATCTACCCCTTCAACCGAATCGGAAAACATAGGATAGGAAAGGCCTTCCTTGGGATGGATGCAGTATCTTTTTCCGTCCGGAGCGGTATATACAAAGCGATCGTCGCTCAAAACGGGCCAGAAGCCTTCGTAAGCGTTATCGGAAGTGTATAAATAGGTTTTGTACACACCGTAGACCTCATCCGCCGTTACGACGGGATAGCAGGAAAAAGTTTCCCCTTCAAAGCCAAAGGGAGTCAGATCGATCTCCTTCTTCTCAATGGGTTCAAATTCCGCTTTTCCAAGGGTATTTACAAGAAGTGCACTTTGATCGTTTGCGGAAACAAGAAGCTTTCCGTTGTAGTCATACACCTCTTCCCAAGACTCGATCAGAACAAGTCCTTTGTTTTGGAAGGAATAGAGGGCATAAAAAAGAATGCCGCACAGTAAAAAGACCAGAACGCCAAGCAAAACAACGATCCCAAAACTTTTTTTCTTCATACTTTCCTCCTTTGGGGAATTGTATTTTTCTTATTTTTGTGTTACAATGCTCACGAGGTGAACAAAATGAAACTTCTTTTTGTTTGTACGGGAAATACCTGCCGCAGCCCTATGGCTGCATCTCTTGCAAAAAAGATCCTTTCGGAAAAAGGTTTTTCCGTCACTTGCGACTCTGCGGGGATCTATGCAAACCCCGGTCAGAATATCGCCGAAAACGCGGCAGAGATACTAAAAGAATATGGAATTGATACCATTTCCCACAAGGCCAAGCTCTGCACCAAAAAGATGATCGAGGAAAGTGACCTTGTCATCGGAATGACAGAAAATCACCGTGCACTTCTTTGTCAGCTTATGGGAAATAAAGAGAAAATATGCACCCTTCCCGAGGGCGTCGGCGACCCCTTCGGCGGGGATCTGAACACTTACCGTGCCTGTGCGAAAAGCATTGTTTCAGGGATAGAAAAAATGGCGGAAGAGGGCGTATTCTATGATTGAGATCCTCCCGCTTTCAGAAACACATGTCAAAGAGATCGCATTTCTGGAAAAGGAGATCTTCTCCGATCCCTGGGGAGAAAATGCGCTGAAGGACTATTTTCGGTCATCCACGGCACGAGGATTTGCGCTTTTTGAAGATGAAAAGATCGCCTCCTACGCGCTCTTCTCTACCCTTTTGGGCGAAGGGGAGCTTCTTCGGATCGGCACAAAAAAAGATTTTCTTCGCCGCGGCTTTGCCATGATGCTGCTTAAGCACTATTTTTCCTCATGCAAAGAGGAAAAGGTTGAAAAGATCTTTTTGGAAGTGAGAAAAGAAAATCTTGCGGCAAGAAGCCTTTACGAAAAAACAGGCTTTTGCCTGATCGGCACCAGAAAGGGATATTACAAAAATCCCACCGATGATGCCTGTATTTATCAAAAAATTCAGAATGGAACAAAAATAATATGAAGATCCTTGCTTTTGAATCCTCCTGTGATGAAACTGCTGCGGCAGTGGTGGAGGACGGAAGAAAAATTCTCTCGGATATTGTAATCAGCCAGATCGATATTCATCACCGCTATGGCGGCGTCGTACCGGAAATTGCCTCCCGCGCTCATGCAGAAGCCATCTGCACCGTATACAAGAAAGCCTTGGAGAAGGCAAATCTTACGATAGAAGAGATCGACGCGATCGGCGTTACCAACCGTCCCGGGCTCATCGGCGCGCTTTTGGTGGGGGTTAACTTTGCAAAAAGCCTGGCTTTTGCGCAAAAAAAGCCCTTGATTCCCGTCAACCACATTGAAGGACACATTGCAGCCCTGTACCTGGATCACCCAAAGCTTGAGCCACCGTTTCTTGCTCTGATCATGAGCGGCGGACACACTTCTCTTGTGGAAGTAAAAGGATATACTGCCTTTTCCCTCATCGGTGCTACCCGAGATGATGCGGCTGGAGAAGCCTTCGATAAGGCGGCACGGGTGATCGGGATCGGCTATCCCGGCGGAAAAGAAATGGACAGACTCGCTCATCTTGGAGATCCCGATGCCATTCCTCTGCCCGCAGCGGCCATCCGTGACCACGATTTTGATTTCACCTTTTCGGGACTGAAAACCGCCGTGATCAATTACACGCACAACAAAAAACAGCTTGGCGAAGAGGTTTCTCCCGAGGATCTTGCTGCTTCCTTTACAAAAGCAGTTTGCAGCGGTATTGCCTCCAGAGTGGAAAACGCCCTAAAGGCCTGTCCTCATAAAAAGCTTGTGCTTGCAGGAGGTGTTGCCGCAAACTCACACATTCGAAAAACCGTGGAAAATGTCTGTAAAAAATGCGGTACCGAGCTGTTTCTCCCTTCCCTCTCCCTTTGCGGCGACAACGGAGCTATGATCGCATCTCAGGCGTTTTATAATTACAAGGCAGGGATCTTGGCAGACGAGAGCCTCAACGCCCACGCCACATCCCCGTTCAGCTTCAAATTTTAATGATTTTTTGCCCGTTCTCCACAGAAAGCTGTGGAAAACCTTGTGTGAGATGTGAAAAAGCCTCTGTTTTCAGGCCTTTTCAGAGAAAAACAGGAATAAATTTCCACCAAATGCAAAAAAATCTGTTTTAACAAGAAACAGAGGGTCACTCCTCTGTTTCTTCCTTGGTTTCGTCCCAAAAATCCCCTTCTCCGGAGAGAAAACGGATGCTTCTTTCTACCGCATCACGGGCATTACCCCAGGGTTCTTTGGCATAGCGATAGTCAAATTTTTTGCAAAAATGAGATACATCGTTCTTTAATTCGTCCAGGTACCCCATTTCCACCTTTTGAGCGGCATCCAGAAAATCGGGCAGTTTCTTTTTGGAAATGAAAAGCTTTGCCGTTTTCAGAAAACGGGTATAGCAATGGAGACAGAAATAGGTTTGATTTTCCATCTTTCTACGAAATTCCGAATCCATTTCCCAAAGAAGGCAAGCAGTCTCGAACATTTTACTCAAATGAAATTCTACCCGCTCACATACATAGCAGGTATTACAAAAAGAGTCCGTATGTTCTGCCACACCGGAGAGCTTTTCCTTGAGGGAAATCTTCGGCGTTGCGCACTCTTTGCGGATCAGGTCCAGGTGACTTTCCAGCATCAAGGCAAGAGGAAGGCGTTTTTGTGCTAAAAACATCTTTTCGAAGTGGTGGGCGCAAAAGCCTTTTTCATTGGTTTTGATGCGGATATCCGGCTCCATCATGGAAGCACCGAGGATCAGCTCGATCTCGTTTTCCTCCAGCTTTTTCTTCATTCTGCAAAACGGACAGGAGCCATTTTCATCAAACGCTTCATTGACCGGTATGGTATAAATCTTTTCCATAATATCTCCTTGATATTTACTGTCTCTATCCTAACACAAAAACGAAAGCTTTTCAAGTCACATTCCGAAGAAAGGAGTCCACGATGCCTCTCGAATTACAAACCATTGACGATGTTCACAAGATCTACCAATACACCGAAGGCTTTTCCTTCGGAACCGATGCAGTCCTCCTTTCCGGCTTTATCCGCCCGAGAAAAAATGATATTGGGGTAGAGCTTGGCACCGGAACGGGAATCATTCCCCTTCTTCTTTCCATCCATAAGGAATTTAAAAAGATCTATGCTCTTGAGATTCAGGAGGACTATGCAAGCCTTGCCAGAAAAAACATTGCCATAAACGGGTTTGAAGATAAGGTTGAAATCATTCACGGTGATCTGAAGGAAGCAAAAAAGCTCCTTCCTTTCTACTGCGATTTTGTTTTTTCCAATCCCCCGTATATGAAAAAAGAAACGGGAAAAACAAATGACAACGAAAAGAAACGCATTGCGCGACACGAGATCCATTGCGATATCCGAGATGTGTGCCGCGCCGCAAGCTCCCTTCTTCAGGACAAGGGTGAGTTTTACTGTGTTTACCGCCTGAGCCGTATGAACGAGCTCTTTTCCGCCATGACCGAGGAAAAACTGGAGCCGAAAAATATTATTTTCGTTACGCCGAAAAAGGATTCCTCCCCCGATCTGATCCTGGTGCGCGGCGTAAAAGGCGCAAAGCCGGAATTGAAAACAAGGCCTCCCTTTATCCTTCAGGATGAAAAAGGAGAAAAAGGCGAGGAATGCCGCCTTCTTTACGAAAAAGGCATCATTGAATACGGAAGAGGCAAACAATGAAGCGGCTCTTCTTGATTGTTTGTGCCGTCCTTCTTCTTTCTTCCTGTGCCGCTGAGCAAAATGCAATAAAAAACGCAAACGCAGTTGCGAAAACGGTTTTGGAAAATAAAGAGATCTTTCTTTCCTGCGGAGAAGAGATGGCTCTGTTCGGAGAAGAAAGAATTTATGTGGCAATGGAAGCAAAGGAAGCAAAAGAAGGTGAAACCCTCTCGGAAGAAGAAAAAAAGCCCCGCCTTGTTTCTTTTATCAAGGAAAGCGATGACAGAGAAGAAATCAAAAACGATATCCTGGAGGATACCCTTACCCGGTTTGGCTTTAAGGTGATCTTTTTTCAAACAGCTTCCGACGGAAAAAGATGTGTGATCTTCAGCTTTGCAAAGGAAAACGACCCCGGAATCCAAAACGGATTTTATTTCACACCCGATGATCTGCCCCGTGCCTTTTGGGGTAGAAAAGCAGAGCTTGAACGGGAAGGCGACCGATATCTGCAGCTTGCAAAAAACGGTGGCGGCTGGTACTACACCACAAGGATCACGGAAAATTTTTATTATTTTGAAAAAAGCGGCGATCTTGTTGCATAAAAAAACGGACAGATGATCTGTCCGTTTTTTCTATTCGGGTAAATATTCTTCGATAAGCTCTTTTCCTTCCAGGTAATTCAGCATATTATACACCAAAAGATTCCAGCTGGAAAAGCCTTTGTTATAGACCCCATCCCCTGTTTCGGGGTGGTAATACTCGTGGAAAGCACCGTTTTTCTTCAGATCCTCATTTAAAAGAAGGGCTGTCTTTTCCGCAAGATCCTTTGCTTCGTTTTCGAATCCGTAGCGGCAAAGGCCTTTGAATACAAGGTAATTGGAAAGGATCCAAACGCCGCCGTGCCAGCTGGAGGGATTGGATGTGGGCACGATACGGTACATTTTCTCGTATTTGGAAAGAGATCTGACACCGAAGGGCGCCCAAAAAGCCTTCTGATCCAAAAGGTTTTCCCGGACCATTCGCTCAGCCTGTTCTTTTGTCGGGATCCCTGCCCACAAAGGAAGGAAAGAGCTCCAGCAGCCGAGACGCTGAATGAGGGTGGAATAGTGGCGAGGTGCACCGCGGTGCAAGCGAACCTCAGGATCGATCTTGCGAAGGGCGATATCACAACTGTAATACATACCGTCCTTTTCATCGTAGCAATGCTCGTTGATGGCGCATTTCAATTCAGCCTGTTTTTGTGCATATACTGCAGCATCCTCTTTCTCGCCGAGAAGAAGTGCGATTTCTTTGATCGCGCCCAATTCCGCATACATAAGTGCATTAAGAAAGATAGAAGCAGAGCTGTTATCGGGACGATAGAAGGTAGAAGGGTCATTGTCCACACCAATGGCAAAATCATCAAAGAAATAAAAGAGTCCGCTTTCGTGCTTGGCATTTTCCTCATAAAAGGACAAAAGCTTTTTCAGGCCCGGATAAACCTCTTTTACCCAAGGAAGATCTTTATGATATTTGCAGATAAAGGCCACATGCTGCGCAAGCACGGGCTTGTGCACATTCCGATGGGGCATATTTTTAATATAATTGCTCTCAGGATCACTGAACAAGACGATCTCAATGCTGCCGTCTTTTTTTTGCTCATTGAGAAAATTTAAAACCGAGCCTTTTTCATATTCGGCAAGATCCTCATAAATGCCGCAATCGGTAGCAATCTGACGGAGAGCAACATTATTCACCCAGTTTCCCCAATCCCAAAGCTGACGGGGATAACTGCTGTTCCCGTTCACCGCGATAGAAGGGTATTTAAAATCTCCACGGGGCGGAGAAAAAAGAATGCGGGACAGATCTATAAGATATTTTTTCAGTGTATCAAAATTCTTTTCCATATCGTTCTCCTTGAAACAGGTTACTTTCATCATAGCATCAAGACAAGTTTTTTCAATGGTTTTTTTCAAACAAAAACAGGACTTTTTCAAACTATCTTGACAAAAAAGACAATTCAATTACAATGAATTTATAAGGAAAAAGGGAGAATTCTTGTAATGGAAAATGAGAATATTTTCAAATATTTGTGCACCGAAGGCGGTTTTGTCACGGTTCAGGCCTGCGTTCATCAAACCTGGAAAACCTATAAAGCATTTTCTTGCCTTGACGCACCGAAGGAAAATGACCTTCTCCTTTTTGTCAACCATTGCAAGGTAATGTATTCCATGAAAAACGGTGAAGCATTTTCGGCAAATCACGGAGATGTGATCTTCGTCCCCTCGGGATCAGAATACACCCTGACCGTTACAGACCGAGAGGAAAACCGAGGCTGCACCTACGGCATTAATTTCCTTCTTTTTGACGAGGACCACAAGAGAATCTTTTTGAAAAGTCCCGAGGTATTCCCCACCTTTGATACAGAACCTGTTCGGGAACTTTTCAAGAAAATGAGTCAGAGGTATCACATAGGTCAATCCAATGCCAAAATGAAAGCTCTTTTTTACGAGATTATCCACATCTTAAACAGCAAAATGAATCTGGCAGAAAGAAAAGAATTTTCCGTCATAGAAGAAGGGATCCGCTACCTGGAAAACGATCCTTCTCTTTCCCTTTCCGTTTCCGAAATTGCAAAAATGTGCCACGTGAGCCAGAACTGGTTTTGCCGCCTGTTCAAAGACTATTCCGGTATAACACCCGGAGAATACATTTTGAATGCAAAAATGGAAAAAGCAAAATCCATGCTTTGCGAAACCGTCTCCCCCGTTTCGGAGATCGCCCATCTTTGCGGCTTTCCCGACTCCTCATATTTTTGCAGGATTTTCAAAAAAAGAGAGGGGATCTCCCCTCTGGGCTTTCGCCGAAAATAGAAAAAACACACCGAATCGGTGTGTTTTTTTGATGGATCATATTCTTTCCTGACGGATCTGGCGGAAAACTTTTTGGGTAAGGGCGGTAGAAATGATCATGGTAATACCGTCTGCTACAAGCTGTGTGGAAACCACACCGTATAGCCCGAAAAGAGCATTCATCAAGAAGAGAAGCGGAATATTCACAAGACCTTGACGGCAAACAGAAAGGATCAAGGATTCAGGCCCCTTTCCCATTGCCTGAAGGGAGAAGGTTGCAAGGAGGTTATAGAACATGAGAGGCGTTGCCAGACAGCAGATCCGAAGGAAATTTTTGCCGTATGCTACCGTAGCGGGATCTCCGATGAAGAAGGTAACGATCTCTTTGGAGAAGATTTCAAAGAAAAAGACACAAATAAGAGCAAAGCCCATTCCTGCAATGCGGCAAGTGGAAATTACTTTTTTCATTCTCTCCCGATTGCCGGAAGCGTAGTTATATGCCACCAAGGGAAGCATACCCTGGCAAAGACCCATTCCCACATTTAAAGGAAGCATATCGATCTTTTTGACAATTCCCAGGGCCGCGAGCTCCACATCACCGTAGCCCGAGGACAACTGATTTAAAAACAGGTTGGAAAGGCTGGCAAGTCCTGCCGCAAGTGCGGAAGGAACACCGATGGAGAAGATCTGTCCAAGATAGGAAAGCCCGGACACAAAATACCGAGGTGAAACGGAAAGCACCGTTTTTCCTCGCAGATGGGAAATAACACAAAGGAAAAAGACAAGGGAGATCACATTGGAAAGACAGGTAGCAATCGCCGCACCTGTCACTTCCTGTCCTTTGGGAAGGATCAAAAACATAAAAATGGGGTCAAGAATGATATTCAGTACACCGCCGAGACCCAAACCAAAGCTGGCATATTTTGCATATCCCTCACTGCGGAGAAGATTTGCAAGTGCCATACTGAGCGAAGCGGGAACACCGCCGATGATCACCACACAAAGGGTGTAAGAATAAGCGTATTCATAGGTATTCACGCTGGCCCCTACCGCACCGAGGATCGCCTTCGGAAAAAGAAAACAGGCTGCAGAATAGATCAAGGTGACAAGGATCGTACCGTAAAAGCTGACGGAGGAAACTTTTTTTGCCTGATCCCCCTGCCCTTTTCCCAAAAGGCGGGAGATCAAAGTACCGCCACCCACACCGAAAAGATTGGAGAGGGCCACCATAACAAAAAACAGTACAAAGGCAATGGTCGATGCCGCTACCTTATAAGGGTCATCGGTCAGTCCGATAAAAAAAGTATCCGCCAAATTATAGATCATACTGATCAATTGGCTGATAATGGTTGGGATCGCAAGGGTCGCCAGTGCTTTCGGCACGGGCATCGTTTCAAATAATTCTTTCTTTTTATCCATTCTTCGGGTAAATTCCTTTCTTTTCGCAAACAAAGGGGATTATATCATAAAATTCTACGCAATGCAAGAAAAAACGAGAGGGTTTTCCTCTCGTTTTAATTTTTCATCCTACACATTTTTTGCAGGGCGTAAGTCCCCGTGACAGAGCATTTTGCAGGGTGGTTTGCGTGCTGTTTTTCCCACCGCATTGAGGATCGATATGATACCGTTTTCCCGTGGGTGTCTGATAGACGATCTGACCGTTTGTATCATCGTGATCCGGATCGCCTGTTGGGCCTTGGGGATCTTTTGCGGTGGTTACATGAGGAGCTTGTGCGGTGGTCGTCGTGGGTGCTACCGTGGCTGTGGTATGTGTTTGTGCGGTGGTCTCGGGGGGCGGTGTGCTTTCAAGAGAGCTTGCGCCTGTTTGATAATCGATCACAATCCCCGGCTGAACATTGTAAACAAACACATGAAAGCAAATCCCTTCTCCCTCATCCTCCACGGAAAAAGCTTCCATTCGAACACCGGTAGCTACAAGGTCATCCCCTCTGTAAAAGGGCGTTACCCGATAGGCAACATGGTTTCCCGTTTCCTTTATGTAGTCTGCAATCATATTTTCAAAAAGAAGCATGCCTTCGGTATTGAAATACCGGGTACCGGTCATCAGATTTTTGGGATTGGCATTTTCCGCAGAAAGCTGCCAGCCGATCAAATGACAACGGTTATACAGGTATTTTCCCGAAACGGTTTCGTATTTTTCCTGCACCCACCCGCTGGGCTTAATGCTGCTGATGCTGCCTCTTTTTTCTCCCTTTGCGGGCATAATTTCCGTCCCGCAGGAAGCAAGGGCCGTGCCGGTTCGGCCAAGCGCATCCAATTTACTGTAGCTTTCATAGCCTTTCGCAGTCAATTCCTTTTCCGAAAAAGAAGGAATGTTGTCATTTAAAACGATAAAAATTTCGCCGGAATACGGTGGAATTTCAAAAGAGGTCTCGTTTTGCGGAAGCTTGATTCCGTCACTGTTTTCCGGTTCTTCCTTTGGCGGTGAGGATGGCTCTTCTTTTTCCGGGTTTTCTCCGGGGATTTCAGCGGAAAAGTCATCATTCTTTTCCGCCGTACTCTCTTCGGTAACGGTCTGAATTTGACCGCTCTCTTCCGTGTACGGACCCGGTGCTTTTTCATTGGATTCAGGTGCAAGAAAACCGATGAGCAAAACAAAAGCAACCAAAAGAGCGATCAGTGTTGACTTTTTCTTCATTTTCTTCTCCAAAAACAAGTAATTATAAGTTTTTCATTCACAAATTCATCTTAACAGAAAAGTGCCGCAAAAGCAAGATATTCCCAAAAATGACAAAAGAGCTTTTTTTGCGAATTTTTGACATTTTCGCCATTTTCTTACAAAAAATCCTTCAGCCATTGTGTATATATCTGTAAAATTATAAGATTATGTCGATTTTGCATTAAAAATCCGCGTTTTTTTGACATATCACTCTTGAAATTCTTCTTTCAATTTGTTATAATAAGGAGAATGAAAAAATATTGATTTATAGGATCAATCAAAGGAGGATACATAGATGGAATACCGCATTGAGCACGATTCCATGGGCGAGGTCAAGGTTCCCGCTGATAAGTATTGGGCTGCCCAGACCGAAAGAAGCCATGAAAACTTCAAAATTGGTGTAGGGATCGAAACGATGCCCCGCGAGATCACCCGCGCATTCGGTGTATTGAAAAAGGCTGCCGCAATGGCAAACCACGCACTCAAGCCCGAAAAGATGACTGCAGAAAAGCTTTCTGCCATCAAGACTGCTTGTGACGAGGTTATGAGCGGATCCTTGAACGACCACTTCCCCCTGGTTGTTTGGCAGACCGGTTCCGGTACTCAGTCCAACATGAACGCAAACGAAGTGATTGCAAACCGCGGCAACGAGATCGCCGGTGCAAAGCTTCTTCACCCCAACGATGACATCAACATGTCTCAGAGCTCCAACGATACCTTCCCCACCGCAATGCACATCGCAGCAGTGGAGATCATCGAGGATAAGCTCTTCCCCGCAATGGATCTTCTCATCTCTACCTTGGTTCGTCTTGAAAAAGAGAACGAAGGCATCGTAAAGAGCGGCAGAACCCATTTGCAGGATGCTACTCCCATTACCTTCTCTCAGGAGATTTCCGGTTGGAGATCCAGCCTTGAGAAGGATAAGGAACTTTTGAAATCCGCACTGGTCCATCTTCGCGAGCTTGCTTTGGGCGGCACCGCAGTCGGTACCGGTCTGAACACTCCCAAGGGCTTTGCAGAAAAGGTTGCCGAAGCTGTTTCCGAAATCACCGGCAAAAACTTTGTTACCGCACCCAACAAGTTTCATGCACTTACTTCTAAGGACGAGCTTGTATTTGCACACGGCGCGCTGAAGGCACTTGCCGCAGACATGATGAAGATCGCAAACGATGTAAGATGGCTGGCAAGCGGTCCCAGACTCGGTCTCGGTGAAATCTTCATTCCCGAAAACGAGCCCGGCTCCTCTATCATGCCCGGCAAGGTCAACCCCACCCAGTGTGAGGCTGTAACCATGGTAGCCGTACAGGTTATGGGTAACGATGTTGCAGTTGGAATGGCAGCAAGCCAGGGTAACTTTGAGCTGAATGTGTTCATGCCCGTTTGCATTTACAACTTCCTTCAGTCTGCACGCCTTTTGGCTGAGTCTATTGTTTCCTTCAACAACAACTGCGTAACCGGCATTACCGCTAACCGCGAAAAGATGCACGGAAACCTTCACAACTCTTTGATGCTCGTTACCGCGCTGAACCCCTACATCGGCTATGAAAACGCTGCAAAGACCGCAAAGAAAGCTTACAAGGAGAACATTTCCCTGAAAGAAGCTTGCGTTGCTCTCGGCTTTTTGACCGCTGAAAAATTCGACGAGGTATTCCATCCCGAACAGATGGTATAAAAATAAACCCGAAAGGAAATGGATATGGTTTTTCAATATTACCCCGGTTGTACCCTGAGAACCAAAGCAAAAGAGCTTGACCGCAAGGCAAGACTTTGTGCCGAGGCCCTTGGTGTAACCCTCAATGAAATTCCCGAATGGCAGTGCTGCGGCGGTTGCTACCCCGTAGCAAAAGACGAGATCGCCACAAAGCTTTCCGCTGTCCGTGTTATGATGGCGGCAAACGAGGCCGAGACTCCTGTGGTAACCGTTTGCTCCGCTTGTCACAATGTACTCAAAAGAGTTAACTACGACATGGCAAACGACGAAGTGATCCGCGATCGCGTAAACCGCTATCTCCAGAACGAAACCCCTTATGCCGGAGAAGGAGAAGTTATTCACTTCATTGAAATGCTCCGCGACAAGGTTGGGTTCGACAAGATCCGAGAAATGGTCAAGAATCCTCTGACCGGCAGAAAGATCGGTGCTTACTACGGATGCCTTCTTCTCCGCCCCGGTAAGGTTATGGCCTTCGACGATCCCGAAAACCCCACCATCATCGAAGATTTCATCCGCGCACTGGGTGCTGAGCCCGTCGTATATGCTTACCGCAACGAATGCTGCGGCGCTTACACCGCTCTGGAAGATAAAAATATCACCGCAAAGAAATCCAGTGCTGTTCTGCACAGTGCAAAATGCGCAGGTGCAGACAGTGTGATCACCGCTTGCCCTCTCTGCCTTTACAACCTGCAGAAGTGCGGCGGAGAAATTCCTGTGATTTATTTCACCGAGCTCCTTTTTGAAGCCCTGGGTCTGGAATAAGGAGGTATTATGGAACAGAAATTCTTGAGAGATGAGATCCTCCGCATCAGCGGAGTCAATCCCCGCAAGTGTATGAAATGCGGCAAATGCAGTGGAACCTGCCCCTCCTACGATGAGATGGAGTTCCACCCCCATCAGTTTGTATATATGGTAGAAAGCGGAGATATTGAGCCTCTTATGGCCTCTAAATCCCTTTACAAGTGCTTGACCTGTTTTGCCTGTGTGGAGCGTTGCCCCCGTCAGGTAGAGCCTGCGAAACTCATCGAGGCAGTCAGACTTGCCGTGATCCGTCAGCAGGGACAGAATCACTTGAAACCCGACGCGATCCCCGCTCTTTTGGACGAGGATATGCCTCAGCAGGCACTGGTGTCTGCCATGAGAAAATACGCAAAATAGGAGGAACGTATGCAAAGAATCGGCGTTTTCGTTTGCTGGTGCGGTAGTAACATTGCCGCAACCGTCGATGTAAAAGCCGTAGCCGAAGCTCTTGGTAAAGAGCCCGGCGTGGTTTACTTCGAAGATTATCAATACATGTGCTCCGAAGAAGGACAAAACAAGATCAAAAATGCGATCCGCGAATATAAGTTGACCGGTGCTGTGGTCTGCTCTTGTTCTCCCCGTATGCACGAAAATACCTTCCGCAAGGCTGCTGCCGCTGCCGGCGTAAACTCCTTCATGGTAGAGATCGCCAACATCCGCGAGCAGTGCTCCTGGTTCCACAAGGATAAGGAAAGTGCTACCGAAAAGGCGATCATTCTCGGTCGTGCTGCCATTGCAAAGGTTCACCTGAATGCTCCTTTGACTGCCGGAGAAAGCCCTGTTATCAAGCGCGCTCTGGTCATCGGCGGCGGTATCGCAGGTATTCAGACCGCTCTTGACATTGCCGATGCCGGCTTTGAGGTGGACATCGTAGAAAAGAAGCCCACCGTCGGCGGTAAAATGAGCCAGATCGATAAAACCTTCCCCACCCTGGACTGTGCAGCTTGTATTCTTACCCCTAAGATGGTAGATGTAGCACAGAATGAGAAGATCCGCATCTTCTCTTACAGCGAAGTAGACGCTGTCAAGGGCTTTGTTGGTAACTTTAATGTATCCATCCGCCGCAAGGCAAGATATGTAGATGAAACCAAATGTACCGGTTGCGGTCTTTGTACCGAAAAATGTCCGCAGAAGAAGGTTCCCAACGAATTCAACTTAGGACTCGACCAGAGAAGAGCCATCTACATCCCCTTCGCACAGGCAGTTCCGAAGGTAGCAACCATCGATGCTGACTACTGTACCATGCTGAAGACCGGCAAGTGCGGTGTCTGCTCCAAGATCTGTGCTGTAGGTGCTATTGATTACAAACAGCAGGATACCATCGTAGAAGAGCAGTACGGTGCCATTGTTGTAGCCACCGGTTACAACCCCATCGAATTGACCAAATACGATGAATTTGCTTACTCTCAGTCTCCCGATGTTATCACTTCCATGGAATTTGAGCGTATCACCAACGCTGCAGGTCCCACCGGCGGCGTTCTTCTCCGTCCTTCCGATGGAGAGCATCCCCACAAGATCGTTTTCGTTCAGTGTGTGGGAAGCCGCGAAGACGGAAACGGTTGCGGAAAAACATACTGCTCCAAGATCTGCTGTATGTATACTGCAAAGCATGCAATGCTCACCCGTGAAAAATACCCCGATACCGAGGTTTATGTCTTCTACATCGATGTTCGTACTCCCGGTAAGAACTTTGATGAGTTCTATCGCAGAGCTGTAGAAGAATACGGCGTTCACTATATCAAGGGTATGGTAGGTAAGGTTTCTCCCGAAAACGGCAAGCTTATGGTTCGTGCTTCCGACCTGATCGAAGGAAAGCAGCTCACCATTGATGCCGACCTGGTCGTACTTGCCGCAGCCATTGAGCCTGACAAGTCCGCCCGTCCCTTGGCAACCATGCTGACCGCTTCTATGGACACCAACGACTTCTTTACCGAAGCACATCCCAAGCTCCGTCCCGTGGAAAGCCCCACGGCAGGCATCTTCCTTTCCGGTTGCTGCCAAGGACCTAAGGATATCCCCGAAACCGTTGCTCAGGCTTCTGCTTGCGCAGCAAAGGTTATCGGCCTTCTGGCAAAAGACAGTCTTACCTGCAACCCCTGTGTTGCTCATTCCAACGAAATGCTCTGTAACGGATGTTCCTCTTGTGAAAAGGTATGTCCCTACGGCGCGATCACTTATGTGGAGAAAGAATTCCGTATGCCCGACCGTACTACCAAAGTGCGCAGAGTGGCTTCCGTTAACCCCGCAGTTTGTCAGGGTTGCGGTGCTTGTACCGTTGCTTGTCCCAGCGGCGCAATGGATCTCCACGGCTTCTCTAACAGACAAATCATGGCGGAGGTAGACGCAATATGCAAATAGAAGAAAAGTTTGAACCCACCATCGTAGCTTTTTGCTGCAACTGGTGCTCTTATGCAGGTGCTGACCTTTCCGGTACCAATCGTCTTCAGTACCCTGCCAATGTAAAGATCATCCGCGTACCCTGCTCCTGCAGAGTAAATCCCATGTTCATCCTCCGCGCCTTCCAGAGAGGTGCAGACGGTGTCATTCTTTGCGGATGCCACCCCGGTGACTGTCACTACACCACCGGCAACTACTATGCCCGTCGCCGTATGACCCTTCTGTTCTCTATGCTGGACTTCCTCGGCATTGAAAGAGAAAGAACCAGACTGGAATGGGTCAGTGCAGCAGAAGGCGCAAAGTTTGCCGCTACAATGAACGATTTCGTTGCTACCGTAACAAAGCTCGGCAAGAATCGTAGATTGGAGGATCTGAGATGCAAAAAGTAATTCGTGAAAAAGCCATCGAGCTTCTCTCTTCCGGCAAAGCAAATCGCGTGCTCGGTTGGCGCGAGGGCGAGTTCTTTTACGATCAGACTCCCGAAGTATTTACAACCAAAGAAGCGATCGAAAAGAATTTCGTATACAACGGATTTTCCGGTGCAAACCTTTCCAAGTACCTTGTAAAGGAAAGCGAAAAGGAAGGCGTTGTTGCAGTATTCTTAAAGCCCTGTGACACCTACTCTTTCAGCCAGCTTTTAAAAGAGCACCGCATTAAAAGAGAAAATGTTTGGGCTGTAGGCATTCCCTGCGAAGGCAAGCTCGATGTTGAAAAGCTTCGCAAAATGGGTCTTCGCGGTATTACCTCTATTAAAGAGGAAGAAAAGGAGATCACCGTTTCCACCATTTACGGTGAAAAGAAGATCGCACGCGAAGATGCCCTTGCAGAAAGATGCCAAAGCTGCAAGAGCCGCAAGCATGTTCTTTATGACGAACTGATCGGCGAAGAAGGCGAGATCATTGATTCCGGCCGTTTTGATATGGTAGAAAAGCTTGAAAATATGACCAGTGAAGAAAGATTTGCTTTCTGGCAGAATGAGCTTTCCCGCTGTATCCGCTGCAACGCTTGCCGCAATGTTTGTCCCGCTTGCACCTGTGAAAAGTGTGTGTTTGACAATGCCGCTTCCGGTATTGAAAACAAAGCTCCCGCTTCTTCCTTTGAAGAGCAGAACTTCCACATTATCCGCGCTTTCCATGTAGCAGGCAGATGTACCGACTGCGGTGAGTGCTCCAGAGTTTGTCCTCAGAGCATTCCTCTGCACCTTCTCAACCGTAAATTTATCAAAGACATCAATGAATTTTACGGCGAATATCAGGCAGGTGCAGATCCCGAAGAGAGATACCCCCTGATGAACTTCAATCAGGACGATATGGAACCGGCTGATGCCTTCCGGAAGGGAGAGTAAGAATATGAAGAAAATCAGTATTTCGAAACTTCCCGAACTTCTTTCTGCCATTGCAGCAAAAGAAGCTCTGTACCTCCCTGTTGATAAAGAGGGCGGCGCAGATTATAAAAGATATGAAGAAGGTGACAAGCTCTCTAAGGCTTGCAACACCAACCGTTCTGCCAAAGACTTTTTCTTCCCTCAGGTAGAAAATATGGCAAACTTCAAGGTAGAAGGCCAAAAGATCGAGATCATCGACATCCGCAAGGAAACTGAGGATTTTGTGATCTTCGGTGCAAGAGCCTGTGATGTGAGAAGCTTTGATATTCTTGACAGAGTATTCCTCGCTGATCCCGTCGACACCTTCTACAAGAACAGACGCGAGCATGTGACCATCGTTTCTCTTGCTTGCTCTATGCCCGAAGAAACCTGCTTCTGCGGCACCTTCGGTATTGACGCCTCCTCTCCCGCAGGCGATGTAACTGCTTGGGAGGTGGGCGAAGAAATGTTCTTCAAGGCAAACACCGAAAAGGGTGAAGCACTTCTCTCTTCCCTTTCCTCCCTTTTGGAAGAAGGCGACGAGAAGAAGGTAGAAGAAGAAAAGAAAGCAATTTCCGAAATTCTTGCAAAGCTTCCCTTGCAGAATCTCCCCACAGACCACTTCAAAGCAGAAAAGCTGATGGAGCATTTTAACGATCCCAAGTGGGCAGAGCTTTACAAGGCTTGCCTCGGCTGTGGAACCTGTACCTTCGTATGCCCCACCTGTCAGTGCTTTGACATTCGCGATTTTGATACCGGCCACGGTATTGAGCGTTATCGCTGCTGGGACTCCTGCATGTATTCCGACTTCACACAGATGGCAGCAGATCAGCCCCGTCACACTCAGATGGAAAGATTCCGCCAGAGATTTATGCATAAGCTGGTTTATTATCCCGCAAACAACGAAGGAATCTTCGGCTGTGTGGGCTGCGGCAGATGTCTGGCAAAATGCCCCATCAATATGAACATTGTAAAAGTAATGAAAGAAATAGGAGGGGACAAGTAATGGAAAAAGAAGCTTTAATCCCCGCGATTGGTGTGATTACCGATATTCGCGTTGACACACCCGATGTAAGAACCTTCCGCGTGGTAACTCCCGACGGAAAGAAACCCTTTATCCACATTCCCGGACAGTGTGCATTTCTCTCCATTCCCGGTGTGGGCGAGGCACTCTTTTCTATCACCTCTTCCCCCACAAACACGGAGTTTATGGAATTTTCCATCAAGAAGTGCGGCTGTGTTACCAGCTTTCTCCACGCCATTGAGCCCGGTCAGTATGTGACCATCCGCGGTCCTTACGGTAACGGCTTCCCCGTGGAAAGTGCTTTCAAGGGAAAAGACCTTCTCTTTATTGCGGGCGGTATCGGCCTTGCGCCTCTCAGATCCGTCATCAACTATTGCCGTCACTACAGAGAAAACTACGGCTCCATTGATATTGTTTACGGTTCCCGCTCCATGCAGGATCTGGTTGACTACAACGAAATCATGGAAGAGTGGTGCAAAGAGGACAGCATTAATGTACACCTGACCATTGACCGTGAACAGCCCGAATGGAACGGCCATGTAGGCTTTGTACCCAACTATGTAAAAGAACTCGCCTTTGACACCAATAAGACCGCTGTTCTCTGCGGACCTCCCATTATGATCAAATTCACACTGGCAGGTCTTCAAGAGCTTGGCTTTGGTAAAGATCAGATCTATACCACCCTTGAGATGCGTATGAAATGCGGCATCGGCAAGTGCGGCAGATGTAATCTTGGTGACAAGTTCATTTGCAAAGACGGACCCGTCTTCCGCTTTGACCAGCTGGAAGAACTCCCTGACGAATATTAATCGTGTGGAAAGGATAGAACGATGGAACAGAATGTAAATATCTTCCTGTACGGAAAAAAATACTCCGTACCTTCAAATCTCACCATTATGAACGCAATGGAATATGCGGGTTATCAGTTGGTGCGCGGATGCGGTTGCCGTAACGGCTTCTGCGGTGCTTGCGCTACCATCTACCGCATCAAGGGCGACACGGAACTGAAGGTTTGCCTGGCTTGCCAGACCAAGGTAGAGGACAATATGTATATTGCTACCCTCCCCTTCTTCCCCCTTGTAAAACAGGTTTACGACATTGAAAAGATCGCTCCCACCGAGCAGATCATGATGCAGCTTTATCCCGAAATCTATAGCTGTATCGGATGCAACGCCTGCACCAAGGCTTGCACCCAGAGCCTGAATGTTATGCAGTACATCGCCTACGCACAGCGTGGCGAACTGGAAAAGTGCGCAGAGGAATCCTTCGACTGCGTCAGCTGCGGCTGCTGCTCCGTCCGCTGCCCTGCTGAGATCTCTCATCCCATGGTGGGCTTGCTCGCCCGCCGTCTCACCGGTAAGTACATCGCTCCCGAGTCTCAGCATGTTTACGACCGTGTAGCTGAGATCAACCGCGGCGAGTATGACGCCCTCATCGAGGCTGTCATGCAGAAGCCCATTGAGGAGATGCAGGAGCTGTACAACACCCGGGATATTGAAAAGTAAGGAGGGGCCACAATGTTTACTGAAGCTATGCTGGAATCCATCAAGAAGGTGGAAGCTACCCGTGCCGAGCGTATGCGCACGGAACCCCGTCGTATGACCGCTGAAGAAAAGAGCGAACTGCTGAAGGAGTATCACCCCGACTACCGTGAGGCCGGCTTTGCCGAG
>JAZSAT010000047.1:0-57540 GCA_045602025.1 Eubacteriales bacterium | reverse complement strand
GCCAAAAAAATTCCTCGGAGTATTCCGAGGATATTTTTTTGGAATGATGTTTGCCCTGTGGGCAAATGATGTCGGCAAGCCCAATGATGCCGCTTACGCTAATGATGTGTTCCTTTGGCACATGAGGGCAAAAGATTTTATTTGAAAAAGAAAAGAGGCTTCCCCCTTGCGCGCGGAGCCGAAAAATATTATAATAAGGGTACTTGATATCAGGAGGCAGCAAATGACTTACGACGCTTTTTATCCCGGCCGCGAATGG
Organism: Eubacteriales bacterium; assembly: GCA_045602025.1. Lineage (GTDB taxonomy): Bacteria > Bacillota > Clostridia > Oscillospirales > SIG627 > RGIG5579. The sequence goes on along the minus strand of JAZSAT010000047.1, from coordinate 57,281 downwards.
CGGGATACCGACGGTAATCTGATTCAGGCCCACGCAGGCTATATGTTTTATGAAAACGACACCTTCTATTGGTACGGTGAAAACAAGGAAAAATCCGAAACCGAATGGGAGGTTTGGCATTGGGGCGTTCGGCTTTATTCTTCTAAAGATCTGTACAACTGGCAGAACGAGGGCATTATCCTTCCCCCGGAACTAACAGACACGACGCACCCGATGTATTTTAATTCCAAAATGGACCGCCCCCATATTCTCTACAACGAAAAGACGGGCCTTTATGTGATGTGGATCAAGGTGATGAGATCGCCTTATGCCAAGGAGTGTACTGCTACCATTGCGGTATCAAAATCTATCAAGGGTCCTTTTGAGATCGTCAAAAGCGGCTATCTGCCCAACGGCTATGAGCTGGGTGATTTTGACTTTTGGAAGGAAGGCGATCGCGCTTATATTATTTATGATAAGCCCCATACCGAATTGATCATCGCCCCTCTTTCTGAGGATTACCTCTCCTGCGAGGAGCCGCACAACAGCTATTTCCACAATGGACACCCCCCTTATATCCGCGAAGCTCCCGCTTTGTTCAAACACAAGGGCAAGCTTTATATGATCACCTCGGGCACAACGGCGAAGTTCCCCAATCCCTCCGAGGTTGCGGTGGCGGATTCTGTAATGGGTGAATGGCGCGTGATCGGTGATCCCCATGTGGACGATGCCAAGAGAACCTCTTTTGACAGCCAGATCAGCTGTATTTTTAAGCATCCCAAAAAGGAAAACCTCTTCATTGCCATGGCGGACCGTTGGTTGATCAACCTTCCTGACAATCTTCCCGATATTGTGGAGACCTTTGCCCAGCGTTATCGCCCTGAAAACCCCATCAAAACCTTCAACGAGAGGGAATGGACATCGCGCAATACCAAGAACGCCCGTTATGTGTGGCTGCCCATCCGGTTTGAGGACGGTGTGCCGCGCATCCACTGGCAGGAAAAATGGCGTTGGGAGGATTTTGACTGATATTTCCTCTTCCCCTGCCAAATAGAATATAAAATAAAGAAAAGCCGCACAAGGTGCGGCTTTTTTTCTTGTAAAGGTTTTTCGAAAGAATGTTTTTTGATTTGCGCGGTTTTGGTTGAAAAAGGCGTTTGGGTGTGGTACAATTTGGGAAGTGTTTGAAAGTGGAAAGGAAAAACGGAAGCGATGTACGGACTTGGTACGGTGATCAATGTGGCCGCTATTATTTTGGGCGGTATTTTCGGGATGGTATTCGGGAAGATGCTCGGTGAGCGGCATCGGGATACCTTGTGTAAGGCCTGCGGGCTTGCGGTGATCTTTATCGGGGCGGCGGGAGCTCTTGAGGGGATGCTTACGGTCAGAGACGGCAAAATCTCTTCCGGAGGGGCTTTTTTGATCATCATTTCTCTTTGCCTTGGGGCAGTTTTGGGAGAAGTGATCAACATTGAAGGGGCTTTTGAGCGTTTTGGCACATGGCTCAGGGAGAAGACCCGCAGCACGGGAGACAACAAATTTATTGAAGGCTTTTTAAGCGCGTCCTTTACGGTGTGTATCGGTGCTATGGCCATTGTAGGATCCATTAACGACGGACTGTACGGGGACTTGACCGTGCTTGTGACCAAGGCGATTCTGGATTTTATCATCATTATGGTGATGGCGGCGTCTCTCGGAAAGGGGACGATCTTCTCTGCCATTCCTGTTGGGATCCTTCAGGGCGGTGTGACCTGCCTTTCCGTTTTGATCCGCCCTATTATGACAGAAACGGCACTTTTGCACCTTTCGGTGGTGGGGAATATCCTCATTTTCTGTGTAGGGATTAACCTTGTGTTCGGGAAAAAGATCCGTGTGGCAAATCTTTTGCCGGCGATCGTTTTTGCGGTAGCTCTGGCTTTTTTGCCTGTGGAGATGATTGGATAAAAAAGAGTTCGGAGGAGAGCTTCTCACAAGGATGACAAAAACCACGATGGATTTCATCGTGGTTTTTCTTATGCTATTGAACAGAGCCATATTTTTTAAGGAAGGAATTTTTTATTTTGAAGGATTTTTTTGCCCGAACTATATCCCTTGGGATAAGGATGTATAAAAAATAATTCTTGCTTTGAGGGGATTTTTGTAGTATACTGAATCTGTAAAATGAGGAAGTGTGCCGTGAAAATGAAAAGACGGTGACATAAATCCGTGGTTATCCACAGAAAGGCGAAAAAAATGTATAAGATCATCGAAAGAAAAGAGCTGAACCCCACTGTGGTACAGCTGCAGATCGAATCTCCCCTGGTAGCAAAGAAGGCTCAGCCGGGACAGTTTATCATTCTGAGAGTGGATGAAGAGGGAGAAAGAATCCCCCTGACCGTAGCAGGAACCGACCCCGAAAAGGGCACTGTGAAAATTATTTTCCAGATCGTGGGCGGAACCACCAAAAAGCTCTCCGAAAAGAAGGAAGGGGAGTATATTCAGGACTTTGTAGGTCCTCTCGGTGTGGCAACCCACCTGAAGGGGCTGAAAAAGGTGTGCGTGGTAGGCGGCGGTGTAGGCTGCGCCATTGCCCTTCCCATTGTAGAAAAGCTTCATGAATTGGGAGCAGAGGTTACCAGCATCATCGGATTCAGAAACAAGGATCTTCTGATCCTGGAGGACGAGTTCCGCGTTTGCTCCAAGAATATGCGTGTTATGACCGATGACGGCTCCTACGGCGAGCACGGCAATGTTACCGTTCCCTTGAAGGAAATGCTGGAGAGCGGTGAAAAGTTTGATATGATCATTACCATCGGTCCCCTTATTATGATGAAATTTGTGGTACTGACCGCAAAGCCCTTCGGCGTGCCTGTTACCGTTTCCATGAACCCCATTATGATCGACGGCACCGGTATGTGCGGCGGCTGCAGACTTACCCTCAATCAGGACGGCAAAAAGGTTACAAAATTCGCCTGTGTAGACGGCCCTGATTTCAACGGATATGAGATCGATTTTGACGAGGCTATGAGCCGCGGCAGAATGTACGGCGATTTTGAACGCCACGCTTATGAAAACACCTGTAATCTGTTTAAAAAGGAGGCAAAATAATGGCAAAAGCAAATATGACTCCTACCAGATGCCCCATGCCCAGCCAGGACCCCAAGGTAAGAGCACACAATTTTGAAGAAGTTGCTTTGGGCTATACGGAAGAGATGGCCATCGAAGAGGCAAAAAGATGCCTGGAATGCAAGAATATGCCCTGTGTCAGCGGCTGTCCCGTAAATATCCACATTCCCGCCTTTATCGCAAAGATCAAGGAGGGTGAATTTGAAGAGGCTTACCAGATCATTGCAAAGACCTCCTCTCTTCCCGCAGTTTGCGGAAGAGTTTGCCCTCAGGAGACCCAGTGCGAATCCAAATGTGTTCGCGGCGTAAAGGGTGAGTCCGTGGGAATCGGAAGACTTGAGAGATTTGTTGCCGATTGGCACAACACCTTTGCATCCGAAACAGCTGAAAAGCCCTCCTCCAACGGACATAAGGTAGCTGTTGTAGGCTCCGGCCCCTCCGGCCTTACCTGTGCGGGAGATCTTGCAAAGAAGGGCTTTGAGGTAACTGTATTTGAAGCACTCCATACCGCAGGCGGCGTTTTGGTATACGGCATTCCGGAATTTCGTCTTCCCAAGGCCATCGTGGCAAAGGAAGTGGAGGGTCTGAAAAACCTTGGCGTTAAGGTGGAAACCAATGTGGTCATCGGCAAGACCCTGACCATTGACGAGCTGTTTGATATGGGCTTCGAGGCAGTTTTTGTGGGATCCGGTGCAGGACTTCCCAACTTTATGGGAATCCCCGGCGAAAGCCTGAAGGGCGTTTATTCCGCCAATGAGTATCTTACCAGAAGCAATCTGATGAAGGCATATAAGGAAAGCCCCGACACCCCCGTTATGAAGGGCGGCAAGGTAGCAGTGGTAGGCGGCGGTAACGTTGCTATGGACGCTGCAAGAACAGCCCTCAGACTCGGTGCGGAAAAGGTATATGTGGTATACCGCCGCTCTATGGAAGAGCTTCCCGCAAGAAGAGAAGAGGTAGAGCATGCTATTGAAGAGGGAATCGACTTCCGCCTTCTCAACAACCCCGTGGAGATCCTTGGCTATCAGAATCCCGAGGATCCGAGAGATCCCAAAAACGGATTCGTTACGGGTATGAAATGCATCAAGATGGAGCTTGGCGAGCCTGATGAAAGAGGACGCCGCAGACCCCTGCCCGTAGAAGGCAGTGAATTTGTTCTGGATGTGGATGCTGTGATCATGTCCATCGGAACCAGCCCTAACCCCCTCATTAAAGACACCACCGAGGGTCTTGAAGTCAATTCCCGCGGCGGTATTATCGTAACGGAGGAGGGCCTGACCTCAAGAGAAGCTGTATTTGCAGGCGGCGATGCCGTTACCGGTGCCGCAACCGTAATCTCTGCTATGGGCGCAGGTAAAACCGCTGCAAAGGCCATTGCTGAGCTTTTGGTAAAATAAAGAAAAAACAGCAAAAAACATATTTTTGAAAAACACCGATTGAAAAATCGGTGTTTTTTGTGCTTTTTATATTGAAATTTATATAGGATGATACTTTTTTGTTTCTTCTCAAACAAAGGGATATATATTAAAATATATAAGGTTTAGTATCGATTTATCTTTTTTGATATGTTTTGGGCATTCTTTAGGGAAAGGAGCGAGGGAATGAAACTGGACCGAGTTATTGCGGTCAGAAACAACAAGACCGTGTTTCGCGACGGCAAACGCTGTGTGAAGATATTTTCACCGGAGTTTTCCAAGAAGAACATCTTTAGCGAGGCGTTGAACCACGCCAAGGTAGAGGAAAAGCTCGATTTTGTTCCGAGGGTTCTTGAGGTGATCCGCCACGATCGGAACTTTGCGATCGTGTATGATTTTGTCAAGGGAAAAACGCTTCTTCAGTGGATGGAGGAGGAACCGGAAGCACTTGGGGCACAGATCTCGCTTTTTGCAGAGCTTCAGGCAAAGATCCATCAGACAAAGCTCGATTCCATGAGCAAAATGAAGGATCTGTTTTTCGATGCCATAGAAAAAGTTCCTTTGGATAAGGATTTGAAGGAAAAACTTCAAAAGGGCCTGGAAAAGAAGTCCTTTTCTTCCGTTCTTTGCCACGGAGATTTTGTCCCCTCCAACATCATCATCGGTGAAGATAAAAAACCGACTGTGATCGATTGGGCCTCGGCCTTCTCGGGTGATCCTCTGGCAGATGCCGCCATTACATACCTTCTTTTGAAGATCCGCATGGGAGAGAAGACGGCAACGGCATATCACAAGGCGTATTCGGAAAAAACGCAGAACAAAGGCGGTGCCATAGAGGAGTGGATCCCTTATGCCGCTGTCTTTTTGATGAATTTCGCCAAGGAGGCGGAGAGAAAGGCACTTTTGCCTTATATAAAATCTGTTGAAAATAAAGGAGAAACAAAATGAAAATTACGGTTTGTATCGGTTCTTCCTGCCACATCAAGGGTTCCCGCCAGGTGGTGGAAAAGCTTCAGGATCTGATCCGTGAGCATGAACTGGGTGACAAGGTAGAGCTTGCAGGTACCTTTTGTCTCGGAAAATGCCAGCAGGGCGTTTGCGTGACGGTGGGAGAAGAATTTTATTCCGTTTCTCCCGATACGGTAGATGCTTTTTTTGAAGAAAATGTGTTGAGTTTTGTAAAATAAGGTTGAAAAGGAGAAAAACACAAATGGCAGTAAAACTTGATCTTAGTGCAGTGGATACCATTGTGGAACAGAGTGGTTATAAAAAGGAAGCGATCATCTCTATTTTGCAGGAGATCCAGGAGGTTTATCACTACCTCCCCAGAGAAGTATTCCCCGTTCTTTCCGAAAAATTGAACATGAGCGAGGCGAGAATTTACAGTATCGCTACCTTCTACGAGAATTTTTCCTTGGAGCCTAAGGGAAAATATGTTATTAAAATTTGCGACGGTACCGCGTGCCATGTAAGAAAGTCCATTCCGATCCTGGAAAAGCTTCGCAGTGAGCTTGGCCTTTCCGAGAAAAAGAAGACTACCGACGATCTGAACTTCACCGTTGAGACCGTATCTTGCCTGGGTGCCTGCGGTCTTGCGCCCGTGCTTACCGTGAACGATGTGGTTCATGCGGAAATGACCCCCGATAAGGCAGTTGAACTTTTGAAGAAACTCAAGGAGGAGATCGGCGATGCTGAATAACGGAGCTGAATTTATCGTTTACAGACAAGAGGCAGAAAAAGCATATGCTGCCCAGGAAAAGAAGATCATTGTTTGCGCAGGTACCGGCTGCGTTGCAGGCGGTTCCCTGAAGATCTTCGACAGATTGAAGGAATTGGCAGAGGAAAAAAAGCTCACCGTTGAGATCGGTCTTGCCGAAGAGCCCCACAGCCCCGGTCTTGCTTTGAAGAAAAGCGGCTGTCACGGCTTTTGCGAAATGGGCCCTCTGGTACGACTTGAGCCCCAGGGCTGGCTTTATACCAAGGTAAAGCCCGAGGACTGCGAAGAGATCATTGAAAAGACCATCATAAAGGGCGAGTGCGTGGATCGCCTTGTATACAAGAAGGACGGCGAAATTTATCGCGAGCAGTCCCAGATCCCCTTCTACCGTCAGCAGACCCGTGTGGTTCTCGGCCATTGCGGTAAGATCGATGCGGATTCCATCCGTGAATACATTGCCATCGGCGGTTACAGTGCCTTTGAAAAGGCTTTGTTTGAAATGAGCGGCGATCAGATCGTGGATGAGATCTCCAAATCTGAGCTCCGCGGCAGAGGCGGCGGAGGATTTCCCGCAGGCAGAAAATGGGCTCAGGTAAAACGCCAGAATGTTCAGCCGAAATACATCGTTTGTAACGGCGACGAGGGTGGCCCCGGTGCCTTTATGGACCGTTCCATTATGGAAGGCGACCCCCACAGAATGCTGGAGGGTATGATGATCGCAGGTGTTGCCTGCGGCGCATCCGAAGGATATATTTATGTTCGTGCCGAGTATCCCTTGGCAGTAAAACGCTTGAAGAATGCCATTTCTCAGGCAGAGGATCTGGGCCTTTTGGGTGATAACATCCTGGGTACTACCTTCTCTTTCCACATGCATGTAAACTGCGGCGCAGGTGCATTCGTTTGCGGTGAGGGTTCTGCTCTGACCGCTTCCATCGAAGGCAAGCGCGGCTTCCCCCGTGTAAAGCCTCCCCGCACGGTAGAGCAGGGTCTTTTTGACAAGCCTACCTGTCTGAACAATGTAGAAACCTATGCCAATGTGGCTTCTATTATTACAAACGGCGCCGAGTGGTTCCGTACCTACGGTACCGAAAAGAGCCCCGGAACCAAGGCCTTTGCTCTTACCGGTAACATCAAGAACACCGGTCTGATCGAGGTTCCTATGGGAACGACCCTTCGCAAGATCATTTTTGATATCGGCGGCGGTATGCGCGGCGACGGTGAATTCAAGGCAGTACAGATCGGCGGTCCTTCCGGTGCTTGTCTGACGGCAGAGCATCTGGATCTTCCTCTGGACTTTGATACCTTGAAGAAGGTCGGTGCCATGATCGGCTCCGGCGGTCTTGTGGTTATGGACTCCAATACCTGTATGGTAGAGGTTGCCCGCTTCTTTATGAACTTTACCCAGAATGAATCCTGCGGTAAGTGCGTTCCTTGCCGCGAGGGTACCAAGAGAATGCTGGAAATTCTGGAGAGAATCGTTGCAGGTGAGGGAAAAGACGGCGATATCGAGCTGCTTCTTGAGCTTTCCGATACCATTTCCGCAACGGCACTTTGCGGTCTCGGAAAATCCGCTTCTTCTCCCGTTGTCAGCACCATCCGCAATTTCCGTGATGAATATGAAGCGCATATTTACGATAAGAAATGCCCTGCAGGTGCTTGCCAGAAATTGAAGCAGATCGTGATCGATCCCGCTTTGTGTAAGGGCTGCAGTAAGTGTTCCCGTGTTTGCCCCGTGGGCGCGATCAGCGGAAAGATCAAAGAACCCTTCGTTATCGATCAGACAAAGTGCATCAAGTGCGGAAGCTGTATCGGTGCCTGCGCCTTTAAGGCAATCAAGGAGGTATGAAAAAATGAACGAAAAGAAATATATGACCATTGACGGGATCCCCGTAGAAATTGAAGGTGAAAAGAATATTCTGGAGCTTTGCCGCAAGATCGGCATTAAAATGCCCACCTTCTGCTATCACTCCGATCTTTCCGTTTACGGTGCTTGCCGTATGTGTATGGTGGAAAACGAGTGGGGCGGACTTGACGCTGCTTGCTCTACCCCTCCTAAGGCGGGTGCAAGCGTTAAGACCAATACCGAGCGTCTTCGCCGTTACCGTAAGAACATTCTGGAGCTCCTTCTTGCCAACCACTGCAGAGACTGTACCGTTTGTGAAAATAATAACAAGTGTAAGCTTCAGGATCTGGCAATGCGCTTCAATATTGAGGGCGTTCGCTTCCCCAACCGCGCAAAATCCACCAAGGGCGATGATGAATCTTCTCCCTGTATCTCCCGCGATGCCGGCAAATGTATCCTTTGCGGCGACTGTGTGAGAGTTTGTAACGAGATCCAGCATGTAGGTGCCATCGATTTTGCACACAGAGGTGCCAATATGACCATCAGCACTGCCTTCGGCAAGCCTCTTGCCGAGTCTCCCTGTGTGGGCTGCGGTCAGTGTGCTGCCGTATGTCCCACCGGTGCCATTGTGGTGAAGAACCATATCGATAAGGTATGGCGCGCCATTGACAATCCCGATCTGAAGACCACCGTCCAGATCGCTCCCGCCGTTCGTGTTGCCCTCGGCAAGGAGCTGAATATGCCCGAGGGTGAAAATGTGATCGGCAAGATCGTTGCCGCACTGCGCCGTATGGGCTTTGATGAAGTATACGATACCACCTTCGGTGCGGATCTGACCGTACTGGAAGAGTCCGAGGAATTCTTCTCCCGTCTGGAGGAGGGCAAAAATCTGCCTCTCATTACCTCCTGCTGTCCCGGTTGGGTTCAGTTCTGCGAGAAGAAGCACCCCGAATTTCTTCCCAATGTTTCTACCTGTCGCAGCCCCATGCAGATGATGGCTTCCATTCTGAAGGATCAGAGCAAAAAGTCCTCCAGAAAGATGTTCCATGTTGCCGTGATGCCTTGTACCGGTAAGAAGTTCGAGGCAGAGCGCGAGGAGTTCAAGACCGAGCTCGGTCCCAATGTGGACGCAGTCATCACCACCCAGGAATTGATCGTTATGATCAAGGAATCCGGTATTATGTTTGATCATCTGGAGCCGGAAGCTGTGGATATGCCCATGGGTACCATTTCCGGTGCCGGCGTTATTTTCGGTGTGACCGGCGGTGTGACCGAGGCCGTTCTTCGCAGAGTGGTTTCCAACAAGAGCCGTGCCGCACTTCTGACCGTTGCCAATGCAGGGCAGAGAGGCAATCAGGATATTAAGGAATTTACCGTTCCTTACGGTGAGAAGGAGCTGAAGATCGCTGTAGTCAGCGGACTTGGCAATGCCGAGAGCGTTTTGGAAAGAGTACAGGCGGGCGAGCATTTCGACTTTATTGAGATCATGGCTTGTCCCGGCGGCTGTATCAACGGCGGCGGTCAGCCTTACGCAGGTAAGGACGGCTGCAAGGAAAGAAGTGCGGGTCTTTACGAGGCAGATCGCCTTCTGAGCATTCGCAGAAGTGAAGAAAATCCTGTTATGACCACCATTTATCAGGATATCATAAAAGGAAAAGCACATGAGCTTCTCCATGTTGATTATTTAAAAGGTAAAAAAGCATGATCAGTCTTTCTGTTTGTATCGGAACCTCTTGTCACTTAAACGGTGCCAATAATGTGGTCAGAAGCTTTCAGCATCTGATCGAGGAATACGGTCTTCACGATAAGGTGACGGTTTCTGCCGCCTTCTGTATGCAGGCCTGTGCCCGCGAGGGCGTTTCCGTAAAGATCGGAGAAGAGAGATTTGCAGTGAAGGCAGAGGAAGCAAGAAGCTTTTTCAAAGAGAAGGTTTTGCCCCTGGTACAGGAAGAAAAATAATTTGACCTAAGATCGGTTTTACAGGCGGATAGCCTCTATCCGCCTGCTCTTTTCAAAATTCGGAGGAATTTATGGTAATACAAGTGTGCGTGGGATCTTCCTGCCATCTGAAGGGATCGGAGGATATTGCGACGATGATGCAAAAAGCCATTGATGAAAATGCACTGGAAAACGAAGTGGTTCTGGTGGGCAGTCTTTGCATCGGGAAGTGTAACCGCAGCGGCGTTACGGTTCAGGTGGATGACGATATCCATGTCGGTATCACCAAAGAAGGCTTCAAGGATTTTTTTGCAGAGCATGTTTTAGGTAAGCTGGAAAAGGAGCGAGGATAAATGCAGAAGCATCTGACTTTGAAAAAATCAAACTGCAAAAACTGTTATAAATGTATCCGTCACTGTCCGGTGAAGGCGATCCGTTTTTCCGCGGGACAGGCTCATATCATCCATGAGGAGTGCATCCTTTGCGGACATTGCTTTGTGGTATGTCCTCAGAATGCCAAGGAGATCACAAGCGAGGTGGAAAAGGTTCGGGTATTGCTCCAGTCCGGAGATCCCGTATTTGTCAGCCTTGCTCCCTCCTTTGTGGCAAATTACGACGGCGCCGGTATCGACTCTATGCGTAAGGCACTGAAAAAGATGGGCTTTTTCGATGTAGAGGAAACGGCTCTGGGTGCTACCGTGGTCAAGCGTGAATATGAAAGAATGCTTGCAGAGCGCAAAACGGATGTTCTCATTTCCTCTTGCTGTCATTCTATTAACCTTCTGATCCAGAAGCACTATCCCCAGGCACTTTTATACCTTGCTCCCGTAATGAGTCCCATGCAGGCGCACTGCCGTTCCATCAAGGAAAGAATCCCCGAGGCTAAGACGGTTTTTGTCGGCCCTTGCGTATCCAAAAAGGACGAGGCAAGCCGCTACGAAGGAATTGTCGATGCGGTGCTGACCTTTGAGGAGCTTTCCGAATGGATGAAGAGCGAGGGGGTCACGCCTGAAATATGCGGCGATGAAACGGAAAAAAGCAAAGCAAGGCTCTTTCCCACCACCGGCGGCATTTTGAATACCATGACCGAAAAGCCTGAGGGATACGCTTACCTTGCCATTGACGGCGTGGAAAACTGCATTGCCGCCATCAAGGATATTATTTCGGGAAAGATCCACAATTGCTTTATTGAAATGAGTGCTTGCGTAGGAAGCTGTGTAGGCGGTCCCATTATGGAAAAATATCATCATTCTTCCATCCGTGATACTGCTACCGTTTACAATTACGCGGGCAGTGAGGATTTTGAGGTTTCTCAGCCTAAAGCCGGATTGCTTCAAAAGGGCTTTCCCTTTATTGACCTTGCGGCAAAGGAGCCTACCGACGAGGAATTGAAGGAGATCCTCCATCAGATGGGTAAAGACAGTCCCCAACAGGAATTGAACTGCGGTTCCTGCGGCTACAACACTTGCCGGGAAAAGGCGGTTGCCATTTTCCGCGGAAAAGCGGATGTTTCCATGTGTCTGCCTTATTTAAAGGAGAGAGCGGAAAGCTTTTCCGATTCTATTGTAAAAAATACTCCCAACGGTATTCTCGTTTTGAACGAGCAGCTGGAGGTTCAGCAGATCAACGCAGCTGCAAAGCGTATTATGAATCTGCGCGCCGCTTCCGATGTGCTGGGGGATCAGGTGATTCGTATTCTGGACCCCGCGCCCTTTATCCGTGTGCGTGACAGCGGCAGAAGCGTGCGGAATATGCGTACCTATCTTGCCGAATACAAACGCTATGTGGAGCAGACCATAACCTACGATGCGGAATCCCGTCTTTTGATCTGTATTATGCGTGATATTACCGACGAAGAAAATGAGCGCGAGGCAAAGGACAGCATGCGTTCAAAGACCTTTGAGGTAGCAGACAATGTGGTGGATAAGCAGATGCGCGTTGCACAGGAGATCGCCTCCCTTTTGGGTGAGACCGTTGCGGAAACGAAGATCGCCCTGAGTAAACTCAAGGAGTCTATTTCCAATGAATGATTTTTGCGCAGACATCGGCTTTAAATCCATTAATCACGAAGGAGAGCAGCTTTGCGGCGACCGTGTGGAGGTCATTGAGTCGGGCGACCGTTCTACCGTGGTGGTGCTTTCCGATGGCCTTGGAAGCGGTGTGAAGGCAAATATTCTTTCCACCTTGACCTCCAAGATCATCTCTACCATGCTTTCCGAAGGGCTGTCTCTTGAGGAATGCGTAGGGACCATTGCCGCGACCCTTCCTGTTTGCTCGGTGCGGGGAGTGGCATATTCCACCTTTACCATTATTCATTTGAAAAACAATGAAACTGCGGAGATCATCCAGTACGACAATCCCCAGGTGATCTTCCTCAGAAATGAAAAAAATGTAGACTATCCTAAAACGGAAATGAATATCGGCGGGAAGCAGATCTACAAATCGGTCATTTCCTTGCAGGAGGGTGATGTTTTCGTTGCGATGAGTGACGGTTGCCCCCATGCAGGTATCGGCCAATCCTTCAACTTCGGTTGGAAGAGAGAAAATATTATTGATTTTTTTGAGACCATCGTTCCTGCAGGCTATACGGCAAAGACCCTTGCCACTATGCTGGTGGACGAGTGCAACCGTCTTTACGGGGGCAAACCGGGGGATGATACCACCTCCTGTGTGGTCCGCGTCCGCAAAAGAGAGCCTATGAACCTTCTGTTCGGGCCTCCCTACAATCGGGATGATTCGGAGCGTATGATGAACCTGTTCTTTTCTAAAGAAGGTAAGCATATCGTTTGCGGCGGTACCACCTCGAGCATTGCGGCAAAGTACCTTGGAAAGCCCTTGGAGGCAACGCTGGATTTTCAGAGTCCGGGTGTCCCGCCGATCGCTCATATTGAAGGAGTGGATCTGGTTACGGAAGGCATCATCACCGTGAACCGTGTACTGGAATACGCCAAGGACTATCTGGAGGAGAACAAGTTTTATGAGGATTGGTGCTTCCAGAAGGACGGTGCATCTCAGATCTGCCGACTTCTCTTCGAGGAGGCTACCGATATTAATTTCTATGTGGGCAGAGCCATCAACCCCGCCCATCAAAACCCGAATCTTCCCATCAATTTCAACATAAAAATGAGCCTGGTGGAGGAGCTTTCCGTTTGTCTGAAAAAAATGGGCAAGCGGATCAAAGTAAGTTATTTTTAAGGAGAAGCTGTGCGAAAATTTGATACCAAGGTTCAGCATTTAAAATACAAGGTGCTTCGCGAAGTGGCGAAAGAAGCCTGGAACGGTACCCTTTTGGAAAACATTACCCAGATCCCAAAGACCATCGTTCCCGGAAAAACACCTACCATGCGATGCTGTATCTATAAAGAAAGAGCCATTCTTGCAGAGCGGATCAAATTGGCAATGGGTGGCAACAAAGATATTCCCGGTGTGATTGAGGTTATTGACATTGCCTGTGACGAATGTCCTGCCGCGGGGTATGATGTAACCGATTCCTGCAGAGGATGTCTTGCACACCGCTGTGAAGATGTTTGCCGACGGGGTGCGATCTGGTTTGATCATAACCATGTGGCCCATATTGATAAATCCAAGTGTGTTGAATGCGGCCTGTGTGCAAAGGTCTGCCCCTATACCGCCATTGTGAACCGCAAGCGTCCCTGTCAGAATGCATGCAAGGTCAAGGCAATCAGCATCGATGCGGAAAATGCCGCAAAGATCGATTATTCCAAGTGCACCTCCTGCGGTGCTTGCGTATATCAGTGTCCCTTCGGGGCGATCAGCGATCAGTCCGGCATTTTGGAAGCCATCCGCCTTTTAAAGGAAGTACAAATAGGAAAAAGAGTATACGCGGTTGTGGCACCCTCTATTTCCAGCCAGTTTTCCTATGCGAAGACGGGGCAGGTGGTAATGGGACTGAAAAAGCTCGGCTTCCACACGGTGGTGGAGGCGGCTCTCGGCGCGGATCTTGTTGCGCAGAAGGAATCGAAGGAGCTTTCTGAGAAGGGCTTTTTGACAAGCTCCTGCTGTCCGGCTTTCGTTTCCTTTATCGAAAGTCAGTTCCCTGATCTTGTTTCTTTGATCTCACACAATCTGTCACCGATGGCAGAGGTAGGAAAATATATCAAGAAGACCGATCCGGAGGGCGCGGTGATCTTTATCGGCCCCTGTACCGCCAAGAAGATGGAGGCGAAAAAGGAAACGGTTTCCCCCTTTGTGGATGTGGTTTTGACCTTTGAGGAATTGCAGGCGCTTTTTGACAGCCGAAGCATTGATCTGACCGTGCTGGAAGAAGATGTTCTGGATAATGCCTCCTATTACGGACGGATCTTTGCCCGTTCGGGAGGACTGACGGAAGCCGTTGCCCGTGCATTGGAGGAGCAAGGAATCGATTTTGACCTGAAAGCCCTTCCCTGCGATGGGATCGAGGCTTGCAAGGCGGCACTGATGAAAAAATCCAAAGGGGTTTTGGATGCTAACTTTATTGAAGGTATGGCTTGCGTGGGCGGCTGCATCGGCGGTGCGGGATGCTTGACCCACGGAGAAAAAAATAAAAAACAAGTAGATGATTACGGCAGAGAGGCATTGGAAAAAAACATTTCGGATGCCACCTCGGTCTTGATGTAAAGGAGAAAGAATTATGAATAAGATCACAGTGATCGGAACCGGAAATGTAGGCGCAACCGTTGCCTATACCTTGACCACGGCAGGCGTTGCCTCCGAGATCGTTCTCATCGATATCAACACGGAAAAGGCCTTGGGTGAGGCACTGGATATCCGCCAGGGCGTACCCTTCTTTACCCCTTGCAATATTTACGCAGGCTCCTATCAGGATGCAGTGGGATCCGATATCGTTGTGATCACCTCCGGTATTGCCAGAAAGCCCGGTCAGACAAGACTTGAGCTTGCGCAGACCAATGTCAATATTTTGAAAGCCATTGCCAAGGATGTGGTAAAATACGCGCCCGATGCCACCTATGTGATCGTCAGCAACCCGGTGGATGTTCTGACCTATGTATTTTCCAAGGTTTCCGGCATTCCCGAAACCCGTGTGATCGGCAGCGGTACCATTCTGGATACGGCAAGACTTCGCTCCCGTATTTCCGAATATTATTCCGTCAGCCAGAAGAATGTACACGCTTTTGTTCTGGGTGAGCACGGCGACTCCTCCTTCGTGCCCTGGTCCAACGCCAACATTTCCAATGTTCCCGTTCTGGATTACCCCAATCACATTTTAAATAAGGGCACCTACCCCGAGTTCAAAGTGGATGAAGTGGAAGAATATATGCGCACCTCCGGCGGCAGAATCATCGGCAGAAAGGGTGCTACCTTCTATGCAGTTTCCATGTCGGTTTGCCATCTGTGCAAATGCCTTCTGAACAGTGTAGATACTACGCTGACCGTATCTACCATGCTTCACGGAGAATACGGCATTGACGATGTGGCAATGAGCCTTTTGACCGTTGTGGGAAATAAGACCGCTTCCAACAAGATCCTGCTTCCCTTAACTTCCGAGGAGCAGAAAAAGCTTGAGCACAGCGCAAATTGCCTCAAGAGCGTAATTTCCAATCTTGAAATTTAACAAAATGCGCGAAAGGAAACCCCTTTCGCGCATTTTCTTGCTTTTTTTCTTTATTTGTGTTAATATAAGTAAAGAAATGAAAGAAATGAAAACGGAGGGCGATATATGAATATTCTGCATATTAAATATGCTGTTGAAGTAGCAAAGTTCGGTTCAGTCAGCAAAGCAACGGAAACGCTTTTTACCGCCCAACCCAACATCAGCCGTTCCATTCGAGAATTGGAAAACGATTTAGGCATTGAGATCTTTTCCCGCAGTGCCAAGGGAATGGTGCTGACTCCTGAGGGAGAGGAATTTATCGGTTATGCCAAGGGTATTTTAAAACAGATCGACCAGGTGGAAACGCTGTATAAGGAAAATTCTTTAAAGAAGCAGCGCTTTTCCATTTCCGTTCCCCGTGCTTGTTATATTTCCGAGGCCTTTGCCAAGTTTTCCAAGAACCTGACGGAAAACCCTGCCGAGATCTTCTATCAGGAGACCAATTCCGGCAGAACCATTAACAATGTTCTGGAAAATGACTATAAATTAGGCATTATCCGTTATGCTCAGACTCACGATCTTCATTTTAAGGAGCTTTTGGAGGAAAAAGGACTTGCCTACGAGATGGTTGCGGAATTCTCCTATCAGGTGATCATGAGCCGCGACAATCCCCTTTCGCAAAAGGAAGAGATCCTGACGGAGGATCTTTCGTCTTACATCGAGATCACTCACGCAGACCCCTATGTGCCCACCTTGCCCCTTTCCAAGGTGGTGAAGGACGAAATGCCTGATCAGATCGATCGGCGGATCTACATTTTTGAGCGCGGCAGTCAGTTTGACCTTCTTTCGGAAAATCCCGATACCTTTATGTGGGAATCTCCTGTTCCCCAAAAGGTGCTGGATCGGTACAATTTGGTTCAGCTTCCTTATATGGGCAACAAAAAACGCTACAAGGATGTTTTGATCTACCGCAACGAATATCGGTTGACGGAGCTGGATAAAAGCTTTATCACCGCCCTGATCGAATCCCGCAGAAAACATTTATCCTGACAAAAATCCCAAGCCTTTGCGAGACTTCTCATAAGGAAGTCTCGCAGTTTTATTCGCCTTGCGGCGAGTTCTATTGCTTTGCAGTGATATTCGGCTTATGCCGAGTGGTATTTGCTTCGCAAGTTTTGTAGGCGAATAAAATAACACTGAAACCGTAAGGTTTCAATATCACTATTGCCATAGGGCAATAATATCACTCCGACAGAGTCGGAATATCACTTGAAAGACTATCATTTTTATGTATAATAGTTTTCGAGGTGATAATTTTGGCTGATAGCTTTTTAAGGGATAAAGCAAAAGAGTTTGCAAAAACCGTTGTCTTTCTCTGTCGTGATATGAAATTAAATCATAAAGAATCAGTTTTGATAAATCAACTTCTTCGTTCTGCAACTTCGATTGGTGCAAATTTGCACGAAGCACAATATGCTCAAGGAACAAAGGATTTTATTTCTAAACTTGAAATAGCACAAAAAGAATGTTATGAAACTGAATATTGGCTTGAACTTTTGTTTGAAACTAATTGTATGAATGAAGATGATTATAAAACATTACAAAACAATTGCGGTGCTATCCGCAGAATGTTAATATCTTCACTCAAAACCATTAAATCAAAATAAGGGTTTGGGCATAGCCCTTGACAGCATTTGTACGGACAAATACGATGCTGGTTCTATCCGAAGGGAGAGAAATTTTGTGAACATAATTGAGCATTATGATAAACTAATCGATGAAAATAATGACCCTGTATATGACCCTGAACCCTTGAAAGAGTATATGAATAAATGGGACGGTCAAGTTTTTATTGATATAATGAAACTCGATAAAACAAAAACCGTTTTGGAAATCGGCGTTGGCACAGGTCGTCTCGCATTAAAAACCGTGCCGCTCTGCAAAGAATTTGTTGGCATTGATTTATCCTCAAAAACAATAGATAGAGCGACACATAATTTATCGCAATATAAAAATGCAAGAGTGATATGTGGTGATTTTATGACCTATAAATTTGACACTTCTTTTGATGTTATATATTCCTCATTAACTTTTATGCACATTCAGGAGAAGCAGGAATGTATCAATAAAATATATTCTTTATTAAAGTCAAAAGGGTATTTAGTTTTATCCATTGATAAGAATCAAAATGATTGTATAGATTACGGAGAAAGAAAAATCAAAATATATCCTGATAACCCTGATGCGACAAAGAAATATTTTATAAACTCCGGTCTATCACTATTAGAATGTATAGAAACAGAATTTGCATACATTTTTGTTGGGTTAAAAATATAGAGAAAGCCGATAGATTCAAAAACGAATCTATCGGCTTTAAACATCCTTATGATAAGTAGCCTTTAGCTTGGGATTTTTTTCTAAGGGGATTTTATAAAAAAGTACAGGTTATTGACTTTTTGCCGCAAGATGATACAATAAACAAAAAAGCCATAAAAGAGGAAAAAATGAGAAACGTAATTCCGAATCCGAAGAAGATCTCTTTTGGTGAAAAAAAGATTCCCGCCACTTTTCGGGCGGCAGAATGTGATCCTACGTTTACCCCCGCCTTGAAGGCGTTCGGGGAATATTTTGTCCGCGCCTTCGGAGAGGGTGCGGGAAAGGGAGAGGGACTTGTTCTCACCTTCTGCCCCGATCTCGGAGAGGGATATCGCATCTCCATTGGCAAAAAGGCATGCCTTTTTGCCTCGGACAATGTGGGGATGAACCATGCTCTTGCAACCTTGTTCCAATTGATCGAGGAGACCGAGGAGGGGGTGTTTTTCCCTTGCTGTGAAGTAGAAGATAAGCCCGACAGTTCCTGGCGCGGTCTTATGGTGGATCCTGCCCGTATGTTCCACGAGATCGAATATTTGTATGCTGCTGCGGATCTTTGCTGGCTTTATAAAGTCAACCGTTTTCAGATCCACCTGACGGACGATCAGGGGGTCCGTTTCCCCTTTGAAAGTCTGCCTGAGGCAGTATCTGAGGAGCATTACACGAAAGAGGAGCTTGCTGGCTTGATTGCTTACTGCAAGGCGCGTGGAATTGTGATCGTCCCTGAGGTGGATGCGCCGGGTCACTTTGCCGCCTTTAACAAGGCGTACCCCGCCCTTTTCGGGCCTCTTCCCGAGGAAAGCGATGCAGATACCACCGTGCAAGCAAAAGAGATCTCCGGTATTATGTGGGGGAAAGAAGAAGCCTTTGCCGCGCTGAAGGAATTGTTTCGGGAGACGGCTGAAGTTTTCTCCGATTCGCCTTTTATCCATATCGGCGGCGACGAGGCAGATATTTCCCAGTGGGAAAAAGAAGAAGAAACCCTGGGCTTTATGGCATCTCACGGCCTTGAAAATGTGCATGCACTTTACGGCTATATTGTTTCTGAAATGAGTAAAATGATCCTTGATATGGGAAAAATTCCCGTGGTATGGGAGGGCTTTTCCAAGGACTGCAACCACATGATTCCCAAAGAGACCCTTGTATTTGCCTGGGAATCCTATTATCAGGTTGCACCTGATCTTTTAGAAGGAGGATTTCAGATCATCAATGCTTCTTGGCGACCCCTTTACATCGTAACGCCAAAGCCTATGTGGGATCCGGAAAAGATCCTTGATTGGGAGAAAAACATCTGGGATCACTGGTGGCCAAAATCCTTTGCCCACGAAAAGCCCATTGTGGTGCCTCCTGATGATGCGATCCTGGGCGGTCAGCTTTGCGCCTGGTGTGATAAGATGCATCGCACCAAATATGCCCCCAGACCTCAGATGCTCAAGGACGAGTGGGAAAGGATTCGTTTGCGCATCGCGCCTCTTTCGGAAAAAACTTGGAATTCCTACACCACCCCCGACAAAGAGGAATTTATGAAGACCCTTGCCCTGCAGGACGAAAGAGTTGAGAAAATGATATAACAAGATAATAAAACAGAAAAGCACCCATATTTGGGTGCTTTTTTATCTTTTATTATGAAGCTTTTTGGGTACCTTTTTCACGAAAAAGGTACGACTGATTTTATTTAAGAACGGGAAGGCGAGGGGCCAGAGGGTGCCTCCTGTGACTACCATAAGAAAATAGCGGACGGTGCGGGCGAAAAGGTGGCCCTGAAAGAGGGCGTCAAGTGGCGCGCGGAGGCCTTCCTTTACAATAAGAACAAGGGCAAGGCCGCCAAGGACCTTTATGATCTGCACGGGAAGGGCCGCGCGGGTGTCAAAGCGGATCCATTTCAGGTCTACAGAATAGACGACTCCGAAGCCAAGAACACAGCCAAGGAGTGTAAAGCCGTTTTTCCTGGCGGCAAGAAGGTTTTCTACCGCATCTTTTGCATAAACCTCCGAGGGGAAGGGAAAATAAAGTACATAGAGAAGATACAGGGTCACAGATACCAAAAAGACAAAGAGTACCCCAAACATCACCTTAGGGTTTTTCTCCGCTTTTTCAAAAAGAGGACGGCCCGCAAGAACAAGGACTGTTCCGATCCCGAGAGATACCAAAACATCTGCAGGGGTATGGACCCCTAAATACATACGGGAAAAGGCAACAAGAAGTGCCAGGGTGATCCAAAGGATCCGAAAAGATTTTTTCTTTGCAATGCTCCAGGCACCGCCGTAAAGGCCTGTGGAGATCTGGGTGTGACCGCTTGGGAAGGAGTAGCCTCCCGCCGCTTCTTTGGCATTTCCCACAACGGCGAAGGCGGGGTCTTTTACCCAAGGGCGCGGCACGCGGCAGGTGATCTTGAGAAACTGATTCAAAAGAGTGCCGAAAAAGCCGACACAGAGAAGATAATATCCCTTGAATTTATCTACACACCAAAAGGCGATCATACCCGCCGCCATAAAAAGGGTCTCCTCTCCGAAGAGGGTAACGATGGAAAAGAAAAGATCCAAAACG
The DNA here is from genome assembly GCA_045602025.1 of Eubacteriales bacterium. Classification (GTDB taxonomy): domain Bacteria; phylum Bacillota; class Clostridia; order Oscillospirales; family SIG627; genus RGIG5579. Next base: position 36,810 of record JAZSAT010000047.1, on the reverse strand, counting down.
GGGTTTCGGATCTTTTCTAAAAGGTACAGGAAGGACATAGGTTCTCCTTAAAATTTAATTGTTTTCCCGGAAGGTAATGGAGCCGGATTCGGAATCCATCGCGTCAATGATGGCAAGGGATTCCACATGATAGCCCAGATTTCGGATCACGCGGCCGCCGATCTGAAAGCCCTTTTCAATAACGATGCCACAGCCCTCAACGGTTGCCCCTGCAGATTCCACAATGGAAATCAGGCCCTGCATGGCACAGCCGTTTGCCATAAAGTCGTCAATGATCAGAATGTGCTCTCCCTCGTGAAGGAAGCTCTTGGAAACTACCACCTGATTTTTGTTTTTATGGGTGAAGGATTCTACCTCTGCTACATATACATCCCCGTCGATGTTGATGGATTTTGATTTTTTGGCAAATACCAGGGGAACACCGAATTCTTTTGCCACAAAAGCGGCAATGCCGATGCCGGAGGCCTCGATGGTCATAACCTTTGTAATGGTCTTATGGCCGAAGCGGCGCTTGAACTCTCTGCCGATCTCCTCCATCAGGGCGATATCCACCTGGTGGTTCAGGAAGCTGTCCACCTTCAGTACATTGCTGGATTTTACAACGCCGTCTTTTAAAATTCTCTCTTCCAAAAAGTTCATTTTTTCTCTCTCTTTCTTATTTTGCAATGTCTTTTGCCACATGGACGCCGCTTGCGGAGGCGTGGGACAGGGAATGGGTGATGCCGCTGCCGTCACCGATGATATAAAGGCCCGGGTAGCAGGTTTCAAGCTTGTCGTTGACCTTGACCTCCATATTGTAGAATTTTACTTCCACACCGTAAAGGAGGGTGTCGTCGTTGGCAGTACCGGGGGCAACCTTATCCAGAGCATAGATCATTTCGATGATACCGTCTAAAATTCTCTTGGGAAGTACCAGGCTCAGATCGCCGGGGGTTGCGTTCAGGGTGGGAACAAGGAAGGAATCACTGATTCTTCCGGGGGTGGAACGGCGGCCGCGGATCAGATCGCCGAAACGCTGTACGATCACGCCGCCTCCCAGCATATTGCTGAGCCGAGCAATGGATTCACCGTAGCCGCTGGAATCCTTGAAGGGCTCGGAAAAGTGCTTTGACATCAGCAGCGCAAAGTTGGTGTTTTCCGTCTGCTTAGCAGGGTCCTCGTAGCTGTGGCCGTTTACGGTAATGATACCGTTTGTATTTTCGTTGACCACTACGCCCTTTGGGTTCATACAGAAGGTGCGAACCATATCCCCGTATTTTTCGGTACGGTAGACGATCTTGCTTTCGTAAAGCTCGTCGGTCAGGTGGGAGAATACCTCTGCGGGAATCTCCACTCTCACGCCGATATCCACGCGGTTGGATTCGGTGGGAATATCAAGATCCCGGCATACCTTCTCCATCCACTTGCTTCCGCTTCTTCCTACGGAAATAATGCATTTTTCACAGGAATAGGTTTCGTCTTTACATTTGACGGCATATCCCCCTGCGATGATCTTGACCCCTTCCACGGGAGTATCGAAGAAAAAGTCTGCCCGATCCTTTAAGTGATCGTAGAGGTTTTTCAGTACCACATAGTTGATATCGGTGCCAAGGTGGCGGACCGAAGCATCCAAAAGGTGCAGGTCGTTCTGAATGCACAGGGTCTTGAAGCGGGTTCCGGCGGTGGAGTAGAGCTTACAGCCCTCGCCGCCGTAGCGCATGTTGATCTCATCCACATAGCGCATCAGATCCAGGGCCTCTTTTTTTCCGATATATTCGTAAAGGGTGCCGCCAAAATCGTTTGTAATGTTGTACTTTCCGTCGGAGAAGGCGCCGGCTCCTCCGAAGCCTGACATAATGGAACAGCTCTTGCAGCCGATACAGGTTTTGACCTTGACTCCGTCAATGGGGCAGTGCCGCTTCTCCAGGGCGTGCCCCGCCTCGAACACGGCAAGCTTTATGCCGGGCTTTAATTTTGTCAGTTCATAAGCGGCAAAGATACCGCCGGGGCCTGCCCCGATAATAATTACATCGTAATTCATTTTTCTTCCTTTCGGAGTTTGAATTTGGATAAATGTTTTTGCATATCTCCAAGCAAAAACCATACAAATAAAATTATATTACGAAAAGAGAATTTTTTCAATATCCGTTGATGCTTTTTCTTGTATTTTGTAAAAAAGAGAAGAAATCCTTGCTTTTCCTAAGGCTTTTTTCTTTTGGAGGCAAAACAGAAAAAAATTCGGCAAATTGACGGATTTTCCTTATAAATTCCTTGCATTTTTGGTATAATTGTGTTATATTTTAAAGGAAAGGATGAAAAGCCTTTTCAAAAAAGACTTTTTAAGGAGAACACGAATGAAAAAAGAAGTAAAGCTTGATGCCGGTGGGCATCGCAAATTCGGCATTCGCGACAGCATAGCTTATGCAGCGGGAGATCTTGGCTGCAACATGAGTTTTGCCTTGAAGGGCACCATGTCCATTTTCTGGACGCAATTTATGGGAATGGATCTTTGGTACGCGCTTCTTCTCATTGTTGTTCAGGTATGGGATGCTATCAACGATCCCCTGATCGGTTCCATTGTAGATGCCGACAAACGCAAGTATAAGAGAAACAAATTCTTGGCGTACATCTGGGCGGGCTCTATCGGCCTGATCGTGGGCGGTGCCTGTTGCTTCCTCCCCTTCCCGAATGCTCCCACTTGGGCAAAGATGATCATCTTCATCGCGGGATATGTGGTTTGGGATGCCTTCTATACCGTGGCAAATGTGCCCTACGGTTCGCTTTTGTCCCTGATTTCCAATGATGTAAAGGACAGAGCTTCTCTTTCTGCTTGGCGTTCCATCGGTTCCATTTTCGGCAATATGCTTCCCATGGTTATTCTTCCTTTTATCATTTACGATAAGAAAAACAACCTGATAGGCGAAAGAGTATTTATTGCAGCCCTTATCATGGGTGCTTTGGGCTTTATCTGCTTCCAGTTTATGATCAGAAACACCGAGATCCGTGTGGATACTGAGGTGAATCTGAAGGAGGATGCACCGAAGTTTAATGTATTTAAGGCTTTTGGCAACTTTGTGAAAAACCGTCCCGCAGTGGGTGCTACCGTTGCGGCAATGGGTATGTTTATCGGAATGCAGGGCGCGACCACTGCCGTTACCGTTATCTTCCAGTCTTACTTTAAGAATGTAAAGATCTCCGGTATCGTTCAGCTGTTTGCTATGATTCCGATCGTTGTATTTACTCCTCTTGCGAGAAATGCTGTTGCAAAATTCGGTAAGAAGGAGCTTGCTACCTTCGGCTCTATTGTATCCATCGTGGCAGGATTGGGACTGTTTATCATTATCCCCTCCAACACCGGACTGGATCTGATCATTTATATTGTCTGCCAGCTGTTCTTCTCCCTCGGTCTCGGTATCTATTCTACCGTTTCCTGGGCGATGATGGGCGATGCCATCGACTACAACGAATGGAAATTCGGCACCCGTGAAGAGGGCACCGTTTACTCTCTTCATTCCTTCTTCCGTAAGCTTGCTCAGGGCATCGGACCCTCCCTTGTTCTGATCATTATGGTGGCATTTGGCTATGTTGGCGCAAACGAAGGCAATCAGCTTTGGGAAGTAGCAGTGAATATGCGCTACATCGTTGCGGCAACCTTCCTCTTCTCTGCTGTTTTGCAGTTTGTAGGGCTTGGACTGATCTACAACCTTGACAAGAAGACCCTTGCCAAGATGAACGCAGATCTCGGCCGCCCCATGGAATAAACCCCTTTTTACCCAAGTTTCAAGGAGACACAGAATGAGAAATATTATAAACCTGAATGAAAATTGGCTGTTTGTGAAAGATACCGCCGATATTCTCGCTGAGGGAGGGGAAGAGATCCGTCTTCCCCATACCTGGAACGCTACCGACGGTCAGGACGGCGGAAACGATTATTTCCGCGGCACCTGCCTGTATAAAAAGACACTGAAAAAGGCGGATCTTCCCGAGGCAGACCTTTATTATTTAGAGTTTCGCGGTGCCAACGCCTCTGCCGATGTTTTCGTAGGCGGGGAAAAAATTTGCCACCACGACGGCGGTTATTCTACCTGGAGAGTCAACATTACGGATCACCTGAAGGAGGAGACCTCTGTTGCAGTTCTTGTGGATAATGCTCCCAGCGACCGCGTTTATCCTCAGATGGCAGACTTTACCTTCTACGGCGGTCTTTACCGAAATGTAAATCTTATTTGTGTAAATAAGACCCACTTTGATCTGGATTACTACGGCGGACCCGGTCTTGCGATCACCCCCGAGGTTTCCGGAAAGGATGCTGCCGTTACGGTAGAAGTCTTTGTCAAGGATCTGAAGGAGGGTCAGACCCTTCGCTACACCATCTACGACAAGGAAGAGAAAGAGCTTTACAAGATCGAGTCTTCGGAAACCAAAGTTGTTTTCGAAATGAAGGATGTGACCCTCTGGCACGGCAAGAAGAACCCTTATCTTTACTGCTGTGAGGTAGAGATCGTAGAGGGGGATGCGGTTCTTGACAATGTGTGCTCAAGATTCGGTATCAGATCTTTCCGCATTGATCCCGAAAACGGATTTATCTTAAACGGTGAGGAATATCCTCTGCGGGGCGTCAGCCGCCATCAGGACAGATGGGGCGTGGGCAATGCCCTTCTCCCCGAGCACCACGAGGAGGATATCGACCTGATCTGCGAGGTGGGTGCTACCACCATTCGCTTGGCTCATTATCAGCACGATCAGTATTTCTATGATCTGTGCGATGAAAAGGGTCTTGTGATCTGGGCGGAGATCCCCTATATTTCAAAGCATATGCCCGATGGCAGAGAGAACACCATCTCTCAGATGAAGGAGCTTATCACCCAGAACTACAATCACCCCTGTATTGTGGTATGGGGCCTTTCCAATGAGATTTCCATCGGCGGCAGCGACGAGGATCTTTTGGAAAATCACAGGATCTTACATGATTTGGTTCACGAGATGGACAAGACCCGTCTTACTACCATCGCGGCAGTTTTCATGTGTAAGATGGACGACCCTTATCTGCAGATTCCCGATGTGGTTTCTTATAACCACTATTTCGGCTGGTACGGCGGCTCTACGGAAATGAACGGACCTTGGTTCGATAAGTTCCACGAGATGCACCCCAACATTCCCATCGGCTGTTCCGAGTACGGATGTGAGGCACTGAACTGGCACACAAGCGATCCCAAGCAGGGAGACTATACCGAGGAATATCAGGCATATTACCATGAGGAGCTCATTCGTCAGTTCTTCTCCAGAAAGTATATCTGGGCCACCCATGTATGGAACATGTTCGATTTCGGTGCCGATGCAAGAAGCGAGGGCGGTGAGAACGGACAGAACCACAAGGGCCTTGTGACCATTGACAGAAAGTATAAGAAGGATGCCTTCTACGCTTATAAGGCACACCTTTCCGATGATCCTTTTGTGCATCTTTGCGGCAAGCGTTATATTGACCGCGTGGAGGATGTAACAAAGGTAACCGTTTACTCCAATCTCCCTGAGGTAGAGCTTTTTGTCAACGGCGAGAGCCTTGGCAAAAAGAGCGCTCCCGATCACTTCTTCTATTTTGATGTTCCCAATGTGGGAGAATCCAAGATCACCGCCCGCGCAGGAGAATTTTCCGATGAGGGCGTGATCCGCAAGGTAGAAGAGAGAAATATGGACTATGTCCTTGTGGAAAAGGGCGCGGTGCTTAACTGGTTCGATATTGATGCTCCCGAGGGAAGATTCTCCCTTAACGACAAGATAAGCGATATTATGTCCACCTTAGGCGGAAAGCTTTGGTTTGCCCGTCTCGGCCTGCAGCTGAAAAAGAAGATGGACCAGGGCAAGAAGGGCGAGAAAAAAGCCGGAGGATTCGAGGTGAATATGAAGGACGCTGCCGGCAGCGGACTGATGGAAATGATGGGCGGCTTTACCGTTCTTAGACTTTCCTCTATGATGGGAATGATGAACATTTCCTTCACAAAGGAAGAGCTTCTGAAGCTGAATAAACAGCTCAACCGCATCAAAAAACCCAAAAAATAAAAGAAAAAAGGAAGCCGAAAGGCTTCCTTTTTTTGTGCGGTGGAAGGCAAGGTTCTTATTTTACCTTTTTCTTATAGATGAGGAAATACCAAGCTGCTGTTCCTGCGCCTCCAAAAACTGCGATGGTGGATACAACAGAAATTATTACAATGGTAACGACAGAAGTTGCTTTTTTCTCTTTTTTAGGGGCTTGGTCAGAGGTTTCGGGAGTTGTCTTTGAGGTTTCGGGAGCGGTTTCAGAGGTTTCGGGAACAGTCTCTGAGGTTTCCGGAATTTCATCAGTTTTTGGTTCTGTACCAATTACGGGGATTTCCTCAATCTTGGTTGACTTGCAGACAGAACAGGTAAAGGTTTTTGATCCCGGTTCCGTTTCGGTGGCTTCTTTTGTTACCACTCCTTTATCGTAAGTGTGCCCTTTGGCGGGAATGGTATTGGTCGTGGTTTGTTTGCAACGAGTACACGTGCCACTTTCAATGCCCGTTTCCGTACAAGTGGGTTTTTTGGTAATCGTTGGATTTTTAAAAGAATGCCCAAGTGCGGCGGTTTCTCTTGTTTCCGGTTTTTGGCACACCGAACAAATCCGCATTTCAATTCCCGGTGCAGTACAAGTTGCGGAAGAAGTCTTTACCCATTCCGAGAATTTATGTGTTGCAGGAATATCCCTTGTTTCTTTTTGATTACAATTAGAGCAGATTCTTTGTTCCGTTCCTGCGGTAGAGCAGGTAGCTGCTTTTGTTTGCTTCCAAGCAGAGAAGGTGTGATTATCACAAGACGTATAGTGCCAAGTGGCATGGTGAATATACATATCGACAGAAGACAAAACAAAAGTCCTCTTCGGTGCATTTAAATAAACGTCTTTCAATGATGAGCAGCCATAAAAGGCTGAACTGCCGATGGAGGTTACGCTAGATGGGATGGTAACAGAGGTAAGGTTTGTGCAGCCGCGAAACGTATCATCTTCAATTCTTGTAATTCCTTCAGGGAGGGTAACAGAGGTAAGGCTTGTGCAGCCCGAGAAAGCTCTTTTGCCGACACTTGTTACGCCCTCGGGAATTACTAAATTCGTCAAAAGGGTTCCGTTCAAATAAATATTTCCGCCATGAGGAAGTAGGGTAGAGCAGGTAATTCCACCCTCATAGAAAGCCTGAAGATTTTTTGTAATATATGCAGTGTTTAAGTTTGTGCAGCCACTAAACGCATCATCTTCAATTCTTGTAATTCCTTCAGGGAGGGTAACAGAGGTAAGGCTTGTGCAGCCCAAGAAAGCTCTTTTGCCGACACTTGTTACGCCCTCGGGAATTACCAAATTCGTCAAAAGAGCGCCATTTAAATACAAATTTGCCGAATTGAGGTCACCTCGGTCATGTTCGCTCCACACTTTCAGATTGGAAAGATAAATATCATAAGGCACATCATTTGATTTGTGTAAGATACAATCTCCAATTTCTGTAACGGAAGAGGGAATGGTGATACTAGTCAATTGTTCGCAATTATTAAAGCTATAATCACCAATTCTTGTTACACCCTCTTCAATAATTACTTCAGTAATGTTTTTCTCCCAAGGTAAATCCAAATAAAGATCCAAATCCGGAGGTCCGGGGATTTTTTCCTCCCAATTATAATCCGCCATCTTTCCATTACCTGAAATGGTAAGAACACCGTTGTCATCCAAAGTCCAGGTGCAATCGCCTGTGGTACCGCTTGTTGCCGCATTTGCATCAATGCTGAGAAGACCAACGGAAACAGCAGAAATTACTAAGGCAATAAAAAGTAAAGAGAAGGCTTTTTTCATTGTGTATCTCCTATCTTTATTGGTGGAAAGATAATTTATTATACTATACTAAAATCAAGTTTTCAAGCGGTTTCCCACAGGATTGTGCACCTTCTGCGGACGAACGCAGTTCGCCCCTACGGGAAAAAGCACCCAAAAGGGTGCTTTTTCGTGATATTTGTCCTACGGACAAGTGATGTTCCTTCGGAGTGATGTTTCCCTTCGGTAAGTGATGTGTTTTCCCAAAAAGGGAAAACGTTTTGGTAGGCATTAGCTAACACAAATGCCTGTTTGTTATATGCGGGCCGTCCGGGAGGTGGAATTTTTCTGTTTTGTATTGCAGCATATGGAAAAGTATGGTAAAATGATCTCGGCCTATGAAAAAGAAAAATTTGACAGGCAGATCTTTTCTTAAAACAAGGTTAAAGAATGCATTTTATTATAAAATGCGTCAATAATAATGATAATTTATTGTTAAACACGGCAAAAAGCCGTATTGAAATAAAAAGGAGAAATACTATGAAAAAAATTATTGCTTTGCTTATGGCACTTGTAATGCTTTGCTCTCTTGTAGCTTGCAGTGCGGACAAAAAAGAAGAGGACGACAAGAAGGAAACGATCGGTACCACCGAAAAGGATGAAAACAAGGATGAGGACAAAACCGACGGCAAAACCGTAGGCGAGACCCTTCTTGCAGAATTTGAAAAGGATTCCTCCGGTACGGCTCAGGAGATCGCAGAGAGAATCGTAGGCAATAAGATCATTCCTTTTATGGGCGGTGCAATGCCTGTGGAAGAGGGCTTTCTCAGCGGATTTGATAATGCTGAGATCAAGGGCTTTAAGGAAGGCTCTTCCTTCGGTCCTATGATGGGCTCTATTGCCTTCATCGGTTATATTTTCGAATTGGATGAGGATACGGATGTAGATGCATTCAAGAAGGAACTGAAGGAAAATGCAAATCTTCGCTGGAACATTTGTGTGGAAGCGGAAGAATTGATCGTGGAAAACAAGGATAACAAGGTATTCTTCCTGATGTGTCCCAAGGATTTTGAGCAGCCTGAAACCGAAACCGACGACGGTGTCGGCGACATGGAGCTTAGCACGGAGGATATGATCCCCGCAGAAGACGGCAACACCCTGGGTTAAAAAATTTTTCGGCGCGGCGAATGCCGCGTCGAATATTATATAAGGAGAAAACATGCTTTTTTCAAGTATTCCCTTTTTATTTTATTTTTTGCCCTGTGCCCTTTTGCTCTATGCCATTACCCCGAAAAAGCTGAAAAATTTTACCCTTCTTCTGGTAAGCCTTGTATTTTACGCCTGGGGAGAGGTGCGGCTTGTTTTTTTGATGATGGCAACGGTGTTCGGTGGGTATATTTTAGGGCTTCTTACCGAAAAAGACAGAAAACATAAAAAAATATACCTGACTCTTGCCGTTACCCTGGGTCTTGGTTTTTTAGGGTATTATAAATATGCGGATTTCTTTATTGAAAATATCAATCGGGTAACGGGGCTTTCTGTTCCGCTGCTTTCGGTTACCCTTCCCATCGGCATCAGCTTTTACACCTTCCAGCTGATCAGCTACAACATTGATGTATATCGGGGAGAGGTTCCCGCACAGAAGAATTTTGTAAATCTTGCGGCGTATATCGCTCTTTTCCCACAGTTGATCGCGGGGCCTATCGTTCGTTACAGCGTGGTTGCCCGGCAGCTGACAGACCGCACCCACAGCCTTGAAAAGATCTATCTCGGTACACGCCGATTTGTATTCGGTCTTGCCAAAAAGGTTTTGATCGCCAATACCTTAGGAGAGGTTTGCGATATCTTTCTTGCCTCGAAAGAAAAGAGCGTTCTCTTTTTCTGGCTGTATGCTGTCTCCTTCGGACTGCATATATATTTTGATTTTTCCGGTTACAGTGATATGGCGATCGGTCTCGGAAAGATCTTCGGTTTTGATTTTAACGAAAACTTCAATTACCCCTATATTTCAAAGAGCATTACGGAATTCTGGCGCAGATGGCACATATCTCTGGGCACCTGGTTCCGGGATTATGTATATATCCCTATGGGTGGCTCCCGCGTAGGGAAAACAAGGCTTCTTTTCAATATTCTCACGGTGTGGATGCTGACAGGCTTCTGGCACGGTGCCGCCTGGAATTTTATTCTTTGGGGACTTTACTTTGCCGTGCTTTTGATTCTGGAAAAGAATTTCTTCTTGAAAAAATTGGAAAGATCAAAGGTCCTTTCAAGGGTATATGTGCTTCTTCTTGTGATGATCAGCTTTGTTCTCTTTAACGGAGCGACCCTTTCCGATGCCTTTTCTCAGATTGGGGGGCTTTTCGGTGCAGGGGACTATCCTCTTGTTTCCGGCGAGGCTCTGTTCTGCCTGAAAAATTACGCATTTGTTATTGTTTTGGGTATGATCGGGGCAACGCCTTTTCCCAAGAAATTTGCACAAAAACAAAAATGGACAAGGTATCTGACGCCTTTTGTGACCCTCCTTCTTTTGGTTTTGGTAACGGCGCATCTGGTCTCGGGGTCCTTTAATCCCTTTTTGTATTTCCGTTTTTAAGGAGGGAGAACGATGAAGCTTGAAAAATATCTGACTGTGGCTTTTTGCGGCCTGTTTCTCCTTTTCTTTTCCCTTTGGTGCATCTTTGTTCCCACGCCCGAATATTCCGACAGTGAACGGAGAGTTCTGGCATCCTTCCCCGAATTTTCTCCCGCAAGCATCGGATCGGGAGAATTTGCAAGGGATTTTGAGGAATATGCCACCGACCGTTTTCCTTTAAGAGATCTTTTTCGCGGGATCAAGGCCTTTGACACCCTTTTTGTTTTACAAAAAGAGGAAAGCGACGAGCTTTTTCTGCAAAAGGGGCATATTTCCAAGATCGAATATCCCTTAAGCGAAGAAATGCTTGATCATGCCGCTTCGCTATTCGGAAAAATACGCGAAAAGCATTTTCCCGAAAATCGGGTGTATGTGGGTGTGATCCCCGATAAGAATCGGTATCTTGAAACCTTGAAATTTGATTACGGTGCTTTGGAGAGATCCATGCAGGAAAAAATGCCCTACGGTACCTTCCTTTCCATTGCGAAAAATCTTTCCCTTGATGACTACTATTTTACCGACAGCCATTGGCGACAGGAAAGGATCGCCTCGCTTGCTGTAAAGATGGGAAAGGAAATGGGCGTGGAGATCCCCACGGAATACCGGGAAAACACGCTTGATATTCCCTTTTACGGAGTATACAAGGGGCAGCTGTCTCTTCCCAAAAAGCCCGATACGATCCGATATCTTACAAACGATGTGATCGATTCCTTTACCGTAGAGGGTGCCTCGGCTGTTTACGATTTTGAAAAAGCCCAAGGGAAGGATCCCTATGAATTTTTCCTTTCGGGGAATCAGCCCTTGGTGAAGATCAAAAATCCGAAAAATCCGGAGGGAAAACGGCTTGTGGTGTTCCGCGATTCCTATGCCTCCTCTCTGATGCCTCTTCTGGCACAGGGGTATTCGGAAGTTACTATGGTGGATCTTCGGTATATGAACTCCCTTCTTTTGGAAAAATTTGTTTCTTTTGAGAATGCGGATATCCTCTTTTTATACAGTACCTCGATCTTAAATCACGCAAACAGTATGAAATAAGAAAAAGCCTCGGATTTTTCCGAGGCTTTTTTTGCGGAAACAAATGGTAGAAAAAGGGTGTTTTTTATTGACTTTTTCTCTGCGGTTTGATAAAGTGAAAGAAGAGAGTTTTGCTTTCTTTTGATGAATTGAAAAGAGGAAAAAAGCGATGAACAAAAGACCGCTGCTCGGTGTCAATTACTATCCTGAGATCTGGCCTGAAGAGGAACAGGAAAAGGATATTGCCAAAATGAAAGAGGCAGGTATTTCTGTATGCCGTATTGCCGAGTTTTCCTGGAGCAAAATGGAGCCGACAGAGGGAGAATACCATTTTGAATGGCTTCATCGCATTGTGGATAAATTGGGTGAAAACGGGATCGATGTAATTTTGGGAACACCCACTGCCACCCCGCCTATCTGGCTGGAGGAAAAGGATCCCGAGATGATGCGCCTTGATCACCATGGCATTCCTCAGCAGCACGGGGCAAGAAGAAACAACTGCTCCAACAACCCCACTTATATTGAGTATTCCCGCAGGATCGTAGAAAAAATGGGTGAGGAATTCGGCTCTGACCCTGCCGTGATCGGCTGGCAGATCGATAACGAGATCGCCGCAGGTACTTTGGGGCATATGGTGGATTGCCACTGTGAGATCTGCCATGAGAAATTTGCCGATCATCTAAAAGCAAAATACGGTACGGTAGAGGAATTGAACCGAAGATGGCATCTGGATCTTTTCTCTCAAAGCTATGAGAGATTCGATCAGGTTCCCATGCCCTTGAAAAAAAGCTGGATGACGCCTCATCTTCATTTGGAGTGGCACGATTTTCAGTGCGCTTCCCATACTGCTTTTGTGAAAATGCAGTATGATACCTTGAAAAAATATACCGCCGCGCCCATCGGCACGGATATGATCCCTTATTTTGATCAGGATTTTGAAAATCTTGCGGAATTTTTGGATCTTATTCAGTTCAACCATTACAACGACCACAAAAATCAGCACCGAGCTGCTTTTTGGTTCGATTATTTGCGCAATTTAAAAGACAGACCTTTTTGGGTAACGGAAACGGCTACCTGCTGGGCAGCATCCACCGCTATGCCCGAAGCCTTTCGTCCCGAAGGCTTTTGCCGTGAAAATTCGTTTCTCCCGATTGTATTGGGTGGTGAAATGAATGCGTATTGGCTGTGGCGGCAGCACCCCACGGGGCATGAACTTATGCACGGCGCAGTTCTTTATGCAAACGGCAGACCTATGCATATCTTTTCCGAGGTGAAGGAGACTGCAGAGGGCTTTCGGTTAGCTTCGGACTTTTTGTCAAAAACCCGCGTCAAGACCGATGTTGCCATGCATTTCTCCCAGCGATGTGACAAAATGCTGTATTTTCAGCCTATTGTAAAGGGGCTTCTTACGGAAAGCCGTGCCTACCGTCCCTCAGAGGAAATGTACCGAGGAATGATCAAAAAGGGGATTCGTCCCGATGTGATTCCTCCTGCGGCGACCCTTGATAGATATAAGCTTTTGTTCTCACCCTATCTTTTGACGCTGGAAATGGGAGATCTTTTTGATAGAATTGAAGACTGGGTGATAAAGGGCGGCACCTGGGTGGTAGGTCCTATGACCGACATCCGAAATTTTGACGGTGCGCACTACACAGACCGCGCCATGGGATATGTAGAAAAGTTTTTGGACTGCTCCCTTTTATATCAGATCCCCGATTCAGAGAATATGATCCGATGCAAGTGGGCAGACGGTTCTGATTTTACACCCGAAAAATATTTGATGATATTTGACGCTCCCTCTGACAGCGAAAAGATCGTTACCGTAGAGGAAGGATATTCCGAACTTTTGGGAAAAAGCCTTGTCTTTTCCAAGAAAGTGGGCAAGGGCCGCGTTGTGGTTTTGGGTGCAAAGCCCTCAGGGGAGGATATGGAAAAGATCCTTTCTCTTGCTTTGGAAAAAAGCGGCGCCATGCACTTTGATGTGGAAGGAGATGTGATCCCTGCCTTTCGGGAGGGTGGCGGTAAAAAAGGAATTGCTGTTCAGGAGATCGGCGGAAAGCCCGGCAAGCTTTTCTTTGAAGGTACCTTGACCGATCTGATCACGGGAGAAGACCACCTTGGCAAAATCGACCTTTCTCCCTTCCAAACCGCGATTTTAGAGGAAAAAGGTATTTGCCAATGAAAATAAGAAGCTGCGCGCTTGTTCTTTTGGCTGTGACGCTTTTTCTGTGCTTTTCCGGCTGTATGCCCCGCCTTCGGGAAGAGTCTTCTTTGAACGAGGATGCTGAAAAAACGGAGGATACGGCTGATCAGGCTTCAGAAGAGATGACGGAGGAAAAGCTGATCCTGCCGGGTGAGAAGGGCTCCTTTCCTTTTACGGCAATGAGCTTTAACATTCGCCGCTATTATGCAGAGGATACGGGTGTACGCTCCGTGGAAGAAAGAAAAAAGCCTCTCTCCGATTATTTGTTAAAGCTTTCTGCCGATGTTATTATGCTACAGGAGGCACCGCGGGAGTGGTACGGACCCTTGAAGGAAAACCTTTCCGATTTCTACTTTTTTTCTGTGGATCTTCCCAATATGATCCTGGTGAAAAAAGACCGCTTTACCGTTTGTGAGGAGGGTGCTTTTTACCTTTCCGAAACACCGGAGATAAAATCCGTGGGCTGGGATGCGAAAAACGAAAGGAGCTGTCAGTGGGTCCTTTTGGAAAACAAGGAAAACGGTGCAAGATTTTTTGCATATAATACCCATCTCGACCATGTGGGGGTCAAAGCGCGGATGGAATCGGCAAAAATGATCGCGGCGCACGCAAAAAGCTTGGAATACCCCTATCTTTTGGGCGGTGATCTGAACTGTGAAGGGGAAAGCTATCCTTATAAAACCTTAAGCGAAGCTTTTATTGATTGCAGGAAAGAAGCTGTCGAAGCTGATATCGGCTCTACCTATCACGGCTGGGGCAAATATGCCGACGACAGACTCTACCAGATCGATTTTCTCTTTGCCTGTCCCATTAATATGAAGGTGAACACCTTTCGGATTCTACGGGACAGATGGGGAGAGGGAAATTTTTATTCCGACCATTATGCAGTGCTTTCCCAGATGGAGATTTTTTATTGATTTGAGGATGTTATGGTAATTGAGACATATGTTCCGGGAGAAGAAAAAGCAGAAGCATTTTTCTCTTTGGAAAAAATGGTAAAGGAGCGGGATGTGGGCGTAAGCTACGCAGATATGATCCGCTACCGCCTTGACGGCCGCGCCGCCGAGGAATGCTGCGATACCTATTATATTGCCCATGAAAAGGGAGAAGGCCTTTGCCGCCTTTGGATGGGCTGGGGAAAGCACCCCTTTGCTGTGGGAAATTGGGGAAATTTCTTCACGGCGGAAAAAGCCCGCGGACGGGGGATCGGAAAAGAAGTGCTTAACTTCTGGCATAAGGATCTGAAGGAGAGAGGGGATCTTCCTCTTGCTCTTTTCTGCTCTGCCGCTACGGAGGAATTGACCGCTCTTTATGCCCGCTACGGCTGGCGATGCGCCTTCCGCGGCGCAAAAAAAGGCAGGCTTTATCTGCCCTTGGGAGAAAGTCCCGAAAATTTTGACGATTTTTGTAAAGAGTATTATCAGCCCACTGAACGGCTTTTTCAAAAAGAGGCGACGGTTGGGTACCGCCACGAGATCGACTGCCTCTTGCATTTTGCCTTGAAAAACGAAGGACGTCCTTTCGGATTTGAAGGGGTAAAGGGAATGGAGGAGATCCTTCTTTATTCACCGCACCGCGCCCATCTTCTTTTTACCGAAGAGGGAAAATGCGCCGGCTGGAGCCTTGACGGCAAGAATCAGATCTATCCCGAATATGAAAAAACACCAATCGTGAAAGGATAAAAGGTGAAAAATATGCTGAGTTTTGAGAAGCCCATCTTTACGGAAGAGAAGGCGGCTTGGGAAAGACCCCGTACCACAAGAAGATATCTGCATCCCCCCCGCAGTGAGAGAATGTTTACTCTTTGGGGCGAGGGCAAGATCATTTTCGGTGAAAACGACAAGGGCGTAGATGCTGCAAGCTATCCGGAAATTGAAAGCGCGGGCATCTGGCTTTTTTACAGCAGATTTGTAAAGAAATTTGATTTTCGTAGAGTAAAGAACATTCTGCCTGAGGACGGCACGCCCATTCACGCCATTGAACATAATCTCGGCGGGATCCGTATGCAGATGGAGGCCTTTTGCGATACCGAAAGAAAGTGCACTGCATTCATTAAGATCACCGTGAAAAATCCTTCCCCCTTTACGGCGGCAAACCGCCTTGCCCTTGCTCTTCGCACGGGAAAGGAAAAGGATCTGGCCTACGGTTCTCCCGATGAATACCTTTCCTACGATCCTGAGCTTTCTGCCTTTTTAAATCTCCCCTCCACATTTGCGGAAAAGGACGGCGTTTACCTTGCGGGAGATACCTTTGTTACGGTAAAAACGGAGCTGGAACAGGAATTTGATCAGGAAAAGGGTATTTTGTGGTTCCCCCTCTCCTTGGAGCCCGGTGAAGAAAAGGAAGTGATCCTCTCCTTCGGCAAGGGGGAACAAAAATTCTTTGATTATAGCGAGGAAAAAGAAAAGACCCGCCTTTTCTGGGAAAAGGAGCTTGGAAAGATCCGAGAGACAAGATACCAAAAAACAATTCGGAATCTGACGGTTCAGATCCTGCAGAGCTTCTCCTATTACAAGGGGGAAGAGGACCTTGTTTTGCGTCAGGGCGGTCTTCAGAGACTGATGTGGCCCTGGGAGGCGATGCCTTCTCTGGAAGCTTTGAAGCGAATCGGCGATTTTGACGATTATATTGAGGATGCACTCAGCTTCTATTTTGATAAAATGCAGCAAAAAGACGGCGAAGTAAAGACCATTGGCGAGGGCTGGGCATCGGTTACTGCCTCCTGCCTGTATTCACTTTCTCGCTTTATGCATCAAAAGGGAGACAAGGCATACTTTGACCGATATGCCGAAAAAGCACTTCGTACCTTTGACTGGATCAAAGGAAAACGCCGTGAATCGGAAACGATCGAAGGGGCGGTGAAGGGACTGTTCCCGCCTATGCGCGGCTCTGACTGGCAGCAGACCCTCCAGCACTGGACCAATACGGATGTATTTGCCTACTTTGCCGTTCGCGCTTTGGCAGAAGCCTTGGAAATTTTTTCCCATCCGAGAAAAGAGGAGGTTCGTGCCGAAAGCGAGGATTATGTTTCCCGTATGGGAGAGATCTTCTCGGCGTATGCGGCAAAGTGGGAGGGAGACGAGCTTCGCGTGCCCTTAACTCCCGACGGAAACGATGCTTACTTTTTGGAGAACTTCTATCCGTATCTTTTGCCGGGTGCCTTTTGCCGTGCGGTAAAGCCCTCTGAGAAGGAGATCGACCGCATTTTAAATCACCACAAGAGAGTGGGCCTTTACTGCAACGGACTTCACAGCCGTATGCCGTACCGTGACGGTACCACCCATATTTTCTATACCACAAACGGAGATTTCCATTGGTATTATGTGTACTTAAATCTCGGCAGAGTAAAGGAAGCCAATAAGACCCTTGCCGCTACTATGAAGTATTCCATGACGGCAGAATACTATATGAACGAGCGTTATCACGCAAATGACCCCTATTATGTACCCTGGAGTCCCAATGTTTCTGCTTCGGGAAGAGTGATCCTGATGCTTCTGGATTTCCCGGGAGAGTTTGACGAAAATCAGATCTTATCATAAAAAGAGAAGGAAAAATGGAAAAGAATATTTCTGAAAAAGCCATGGCGATCATTCTGAAAATGCAGCAGAATGAGCTTGATGAAAGCAAAATCTACCGCAAGGTAGCAAAGTGGGCAAAGGGCGAGGAAAACAAAAAGACCCTTCTGCGCCTTGCAGACGAAGAAGAAAAGCACTATTTTATCTGGAACAAATATACAAAAAAGCCTCTGAAGCCTCGGAGAGGAAGGATTTTCCGTTACTGCTTTCTTGCCCGTATTTTTGGCTTTACCTTTGCGGTGAAGCTGATGGAAAAAGGGGAGGAGGGTGCTCAGAAGGAATATGCCCTTCTGGAAGAGGAAGTACCGGAAAGCAAAATGATCCGCAGTCAGGAGGAGGAGCACGAACAGGCTCTTCTTGAGATTTTGGATGAGGAAAGACTGCAGTATGTGGGCAGTATGGTCTTGGGACTGAGCGATGCCCTGGTGGAGCTTGCGGGCAGCCTTGCGGGCTTTACCTTTGCACTGCAAAACAACCGCCTCGTTGCACTTTCGGGCCTGATCGTGGGTATTTCCGCCACCTTCTCTATGGCTTCCAGTGAATTTTTGTCTGCAAAAAGCGAGGGAAGAGACGATGCGCTGAAATCCTGTCTTTATACAGGCAGTGCTTACCTTGTTACGGTGGTGCTTCTTGTTTTGCCCTATCTTGTTTTTTCACCCAATAAAATCCTTTTGGCCTTGATCGCTATGCTACTCATCATTGTTGCCATTATTTTCGGCTTTACATACTACACCTCCGTTGCCAAGGATCAGCCCTTTTTGTCCCGTTTTATGGAGATGACGCTGATCAGTGTGGGAGTTGCGGTCCTGTCCTTTGGTGTGGGACTTCTTGCAAAGCGATTCCTCGGTATTGATCTGTAAGAGAAAAGAATCTGCCATTGGCAGATTCTTTTTTTCGGTTCTGCGGAGATTTGGAAATCTTCAATAGATATCAGGAGCGGGAGGGGGGGATTCTCTCTTGCATTTTAAACAAATATATGTTACACTGATCTTGCCAAACAAAATCGAATAATTTTCGCCAAGAATAAGTGTATGTATTTTTATTTCGGTAAAAATATATATGCTCTGTTTCTGCATACACTTTCTTGGTGCTGTAGATTTTGTTTGGCGACAGTTGGAGCAATGTATTTTTCGGTGCGTGGCTTCGGCTGCGCACTTTTTTTATTTTTTGGAGGTAACAATGAAACAACTTTTGAAGAAATCAACCGCCCTTTTCTTGTCACTTTTGCTCACCTTTGCAGCGTTTCCATTTAATTTATTGGAAATGCCTGTATTTGCAACAGGTGTTGATGATAAGTCATTTGCTACGGCGATTGCAGAATTAAAGACTGTTTTTCGTGATGGCGAGTATTGGAATGCATACAATACTTGTGGGTATGAAGGGACAGGCTTAACCGCTTGTCCTACATGCTCTTCATATAATATGTCTTATTGTGATGCAGGATGTATTGATTCTTGTGGTCAGTTTTATTATAACGGAGCTTGGGTTTCTGGTCAGTGTCTTGGATGGGCATGCAAAATGGGAAGTACTATTTTCGGCGGAAATCCCTTGTCTTGGGCGTGGCATACTGATGTAAGTGCTTTGCAGCCTGGGGATATTGTGTATGGGAATGTTACATCTGTAATTAGCGGAGCTTCTTTGCATGCTATTTTCATCACTGGAGTTGAAGGAGATGTTGTTACATTTGCTGATTGTAATTCGGCGGGACCATGTCGTGTGAAATGGGATAGAATTACAACTCTTTCTGCAATTCAAATAGCTGCAAATTCTGGAGCGAAGATTTATTCAGCCTCTAACAATAATACAGTTAGTGGGGGTTCCTCTTCTGAATCTGATGGTCATATTCACAGTTATAGCAACACTTGCGACACAACCTGCAATACTTGCGGCGAGGCTCGAGAAGTAGCGCATAATTACAGCAATGCTTGCGACGCGGATTGTAACACCTGCGGTGCTACGCGCACACCGGCAAATCATACATATGATGGTGATTCTGACGGAGATTGTAATGTGTGCGGTTTTGTTCGCACGATTACAGGAACCACGGGCGACTGCACCTGGTGCCTTGACGGTACCGTACTTACCATTTCCGGTAGCGGTGCGATGGAAAATTATACATACGGTTCCTCTGTGCCTTGGGGCACTGCAATTACCGAAGTTATCATTGAAGACGGAGTGACAAGCACTGGTGATTATGCTTTTAGAAACAGCAGATCTCTTACATCTATTACCATTCCGGACAGCGTAACGAGCATTGGTGATTATGCTTTTTCCAGCTGTAGCTCCCTTACTTCCATCACCATCCCGGACAGTGTAACGAGCATTGGTGATAATGCCTTTTACGGCTGCGGCTCTCTTAGCTCAATCACTGTCCCAGATAATGTAACGGGTATTGGTGATTATGCCTTTTATAAATGCACCTCTCTAACTTCTGTCACGATTCCCGATGGTGTTACAGGCATTGGTAATAAAGTTTTTTCTAGTTGCACCTCCCTTACTTCCATCACCATTCCGGACAGCGTAACGAGCATTGGTGATCATGCTTTTTCTGGCTGCACCTCCCTTAGCTCCATCACTGTCCCGGACAGCGTGACAAGCATTGGTGATAATGCCTTTTTCAGCTGCGCTTCCCTTGCCTCTGTTACTATAGGTAACAGTGTAACGAGCATTAGTGATTATGCCTTTCATTACTGCACCTCCCTTACTTCCATCACCATCCCGGACAGCGCAACAAGCATTGGTGTAGGGGCCTTCGAAGACTGTACAGCTCTAATTTCTGTTACTATAGGTGACAGCGTAACGAGCATCGGTACTTCTGCCTTTTACGACTGCGGCTCCCTTAAATCTATCACCATTCCGGGCAGCGTGACAAGCATTGGTAATTATGCCTTTTCCGACTGCAGTTCCCTTAAATCTATCACCATTCCGGGCAGTGTAATGAGTATTGGCGAACGCGCTTTTTACGACTGCACCTCTCTTATCTCCATTGCAGTAGAAGGGGGAAATCCGGTTTACCATTCTGCTGGTAACTGCCTGATTGAAACCAAAACCAAAAAACTCATTCAGGGCTGCAATACTTCTATTATTCCCTCTGCCGGTTCCGTAACGAGCATCGGCGATTATGCCTTTGAAAATTGCTCTTTCACATCTATTACCATCCCGGACAGCGTAACGAACATT
The DNA here is from genome assembly GCA_045602025.1 of Eubacteriales bacterium. GTDB lineage: Bacteria > Bacillota > Clostridia > Oscillospirales > SIG627 > RGIG5579. The sequence goes on along the minus strand of JAZSAT010000047.1, from coordinate 16,420 downwards.
GGTGATCGTGCCTTTTATTATTGTGACTCCCTTAGCTCTGTTTCTATCCCGGACAGTGTAACGAGCATTGGTGATAATGCCTTTTACTTGTGCAGTTCTCTTACTTCCATCACTATACCGAACAGAGTAACGAGCATTGGTGATAATGCCTTTAAAAACTGCGATTCCCTTATATCCATTGTGGTAGAAGAGGGAAATACGGTTTACCATTCTGCCGGCAACTGCATTATTGAGACTGCGACCCAAAAATTGCTTCAAGGTTGCAAAAATTCTGTCATTCCTTCCGACGGTTCAGTGACGAGTATTGGTAATAGTGCTTTTTACAGTTGCTCTCTTACTTCCATCACCATCCCGGACAGTGTAACGAGCATTGGTGATAATGCCTTTTACGGCTGCAGATCCCTTGCTGCTATCACCATTCCGGATAGTGTAACGAGTATTGGTTCTTCTGCCTTCAACAGCACGGGTTGGTACTACAATCAACCGGACGGTATCGTTTATGCCGGAAAAGTGGTTTATGATGTAAAAGGTACTTGCCCCTCCCAGGTTGTGCTGAAGGAAGGAACACTTGGCATAGCAGGTTCTGCCTTTGCAAACTGCAGTTCCCTTAGTTCTATCACCGTTCCGGACAGTGTAACGAGCATTGGTGATTATGCCTTTTCTTACTGTAGCTCCCTTACCTCTATCACCATCCCCGATGGAGTAACGAGCATTGGTGATTATGCCTTCCGCGGCTGTAGTTTCCTTAGTTCTGTCACCATTCCGGGCAGCGTGACAAGCATTGGTAATTATGCCTTTTACTTATGCAGTTCTCTTACTTCCATCACCATACCGAACAGTGTAACGAGCATTGGTGATTATGCCTTCAATGACTGTAGAGCTCTTGCTTCTGTTACCATTGGTGACAGTGTAACGAGTATTGGTGGTAGTGCTTTTTACAACTGCTCCCTCACATCTATTGCCATCCCGGACAGTGTAACTAGTATAGGTGGCAGTGCTTTTAAATCTTGCAGGAAACTCACATCGGTTATTATTGGAAAGAATGTGTCTTCAATCAAAGCCGGTGCTTTTGATGGCTGTTATCAGCTTAAATCTATCACCGTAGCAGAAGGAAACCTTATATATTATTCAGAGGAGAACTGTATCATAGAAAAAGAAAGCAAAACCTTGGTTATTGGTTGCAAAAATTCTGTTATTCCTTCTGATGGTTCTGTTACCATCATTGGTGGTGGTGCTTTTTCCGGCTGCGATGGGCTTTATTCCATCACCATCCCAGATGGCGTTACAAGCATTGGCAATGGTGCTTTTAATTATTGTAGCTTACTTAACTATATTGCCATTCCAGATAGTGTTATTTCTATCGGATCTGGAGCCTTTTCGCTTTGTTATAATCTTGCAGTCGTGAAGTATGAAGGAACAGCTGAAGACCGCGTTTCTATTAGCATTGGCAGCAACAATGAATACCTCGACTCCGCTACCTGGCATTATAACTCTTGCATGGAAAATACCGAAGACTATACTCACGCATACGACAATGCTTGTGATACCACCTGTAACGAATGCGGCAAAGTAAGAAACATTCTTCATAACCCTGAACATGGTATTTGTAGTGTGTGCGGAGAAAAAATTATAGCAGCTCCTGTATCCGCAAAGCTTGTATTGGACAAGTACATCGGCGTAAAATTCTATTTCAATAAGGCAGAAATTGGCGATGATTTCACCTATTCCGTAACGCTCTCCGGAAAAGAGGCTCCTCTTGCAGAAGGTACTTTCTCCGATCTTACAGAAGAAGATGGGCTCTATGTTCTTTACTTCAACGGAATCGGCCTTTCCGACTTTGATACAGAATTTACCCTCGCAGGAGAAACAATTTGGGATCCGAATGCAGAGAATTACAATTCTGTATTGGAACTTGCCGAAATTGGTGCAGATAGTTATACAGATCCTATGATTGTAAATCTATTTTACTCTATTGCCGATCTTGGCAGAGTAGCAAATGGAACAGTACCGGCGCATGGCCTTTCCTACATTGAAGAAGCCTCCGAGGCAAGCGGTATTTCTGCAGAAGATGGCGCAAAGATCTCTTTTGTCGGCAAAAACCTTGTTATGAACGATGCCATAGGTATTCGTCTTTACGGTGTTTGTGATAACATGGAAGATGTAGAGGGCATGAAAATTACCCTCGACGGAAAAAAGGATATTACTTCATTTTGCGATATTTCCGTTCCTGTTTATGATGAAGCGCTTTGTAAATACCGCTTTGAAGTGGATGTTTACTTCAGCGCGTCTAAGATGGATGGTGAATTCACCTTGCTCATCACGGATGGAGATGGCAAGCGGTGCCTGAGCTTGACCGACCGTGTGGATTGGGTTGCGCAGGCGATCGTTTCCAAAGAGGAAGAAAATGTTCTTGCAAAGCAGATTCTGATCTACATTCAAGTTACAAACGGTTATGAGCTTGAAAGCAAGCCCCCCGTAATCACCCCCTCAAAGCCCGGTGACGAAATCGAGCTTGGCGACAAGATCGAGATCTGAACTTATATGAAAATCCACCCGCAAATGAGCGGGTGGATTTTTTTGTATTGACATCTTTTCTTTCGGTTATTATAATTGGGGAAAAGATGAATTTTTTGGGAGGTGAGTGTATGGACAGTAATAGTTCCTATGGAAGTAGACCGGGCTTTTCGGGAAAGACGAGGGATTTACCGGAGATACGCTCCCTTTTTTGTTTTTTCTGAAAAAGCCTCTGTGATGCCGCGCCTTTGGCGCAAAGGGCAAGCAGGGGTATTTTTATACCCTTTTGCCAAGAAAAGGAGGCAAAAATGGAAGAAAAAATTTACCTTGAAAATGAAGAACTGACAGATTTTCACCCTGACTACGAACAGGAGATCCTTTCCCTTTTGGGTGAAAAAAACACACCTCAGAATATCAGGCAGAAAATTTTGACCTATCATGAAAACGACATTGCTTCTGCGGCGGAAAACCTTCCCGCCGAGGACCGAAAGAAGCTCTTTCGCCTTTTGGGTGCTTTTGATACTGCCGAGGTTCTGGAATACACCGAATTGCGAAGCGAATATCTGGCAGAGATGAGCCAAGGGATGCGCCTTAAAGTCCTTTCCCATCTGGAAGCACCGCTGGTTGCGGAATATATGGAGACGCTTTCAGAGGAGGAAAGGGAAAAGCTTACCGGCCTTCTGGATGAAGAGACGAGAGAAGAGCTTTCTCTTGTGCTTCGGTTCGAGGAGGATGAGATCGGCAGCAGAATGAGCACCAATTTCATTGCGGTGACGGAAAATGCCACCGTCAGACAGGCCATGAAGACCCTTGTGGGGGAGGCGGCGGAGAATGATAACATTTCCACCATTTATGTTACCGATGAAAAAGGCGCTTACAAGGGTGCCATCCCCTTAAAGGATCTGATCTTAGCAAGAGAAAACACTCCTCTTTCCCAAATTATTGTTTCTTCCTACCCTTATGTTTACGGCTATGAAGAGATCGAGGACTGCGTTACCTCACTGAGAGAATACTCCGAGGATTCTATCCCTGTGCTTGACGGGGAAAGCCGCCTTATCGGTGTTTTGATTCTGGAGGATGTGGTGGACCTTTTGGAGGAGGAATTCAGCGAGGACTATGCTAAGCTTGCAGGTCTTCTGGCACCGGATGATCTGGAGGAGGGCGTTTTCAAAAGCCTTGGAAAACGCCTTCCATGGCTTGTGGTTCTGCTTGGCCTTGGCCTTTTGGTGTCGGGGGTCGTGGGAATGTTTGAAGGGGTGGTTGCTTCCCTTTCGGTGATCGTCAGCTTTCAGTCGCTGATCCTTGGTATGGCGGGAAATGCGGGGACTCAATCCCTTGCGGTGACTGTTCGTGTGCTTTCCTACGACGAAATAAAAAAAGAGCAGAAAATTTCTTTGGTGGGAAAAGAGATCCGCATCGGCTTTTTGAACGGAGTGATCTTAGGGCTTTTATCCTTTGGCTTGATCGGACTGTACCTTCTTTTATTCAAAGGGGAAAGTGCTCTCTTTTCCTTCTCTGTTTCCGCTTGCACGGCGGCGGCTCTTGTGATCTCCATTCTGCTCTCAAGCCTTTCGGGAACGGTGATCCCTCTGTTTTTCCAAAAAATGAAGATCGACCCTGCGGTAGCGTCGGGGCCGCTCATTACGACCCTTAACGATCTTGTGGCGGTGGTCAGCTACTATGGCCTTGCATGGGCTTTTCTCATCGGCGTGATGGGCTTTTAAGAAATAATATTGCAAAAAAAGAAAATGCAGGAGTTTTGCTCCTGCATTTTATGTTATACCTTTTTCTTAAAGATAAGGAAGTACCAAGCAGCTGCACCGCCGCCTCCAAGAACTGCGATGGTGGATACAACAGAAATAATTACAATGGTAACAACAGAGGTTTCTTTTTTTTCGTTTTCAGGGATTTTGTCAGAGGTTTCGGGAGTAGTTTTTGAGGTTTCGGGAGTTTCTTCCGGTTTCGGGGATTCAAGCGTTTCGCGAGGGGGATCCGAAAGGGGAAGCGTTGTAGTTACGGGGACTTGTGTTGTAGTTGTAGGAGTCTTAGTGGTTGTGGCGTTGGGTTTAGCACCGGTTGCGGGAATTTTCTGTGTCTCTGTTTTTTGACAGACGGAGCAAACTCGCATCTCAACCCCCGGATTTGTTTCGGTAGGATAAGAGGTCGTTACCCAATCTGAAAACTTGTGAGATGCAGGAATATCTCTCGTTTCTGTGTACTCACACTTAGAGCAGGTTCTTTGTTCTGTTCCTACGGCAGTGCAGGTAGGTGCTTTTGTTTGCCGCCAAGCGGAGATATTATGGTTTTCGCAAGCTTTATAATGCCATGTTGCATTGGTAAGGGGGTCGTTGCCACCAAGATCGGCAATATTGGCTCTGTCTTCCTTCGTGCCACCGTATTGAACAGATATAAGATTTTTGCAGTTATAAAAAGCCATATAGCCAATGTTTTTGACGGAATTGGGGATGGTAATCGAAGTCAGCTCCGTACCGTAAAAGGCATACCCGGCAATCCCAAGTGTTCCTTCTTTTAGAATCACATCGGAAAAGCGAGGCCCTTTCACACAATAAAAAACTTTTCCGGCATAAACAAGACCATCAGGCTGAGCATTGAGCCACGCTGTACGAGAAAAGGCGCAGTCGCCGATGGAGGTAACGCTATCGGGAATGGTGACGGTGGTAAGGCTTGTGCACCAGTCAAAGGCAAAAGCGCTGATGCTCGTTACGCCATCCTCAATGATTACTTCTGTAATCGAATCATCCCAAGGAGTGCCACCCTCTAAACTGTCCGCCATCTTGCCATTGCCGGAGATGGTAAGAACGGTACCGTCAAGGGCCCAAGTGCATTGACCTGTGGTACCACTGGTAGCAGCACTTGCTTCAATGCTAAAAAGACCTACGGTTAAAATGGAAACCGCCAAGATTACAAAAAGTAAAGTAAATACTTTTTTCATTGCGTTTCTCCTATCACTTTTATAAAAGGATAACTTATTTTATCACATTAAATTTTAGTTTTCAATCCCCTTGGCAAAGACTATACCGCTTGGAACTGATGCATAGGCTTTTAAGTGAATTTGCGCACTTTGTCCGAGTGTCCGAAAGGACATTCGGGCATTTTTTATGCCGTTACGCTTTTTTTGCCGAAATACCGTTTTTCGGAGGGGGATCCTTTGAAAACGGGTGTTTTCCTCGGTATTTGCTTTCTTTATGTCGGTATGTGTTTTTTTATCTTGTTTTTTTTCTTATTTTGCAATATAATAGTTTGAGATTTTATGTTTTGGAGGAATTTGATTTGGACGAAAAAGAAAGTGCCGTTCTGGTGACGGAACTTGACTCCTCGGAAGAAAAAGAAGTGAAACCGGAAAAAGAAACAGAATCGGAACCGGAAGCAGAAAAGGAAGAAGAAACGGAAGCGGAAAAAGAAGCGTCCGATCCTCAGAAAAAGGAAAAAAAGCCCCTTGGCGTTTGGGCGAAGACCGGGATCTCGGCAGGAACCTTTTTTGTGCTTTTTCTCCTTACGGTTGTGATCGCGTGCTTGATCCTTCTTCGCGGTCCCAGTGAAACCATGCGCGATGCTTTGGTGCTTTCCGCCAAGCAGGCAAGTGCCACCAAGTGGCTGCCCGGGCTTTTCCTCGGGGAAGAGACGGTAAAGGAGATCGAAGAGAGTAGTATGAAGGTTTCCTTTGATGTGGTTGCCATTGAGCCTACAGAGGAAAAAGAGGCAGAGGAGGAAGCACAGGAGGAGTGGAAGGACTGCCCTTCCGGTGTAAAGCTTGAGTTTTTATCAAAGCCTGCCTTTAAGGCGTACCTTTTGAAGGTTCGGGATCCGGAACAGGTTTTTGTGGGAACATCCAGCGATTTTAAGTCCGGTAAGAGGGGACTTGACATTTTTCGCATGGCAGAAAAGTATAATGCTCTTGCAGTGATCAACGGGGGAGAATTTCCCGATGTGGGTGGTGTCGGCGACGGCGGACTTCCTGTGGGAATTACCTTCTCTCAGGGAAAAATGGTATATTCCGGAGCAACCAACCGTACCTTTATGGGCTTTACCAAGGATAACCGCCTTGTGGTATCCGAAGGGATGACCGAGAAAACAGCCTTATCTCTCGGGATCCGTGACGGTGTATGCTTCCAGACAGGAAACTGCCTGATTACCAATGACGGTGTCAATATGACCATGCACTATGCGGATAAGAATACAGGCCGTGCACAGCGTACTGCCATCGGTCAGCGTGCCGACGGAACGGTGCTTCTTCTTGTAACCGACGGAAGATGTGCCTCAAGCCTTGGTGCGACTCACAATGAATTGATCGAAATCATGCTGGAAAACGGCGCGGTTTGCGCAGGAAAGCTTGACGGCGGCAGCTCCGCTCAGATGTATTATCGGAATTATTTTGATCTTTACGGTGTGGATACATCCACCCTGGATGAATATCAAAGAAGAGGTCTTGTCAATACATATAAGGCGTTTACACCGCCCAGAGATCTGCCTACCTTCTTTGTGGTAAAGGGGGCAGAGGAATGAAAGAAAAAAAGATGAGCCTGTTCTGGAAGATCTACCTTTTGGCGGTGAGCCTTTTCGGTGTTTTACTGATAGCAGGGGTGATCCTTCTGTTTGCCTACCTTTCTGCCTTTGAGAAAAGTCAGCCCATTCATCCCGCAAGGGAGATCTTTGAGGAGTATTTTGCTTCGGGCGACTTTGAAAAGGCCCTGAAAAAGGCAGAATTTTCCGTAGGAGATAAGGAAGAGATCTCCCACGCGGCTGAGGCCATGGAGAGTCTCTGCAAGGATAAAAAAATTGAATTTTACGCTGTTGGCGTGGAAAAAGGCGTGGCAAAATACAATGTCATCACCTCCGACGGCGAAAAGAGCGATTCCTTTATCAAGATCGGTACGATCCTTCTGAAAAAGGAAAAGGAAGAGGATCTCTTCGGCTTTTCCTCTTATCAATTTGACGATATGGAGATCTTTTTGAAGCCTTCGTTCTCCGCAAGTGTGAAGATCCCTTCCGATTTTGGCCTTACGGTCAACGGGATCCAGGTGAAGAAAGAGGAGGCAAAGAATGTTTCCTCTCATACCTGGAATGACTATTTGCCGAAGGAGTCTAAAAAGCTGCTTCTGGCAGAGTTTACCTTTTCCGATCTGTTCTGTGAGCCTGAAATTGCAGTTTACAATGAAAAAGGGGAAGCGGTTTCTCTTGTGATGAATGAGGAAAGCGGCTTTTTGGAAGCACCCATTCAATATGAAGAGGTGCCGAAGGAACTTTCCGACAGGCTTCTTACCGGCATGAAGGAATATGCCAAATTCATTCAGGCAGACGGATCGACCGCCGCCCTGGGTGAATATTTTGACAGGAGCAGTCTGTTCTATCAGAATACTGCCCGCAACCCCGGCTGGTGGGTAACGGACCACGACGGCTTTACCTTTGAAAAAGAGAAGGTAGAGAATTTCTACTTCTTTGATGAGAACACCCTTTGCTGTCATATTTCCTTTGATCAGGTGCTGAAAACAAGGGGAAAAGAGGACTATATCGATCCTGTGGATATGACGGTCTTTGCACGCAAGATCGGCGGAAGCTGGTATATTTTTGACCGAATCGTTCTGTAAGAATTGCCTTTTATAAGCTGCAGATAAAAAGGAGTTTTTCCGATGCTTTACAAGAAAAAGAATGAAAAGACCCTTTCCAAAAAGCTTTTTGAAAATCCCACCTCGGAATACCGCGGCGCGCCCTTTTGGGCTTGGAATACCAAGCTGGAACAGGATAAGGTAGCCCGTCAGATCGGGTATTTTCAGGAAATGGGCTTTGGCGGATTTCATATTCATACCCGCACGGGACTTCAGGATCCGTATATGGGAGAGACCTTTATGGATATGGTATCCTTCTCTTGCCGTGAAGCAAAAAAGAGAGAGATGCAGGCCTTTCTTTATGATGAAGACCGCTGGGCTTCCGGCCCTGCGGGGGGTGAAGTGACCAAGGAGAAAAAATTCCGCCGTAAAAAGCTTGAGATGTATACCGAGGATCTTGGCTTTGACCGCAAAAAGGAGGAGGCTCTGGATTTGGGTGAGCCTTATCTTCTGGCGGTGTACGATGTGGTCCTGGATGAAAAGGGCTATCTGTCTTCCTTCCGCCGTATTGAAAAATCGGCTGTAGCAGAAGGGGTGAAATGGTTTGCCTACTGCATGATCGAGGAGGATCGTGAGTGGTGGAACGGTCAGGCCTATGTGGATACCATGGACAAAGAGGCTGTCAGCCGATTTATTGAAATCACCTATGATTGCTACAAGGCAAAGGTAGGAGAGGACTTTGGGGGCGTGATCCCCTCCATTTTCACCGATGAGCCCAATGTAAATGAGGACAATACCACCATGGCTGCCGTTCAGGCAGGGGGAATGTTCCCTTTAACCCCCGAAAGCCGTGAAAAGCAAAGCTATTCCTGGACCCGCTTTTTTGAAGAGGGCTACAGGGAAATGTTCGGTGAGGATATCCTTGATACTCTGCCCCTTCTTATCTGGAAGAGAAAGGACGGCTCCGATTCTCTTTACAAATACCGCTATTTTGAATTTATTGCGGAGACCTTTTCCAAAAATTACACCGGACAGCTTGGTGCCTGGTGTGAAAAAAACAATCTTGCCCTTACCGGGCACTTTCTGAATGAAAACGATCTGATCGGTCAGACTACCTCCTGCGGTGAGGTGATGCGCAATTACGGTTATATGGGTCTGCCCGGCATTGATATTCTTTGCGATGCCAGAGAATACACCACCGCAAAGCAGGCGCAGTCTGCGGTGCATCAGGAAGGCAAGGAAGGGATGATGAGCGAGCTCTACGGTGTGACCGGTTGGGAGTTCGATTTCAGAGGCCACAAGATGCAGGGCGACTGGCAGGCGGCGCTGGGTGTCAGCCTGAGAGTACCTCACCTTGCCTGGATGAGCATGAAGGGCGGTGCGAAAAGAGACTATCCCGCATCGATCTTCTATCAGGCACCCTGGTACAGAGAGTATCGCTATATTGAGGATCATTTTGCAAGAGTCAACACAGCCCTGACCCGCGGTGAGCCCATTGTAAGGATCGGTGTGATCCACCCCATTGAAAGCTATTGGGTTGCTACAGGTCCCATGTCCCAAACAGGTGCCGTGAGAGATTCCTTGGAAAAGAATTTTACCGATGTGACAAATTGGCTTTTGAAAAATCATATGGATTTTGATTTCATTTCCGAGGCCACCTTGCCCCGTCTTCGCACGGCCGATCCTTTGGCTGTGGGTAAAATGAAATACGAGGCCATTGTGATCCCGGCAAATCTTTCTCTTCGTTCTACTACGATCTCCTTCCTGAAAGCCTTTAAGGAGGCGGGAGGCAAGGTGGTCTTTATGGGAGAATGCCCGAGATATGTAGACGGTGCTTTGTCAGACGGTGCAAAGGAAATCTTTGACGATAGCATTTCTGTTGGCTTTGGCTGCGCTCAGCTTCTGGAAAGCCTTCAGGAGAACAGAGAGATCCGCATTTTAAATTCCAAAGGGCAGAATGAATCCAAGGTTTTATACAATTACCGTAAAGACGGGGATGTAAGATGGCTTTTTGTTGCCACGGCTGAAAAATTCGGCGAGAACGGCCATGCATCTGCCCAGAATGATGTTACAAATTCTGAAGAATTGACTGTTACGGTAAAGGGCATATTCCATCCTGTGGAATACGATACCCTTACGGGAAAGCTTCGCACAGCACAGTACGAGCATAAAAACGGCAATACGCTGATCCGAAGATCTGTATTTCCTTGCGACAGTGCGCTTTTCTGCCTGCAGGATGCGCCTTTTGAGGGCTGCGGGGAAAAGGCGGAATATGTTCCCGTAAAGGAGATGGATCTGAAAAAGGCGGTGGAATATTCCACGGAAGAAAAAAATGTGCTTGTTCTGGATCAAGGGGAATATCGATTTGATGACGGGCCCTGGAGAGCGTGTGATGAGATGCTCCGCATTTCCCGTATTTTCCGTGCAGAACATAATTTCCCTTCGGACAGGCTTCAACCTTACACGGTGAAAAAGAACCCTGTGAGCCACTATATTACCGTAAGATTTACCTTTGAAAGTGAAATTGAGGTAAAGGAAGCGTCTCTTTCCACCGAGGATACGGAAAACATTACCGTTTTCTTTAACGGCGAAAGGGTGGAAAAGCATATGGCAGGCTATTTTGCCGATGAAGCTTTTCTGAAAATGCGGCTGCCCACCATCCCTGTGGGAGAAAATGTTCTTGAGATCACCTATCCTTACACGGAGATCACCAATCTGGAATGGTGCCAGCTTCACGGTGATTTTGGGGTAAAGGTCATAGGCTGCGAAAAGATCCTGACTTCTCCGCAAAAGAAGCTTGGCTTCGGTTCTGTTGTGCCCCAGGGACTTCCCTTCTACGGCGGCAATATTGATTATTCCTTTGATGTGGATTTGGAAGAGGACGGCGCGGTGGAGCTTGAGGCATCCTATTTCCGCGGCGCGCTAGTGGGCGTATCCCTTGACGGTGAGCGCTGCGGCAGTATAGCCTTGCCTCCCTACCGAATCCTTCTGGAGGATGTGAAAAAGGGTGCGCACAGAGTGACTCTGACCCTTTTCGGTAACCGCTACAATACCTTCGGCTCTCTTCATATGGTAAATGAAGGGGAGAAGTGGTGCGGCCCTGCTGCCTGGCGTACCCGCGACAGCAACTGGAGCTACGAGTACAACTTCCATCCTATGGGTATTTTAAAAAGCCCTGTGATCCGAATTTTTCGTAAAAAATAAATTTGCAGTGAAAGGCAAAGGAAGAGAGAAGATCTCTTTTTGAATGACAAGAATATGTTTGAAGCTTTGACACAGTGGGAAATTTCCCTTTTGCACCGGATCGCCGAGGGTGCTACCGAGGCGGGCAGTGTGATCTGGAGTGCGATCACCTATTTTGGTGAAAGCGGGATCTTCTGGATCGTGCTGAGCCTTGTTCTGATGCTTTTTAAGAAAACGAGAAAAGCAGGTTTTTCTATGGGACTTGCTCTTCTTTTCGGCGTGATCTTAGGTAATGGGATCTTGAAAAATGTGATCGGAAGGCCCCGCCCGTATACCCTTGATCCTACCCTTTCTCACCGCCTTGTGTTTGGGGAGATGACAAAGGATTTTTCCTTCCCGTCGGGGCATACCCTTGCCTCCTTTGAGGCGGCCACGGCACTGTTTCTCCGTCACAAAAAATGGGGGATTGCCGCACTTGTTTTAGCGTTTTTCGTATCGATCTCCCGCTTGTTCCTTTTGGTGCACTTCCCGACGGATCTTGTTGCCGGTGCGGTCCTTGGTGTTTTGCTTGCAATTTTGGCAACAAAGGTGATCGATCTGATCTTCCGTAGGATAGAAAAAAAGCAGTCGTAAGACTGCTTTTTTATTCTTTCTTTGAAAAAAAGTAACACCCCAAAACTTGTTTTGGTTGGTGGAACTTTCGCTGGTGGGAAAGAACCAAAGAAACTTATGACTTATTATAGATAAATTTGGATTTATATTCCTACATTATCTCTTATCAGTCGGAAGCTTTCTTTGCTTGCTTTCCCGCCGGTGAAGGTTCCGCCAAACCAATCAGTCTGCCTTGCCCTCTTGGAGTGTCACTTTTTTCTCCAAAAGAAAGTAAGCGGTATTCGGAAGGGGTTTTACCGGTGCGGGATTTGAATTGGCGAATAAAGTGAGTGGTGTTCTCATACCCCAGGGAAAAGGCAATGTCATCGATGCGCTTGTCGGTGTAGATCAGCATATTTTTTGCACTGCGGACCCTGGCGTGGATCAGATCTGCTGTGGGAGAGGTTCCGAAAATGCTCTTATACAGAGCGAAAAACCGCGAGGGACTCAAATTCACCTTTTCTGCCATTTCCGAAACGCTTGGGTGCTTTTCAGTGGAAGAGAAAAGCTCCCCCCGCAAAAAACGGAATTTTTCCAGAGTCTCGTTTTTGATGCGGGATGGGGCCGCACCTGCGGAAAGATTCCGTTCCAGACGGATGAGCAGTTCCTTGATCTTACTGTCAATGAGAATGTCCGAAGAAAAGCCTGATGCAAAAAATTCCGTTTCCAATTCCGCCACCCATCGGGTGATCTCCTTGTGACAGGAGGGATAATGGATCCGGTCCGGCTGAAACAGAGAAATGGGCGGCATCTCCCCGTCCTCTGTGTGAAAATGAAACCAGTCGTGGATAAGGTTTTCCCGCGTAATAAAATACTGGGGTGTGCCCGGTCTGAACAGAATGACCGCGTGGGGCTCCGTCACGATCATTTTTCCTTCGAGAAAAATTTCCACGCTTTGATGAAAGTGCAGAAAGGACCAATTTCGGTGGCCCTCCTTCCGATCAATGAAAAAGCCTGCGTTTTCCGGATACATATGTCGGATCGTTGAGATCGTTATCATTTTTTCACCCCCGATCAGCATAACAAAAACAGTAGGATATGTCAATAAAAATAATAGAATATGTCCTATACAAGAAGGTGCTTTTTTGCTAATATAAGAGAGAAATAAGACTTGGAGGCAATATTATGATCTATCGTACCGAGCATCCGAAACCCCAATTTATGCGAGAGGATTGGATAAATCTCAACGGCTCCTGGCAGTTTGAGATCGACCACGGCGCAAGCGGCGCAAAAAGAGGCCTTTTTGAAGAGGATAAGACTCTTTCCGGCAAAATCAATGTGCCCTTCTGCCCCGAAAGCCGTCTTTCCGGCGTTGGCTACACGGATTTTATGGCCGCAGTTTGGTATAAGAGAGAATTTGAAATTACAAAAGAAAAAATGGAGAAAAGAGTATTTCTTCATTTCGGCGCAGTGGATTACAAGGCGGTTGTCTACATCAACGGAAAAGAGGTAGGTCAGCACAAGGGAGGATATGTATCCTTTGCCCTTGAGATCACCGACTTTGTAAGGGAAGGCACAAACACCCTGACCGTTGCCGCTTACGACGATTCCAGAGATCCTTTGATCCCTTCCGGTAAGCAGAGCAGCCGATACGAATCCTATAAGTGCTATTATACCCGTACCACCGGTATCTGGCAGACGGTATGGCTGGAATTTGTTCCCAAAAATTATATTGCAAAGGTAAAGTATTATACCGATATAGAAAAGGCCGAGGTTTCCATCCATGCATCTCTTGTGGGAGAGGGCGAATTTACCGCTACCGCTTTCTTTGAAGGAAAGGAAGTAGGAAAAGCTTCCGTTAAGTCTTTTGGCGGTGACGCGATCCTCAATCTTCCTTTAACGGAAAAACACCTTTGGGAGGTAGGCAAGGGCGGTCTGTACGATCTTGTTCTTACCTATGGAGAAGACAAGGTACAAAGCTACTTCGGCATCCGCTCCCTTCGTCTTGACGGGGTAAAGTTTCTTATCAACGAAAAAAGCGTTTTCCAGAGACTGATTCTGGATCAGGGCTTTTATCCCGACGGTATTTATACCGCGCCCGACGATAAGGAGCTTCTGGGTGATATTGAAAGAAGCCTTGCTATGGGCTTTAACGGCGCAAGACTCCACGAAAAGATCTTCGAGGAGAGATTCCTTTATTACTGCGATAAATTAGGCTATATCGTTTGGGGCGAATTTCCCAACTGGGGTCTCAATCACTCCAGAGCCGATGCCATTTACGGCTTCTTGCCCGAGTGGCTGGAGGAGATCGACCGCGACTTTAACCATCCCGCCATTGTAGGCTGGGCACCTTTTAACGAGACCTGGCCCGTCCTTGGAAGAAGACAGCACGATCCTCTTTTGGAAATGGCGTACCGTGCCACAAAGGCCGCTGACCCCACCCGTCCCTGCATTGATACTGCCGGCGGTTGGCATGTAATGACGGATATTTACGATCTCCACGACTATGAGCAGGATCCCGCTCTTTTCAAGGCTCATTACGAGACCCTCGGCACCACCAATGAATTGGATTTCCGTTTTGCCGGCTACGGCAATCAGGTGCCTTACGATAACAAGATGCCCTTCTTTGTCAGCGAATACGGCGGAATCCGCTGGACCGAGGATCAGGAGGGATGGGGCTACGGAAACGGTCCCAAGACCGCAGAGGAGTTTTTGGAAAGACTGAAAGGTCTTACCGATGCCCTTCTTGACGATGAGAGAATGTTTGGCTTCTGCTATACCCAGCTGACCGATGTGGAGCAGGAGCAGAACGGTCTTTATACCTACGACCGCAGACCCAAATTTGATCCAAAGGAAATTCACAAGATATTCTCCCGCAAAGCCGCCATCGAATAAAACTTCATAAAATCGGCTACAACATCGTCAAACATCAAAAAGCCCTTCGGTTATTTACGAAAGTAAACGCCCTTGGGCTTTTCTTGTTTTCCTCGTTTCGCTCGATTTTATTTCGTTTTATGGTTTTTGATAAATCGGCTGCGACATCGTTCTTTCTTTCGAAAAAAAGTGACACCCCAAAACTTGTTTTGGTAGGTGGAACTTTCGCCGGTGGGAAAGAACCAAAGAAACTTTCGGCTATTAAAAGAAAATAAAGGGATATAATCCCAAGTTATCTATCAATAGCCATAAGTTTTTGGGTTCCTTTTTTCAAAAAGGAACAAAAAAAGCACCCGAAAGGGTGCTTTTTCTTTATACTTTGGTGGTGTTTTCTTGGGGTTCTTCGGTTTGTTTTTTGTTTTCTTTTTCTTCTTTATCGATCAGGTCGCCCAGCATA
Source organism: Eubacteriales bacterium (assembly GCA_045602025.1). Taxonomy (GTDB): domain Bacteria; phylum Bacillota; class Clostridia; order Oscillospirales; family SIG627; genus RGIG5579. The sequence continues at coordinate 1,237 of JAZSAT010000047.1, read as the reverse complement.
TGGTAAAGGGAAGCTACAAGAGGTACCCCCAGGAACATACCGGCAATGCCTGCGATGCCGCCGCCGATGACGATGGCTGCAAGGACCCAGATACCGGGCAGACCCATAGAGGAGCCTACCACACGCGGGTAGATGAGATTGCCCTCAAGCTGCTGAAGAACGATGATAAAGATCAAAAAGATCAGCGCTTTGACGGGGGATACGGTCAGGATCATAAAAGCACCCACACCTGCGCCGATATAGGCACCTGCAATGGGGATCAGTGCCGTAAAGGCAATGAGAGCGGAGATCATCGTAGCATAGGGGAGGCGGAGAATGCCCATTCCCATACCGCAAAGCACGCCCAGGATCACCGCTTCCGTGCACTGACCGATCAGATATTTGCGGAAGGTGGTATTTACAATGGATACCACATAAAAAATTCCGCGGCAGATCTTTTCGGGAAGGAGGTTTTCCAGAAGGCGGGCGGTCTGTGCCTTCAGCTTTTCCTTGCTTGCCAAAAGGTACAGGGCGAAAATGAAGCTGATCAGGGCGGTGGCAATGCCCGAGATCACGCCGGTGAGGGTGGAGATCACAAGATTCATAACACCGCTGACGCCTGTGGTAACCACATTCATCAACTGTTCCACACGGCTCTTCCAGTCAATATTCTTCAAAGCGGAAAGGATCTCATCGGACAAAAGATCGTGCTTTTCAATCAGACGGATGCCGGAATTGATGGCATCGGGAAGAAGTCCGATGATCACACGGATACAAGAGATAAATTGCGGGATTACAAGTCCGATCACAATGGCAACCACTGCACCGAGGGATAAAATAGCAAGGATCATGCTGACGGGACGGCGTAGTTTTTTCACCCAATTCTTTTTGGCTTTTCGAAAAAGGTGGCCTTCATAAAAGGACATAATGATATTGATGATATAAGCGATCACAAGTCCGATGAAAAGGGGTGAGGCAGCGGAAAAGGCTCCTGACAGAAAATCGCCGATGTGGGGCCAATAATGAATGGCAAGATACAGGCAAAAGCCGCAAAGGGCATAAATAAGACCTGTTTTCAATGTGCTCTTTTTCATTTTGTTTCCTCTTTTTTGATGCCTTTCATGCTAAGGCTGATTTTTTTACGGTTCAGATCTACACCCAAAACCTTTACCTTTACCTGATCACCTACACTGACTACCTGAGAGGGATGCTTTACAAAGCGGTCGGAAAGCTGAGAAATGTGAACAAGTCCGTCCTG
>JAZSAT010000046.1:0-88026 GCA_045602025.1 Eubacteriales bacterium | reverse complement strand
CTTCATCTCCATACAAAGATGAGCACAATGGATGCTACCATTGAGCCAAAGGATATTGTAAAACTTGCGCATTCCTGGGGACATCGTGCCGTTGCCATTACTGATCACGGAAACCTTCAGGGCTTTCCCGATGCCATGCTTACCGCAGAAAAGATTGGTATGAAGGTCATCTACGGTATGGAGGGTTATTTTGTTGATGATACTGCAAGAGCACTCTTTGGTGAAGCCCACGGTGATTTTAAAAATACCGAATTTGTTATTTTCGATATTGAAACCACCGGTCTTTCGCCACTTTCTTGTCAGATTACGGAAATCGGTGCCGTTTTGTATAAAAATGGAGAAGTGATTGACCGGTTTTCCACTTTTGCGGATCCCGGAGAACCCATTCCTCAGAACATTGTTGAGCTTACCGGTATTACCGATGAAATGGTAAAAGGCGCACCAAAGCCTGTAGATGCTGTTAAAGATTTTCTCGCCTTTGCAGGCGACCGTCTTCTGATTGCGCATAATGCAAATTTTGATATGGGCTTTATCAAAAAGGTTGCGGAAGATAATGGTATTCCGCTTCCAAATCCCTATTTGGATACGCTTGCGCTTTCACGCTTTCTGAACCCAGATCTGAAAAAGCATAAGCTTAATATTCTGCAGGAATATTTCGGACTTGAGTCGTTTAACCATCACCGAGCTTTTGAAGACGCGGAGATGCTTGGCAAAATTTTTGATGCAATGATCGCAAAAATGGAGCAAGAGGGTATTTCCGATCTTGACGGTATGTTGGCGGGTATGTCCGCTTCCTGCGACCCCAAAAAGCTGAAAGCATACCATATTATCCTTCTTGTAAAGAATCAAGTTGGTCTGAAAAATCTTTACAAGCTTGTTTCCCGTTCGTACCTTGATTTTTATGCTCGCCGCCCCCGTTTTCCCAAGACCCTGCTCCAGGAGTCCAGAGAAGGACTTTTCATCCGCTCCGCTTGCCCTGAGGGCGATCTTTACAATGCGATTTTACAAGGAAAAGGCTTCGGTGATCTTCTTCGTATTGCTGATTTCTATGATTACCTTGAAATTCAGCCTACCGGAAACGATGCTTATCTTATTCGCGATGGCAAGGTCTCCGGTGTTGAGAAGCTTCAGGAGATTAATCGCACCATATTAAACCTCGGTAAAAAGAAGAATAAAATGGTCGTTGCTACGGGGGATGTTCATTTTATGCGTCCTCAGGACGAGATCTTTCGTAGGATTCTCCTTGCCGGTATGAAGTTTAAGGATGCCGATTCTCCTACGCCCTTGTATATGAGAACAACGGAAGAAATGCTTGCGGAGTTTCGTTATCTCCCCGATGAAGTGGCAAAAGAAGTGGTTATTACCAATCCCAATAAGATCTGCGATATGATCGAAGAGGTTCGTCCGATTCCTAAGGGATCTTATCCCCCCTCCTTGGAAGGAGCAGTGGAGGAATTGAACCGTTCCTGCTACGAAAAAGCACACGAAATGTACGGGGATCCTTTGCCGAAAATTGTAGAAGACCGTCTCGGTAGGGAGCTGAGCTCTATTGAGCAGAACGGCTTCTCTGTTTTGTATGTTATTGCAAAGCGTCTTGTAAAAAACAGCGAAGACAAAGGATATCTTGTAGGCTCCCGAGGCTCTGTCGGATCTTCTTTTGTTGCTACGATGGCAAGCATTTCTGAAGTAAATCCACTTGTTCCGCACTACCTGTGTACCAATAAGGAATGTAAGTACAGTGAATTTATCACCGATGGCTCTTGCGGATCCGGGTTTGATCTTCCGCCGAAGAATTGTCCTAAGTGCGGGAAGCCTCTCACCTCTGACGGGCACGATATTCCCTTTGAAACCTTCCTTGGTTTCTTTGGTGATAAGTCTCCCGATATTGACCTGAACTTCTCCGGTGATGTTCAGGCAGACGCCCACAAATTCACCGAGGAGCTGTTTGGAAAAGAAAATGTGTTCCGTGCCGGCACCATTGGTACTCTTGCGGAAAAGAATGCTTACGGTTATGTGAAAAAGTATCTTGAGGAAAGAGGCAAGGTATTGAATCACGCCTCTGAAAATCAATTGGTCGCAGGATGTACCGGCGTTAAAAAGACTACCGGTCAGCACCCCGGTGGTATTATTGTAATTCCTCGTGATAAGGATGTGTATGACTTTACTCCCGTTCAGCATCCTGCCGACGGACAGGGAACCGATACGGTTACCACGCACTTTGCCTTTTCCTATTTGCACGATACGGTGCTGAAGCTCGATATACTCGGCCATGATGTACCTACAAAGTACAAAATGCTGGAAAAATATTCCGGAATCAATGTTCTGACCGTTCCTATGCGGGATGATAAGGTAATGAGCCTATTTGATTCCTCGGAGGCACTCGGCTGCGATCTGACAGAGATCGGTGTGGAAACGGGAACTCTTTGCCTTCCCGAATTCGGTACTAAATTCGTTCGTCAAATGCTCAAGGATACTAAGCCCAAGACCTTTGCAGACCTTCTGCAGATCTCAGGCCTTTCCCACGGTACTGATGTTTGGCTCGGCAATGCGCAGGATCTGATCAAAGAGGGAATCTGTACCATTTCCGAAGTAATCGGTACCCGAGATAATATTATGACTTATTTGATCTACCACGGTATGGATAAGAAAATGAGCTTTGATATTATGGAAAAGGTCCGTAAGGGAAAGGGGCTTACTCCCGAGTGGGAGGAAGAAATGAAAAAGCACGATGTGCCCGAATGGTATATTTCTTCCTGTAAAAAGATCAAATATATGTTCCCGAAAGCGCACGCCGCGGCCTATGTTATTTCCGCTATTCGTCTTGCGTGGTTTAAGGTCTATCACCCGGTAGCCTTTTACTGTGCATATTTTTCCGCCGCACCTGACGGAACGGATATGACCCTTATGATGAAAGGGAAAAAAGGCTGCCTTGAAGAGCTTGACCGCCTGGAAAATACCGGTGCAAAATTAACGCAGAAAGAAAAAGCAACCTCTGATGTTATGCAGATCACCTATGAGATCTATTCCCGCGGTATTGAAATTTTGCCTGTAGATGTGTTTAAATCCGATGCAAAGCTTTTCTTACCAGAGGACGGAAAGATCAGACTTCCTTTTATTACCATTCCGGGACTTGGTGAAAGCGCAGCTCTCAGCATCGCGGAAGCGGTGAAAAAAGGCGGTATTTATTCCATTGAGGACTTTAAAGAAAAAAGCGGTATCGGAAAGGGCGTCCTTGAAACGCTCCGTGAAAACGGCGTACTTTCCAGCCTTCCCGAATCCAATCAGCTTTCTATGTTTTGAGAGGTGAGAGCATGTGCCCAAAAGAAGAAAATAAAGCTTTTTTGCAAAAAGTTTATCCTTGGGTGATTGTTACTGTTGGTTTTTTGATGGTTTTATTTGGCCTTGGATTCGGATCTTTTTCCCGTTCTACCTATTTGAAGGTGGTTACAGAACAAATGAATCTGAGCAGAGGAATTTTTTCTTTTAGTGATTCTATCAGAAACTTTGTAACCGCTTTTCTTAGCCTTTATTTTGGAAAGTTTTTATTACGGTTCAATCTCAGAAAAATGATTGCAGGCGGTTTTCTTTCGCTCATTGTTTCCTTTGTATTTCATGCAACTGCGACGGGATATGCTCATTTTTTCATTGGCGGTATTTTCTTGGGAATCGGTCTTTCTTGGACTACTACAACCGTTGTTGGTGTACTTGTGGAAAGGTGGTTTGAAGGCAATACCGGAACCATTACAGGATTGATTTTGGCAGCGAACGGTATTGGCGGATTTTTTGCGGAAAACATTTTGAACCGTATCGTTTACGGCTTTGACCTTTCGCTTTCCGTTTCCGAAGCGAGATGGCGGCTGGGATATTGGGTTACAGCGGCAGTTTTTACAGTAACCGGCTTTTTTATCTTTTTGTTGATAAGAAATGACCCTTCTGATTTAGGAATTGAAAAAACCGTACTAAAAGGCAAAAAGAAAGATAATAATGAGAACATGTTTTTTGATGGAATTACTTTTCATCAGGCAGTAAGAAAGCCGTATTTTTATCTGATTCTTTTCAGTGTTTTCTGTAATGGTTTTATGCTTCAAGCGATGGTAACCGTTGCAAAACCTCATATGCAGGATGTCGGAATCAATATGGGGGTAATTGTTAATATTTTCAGTGCATATGCTTTTGTTCTTGTTGCAACAAAAGTGCTGACCGGTTTTCTTTTCGATCGCTATGGCCTTTTGGTTGTGTATGCTATTTGCGGAATCGGTGCAATAGCTGCTTTAATATGCCTTATTCTTCAAAATCCCAATGAGTTGATTTATACATACTTGTATATTCTTTTTGCTCCCATCAGCCTTCCCCTTGAAACTGTTATGATCCCGATTTTTGCTAAGGGACTTTTTGGGTTGAGAGATTTTACCAAGATTATGGGTGTTTTATTTTCGGTTAATACTTTTGGTATGGCCATTGGTACTTTCGGTTTGAATCTGATTTACGATTTTCTTGGTTCCTACAATATCGGCCTTAAAGTAATACTTGTTCTCTTTATTGTTTCTTTTTTTGTAGGTTTGATTGCAATCAAAATGGCAACGAAAATTTCAGTTAAAAAAGAGCACTGATTAAAAATCAGTGCTCTTTTGCTTTTTTCGGTAGATGATTCCCGAAAACCACCGTATTTCTTCTTTTGTAATACCGCCGAAAATAAAAAGAATAAAAAGATAAAATATAACAGAAAAAACGATCAAAAGAAAAATGGGAATATCTGCATGAAAACAAAAGAGTGTTTTTTTTACAACTAAACAGGCAAAAAAAGAAGAAGCAAGCGGTTTTAAGAAGTTTTTCAGAAAGGTGAATCGAACCTGTGCGGAATGAATCAATTTATAAAAGCTCAGTAAGAAATTAATGATTTCCGCTACATAAATGGTAATGACATATCCTTCCACGGCAATTTTAGGAACAAGAAGGGCAACAAGTACTACACATAAAACAGAATCAATAATATTGATCTTCATAATATCAAGCTGCTTATCAAGTCCTTTGAGCATCCCGTCCGTGGTCATATCCAGGTACATAATCGGAATCAGGGGTGCGATTTGCAAAATAAAAAGTTCTGCTTCTCTGGTTTTATAAATAGCAAAGCTTAACTCTTTCGCAAAAACGATCATAACAGATGTGGTGATCATAGAAAAGATCATCGCAGTACTTAAAACACGGTTGATAATGTAATTTTTTTGGATTTCGTTCTTTTTGATCTGGCATTCTGCGATCTCCGGTACAAGAAGACCGGAAACCACACCCAAAATAGAGGAGGGATAAAGAATAACAGGCAGAGCCATTCCTTGTATGATCCCGTAATCGGAAAAGGCTTTGTCTACGGAAGACCCTGATTTTTTGATGCCTCTCGGAATTAAAAGATGCTCAATGGTATTTAGTGCAGAACGAATATAAGAGCCGAGCGCATCGGGCACGGCAAGACGGAGCATTCTTTTTGCAAATCCTTTTTTGCCTTTCTTGGTTGGTTTTTCTTTTTTAATATCTCCAAGATAAGAGAACATCGCAAGAGAAAAGGAGATCACTTCACTTGCTGTAATTGCGGTGCACACAAGAGCAATGGCAAGCTCTGTGTTTAAAAAAGGTGCATTTCCTACAATCAGAATGGTTATACCGATTTTGGCGATCTGCTCTGCAAGCTGTATCAGAGAGTACCGATTCATTTTTCTTGCCGCTGTCATATAGCCGTTCAGAGCAGCAGACAGTGAAACAAAGGGAAGGGAAAAGGAAAGGATTTTAAGAGAGAGGGAAGCTTTTTCGGTCATGATCCAGCTTTTACTGAGAAAATCCGATAAAAAGAAAAGAAGACTCATCGCAAATATTCCGAGAATAAAGGAACAAAAAAGCACCCTTTTCATACTGTGTCTTTTGTGCTGAATATCGTCGATGCAAAGCCTTGTAGCAGCAAGGTTCATACCGCCGTAGGCAAGGGTTTTTGAAAGTGCATATACGCTTAAAACCAGTTGAAAGATACCCATACCCACACTACCCACAAGCTTTGTGAGGTAAACATTAAACCAAACACCGATGGTCTTCATTAAAAAGCTTGTCAGTGTAAGTGCGATGGTTGTAAAAAAGAGTTTTCTGACGTTTTGCATCGTATTTCCTTTTATCGTTTTTCTTTTAATCATATGAAAAAAAGATTTTGATTATTCTTTGGAAACAGTGGATTTTTTTGTGAACTTGTGTTACAATGCATAGGTCGTGAAAAGGAGTTTGATATGAAAGAACTTGAATTTTTAAAAACTACCCTTGAAAATGCCTATTCTCTTTTCTGTAAAAACGAGGTCGTCGTTTCGGAGAAAGCGGCTTTTGATGTGGTAACCAATGTAGATAAAGGAATTGAATCTTATTTTGCCGAAGAACTGCAGAAAAGTTTCCCCGGAGACATTCTTCTCGGCGAGGAGTTCACCTCCGATTGCACGCTGGAAGGCCGTACCTGGATCTTGGATCCCATTGACGGCACCTTTAACTTTTCCATCGGTTCCAGACTTTTCGGATTGCAAGGCGCATTTTGGGAAAACGGTCAGATCATGGCTTCGGTCATTCTGCTTCCCAATTTCGGTGAAACCTATGTTGCCGAAAGAGGGAAGGGGGCTTTTTGTAACGGTAAAAAGCTTTCTGTCAGCAATCGCAGTGTAAATCAGAGTATTGTTTCCTTCGGTGATCTTCCTCATCCCCGTCCCAATGAAGCCCACGCCCAGGGAAGAATGATGCAGAAAGCCTATACCAATATTGCAAGGCTTCGTATGTACGGTGCCGCTTGCATTGATTTCGCAAATTTGGCTTCCGGCAAAACAGAAGGTATGGTTCTCTTTACGCAAAACAAGTGGGACCTTGCACCCGGTATGCTTCTTGCCGAAGAGGCCGGTGCTTTGCTTTTGGATGTTTACGGCAATGACTATTCTTTTTCCGCGCGCGGCATTCTTGCTGTACAGTCGCGTGCAATCGCAGATGCAATAAAACTTGACTGAGGAGAAAAAATGATACAGGTTTCGAATCTTAGCTTTCAATTTGGTGGTCAGCTTCTTTTTAAAAATGTTGATCTGAAATTTACCCCCGGGAACTGCTACGGTATTATCGGTGCAAACGGTGCGGGTAAATCTACTTTTTTAAAGCTTCTTTGCGGAGAACTTGAGCCCACAGGCGGAAGTATTACCATTCCGGAAGAAACAAGAATGAGTGTTCTGAAGCAGAACCACTTTGAGTTTGATGCCTTTTCCGTTATGGATACAGTCATTATGGGTAATTCCGAGCTTTACCGCATTATGAAGGAAAAGGATGCCCTCTACGCAAAAGAGGATTTTACCGATGAGGATGGCATTCTTGCTTCTGAACTGGAATACAAATTTGCCGAAATGAATGGCTGGGAAGCAGAGTCCGATGCTTCCCGCTTGATCCAGGGGCTTGGCTTTTCCGAGGATGTTTTATATCAGACCATGTCGGAACTGAAGGAGAGCGAAAAGGTAAAGATCCTTCTTGCGCAGGCTCTTTTCGGTAATCCGGAGATCATCCTTCTCGACGAGCCTACCAACGGTCTTGATCTGGATGCCACAGCTTGGCTCGAGGATTTTCTTGCTGATTATTACGGTACGGTCCTGGTAGTTTCCCATGACAGACATTTTTTAAACAATGTTTGTACCGGCATTGTGGATATTGATTTCTCCGAGATCAAAATGTATGTTGGTAACTATGAATTTTGGTATGAGTCAAGCCAGCTGATCCAGAGAATGATCAAGCAACAAAACAAAAAGAACGAAGAAAAGATCCGCGAGCTGCAGTCATTTATTGCTCGCTTTTCTGCAAATAAATCCAAGTCCCGTCAGGCTACAAGCCGCAGAAAGCTTCTTGATAAGCTTACCATTGAGGAGCTGCCCGCATCCAGCCGCCGCTATCCTTTTATCGGCTTTGAGATGGATCGGGAAGCGGGAAAGGATATTCTGACGGTAGATTCTCTGTCCAAAACAGTCAACGGTGTGAAGGTGCTTGACAATATCTCCTTTACCCTTCGTAAAGAGGATAAGGTTGCTTTTGTTGGAGATGAGATTGCCATTACAACACTGTTTTCTATCTTGAATGAAGAAATAGAGCCCGACGAGGGTACATATAAATGGGGTATCAGCACATCTCTTTCTTATTTCCCTCACGATAATTCCGCCTTTTTTGACGGCCATACGGAAAGCATTCTGGATTGGATGCGTGTTTGGTCAAAGGATCAGACCGAAACCTATCTCAGAGGCTTCCTCGGCAGAATGCTCTTTTCCGGAGAAAGTGTATTCAAGCCTGTGGGAGTTCTTTCCGGTGGGGAAAAGGTTCGCTGTATGTTTTCCCGTATGATGCTCTTTGGCTCCAATGTTCTGATGCTGGATCAGCCTACGGACCATCTGGACCTTGAATCCATTACTGCAGTCAACAATGGACTGAATAATTTTAAGGGAAATGTTCTCTTTTCTTCCCACGACTTTGAAATGGTCAGCACGGTAGCTAACCGTATCATCCAAATCAAAGATGGAAAGATTTTTGATTTTGACGGCCCTTATCAGGACTTCCTTGACAAAATGAAGGAAATAGAAGGATAAAAAAAAGCCACACCCACAGGGTGTGGTTTTTTCTTGCGAGAGATATATCTTGCATTATCATAAAGTATATGATAAAATGTATTTATACAGATAAATTTATGCTTTTTGGAGGAAATAAAATGAATAAGAAACTTTTATCCCTTCTGTTGGCAGTAGCAATGATCTTGCCTCTTTGCCCCGTTGTTTCCTTGCCTGTTTTTGCTACGGAAGTAACAAGCGGCACCACAGGCGATTGCACCTGGACCCTCGATGGCACAAAGCTTACCATCTCCGGCAACGGTGCGATGGGGGATTATACTCTTAAATATGTAAATGGAAACTATTTATGCACGGCTCCCTGGGGCTCTTCCGTTACTGAGGTTATAATTGAAGATGGCGTTACTCATGTCGGTGCTTATTCCTTTCATCGTCAATGGAGTCTTACTTCCGTTACCCTCTCCGATACCCTTACTTCTATCGGAAGCTATGCTTTTTATGCTTGCCCATTTTCTTCTATTAATCTTCCTGAAACTCTTATTTCTATCGGTAGTGATTCTTTTTCTTTCTGCACGAATCTTACTTCAGTTACTATCCCGGATAGCGTTACTACCATAAGCAGTTATGCCTTTTATTATTGTTCCCACCTTTCTGATGTGTATTATGAAGGTACACAAGAAGCCCGCACCGGTATTACCATTGAATCCGGGAATGAAGACCTTACAAATGCTACTTGGCATTACGCAAAGGATTCCGAAGAAAACTTGATCGCACCCGTTTCCGCAAAACTTATACTTGACAAATACATCGGTGTAAAATTCTACTTTAACAAAGCGTATGTAGACGAAGCATTTACTTATTCCGTAACCTTAAACGGAAAAAATGCTCCTCTTGCAGAAGGCGATTTTTCCGATCTGACTGAGGAAGAAGGCCTTTATGTTCTCTCTTTTAACGGAATCGGCCTTTCCGACTTTATGACGGAATTTACTCTTACCGGTAGTACCATTTCGGATCCCAATGCTGCAGAATACAACTCTGTTTACAAGCTTGCAGAGCTTGGCTTTGCAAACAGTGAGGATGATACCAAAGAAAAGGTACTCTTCTCTTCCATCGTCGACCTTGCAAATGCTGCAGCCGGAAAAGAAACGGAACACGGTCTTACTTATAATACTGTAATAACAAAATCCTCAGGCAAAGGTGCTGAAGAAGGAGCCTCTCTTTCCTTTACCGGCAAGAATCTTTTGATGAATGATGCCATCGGTCTTCGTCTTTACGGCCAGGCTGACAGTGTCGAATCGGTAAAAGGCCTTAAAGTTTTCACAGACGGCGTCAATGATATTACTTCTGTTTGCGAAATTTCTACGCCTGTATATAATGAAGCAAAAGGGAAGTATACTTTCACGGTAGATATGTTCTTCGATGTAGCCAAAATGACCGGTGAGAAGACCTTCACCGTAAAGGATTCACAAGGTGTGCTCTGCCTTGAACTGACCGACCGCATCGACTGGATCGCACAGATGATCATTACGAAAGAACCTGACAATACTCTTGCAAAGCAGGTGCTTATCTATATCCAAAAAGCAAATGAATACTATAACGGCTCTTCTGTGGTCAAGCCAATGGAACCCGGTGAGGAAGAAGAAATCGGCGGCGGAAAGATTGAGATCTAAAATAAAAACACGGTGCTTAGCCCAAGTGTTCTTAAGGACACTTGGGCAGTTTTATTCGCCTACGGCGAGTGATTGCTTCGCAGTTATATTTGTCATACGACAAGTGTTATTACCATCGGTAGTTTTTGGCGAATAAAATATCACTGAAACCGCAAGGTTTCAATAACACTTCCCGAAAGGGAAATAACACTCTGTGTTAAAAGCACAGAATATCACTATATAAAAATTACTACCCGAAAGAGAGCTATTCTTTTCTCTTCTTCGGGTAGTTTTGTTTTATACCATAACAAGGAGGAAGGTTGTACGCCAAATTTCAGTCCTTTTACAGAAACTGTCCTTTTCAACCCTGCTTTTAGCACCGTGTTTTTTTGTTTTATAAGAGAAGATCAACCTCTTCTTCTGAAAAAACTTGAATGTTATGTTCGGAAAAGAGCCTTGCGGTAATTCCCATTTCATTTATGATTTTTCCTGAAAAAGTACCGTCATATCGAAAATGTGTTCCGCAAGAGGGACTTTTTTCCTTAAGGATCGCAATGCTGCAGCCTTCATTTTTTGCTTTTTCAAGGGCAAGATTTGCTCCTTTTTCATAAAAGAAAGTCATATCCGTTCCGTCAGAACGAATGGCTTTGCCATTTGTGATCTCGCAAGGAAGTCTTGGCGTTTCAAGACCGCCCATCACCTCAGGGCAAATCGGAACAAGCTCATATCGATTCATAAGCTTGTGAGCAGTGGGACATTCTTTTGATTTGCCGTCGTATCGGCAAGGTGTTCCGAGAAGGCAGGCACTGATCAGTATTTTTTTCTTCATCGGATCTTTTCTCCGTTCAGAACCGCATCTGTTAGGGTGTCACCTACATAGCTGAGCTTTAATGAGAAAAAGGGAACATCCTGTTCCAAAAGATCTAAAAAGATCTTATCGCCTTCCCAAATGGGCATTTCATAAAGAGCTTTTTTATCTACCCACTCCAAAACACCCTCGTCGCATTCTTTGATTTTACCTTCAAAGTCGGTACAGGTGAATAGATGCATCCACTCTGTTTCGAATCGATCCGAAATAAAGGTAACGATGCCGCGGTAAACGGGCTTTTTCAGTGTAAGACCTGTCTCTTCCATTGCCTCGCGGATCACACAATCCTCGGGGCTTTCTTTGTCTTCAAATTTCCCACCGATGCCGACCCACTTGTCCTTGTTTACATCATTTTCTTTTTTGATGCGATGAAGCAAAAGATATTTTCCATTCTTTTCAATATAACAAAGTGTGGTGTTAATCATGGTGTCTACCTGAATCCAAAAGATAAATATAAGAGTTGATCCGAGCACCAAGCAGTAAAATCGTATTCAAAAGGAAAAGCCAGGTGAGCAAGGCGATGATGGTACTCAGAGATCCGTAAAGGGAAGTAAAATCATTGATTCGGTTAAAATAAAAGGAGAAGAGCCAGGACATAACGATCCAGCCAAGCAACGAGAAAACAGTTCCGGGAAAAATGAACAACACTCTTTGCTTTACGCCTGGTAAAATATAGTACAAACCGAAAAGAACAAAAGCGAGATATGCGGCAACGGTAGCATATCGGATAAAGTGCACAAAGGGGAGAATGTTGACAACCGCCGGCAGGATCGTAGTGATCCACCGAATAATCGTATTTCCGATTACGATTAAAATCAGGGTTGCATACAAAGAAACCAGGAATAAAACAACGAATATAAGGGATACGCACCACTCTTTTACAAGAGAGATCTGCGGATCGACCTTATAGGAAAGTCGAAACTTTCTTTTCATGGTTTGTATCACTTTTCCAACAGAATAGATCGTCAGAAGAGAGCCGACAAAAATAAGAGTCGGGGTATTACCGAGGGAGGTTTCTTTCAGGTAGCTTTGGAACAGCGACAAGATCTGTTCCGGCACGATCCTGGAAAGGTAAGAAAGACTTTCCGTTGAAATATTTAAATTTGAAAAAGCAGCACTGACAAAAATTGCCATAGGGAACACCGAAAACAAAAAATAATATGACAAGGTTGCCGCATTTTCAAACAAATGATCTTGAAATATATGCAAGAAAAATGATTTCAAAGATGAGTTGCTTTTATGACCGGTTTTAATGATATGCATAAAAAACGCTCCGCTTTTATGATTTCTTTATGAGATTTTTTATGAACACTTTTATAGGGAACAGGGTCTTTAAAATAAATCGTCTTACAGGAAGAAAAAAGCACCAGGATTTACTGAAAAAACTGTCGGGAAGAACCGTTTTGTTTTTCTTTTCTACCTTGATCAGCTTTGCAAAGATTTGTTCTTTTGAAATGTCTTGTTCAATTACAAATTGATTGTCTCCGCAAAGAAGGATCCTATTATTCTGTTCGATTTTTATAATTCGATGCAAAACAAATTGGCCGCTTTTTCTTCTGTAAAAAACGACATCATTTTTATGTAATTCAGAAGTGACAGGGCCTAATGTGACAAGATCACTTCCGCCCTTGATATAAGGGCGCATACTGACACCTGTTGCGCGAAAGGAAAATGTTTTTCCGGCACTGACCGCTTCCTGAATAATGGGGAAAAGGTCTTGAAAGTTGACCTTAATATTTTCATTCATCGAGAAGACCGGCTTCTCTTAATTTGCCGAGAAAAACGGAAATGTCTGCTCTCGCCTTTTCTTCGCTGATGTCATATTCGGCTAAAACTGCTTTTACAATATCATTTTCTTCACAGCCGGTTTCCAGCTTTTTCCAAATCAAATTGCCTGTTTCATTTAAGGAAAGCATGCCGTTGAAGGCTACATCTCCTACCGGAACAACAACATAGTTATCTGCAACTTCTTTTAACAAAAAACCTTCTTTAATTTTCATTTGACTACTCCTTTAGACATAATTTCGTATGAAAGATGCGCGGAAGAGGGATCGCGGTTGCAAGAGAATCGATAGATCGGGATTCGTTTCAGGATCTCACTGATCAGATTCAAAAGGGAACTTGCATATTCTTTTTCGCCGGGGCGAATTGTTTGGTTTAAGAGATTGGTAAGTGCGTTGAAGCTTGGCATAGGAGAGATTTTATTCTCTTCTCCGCGTTCTAAAAACGCGATTCCTTGGAGCTTTACCTTGCGGTTAATGCTTTGATCGGTTTTACCGCTCCAGGGGGTGCCGTATACATAAATGCCGTCGTCTAAAATGCGAATGGCCGGCTTATCATCGTTAAGGATCTCAGCACCCGGAAATTCCTTCAGCCAAAGAGAGGTGTGGGTGGATTTGCCGGTGCCGCTGGGAGCGGAAAACAAATATGCCTTGTCCTCATAAACGACTGCAGATGCATGTAAAAGAAAACCGGAGTGGGCGATCAGAGTCCGATAAAAAACTGCGCCTGTTTCCATATATTCAATCAGAGAATCCGTGGCATCAGGATATCTTTTCTTATAAGCCTCGTAAGTTTCCGGTGAAACGAAAAGATCACAGTCGATCTCTTTTTCCGTACAGGGAGAAAGGTAAGCTTTTGATTGAGAGACAAGGGGCTCGTATATGGGATCCATTTTTGCATAAATCTCTGCAATTTTATAAATAGAACTCATCTTCTCCAATTCACCTTTCCAAAATAATGGCGGGACAAGAAAATGGCGGCAACGAATGACAGGATCAACACACAAACCGTGAGTATAAGAATCAGTTTTGCAGCTGGGGAGTCTTCTTTCTTTACTTTGCTTTGTTCTTCCAAAAGAAACTTCTCCGCAAGATCAAGATCTTCTTTTGCGGTATTGATCGTATCAATGGCTGTTTCAAAATCCTTCAAAGAAGCTACTTTATTATTTAAAACTGTTTCTCCGTTTTTTACAGCACTCTTGAGATAGTTCATTTTTATGGTAAGGCCGTCGATCGCAGTCAGTTTTTTATAATCCTTGCAAAGTTTTGCAAGCTCGTTATAAGTTTCAATGGGAACGAGAATGTTCTGAAGCTTTTCGTAGTCCTTTACAAAGCTTTCTTGATATTTATCAAGAAATTTTTTACTGTTTTCTTTGTTTGCATCAATGGGAACGAAGAAAAACGGAGTTTTATCAGTCTTCTCTTTTATAAGATCGATCTCGTTTTTGTAGCGTTCCCAGCTTGCTTCGGAGAAGTCTTCAGGAGAAAGGGATTCAAATTCATCAATGATTTTCTTGGAGGTTAAAAAGGGATATGCTTCACTGGAAGCAGAGGAGTAAGCGGTAGAAAGATTCAGATAAGCAGTTTCAAGCTGTGTTTGTCCTGCTTCTTCATCCAGGAGCGTTTCATCGGCAATCCTCAATGCATCTTGCAAAGCACTCCAAGCTTTGGTCTCGCCTAAAAGTACTTCTCTCGAGCAGAATGCAATGTAGGCTTTGTATCCTTCAAGATATTCTTTTGTCATTAACTCCGGTTTTTCAACGAGATCGAGATCATTAAAGGCAGCACTAAAATCATCCGTATAGGTCTGAATATGGCTTTGGGTATAATCCGCATACTGCTTCGCTGTCACATCGCTTTTACGGGTGAAAAGCGTGGGGGAGCTTAGTTCTTTTTGCGCAGCATCGCGTACGCTGAGCAGCTTTTTCCAGCTTTCCGGAGTGAAAACAGAGGATTTTAAGGAATCATAAGCCAGAAGAAGCTTTTCAAGAGAAGAATAATCATAGGTGTCTCGCATCAATTCGGAATATACGGTTCGCAAGTCATTGTAATATTGGGAAATCTCTGCTTGGGTAATGGCATCGGAATTCAAAAGTGCTTTGATCTCCTCCATAGTTTGAGAATAAGCAGGGAATTTCTCGGAGTCCTTGTAGTAGGGGATATGGAGATGCGCCTGAAGATTGTTGTAGATCTTTTTAAGGTCATTGATGGTCTCTTCTGCGCTCACAGGTACCACAAGAAGAGAGAGCATTAAAACAATAGCCAGGAAAAGAGAGATTTTTTTCACCATAATATCATTCCTCATTCTTTGTAAAAGTATTAACGATCTTTGCGTATTCTTCAAGGCTCAAGGTCTCGCCGCGCCTTGTGGGATCAATTCCGATTTGACTGAAGGTGTGGGCAATTTCTTCTTTTGACAGACAGTCAGTGAAAAGGGGGAAGAGTGTGTTTGATAGCATTTTTCTCCGATTGGAGAATGCTGCGCGTATCAGGCGAAACAGTAGTTTTCGGTCATTTACTTCAATTGGGGGAGTTTTATGTGGGATTAGCCTCAGAACAGAAGAATCAACCTTTGGACGAGGTATAAAATTGCCGGGACCCACCAAAAAAAGCTTTTCCGCTTTCGCATAATATGAAACGGAAGCGGTGATGGCACCGAAATTGTCCTCTCCGGGTTTTGATGTTAGACGGGAAGCGGCTTCTTTTTGAATCAAAACGGTAATAGAGGCAATGGGAAGGGAACTCTCGAGCAGCCTCATAATGATTTCGCTTGTTATGTAGTAGGGGAGATTGGAGCAAACAGCGATCTGATGATCGGGGTACATTTCCGATATTTTTTCCAAATCAAACATTAGGGCGTCAGTTTGGATCACGAGAACATTTTTCTGTTCTGAGAGGCTTTCTTCAAGAACACCGATCAGGTGAGGATCGATCTCCAAAGCAAGCACATTGTCGAATAACTTAGATAGCTGTAAGGTAAGGGAGCCTGCGCCCGGTCCGATCTCAAGTGCTAAGGTTTTTGCATCTTCGGGAAGCGTTTCTCTGGATGCAAAAGCAATCTTATAAGCAATGCTTTCATTCATTAAAAAGTTTTGACCTAAATTCTTTTTAAAGAAGAAATCATGTCTTTCCAAAAGATCGGTCATTTCTTTTGATGAGTATAGATTCATAAATATTCCTTTGAATAATTTAATAACTGTTTGTGTAAAATAAGAAAAAACAGGAGGTTAATTATGGAACTAATCGGGAGTAAAACGGAACA
Organism: Eubacteriales bacterium; assembly: GCA_045602025.1. GTDB lineage: Bacteria > Bacillota > Clostridia > Oscillospirales > SIG627 > RGIG5579. Next base: position 71,869 of record JAZSAT010000046.1, on the reverse strand, counting down.
AAATTTACGAAGTGCGATCAGTGGAGAAGCACAAGCTGCAATTCTGTATGAATTCTTTGCAAAAAGAGCAAAGAAGGATGGCTTTGAGAATATTTCAGCAATTTTTAAAGAAACATCAGATAATGAAAAAGCACATGCTGAAATATATCTTGAGCTATTGAATTGTTTGAACACAACAGATAAAAACCTGTTTGCAGCTGCGGCATCCGAAAAACATGAAAGCTGTGAAATGTACCCCGGCTTTGCAAAGGTGGCAAGGGAGGAAGGGTTCGACTCCATTGCGGCAACATTTGAAATGGTCGGACAGATCGAAAACGAACACCGTGAGCGATTTGAAAAGCAAGGCTATATGGTAGAAAACGGCGCGGTGTTTTCCAAGGGCGAAAAAATATGGTGGATCTGCCAAAATTGCGGGCAAAGACACTCATCAGAAAGCGCACCGGAAATCTGTCCTGTTTGCAAGCATCCCCGTTCCTATTTTAAGCCGATATGCTGTGCAGACAATTAATCAATTTATTATATCATTCAATTTGATATTTTTCAAGGATTTTATCAAAGAAAAAAACAGGGCATTGCCCTGTTTTTTCTATTTTTTACAGAATGATACAAATAAGACCGCCGCTACCTTCATTGATGATTTTTTGGAGGGTTTCCGCAAGCTTTGCTCTTGCTTCCTGCGGCATATGGTTCAGTTTGGTGTTCAGTCCCTCGTTTACAAGCTCATAAAGGGATTTTCCAAACATATTGGACTGCCAGATCTTGGTTGGATCTTCTTCAAATTCTTCTAAAAGAAATTTGACAATATCTTCTGACTGCCTCTCGCTTCCGACGATTGGTGAAATTTCAGCTTGAATATTTGCACGGATCATATGAATGGAGGGTGCGCTTGCCTTCAGCTTTACGCCATACCCACCGGGCTGCTTGACGATTTCCGGCTCCTCCAATCTAAGATCTTCAATTTCGGGAGTAACGATGCCGTATCCGCTTTCGTTTACCTCTTCAAGTGCTTTTGCGATCTTATCATAATTCTTTTTTTGATCCGCAAGCATACAAAACATTTTTACAAGCTCTTCTTCGCTTTCAATTTTTGTGTCACAAGCATCTGTTAAGATCTTGTAAAAGTATTTTTTGTCAATGGAAATTTTGATCTGTATTTCTCCATTGCCAAGATCCGAATTTTCTATCTGTACTGCTTCAAAAATTTCGTTCTCCGAAAAGGAATCAATGCAGTCAAAGATCTCTCCGGTTTTTGCGATTCCCTGCATTTTTAATTCCCAATCAGCTAAAATTTTCGTTTTTGTCTCTTTTCCTTCTTCCAAGTTTAGGATCCAAGCCGGGAGCTTTAAGCCGATTTCACGGATCGGAAATTCTAATACAATTTTTCCGATAATTTGGAGAAAATCCTCTTCCTCCATAGAGAAACAATTCTTCGGTAAAACACTAACCTTATATTTTTCTTCCAAAAGCTTTGAAAGAGACTTTGTTTCATCGGTTTCGGGATGTGCCGAATTTAAGACTACAACGAAAGGCTTTTTTGTTTTTTTCATTCTTTGAATGATATCTTCTTCTGCTTTGAGATATGACTCTCTCGGAATCTCGCCAAAACTTCCGTCGGTGGTGATAACAACGCCGACCGTTGCGTGTTCTTCTATTACTTTTTTTGTGCCGACACTTGCCGCTTCTTCAAAGGGGAGTGCTTCGGCAGACCAGGGGGTATTGACCATACGCGATTTGCCGTCTTCCTCAAGGCCGCTTGCTCCCGGAACAGGAAAGCCGACGCAGTCAATAAGCTTCACTTGAAAACCAAGGCCTTCCTCGGTTTCAATCCGAACCCCTCGTTCCGGAACAAATTTCGGTTCCGTAGTCATTACATTTTTTCCGTTACCGCTTTGCGGCATCTCATCGATCGCTCTCGATTTTTCTGCAGTTTCTTCCATTTTCGGTAAGACTACATTTTCCATAAATCGCTTGATAAAGGTGGATTTTCCCGTTCTGACAGGGCCAACAACACCGATGTAAATATCTCCACCGGTTCTTTTGGCGATGTCTTGATAAATGCTGGTGTTCTCTGTCATTTTCCCTCTCCTTTGATGGTACTCGTTTTGGTAAAACATATGAGCCCGGAAAGAAGAATATACATGAAACTTTACTTATTGCTGTCTTTTTGTTATGATAGAGAAAAAGGAGGTGATTTGTTGAAAAAGCGTATTGCAGGTTTTTTGCATTACCGCACCGATTTAGGCGATGGCACAAGAACAGGTGTCGTCTTTTCGGATTGTGTTGGTGCTTGTCATCAGCTATGCAGTTGCTATTCCTTTTTGCCTGAACACGATTTTACCGAAGACAGCCTTGAAAAAGAAACTTATTCAGAGAAAGAGCTCGCCGCTTATCTTAGGGAAGAAAAAATGCTTTGCTATACGAAAAATCTTGGCATCACTTTCCTTGGACAAGAGCCGCTTTCCGATCCTTTTTTCTGCAAGGATGTTGCAAAGGAAATAAAAGATATGGGAATGACTCTTCAAATCTATACTTGCGGAATGTGTCCCTCATTTGCATATGATCTTCTCGATGGGTATGTTGACCTTTATATTTTGCGACTTTTTTCGTCGGAAAAAGATTTTTCCTCCGATGTTTTTCTTCCGGATGTGAGGCATACACTTGAGACAATTTCGTTTTTGGAAAAGCGGGCTTATCCGTATCGGATCCTGATCCCGGTTTTGAAAGGGATCAATGACCACTCAGGAGAAGAACTTGCAGCATTTATTTCAAATTTACGATATATAAAAAGTGTAATTCTTGATTTTAAGGATAGTTTATTTTCTGATGATGAGATCAATCATTATAAAGAGATATTTTTGAAAAAGCAGATTATTTTATACTAAAAAAAGCAACAGATCAAATTTGATCTGCTGCTTTTTTTATTCATTTACGCGGTACAACCGTTTTTGTGTCTTTTACAATGCTGTTTTCCGGATAGACACCTCTGAGAGAGGTAAGAGGATATACGGATGTGTTCTTGCCGATAACAGTACCGGGATTTAAAACACTGCCGCAACCGATATCAGCATAATCAGCGAGGATGCCACCGATTTTTCTGAGACCGGTTTCAATGCTCTTTTCACCGCGGATCACAACATTTTTTCCATCGCTTTTTAAATTGGAACAAATGGAACCTGCGCCCATATGAGCGCGGTAGCCCAAAATAGAGTCACCTACATAGTTGTAATGAGGAACCTGAACACGGTCCATGAGAATACAGTTTTTCAGCTCTGTGGAGTTACCGATCACGCAGCCCTCGCCGCAAATAACATTTCCTCTCAGAAAAGCACCGGGGCGAAGCTCCGTGCCTGCACCGATAATGGCAGGTGCTTCGATAACGGCATTTGGGTGGATTTTTACATTTTCTCCGATTAAAATGCCTTCAGCATAAACGGTATAGCCCTCCAGTCCGTTTTCAAGGAAGGTTTTGACAATGTTTTTAATTTCCGGAAGAAGCTCCCAAGGATATGTAGTTTGATCAAAAAAAGGCTTCAGGTGCTCGGGAACAGATTCGAAAAGATCTGAGGTTTTTACTTTTTTACTCAATGCCGTGTCCTCCCTCGAGAATCTTGTCTGCAATTTGCTGAGCGTAGGCAACGCAAAGATCTTTGTCCTCACACTCGATCATAACACGCACAACAGGCTCGGTACCGCTCTGACGGAGCAGTACTCTCCCTTTTCCGTTGATCAGGCTTTCTACTTTTTTTGTTTCAGCCAAAACCGTTTCATCGGATAATACTGCATTTTTATCTTTTACTCTTACATTGATGGTACGCTGAGGATACAAAATAACATCTGCACAGAGCTTGGAAAGCGTAGATTTGGAGTCGCAGATTTCTTCTGCAAGCATAATAGCGGTAAGAAGACCGTCGCCGGTGGTTGCGTATTTTTTGAGGATGATGTGACCTGACTGTTCTCCACCGAGAGAATAGTCGTTTTTCTGCATGCATTCATAGACAAAACGGTCACCTACAGCAGTTTGCTCCATTTTTACGCCGATCTTGTCAAGACTTGCAATTAAGCCGCTATTTGTCATAACGGTTGCCACAAGGGTGTCTTTATTCAGCATTTCTCTGGTTTTCAGGCGTTTGGAGAGAATATACATCATCTTGTCGCCGTCTACCACATTTCCGTTTTCATCTACTGCGATACAGCGGTCGCAGTCGCCGTCAAAAGCAAAACCAAAATCAAGGTGCTCTTCCTTCACAAGCTCGCAAAGCTTTTCCATGTGGGTGGAGCCGCAGTCCAAATTTACATTTAGTCCATCGGGATCATCACCGATCACATAGGTTTGCGCACCCAGCGCATTAAACACATTTCTTGCAATCATCCAGGAGGCACCGTTTGCACAGTCAAGACCGATTCTGAGCTTTCTGTAGGAGTGGCTTGCGAGGGAGATCAAATATGCAACATAGCGGTTTCTGCCGGCTACATAGTCAACAATACAGCCAATATGTTCTTTGGTCGCAAAGGGAAGATCCGGTGTATTCAGACCGAGGGCCTTCATGTTGCCGTCAAGGTAAGCTTCAATCAAAGCGGTAACCTTGTCCTCAAGCTTTTCACCGTAGCGGTTGATTACCTTGATACCGTTGTCATAGTAGGGATTATGGGAGGCGGTGATCATAACACCGCAATCAAAATTATCTGTTCTGGTTACATATGAAACGCTGGGGGTAGTCGTAACATGGAGCATATAAACATCGGCACCGGAGGCAGTAATGCCGGCTGCGATGGAGTATTCCAGCATATAACTGGATCTTCTCGTATCTTTTCCGATAACGATTCTGGGCCTTTCATTTTTAGATCTTCCTGAATGAGAAGAGGATAGGTACCAACCCAAAAAGCGTCCTACTTTGTATGCGTGCATGGAAGTAAGGTTTTTGTTGGCTTCACCGCGAAAGCCGTCGGTGCCGAAGTATTTATTCTTTTTGTTTTCTTCAAGAATGGGGAGAGGGGCATCTTCATGAAGAAGGGTGTCGGTTGAAATGTTAAAAAGCTCACACAGAAGAAGTACCTTGTCGATCTGAGGAAGTGCTTGATCCATTTCCCACTTGGAAACAGACTGACGAGAAACATTAATCTTTTCCGCAAGCTGTTCCTGCGAGATACCGTGTTCGGTGCGAAGTTTTGTTATTTTTTTACCAATTGTCATAATTTTCTCCTTCTTATTTTGGAGTAGCTAAAATGCAACTTCAGGTTGCAAAAAATCAAAAAACACATTTTTTTGACATAAATATTATAAGATATCAAACAGATTTTGTCAACCTTTCTTTTCAAAAAACACCCTGATCAAGGGCTTTTGATCAGGGTGAGATTGTTAGGATAAACCGAAACTGATGTTGATCGCTTTGTTTACCTCTGCCATCGTTTCGTCTTTCAGGTGACCCATTTTTTCTTTGAGTCTTTTCTTATCTATTGTACGTATTTGTTCCAGGAGTATGACCGAGTTTTTGCAAAGTCCGTTTTGTTCGGCGTATACTTCTATGTGAGTGGGAAGCTTCGTTTTTGTCGTTTTGCTTGTAATGGCTGCTGCGATTACGGTCGGACTGTGTTTGTTTCCCACATCATTTTGTACAATAACAACGGGTCGGACTCCTCCTTGCTCCGAGCCGATAACCGGACTCAGATCTGCATAATAAATATCTCCTCTTTTTACATTCAATTTTTTCACTCCTAAACGCATTATGCTTTTTGTTTGTTTTTATTGTTGCCATGCGTTTTTGCTTTTATTCCGCCATTGATATTTTATGCGGCCGGAATGAAAATGATTGCAAAATTACTGTTCCAACCGCTACCGATTATTTTTTGCTCTTCGGTCGTTTCTTTTTCGGAATAGAGAGTAAAACGATAGTTTTCGTCTGCAAATTCTGTCTTTATTTCTCCTTTTCCGCTGACTTTTTTTCCATTTTCACTTCCTAAAAGATCAAAAATGTTTTTCAGGATTGCGGTACCGCTGATAAAAAGATCCTGTTCATATTCCAAATCCTTGAAACGGGTTTTTACGCTTTTTTCGCCAAAGATTTCTTCCATTGAAAAAAGAGGTGAAGTTGGATCGGTGTGAAGTAAATGAAGATTTTTGTTTTTGTCATAAAAGATCTCGCCTTTGCCTTCAAAGTCGTCGATTTTTATCGAGACCAAATATCTTTTTTCAGTGTCAATTTTTACAGAGGGGGCGTTATCTGCTTTTTTGCAGCTGCAAAATAAGAATAAAAGAGTAAGAAGAACAAAACATGAGACGATTAGGCTTTTTTTCATCATATCTCCTTTGTTGACAAACAGGGTGGTGTTTGTTAGAATGTTTTTTACAGAATATGAAAAGAAAGCGGTGATTATGATAGGAGCAAGAAACGAGCTGAAATTTTATATCAATTCAGCCGATGCACATCGTTTGAATAGCCGCTTTCACATTGCTTTGAGAAAGGATGACCACACTCCCGATAGGGGTGCCTATCATATCCGAAGTCTTTATTTTGAGGACCCTTTGTCCTCCGCTTATTTTGATAAGATAAACGGGCTTGAAAAGCGCGCAAAATATCGCATTCGTTTTTATAATAGAGACCTTTCTTATATCCGCCTCGAAAAAAAAGAAAAGATCGGAAAAAAGTCTTTTAAAGCCTTTGAAACCATTTCGCTTGCGAAGGCTTGTGCTTTGATTAAAAGAAAGCCGGATGTTTTCTCAGCAGGCGGTGCCTTGGAAGAAGAGATCTCAAACAAAATTCTTTCGGAAGGCTTCAGACCTCTTTTGTTTGTAGACTATTACCGAAGTGCGTTTTTGCATCCTTTTGGGAATGTTCGTATTACAATCGACACCTGGGTTTCGGCATCCGCTTTCAGAAATGAGCTTGATGAAAAAACTTTCTCCGTTCCTGCTATAGAGAGTGGAAAAGCAATCCTTGAAATTAAGTATGATTCTGATTTTCCGCCGTATCTTTCAAAGCTACTTTATGATATACCCAAAATCCCATGCGCCATTTCGAAATTTTGCCTTTGCAGAGAGGTTTTGTACTAAGGAGAATATATGAATATTGTTTTTGATTTTTTTCGTACCACCTTTGAAAATGAATTTCAATCGACGATGACAGGCGATCGTATTGCCACGGGTCTTTTGGTATCTTTTTTTCTCTCACTTTATGTGATTATGGTCTACCGTATTACTTACCAAGGTGTTTCTCTGAATAAAAATTTTACATTTTCTCTTTTGCTTTTGTCTATGGTAACCAGTGTTGTAATTATGACCGTGACTACGAATCTTGCTCTTTCCCTCGGTATGGTTGGAGCACTTTCTATTGTGCGCTTCCGTACTGCGGTTAAGGATCCGACTGACACCGTGTTTATGTTTTGGGCGATCAGCGTGGGTATCATGGCAGGAGCGGGACTTGTTTATATTTCTCTTATTACAAATTTATGTCTTGGTATTTTGTATCTTGCATTTTACTTTTTTTCAAAAAAGAGGACAAATAATTCGTATCTTCTTGTGATCCGATATCGCGTAGGCTTCGGTGATACAGTGGAAGATGCCATTGCCTCTCTTGAAAGGGTACAAGTGAGATCAAAATCTGTTTCGGGCGATACCGTAGAGCTTTCTCTTGAAACAAGGCTTACCGATGAAACCCTTTCCCTGATCGAAGAAATTTCAAAAATGGAAGGAGTAATCGATGCGGGAGCTGTCAGCTACGGCGGAAATACAACCCTATAAGAAAAAGCATTTGCCGATTTCGGCAAATGCTTTTTTCTTTATAACCTCTTTTCAAATTTATTCCTGACCTCCTGAAGATCAAGCCTGTTTTTCGCAAAGGATTCGATCAGTAGTCCGTGGGGAAGACAGGGATCAAATTTGTCATAGGAAGGGTACTCGGTTTTGGTTACAAGGCTTTCCGGGTTAAGCTTCTCGACCGATAGCTTTTCTTTCAGCTTTGATAGAATCAATTCCGGAGTTGAATTTTCTGATTTAAATGTAATGTAGTAGCAGAGTCCGCTTTGTATATCAAACAGGTCAAGAGGAGAAGCTTCTTTTTGCAGAAGTCTTTTTAATGCCTGAAAAGCTTTTGTACCAAGCCAAGGAAAGAACACAAAACTGTTTCCGCCAAGGCTTATGATCGGCTTTTCACAGGCACCTGTTTTCTTCGCAAGCCGCCGTGCTTCCTCCAATCTTTTTGCAGCCTTTGGTAAAAGATAGGGGTATGCTTCGTCGGAAGAAAGGACTTCTTGCATTTTTTCAAGAATTTTTGTATGAATAAATCCGTTGTCACCGGGCCAGGAAATCTTCATTTTTCCTTCTACGGGAGTAACATAGATCAGCTTTTTGGAAACATCGATTTCTTCTACAGACCAAACTCTTCCTGCAAGAGCAAATCTCTCACCGATGGGAGGGGTAGAGGTAATGCTTCCGATCTCTTCCGACCCATGACGAACGGTAAAGTCCTCACTGTCTTTAAAGACCGCGTAGAATTTAAAGCTGGAAAGCATTCTTTCACCCTTGAGACCTACAATCAATTCTTTCTCATCGGTTAATTCAAGATAGTCGTTTTTCAGCATATGGATCAGAAGATCCCTGTACTGTTCTTTTGTGAAATTGGAAAATGGGGAAAGGGAAAGGACTTCCTTTGCCAATCTTTGAGCAGTAAGGCTTCCCTTGGAGGCGAGGACGGAGAGCGTTTGATGGAAAATCAGACTTGCAGGCATTTTTTTATCTCCTGCAGGCTCGATCCATCTTTCTTTTCTGTAAAGTTCGATAATTGCAATGCCTTGCAGAAGCTCCCACGGGATCAATTGATAAATGGGGGCGTTGGGCAAGGTCTCATCTTCTCGAAATACCATAAGCATTTCAGGGGGGGCACCTCTTCGGCCGCTTCTGCCAAGCCTTTGTAAAAATCCGGAAACAGAGTTTGGCGCGCCTTGATTGATGATCCGTTTTAATCGGCCTATGTCAATTCCAAGCTCAAGTGTTACCGTTGCGCACGCAGTGATGTTTTTATCATCGGAGCGGAGACTGTCCTCCACCTCTTCACGGATCGCGGCGGAAAGGTTTCCGTGGTGAATATAAAAGCGGTCTTCTTCACCTTTCTTTTTTGCAAGCTGACGCAAGGTTGCAGTGATGTATTCCGTTTCTTCGCGTGAGTCGGAAAACACAATACATTTTTCACCCTTTGTAGCGGTATATATAAAGGTGTCGGCGGGAGTAAAGCCTTTTTCTTCGCTCTCCTCCGTAATGTAAAAATGCTCAAGACCAAGCTTCCAGGAATAATCCTTTGACTTGATCTGAACAATGCTGCATAATCTTTCGCTTTTGCCCTTCAGCCACGCACCGCATTCCTCCGGCTTTCCTACGGTAGCGGAAAGACCGATCCTTCGGGGTTCAAAGGAGATCAGCTTTTCAATTCGTTCCATTTGGCATAGGATCTGTCCGCCTCGGTCAGATCCCATCAGCGCGTGGATCTCATCAATGATGATGAATTTCACACCTCCGAAAAGACGAGGAATATCATTGGCGCGGTTCATCAGCATGCTTTCCAAGGATTCCGGCGTGATCTGGATCAGTCCGCCGGGCTTTTTCAAAAAAGCGTCCTTATGGCTTTTGGAAACATCCCCGTGCCAGCGGTAAACAGGCATTCCACTTTCATTTAAGAGATATTCCATTCTTGAAAATTGATCGTTGATCAAGGATTTCAAGGGCGAAATGTATAGTACGGAAAAGTTTTCATACGATTCCTTTTCCATCATAGAAAGAATGGGAAAGAGGGCAGCCTCTGTTTTTCCTGAGGCCGTTTCGGAGGAAATAAGAAGATGATCCTCGGTAAAGAAGATCTTTTCCGCTGCTTTGATCTGAACCTCTCTTAGCTCATTCCAACCGTTTTGGTAAATATAGTTTTTGATAAAAGGCGAAAAAAGAGCAAATGCTTTTTTTGCCTTTTCATTCAGATTTTCTGTCATAAACGGATCTCACTTAAGTTGAAAAAATCCTCCTCATCCTCTTCCTCGATATCCGAGGTTTCAAAGGTGGTTTTTACGACAAGGTCAGAAAAAACAGTGTTTTCATCTGTGAAGAGAATATCAAGAATATTCAGAAAATCTCTGGTAACTTCACGGGGGGTTATCATTTCATTTGCTCCCATTTTTTCAAGAGCAACATTTAAAAAAGAAAGAATATCCTCATCACAGATCTTGGGAGAGTAATTGTAATAAGAGGAATGAAGCAGAAGAAGACGCTTGCAAAGGGCAAAGATCTCATTGTCGGAAAGCCTTTGCAGGTAGATCAAGGGGGAAAGAAGATTCTGTTTTCCGTCCGGAATAAATTTCCCAGGGATCAGTCTGCTTTTTAGTGCTTCGTAGCTGTAGAGGCCGCGCCTTGGGTCTTCGATCATTTGCGGGGTTGCACCCAGAAAAATGCCTAGCCCCTCAGCCTTTCCCTGCATTGTGTCATTAAACATGGAAAGGATTTTTTCATAGTTGTTTTCTCTTGAAATACGGTTGAGGATCTTATAAAGATTTACACATTCGTCAATGAGAAGGACAAAGCCCTTATAGCCGATCTGTCGGAAGAAGACTGCGTAGAGCTTTAAATAATCGTACCAGTTTTGATCATCAATTACAGAATTAATGTGAAGAAGGGAGCTTCGTGCTTGCAGCTTCCCGCTGAATTCTCCTCTAAGCCACCGCAGAGCATCTTCTAAAAGTGCATCATCTCCCGCTACATAAGCGGTAAAGTATGCATACAATACTTTTGCAAAATCAAATCCGTTTACATTTCCCTGAAGCGTGCGGGAAACAAGAAAAACTTCTTTTTCCACAAACTTGTTTAATTCCTCGGAATTGGGAGAAAAGCCCATTTCACTGATACCCTTCATCTGAAGAGAAGAGAACCAAGCACCGAGAATGGAAGGAAGAGCATTCCCGTCGGGAGATGATTTTGTGGAAAGGTTGCGGATCAGCTCACGGAATGTGGCAAGTCCTTGCCCACCGGTACCGTGAAATCTTCTTTCGGGAGAAAGGTCGGAATCTGCGATCACAAAACCTTTTTCCTGGGCGTTTGCGCGAACAAGACCCATCAAAAAGCTTTTACCGCTACCGTATTTTCCTACAAGAAAACGAAAAGCACCCATGCCAAGAGCGATGTTATCCAGATCGCGGATCAAAGCTTCAATCTCTTTTTCTCTGCCGATAGCAATATATTCAAGGCCTTGTCTCGGAACTACACCTGCACCTGCAGAGTTAAGAAGAGTGCCGAGAATCCTTTTTGGAATTTTGATTCTTTTATCTTCACTCATTTTGTTTCTCCTTTCATTTCGGGGAAAACTTCCTTTAATTCGGATAAATATTCGGGGAAAATTTCCCCAAAGGGAGTCATTACATTATCTCCTGTGGCATCCAGAGCTTTTTCATTACAGGTGCTCACCATACCTTCGTAAAACATACCGATGGAAAGGGCGTATTCTCTTGCTCTGTCCTTTCCAAGGTTTACGGAATAAGACATAAACAAATCCTCTTCCGGAGAAAGAAGGGCGGCAAACTCCCAAAATTCACCGCTTTCGGGATCTGTGCCCGATCGAATGCTCTTGGAAAGATTTTTTTCAATAACTTCGTCAAAGTCGGGTTCTGCATCACCTCCGATGGTGATGCTTTCTATCCCTTCCTCTGAATAAGATTCTGTAAGCTTTTGCGTTAAAAGCCAGGAATCCTCTTCAATTTGAGCTGCTTTCTCGGTATCCACTTCGATCTTCCTTTTCGGAAGCGAAGCTCTTGGCGTTGCCTTTTCGAAGGTGATATCGTTTTGCGCTTGCGGCGCAAGATGCTGAAACTCATTCAGTATCTCTTCTAAAAAAACACGGTGCTCGATAGAGATGTGAATGCGTGAAAGTGCATTTTTTATTTTTAAGATGGCGCGGATCCTGTTGTCGAGGTATTTCAGGATCTCATCACAACGGTCGTGAATGTTGTTGTCGTGAAGGAGAGGCAGATAGCATAAATTGATCTCGATCTGAGGTGCTTCAGCAGCGGGCAAAGCGGAAAAAAGCTTTCTTATTGTGTGAACCTGAGAGGGGATCTGAATGGAAAAAAGGCTTTCATTTAAGCTTTTTTTGTTAAAAAGCCCTCTTGTAAAGGCTTTGTTCATTGCTTCTTCCGTTGCCATCGCGTAGGTGGCGTTTGCACGGTAAGCCTTGGTTTTCCGAAAACCGTCGCCCGATAGAATGCGAATCAGAAAATTGATCTCTGTAGGTGTTAATTTGTGATCCTCGGCAAAGAGATAGTCAAAAATATAAGGATCAAGAAGAAAAGGTCGGATCAGAAAATCCTTTTTGCATACAATGCTTCCTACTTTTTCAAAAGGAATGATGATGCCCTTATAGAAACAAAAATCACTGACCGTATCGGCAAAAAGCTTGTCGGCAAGAGGGAAATCCTGACGGTAATTTTCCCAAAGCCAAAAAATATCATCGGGGATGCTTCTTAAAAGCTCGATTTTTCTTAACATTCTGCAGAGATAAAGAACAATATAGGAAAAGCTTGTTTCTACCTTGTGTCTCTTTTCAACTGCAGAGCAGAAAAAGAAAAAGTAAGCTCTCTGCTCTTTGTTCAGTGATAACATTGTAGGAGAAAAAAGCGAGCAGGGGACAAAGGTCTTTTTTTCTTCCGTTGGAACTTCAAGAATCAAGTTGTTTTTGGGAAATTCGGGCTTTGTCAATTTATAATGGCGGATCACGCGCGAGTTTTTGGGGCAAACGATCTTTTCGTAATGCTTGTCAGACTCCTTGGATTCTAAAGAAGATAAAGGTACATTTTTATTTTGCTTTTCGCTAAAGGAGGATTGAATTTTGGGAAGTAATCGGTCAATAGACCAGTATTCGTCTTTTTTCAAAATGATCTCCTTTCCGCGTGTAATTTAGGTATTATATTATTATACCACGGCAAGAGTGAGTATTTCAAGAGAACTTCCTCATTTTTTGTAAAAAATGAAAAAAATATTATTGCAATTTTTAAAAAAATATCTTGACAAACTCCGTGGAATATGTTAGTATATCAGTCGTCGCCGGTGAGTTACGCTGGTGTAGCTCAATTGGCAGAGCAGCTGATTTGTAATCAGCAGGTTGGGGGTTCAAGTCCCTTCACCAGCTCCAGCGACACAATAAAATACGATATGGGGGAATTCCCGAGCGGCCAAAGGGGGCAGACTGTAAATCTGTTGTCACTGACTTCGGTGGTCCGAATCCACCTTCCCCCACCAAAAATCCTCGTGCGAAAGCACTGGGATTTTTACTTTTTCACTATTACTTTTTCACTCTTCACTTTTCTCTTATCTACGAGGATTTTTGGAAGGTAATAAGTAATAGTGAATAGTGTAGAAGTAAAATACGACTGCGGCGAAATATCACCAAAACCTCCTTCAAGGTGGAATCAATGACCGAGTGGAGATAAATCTTGCATTTTTAATAGTTTCAAGTTAAAATAAATTCACGATTATTAAGATTTTATAAGGAGATAAATTAATGGATTTGGATGTATTGATTCCTCTTATTTTTGCGGGAGTGTTCCTAACGATAGATATTGCAATGTTTATTAGAATGATATATCTGCTAAAGAAAAGCAAGGATGACACGGTAGAAACCTTAGGAAATAAATTGAATCCCTACCTTTATGCAACAAGTATTGTCAGTGTGCTTATGGCGATTTGTATGATTTTAATGACTGTTTTGAAATAATCTTGCTTTTTAAAGTGGCATCTAAATGGTTCGGAACAGCAGCGAAAAGACCTTGTCTTTTGACAAGGTCTTTTTTCAATGAAATCTACCTTGCTGATGGGAGAAATATTGCTTCGCAAATGTAAAATATGCTTACGGCATACAAAGGAACGAGTTTTATTTCGCTTTCTGCGATAGTAGAAAATTTCATAATCCGTCAGGAGGTTTTCATATTTCCCGCAAGAAAATAATTCATTAAAAATATGCAGGGGTTCGAACACACAGTTTGATTGCCCTTTTGCGAGTCACTCGTTTGACGGGTGTTTAAGATTTTATATTTTTTATTGAAAAAAGCAGAACTTTGTTATATAATGAGCAAGCAAACGAATTCTTTCAGAGGTGATAAAATGAATCCTGCTTATATACCAATCATTTTTCTTTGGATTATCATTTTTATCATGTTTCGCAAAAGAAAAAAGGCCACAATTATTAGAAAAATATTGAATAAAAAGAATTTGGGAGGCAACGGTCAAATGAAAGAACTTGCAAAAAGATTTATAGATAAAGAATGCATCGTTTATTCTTATGACGGTACGCAGTATATCGGCATTATAAAAGAAGTGCTTGACAGTTCTGTTCTTTTGGAAAAAGACGGCAAAGATGAAGCACTGAACCTTGATTTTATCATCCGTATCAGAGAATATCCGAGAAAAAAGAACGGCAATAAAAAGTCCGTTGTTTTAGATTGATCGCCTATTCTCGTTTCTCTTATCATTGTTTTATTTAAGGAGTCATTTATGAAAAAAGCCTTGATCGCAATGCTTGTTACATTGATTGTGTCCTTCGTAGTGATGGGTATTTTTTATGAAACATTGGAATTTGGAATTTTAGCTGCTGTTGTTATTATGGGTGGCTTCATTATTTACTTTAACGACAGGAAATAACAATTACTTTGTAATTAAATCTAATGTTAGTGAGGAATTTAAAATGAACGAAAAGAAAAAGCAGATGTGGCAAGCGGTAAAGTTTACTTTGTTTTCCGTTTCCGCCGGTGTGATCCAAATCGCAACCTTCGCGCTGCTTGAAATTTTTATTAAAGATTACTGGATCCCATATCTGATCTCTCTCGTGCTTTCTATTTTATGGAATTTTACTTTAAACCGTAGATATACCTTTAAATCTGCAGCAAATGTTCCTGTTGCTATGGCGAAAGTGTTTGGCTTTTACCTTGTTTTCACCCCGTTGTCGACCTATCTCGGTGATTTGGCGGAAGGGTTGGGTATCAATGATTTTATTATTCTCATTATAACGATGCTTTCCAATTTTGTATTGGAGTTTCTCTTCTGCAAATTTGTCGTATACCGCGGAAAAGAAGATACCCTTGAAAAGTAGCTTAGGAGTTTTTATGGCATTTGAAAAAGCAAGAGATTATTTGAAAAAATTTGATCTCGATGAGAAAATCATGGTGTTTGATGTTTCTTCCGCTACTGTGGAAGAGGCTGCAAAGGCAATCGGTTGCACGGGAGAGGAGATAGCAAAGTCCCTTTCTTTTATTGTGGATGAGAAGCCTATTCTGATTATTACTTCCGGCAATGCAAGAATTGATAACGCAAAATTCAAGGGGGAATTTCACATGAAGGCAAAAATGATTCCCTTTGAAGATGTTGAGCCTTTGATCGGTCATGCGGTTGGCGGCGTTTGTCCCTTTGGAATTCGCGAAAATGTAACGGTATATCTGGATGTTTCCTTGAAAGCCTTTGAAACTGTTTATCCTGCTTGCGGCAGCTCGAACAGCGCGATTAAGCTTAGCCTTGAAGAACTCGAAAACATCATTCATTTTGAAAAATGGGTAGATGTTTGCAAATCAGCTTTATAAATTTGGAGGATTATAATGAAGAGCTATGAGATCAATATCCGCGATCCTTATGTTTTAGAAGATAACGGATTGTATTATTTGTATGGTTCTCGCGCGAAGAATTATGCAATGGAGTCGGACGGTTTTGATGTTTATACATCAAAAGACCTTGAAATTTGGAGCGATCCGGTTGAATGCTTTTGTTCCTCTGAATTTGGTATGAACCGTGGCGCAAACTGGGCACCTGAGGTGCACAAGTTTTGCGGTTCATATTATATGTTTGCTACCTTTACCCAGGAAAACGATTTAAGAGGAACCTATATTTTAAAGTCAAGCAGCCCTCTCGGACCCTTCGTGCCACACAGCAACGGCCCGGTTACACCGAAAGAATGGGAATGTCTCGACGGAACCCTTTACATTGATAAGGAAAAAAACCCCTACATTATTTTCTGCAGAGAACATACCAAAATTATCGACGGAACGATTTGCTACGCGCGCCTTTCGGATGATCTTTCAAGGATTGTTTCCGAGCCGGTTACAATTTTTGCAGCATCCTCCTGTTCTTGGGTGGATAAGGTAGGAAAGCATGATCATTATGTAACGGATGGACCTTTTATGTATGAAACAAAAGAAGGGGAGCTCTTTATGATTTGGTCTTCTTTTGTAAAAGGAAAGTATGCTGAGCTTCTTGTAAAGTTTGAAGAGGGAAGCATTGAAAAATCTTTTACCCACCTTCCTCCTATCATTGATTCAGACGGCGGTCACGGTATGATCTTCGAAAAAGAAGGAAGTCTTTATTTAACTTTCCATTCTCCCAATGAAAAAGGTCTTGAAAAACCTCTTTTTGTTGAGGTCGTTTGTGACGGAAAAACAATTTCGGTAAAATAAAAAAAGGTCGGAGCCGCAAGGTTTCCGATCTTTTTTTAGAAAAACACTTGACAATGGTCTGAAAAAGTGTAATATTGTATTAAGACAATAATACAGATGGAGGGAAAAATGAATTTTCAGAATAACAGTCCGATCTATTTGCAGCTTATGGAACAGATCCGCATACTGATCATTTCCGAAAAGCTTTTGCCGGGTCAAAGGCTTCCTTCCGTTCGTGAGTGGTCTATCTTTTTTTCCGTCAATCCAAACACTCTGAAAAAGGCACTTACTGAGCTGGAAGGTGAGGGGCTGGTTTTTGCGGAAAGAACGAGCGGAAGATTTGTTACATCAGACTGTGAATTGATCGAATCCTGCAAAAGAAAATACGCAACAAAGCTGACTGAAAAGTATATGCAAAACATGAAAGAGATCGGGTATGAAATGGCAGATGTGTTTTCTTATCTGAATAAAAGTGAGGGGGATGCCTAATGGAGCTTTTGGAATTGATCGGAGTTTCTAAAAAATACGGAGATAAAACGGTACTTTCCGACATAAATTTGAAGATTCCTGCCGGTAGGATCATTGGGATCCTCGGTAAAAACGGTGCTGGTAAAACAACACTGATCAAGCTGATCAATGATCTTCTGACACCCACTTCCGGAGAAATTAAAATGCTTGGAAATCCCATTGGTGTCGAAAGTAAAGCATTCATCTCATATCTTCCTGAAAGAACCTATCTTGATAAAACGATGACGGTGATGCAGGCTCTTATGTATTTTTCCGATTTTTATCAGGATTTTGACTGTGAAAAAGCCCTTTCTCTCTTGAAGGATTTGGGTCTTGATCCGAAGATGAAGCTTAGTAAAATGAGCAAAGGAATGCAGGAAAAAGTACAGCTTGCTCTCGTGATTAGCCGCAGTGCAAAACTTTACATCCTTGATGAACCTCTCGGCGGAGTGGATCCTGCTACGAGGGATTATATATTGGATACGATCCTGAAAAACTTTACTCAAGGTGCTACTGTTTTGATCTCCACCCACTTGATCAGCGATATTGAACGCATTTTGGATGATGTGATTTTTATTGATTCCGGCAAAATCGTTTTAACCTCTTCAGCTGATGAGCTTCGTGAAAAGGAAGGGGCGTCTGTTGATGAGATCTTTAGGAGGATGTTTAAATGCTGAAGAAACTTTTAAAATATGATATAAAAAAGATGTTTAAATTTTTGTCCGTCTTTTTCATTCTTGCCCTTTTCTTTGGTATTTTATCAAGAATTTTTAAGGAAACGGGAAATTCCTTGCTGTTTACCGTTCTCTCCTCAATCGCAAGCGGTACTGCAATCTCTATGATGTTCAGCATTTTGATCAACTGTCTGATGCGCACTTGGGTCACATTTCGCTCAAGCTTTTACGGTGACGAATCCTATTTAACGCATACTTTACCTGTTTCAAGATCAACACTTTACTTGTCTAAAGCCGTCACTGCCTATGTTTCGTTGTTATCAAGCTTTGTTGTCATACTTTTGACAATCGGTGTTATTTACCTGAACAAAGAAACAGCTCAGCTTCTTAAGGCATTTTTAGAACCGATCATTTTGTTTTTCGATATTGATCTTTATGCTCTTGTTTTCATGCTTCTCTTGATCCTTTTTTTGGAGTTGGTCGCTGTTTTACAGTGGGGCTTTATGGGAATCATTTTAGGACACCGCCGCATTTCCGGTAAGGTATTATTCTCCGTTTTGATCGGTTTTTGCCTTTATCTTGCAAGTCAGATTTCGGTTCTTTTTGTTATGGTCCTCTGCGCATTGCTCGATCCCGGTTTTATGGAGATTTTTACTACAAACGATCTTTTTGCCATGGATCCTTCGATTGCAAAGCTAATTGTAGTTATTTCAGTAGGCTGTTATTTTATGTTTGCTGTTTTGGGGCACATGTTAAACACTCGTTTTTTTGCAAAAGGAGTCAATGTAGAATAAGAAAACCCGCCTTTTGGCGGGTTTTTCTTATTCGAAGATCATTTTCCCAAAGCCACTTGGATTGTGGAATGCAGCATTGGGAAGAGGAGGAGTTTCGTTCCAAGTATAATAATGGGGACGGCTTGTCAGATCCCCGCATTTATAGCAATTTGCACGAATGCAGGTTCCGGATTTTGGGGAAAAATCGGGGAAAAACCTTCTGATAAATTCAAAAGGCACCGTATAAAAAAGCTCCCAACCGTCTTCTGTTTTTTGAGCAATGGGCTTAATGGAGGGCTCCTCGGGAATCAGGCGAACAAGGGTATGTACATCTGTTCCGAACCCAAGGAAAATAGCACCGTTTAAGTTGCTTTCGATATTAAAATATCGTGTATCTCCTTCTATCGGGCAGAAGAAAAACTCCATGCAGCTATCATTACAAACCTCGTCAAGAAGTCCGGTGAGCTCGGCACGGATCTCTTTTTCATCACAAAACAAATGAACATAGAGTGCATCGGAGTCATAACAGATCTGACCGAATGCATTGATAAAAACATCATCTCCCGAAAATAAGGGAGTATCAATTTTGAGTTTCGGGATTTTAGTCCAATCAAGAGTCTCGGGTTTTCGAACAATTGTGTATTCTTTCATATTTTTACTCCGTATCAGAATAGATCAAAACATCTTTTTCTGTTCTTTTCGGTACTACAAAATTTTCATTCTCATCCAAATAATAAAAAATGGAATCGTCGGCGTCGATAATAGAGCTTTTTACCTTTCCTTTGCCGAGTGCAATTGCATAATAGGGAATATATTCACCGAAATCAAAATGCTTTGCAACGTCTTTTGGACTTGGTATTTTCAGGCAGCAGTTTTCGATCTCAAATCCTGTTGCAGCCAGCATAACCGTTGCCGCAGCACTTCCGGCATCAAAATCAAAAAACGCAGATTCTTCTTCCTTGCCGAGCAGAAGGATATAAGCCATAGGTCTTTCATCCTCCTCTATTTTGTAAGGATGAAGGCGCATTGCCCATTTCAGTGAAGAAAAGACCGTATCCTTGTTTTCTTTTTTTGTGATTAGCGCAAAGCGGATCGGTTGAGCGTTCATTGCGGAGGAATAAAGTCTTCCAAGGCGGATTACTTCCATCAGGGTATTTTTATCAAGAGAGGTTTGCTTGAATTTTCGTATAGAACGCCTGTTTTCAATTGCTTTTGTGATGTCCATATTTAAACTCCTTTTTAGGATAAAAATATTATCGCATCAGGTGCTTGTGTTGTCAAGTGCGGTTTTCTCTTTTAAAATAAATATAGCAATGGGCGGATTACCACCGCGATTTATAAAATCGTTCAGCAAGACAGAATACTTCTTTTGATCTAAGGTGGAAACAAAGTCAAGAAGTGTCCTTTTTTCATCGAAACCAGTTTCTTTCCCGCAATAGATACAAAGGGTCATTACACCTCCCGGTTTTAAAATATCAAGCCCTTTTTTGATTGCCAAAACTGAGGTTTCGCCAACGGAAAAAATATTGTGATCGCCTCCGGGGAGCCAACCAAAATTGAACATGATCGCATCTGCAGTGTTTTTTTCTGCATATTGATCCATTTTACTGTGACAGTCCAAAATCAAGGTGACATTTTTCTTTTTCTCATTTTCCAGCAATTCCCGAGTACTGTCGATGGCTTCCTGCTGAATGTCAAAAGAGAGCACTTTACCGGCTTCCCCTACAAGATTGGAAAGAAAAAGCGTGTCTCTTCCTCGGCCTGCAGTACCGTCAATGCAAAAGTTTCCTTTATCCACATGCTCAGAAATAAATTTGTGGGAAAGTCCCAACGCATTAAAAGAAAAATCCATTGAAAACTCCTTTTTTTAGAAAAAGTATTAAAAGCGGTCAAAATTCCTTGACTCATATCCGTGTTTAATGCTATACTTAATCGATACATACAATTGAGAGGAGGCACCGATTTGTCAAGAAATATCTACTTGGTTTTAACCTACACATCTACTTTTGTTTCCCGTGTGATCCGTGTCTGCACTCGAACTCGTTTCAGCCATATATCCATTTCTTTAACAGAGGATCTTGAGCCAATGTATTCCTTTGGAAGAAGACAGGCCTATAATCCTTTTTGGGGTGGCTTTGTAAAAGAGCACCGAAATATCGGTGTTTATAAACGGTTTCCAAATACGAAATGTGCTGTTCTTTCTTTGGCGGTTTCCGATGAGATTTATGAGAGCATAAAAAGTGTTCTTGAAGAAATGTACGAAAGCAAGAAAGAATTCGGTTATGATTTTATCGGGCTCTGTCTTGCAGCGATCCGAATTGAGAAAAAAAGAAATAACAAATATTATTGTTCCGATTTTATCAAAAGCATTTTTCAAAAATTCAAGATTCCCGGATCTGAAAACCTTCGCAGATTTACAGAGCCTTCCGATTTCTTGGATTTCCCCGGGACCGAGCTTATATATGAAGGCTTGTTTCGGGATTATAAGATGCCAGACCGTTTGAATTGATATAAAAAATTCCAAGAACGGTTTGTTCTTGGAATCTTGGTGCGGGTAACAGGACTTGAACCTGCACGAGGATCCCCACCAGATCCTAAATCTGGCGCGTCTGCCAATTCCGCCATACCCGCAAGTTTTTATTATTTTAATAGATTATCAGTCTTTTGTCAAGGAGGAAAAAGAGTGTTTTACCGCATTTCTTCGCTCACACTTTTTCCGGAGGAAGAGGAGTCTTTATTATATAAAAAAGCAGCTCGTGAGCTTGGCATTTCCCCCTCTTGTATCAACAAAATCCGGCTTTACAGAAAATCCCTTGATGCGAGAAAATCAAAGATCGTTTTTCACTATACGGTAGATGTTTTCTTAAGAGATGGAGCACTTGTTTCTCCTTCCGAAAAATGCAAAAGAGTCGAGAAAGAATTTTCTTATTTAATACCAAACTTAAAAAAGTCAGAGTACCGTCCTGTTGTTGTCGGCTTTGGTCCGTCGGGAATGTTTGCTGCACTCCTGCTTGCAAGAGCGGGCCTTTGTCCGATCGTTCTTGAAAAGGGAAAAAGGATTGAAGACAGAGAAAGGGATGTTGAGCTTTTCTTTCAATCCGGAAGATTAGACCCGGCATCGAATGTTCAGTTTGGTGAAGGCGGTGCCGGCACCTTTTCCGACGGCAAACTCAATACGCTTTTGAAGGATAAAAACTTCAGGGGAAGATTTGTTTTGGAAGAGTTTGTCCGTTTCGGTGCGCCGGAGGAAATTCTTTATTTAAACAAACCCCATATCGGTACCGACCGTCTTCGCAAAGTGGTTCGCTCTATCCGCGAAGAGATCATTTCTCTTGGTGGAGAGGTTCTTTTCGAAACGGAGTTTATTGCTCCTGTTGTAAAGAATAAAAAGGTTGTTGGTGCAATCTTTTTAGAAAAAGGACAGAAAAAGGAATTTTTGTGTGATACTGTTTTTCTCGGAATTGGTCACAGTGCAAGAGAAACTTTTCGACACTTAAGAGAGATCGGAATTTCTATGGAAAAGAAGATCTTTTCCGTTGGTGTTCGTGTTGAGCATTTGCAAAAGAAGATTGACCAAACACAATACGGAGCTTTTTTTCGCGGCAAACTTCCTGCGGCAGATTATAAGCTTGCCGTTCCAACCTCCTTTGGTAAAAACCTTTACACCTTCTGTATGTGTCCGGGAGGTGTGGTGGTCCCTGCGACCAGTGAAGAGGGTAGTGTTGTTACCAACGGAATGAGTTATTTTGCAAGAGATAGGGAAAATGCGAATTCCGCGCTTCTTTTAAATGTGCTTCCTGAAGAGCTTCCTGAGGATATTTTTTCGGGCTTTGTTTTTCAGAGAAAGCTTGAGGAAAAAGCTTTTTTGGCAGGCGGCGGGAATTTTAAAGCACCTTGTCAATTGGTGGGAGATTTTCTGAGTCGAAAGGAAAGTACCACTTTTGGTGAGGTTATCCCCAGCTATTCCATCGGAACGGCACCAAGCTCTCTTGATTTTGTGTTGCCGGCTGATTTGTGTGAACCTCTTAGAGAGGGGATTGCAAAAATGGGGAAGATTTTTGAAGGCTTTTCCGTGTACGATGCGGTATTGACCGGCGTTGAATCCCGAGCGACATCGCCTGTTCGCATCCTTCGCGGCGAAGATTTTCAAAGCTCGGTTACCGGCTTTTATCCCATTGGTGAAGGAGCCGGATATGCAGGCGGAATTATGTCATCTGCAATGGATGGAATGAAAGCGGTAGAAGCATTCTTTTTAAAAATGGAGGGTAATGTATGAAACTTTTAATTATTCGTCACGGCGATCCTGATTATGCGAACAATACCATAACCGAAAAGGGGAAAGTAGAAGCAGAGTGTCTTGCAAAGTTTTTGAAAGGCAAAAAGTTTGATGCTGTATACTGCTCTCCAATGGGAAGAGCACAGGATACATGCCTTGCTTCTCAAAAGGAGTGCGGATTTGAATTTGAAACGCTTCCTTGGATGAGAGAATTTAAAGCAAGAGTTTACTGTCCTCACAGACATTTCAGAACAAACGCTTGGGACTATAAGCCTTCCTTCTTCAAAAAAAGAAAGCTTTTGCATGATAATGAAAGATGGCTTGAGGATCCGTTGTTTTCCAATAACAATATGCTGGAAGAGTATGAATGGGTCAGAAGAGAATTTGATGCGCTTTTGAAGAAGCATGGTTATGAAAGAGAAGGTGATTCTCAGATCTTTCGTGCGGTGCGCCCCAACAAGGATACCATTGTCCTGTTTTGCCACTTCGGTTTTCAAGCAATTCTTCTTTCCCTCCTGACCGGCTTTTCTCCCTATGTGTTTTTGCAGCATTTTTGTGCGGCACCTACTTCTGTAACCACGCTTGTAACGGAGGAGAGAGAAGAGGGAAAAGCGATTTTTCGTTGTCTTTCTTACGGCGACATTTCTCATCTTTCCATCGCTGGGGAGGAACCTGCTTTTGCTGGCAGATTCTGCGAAACATATGATTCTCCTGAAAGACATTAAAAAAGGCGGTTTTCCGCCTTTTTAATTTTTTGTATTGATTTTTTGAAAAATGAGTGATAGAATTCTTTTGCACTATACTCGGTTGACCGAGACAGTAGCAAGGAGGTTTTTATTATGGCAAAAACAAAACAAGCAATGCTGCAAGCGAAAATTCAAAAGCTTGCTGTGATTGCGATCTTAACCGCTTTGGTTGCGGTACTGTCTTATTTTGGTGGTTTTATCAAAATTGGCGCACTTGCTTCCATATCACTTACCCTGATTCCCGTTGTGTTTGGTTCCGCTTTATACGGTCCTTTGGCAGGTGCTTGGCTGGGTGCAGTTTCCGGGCTGATTTTTTTCACAACAGCGGATGCTGCTTTTTGGTTCTCTCTCAGCCTACCCGGAACGATCATTACGGTAATGGTAAAGGGGATTTTGGCCGGTTTTTTTGCAGGTCTTGTTTATAAGCTTCTTGCAAAAATCAATCAGTACCTTGCAGTTTTTGTAAGCGCTGTTGTTTGTCCCTTGGTAAATACAGGCATTTTTCTTTTGGGATGCGTTCTGTTTTTTTCGGATTATGTGAAAACTTCTTCTGCGGAGCAAGGAATGAGTATGCTTGGCTTTATGATCGTATTCTTTGTAGGTCTTAATTTTGTGTTTGAATTGATCGTGAATGTTGTTATCAGTCCTGCAATTGTGAGAGTTGTTCAGGTAATCCAAAAGAGTGGTGTGATCCAAAATAATAACGAAGCCGTATGATCCTCGCAATTAATGTCGGAAACACACATACGACCTTTGGCTGTGTGGATGAAAATAAGAATATATCAAATTTATTGAGTATTCCTACTGATACCAGAGAAACATCTTTTAGTTATGCAGCAAAGATAAAACAAATCTTTGATCTTGTAAAGCTTTCTGAAATGCAGTTTGAGGGTGCGATTATTTCTTCTGTTGTTCCTCCTGTTACGGAGGTGATGAGGGAAGCGGTAAAACTTTTGATCGAAAAAGAAGCTCTTGTAGTGGGTGCCGGTGTAAAAACCGGTCTTCATATCTGTATTGATGATCCGGGCACGATTGCTTCCGATCTTGTGGCAACCGCAGTTGCAGCGAAAGAAATTTATCCGCTCCCGTGTGTGATCATTGATATGGGTACTGCAACGACCCTAACTTGTGTGAATCAGGATGGCAAGTATATTGGCGGTGCGATTCTTCCGGGAGTGAAAATTTCTTTACAGGCTCTTACCGAGGGCACCTCGCTTTTGCCGAAAATCGATATTTCTGCTCCTAAAAAAGCGATTTCCTCTTCCACCGTCGAAAGTATGCGTTCCGGAATTATCTACGGCACAGCCGGTGCGATCGATGGAATTTTGGATCGCTTCTCGGATGAACTCGGTTCTGTTCCGAAAACGGTTGTATCCACCGGAGGACTTGGGAAAGTTATCTGTCCTTTCAGCCGATATCATATCATTGAGGATGAAAAGCTCCTTTTAAAGGGGCTTGGCCTGATTTACTACAAGAATCGAAAATAAAGAAAAACATCTGCAGATTTCTGCAGATGTTTTTTGTTATACGCTATGCTTTCTTAATTCTTCAGGTGAAACGGAAGAGAGGTAAGAAGGAGGAAGATCCAAAATAGTCTTTGCTCCGGAAAGTCCGTCGGCAGAAAGCTTCAGGGCTGCTCTTGCACAGGCTAAAAGGACACTGCCTGTAAATTCCGGATTGGAATCAAGCTTTAAGCGATATTCGATCATTTGCTTATTGCCATCGGAAGTTTCACCGGTGCGGATCACAAATCCACCGTGGGGAAGATTGGCATGGTCTCGCATCAATTCTTCTTTTGAAATGAAAGTAACAGTGGTATCGTAATCGGAAAAATAGTTAGGCATTTCCTTGATTTCTTTTTCAATTCGATCAAGGTCTGCGCCCTCTTTTGCTACAACAAAGCACTCCCTTGTGTGCTTTTCTCTTGTGGAAAGGGAAGGGTTTGAACCGCTGCGTACCTTATCCAGGGCTGCGGGTACAGGGACGGTATACTGCCTTGCATCAAGTACGCCCTCAATGCGACGAATGGCATCAGAGTGTCCTTGGCTAACACCTTTTCCCCAAAATGTATAATCGTTTCCATCGGGGAGTATTGCTTGCGCGTATACCCTTTGGATCGAGAACATACCGGGATCCCAGCCGCAGGAGATCACGCCGATTTTTCCGCTTGATTTTGCCGCAGAATTTACATTATCGAAGTGTTCGGGAATTTTTGCATGGGTATCAAAACTGTCCACAATATGAAAGTGTTTAACAACCTCGGGCGTCTGGTGCACAAGGTCGGTCGCACTTCCGCCGCAAAGGATCATCACATCGATCTTGTCCTTGAATTTTTCCATTTCATTCGCAGAAAAAACAGGTGCTCCTGTAATGGATTTGACGCTTTTGGGATCTCTTCTTGTAAAGATTCCGACAAGCGTTGCATCATCGTTTTTTAAAATGGCTTTTTCAACGCCTTTTCCAAGGTTACCGTAGCCAAAAATACCAATATTCATAAGTGCCTCCTAAGGAACGAATATGGGGAAATTTTATCATTTGTTCTATTCTTTGTCAATTGTTTTCATAGTAGAAAACAGAAAAATCGGGAATAAATTTTTCGCCGATGCTGTCTTTTTTTTGTGTATATAGATTTGTAAAACCATTCTTTTGCGCAAAGTTAACTACTTTTTGATATTCGAGTGTTGTGATCGGCCTTGAAATTTCAGGAAAATCTATGGAGCTTTGCATTGGTGTGTATTGCCTCAAAACGGAAAGAATGATTTTGTCGGTAGGTAAAATTTCCTTGATGCATCGGATGATATTCAAAGAGTCATCTGTGTTTTTAGGAAGCACCATATGGCGAATCATCAAGCCTTTTTTTAAATGTCCGTTTTCCCAGAGGACCTCTCCTGTTTGGCGGTACATTTCCAAAATGGCTTTTTTACAGTATTCGGAATAGTTTTCGGCCTTTGCGTATCTTTTTGAAACATTCGGAGAAAAAAACTTGAAATCGGGAAGATAAATGTCAACAAGCCCTGAAAACAGTTTGAGTGTTTCTTCTTTTTCGTATCCGCCTGAATTAAAAACCACCGGAATATTCAGTCCCTTTGTTTTTGCAATTTCAAGAGCCTTCACAATCTCGTTTGCATAAGGAGTTGGGGAAACAAGGTTAATGTTACAGGCTCCTTTATCTTGCAATGAAAGAAAAACATCGGAAAGCTCCTCTACAGTCAAGTTTTTTCCGTTTGATCTTTCAGAAATACTGTGGTTTTGGCAGAAAACGCAGTGCATCTGACAACCGGTGAAAAAGATGGCACCGCTGCCGTTTTGATAGCAGATTCCGGGCTCTTCCCATTGGTGCAGCATAACCTTTGCAATATTCAGATTTTTTTCTGCCCTGCAATAGCCGAGTGTTTGATCTCTGTTTACCGCGCAGTTTCTTGGGCAGAGGTTGCATTTGTCGAATTCAATCATTTTTTCACGCTCCGTGAATTATTATAATCTCAGAACCTCTTTTTGTCTATAGAAATACGCGTCTTTCCTTGACTGAATCGTGTTTTTGTGCTACAATTATAAAAGAATTTTAAGAGGTGAAAAATCGTGGGAATTATTCTTGGTATTGACATTGGCGGAAGCACAACAAAAATTTGCGGTTTCCGTGGAGAAAACAATTTAATAGCGCCTCTTTCAGTAAAGGCGGATGATCCTGTTTCTTCCATTTACGGCGCTTTTGGTAAATTTACTTCTCTTCATAAAATTGCTCTTTCCGATGTTGAATGTGTAATGGTTACCGGTGCGGGAAGCAGCTATATCAATGAAGATCTTTATGGGATTCCTACTCATCATGTTCGAGAGTTTGACTGTATCGGTCTTGGAGGACAGTATCTTGCTGAGCTTGAAGAGGCAATTGTCGTCAGCATGGGTACCGGAACTGCGCTTGTTCATGTAAAAGGGGATCATATGAAGTACCTTGGCGGTACAGGTGTTGGCGGCGGAACACTTTTTGGCCTTTCCGAAACCATGCTTGGGATCCGCGATATGGATAATCTTGAGGCTTTGGCCGAAAATGGAGATATTTCAAAAATCGATCTTCGTATTTCCGATATTTCCAAAAAGAGTCTTAGCCCGACCTTGGATCTTGATACTACTGCTTCCAATTTCGGAAAGCTTTCTGACCTTGCTACACGGGAAGATCTTGCACTTGGAATTATCAATCTTGTTTTTGAAACCATTGGTATGATCAGTGTATTTGCCGCCCGTGGATTCAATATCAAAAATGTTGTGCTTACCGGAAAGCTTTCTTCTATGAAAAAAGCAAGAAGTGTTTTTGGTACTTTGGGAAAAATGTTTGACATGAATTTTATTTTTCCGGAGAATGCTCACTTTGGCACTGTGATTGGTGCAGCACTTTTGCATTTTCATAAACTTAGAAATGCTTGATTTTGGTTTAATTTTTCGGAAAACTATTGACTTTGCAAACATTTTGTTTTATAATCATTTAGTTGAAAATTTCGCATTAGGCTAAGGAGGTGCAAAACATGATCAGAACTTATCAGCCCAAAAAGCGTCAGAGAAAGATGGAGCATGGTTTCCGCAAGAGAATGAAGACTGCAAACGGAAGAAAGGTGCTCAAAAGACGCAGAGCAAAAATGAGAGCAAGACTCACCTATTAATTCTTGCGTGAGAGATTTAGTAAAAAAACCACCGTTATTCGGAGATCTCTGTGAACACCGGTGGTTTTTTCTATATCTTAACCGTTTGAAACGGATTTGGTGTTATGGCGAGAATTGAAGCAATCAAAGAAAATCATCTTTTTTCCAAGGTGTATGCCAAAGGAAAAAAAGTCTCTGAAAAAAACATTGTTGTTTATGTTCTCAGAAATTTCAAAACCAACAAAACCCGTCTTGGCATTACCACTTCTAAAAAGATTGGTAATGCTGTTATGCGTTCTCGGGCAAGAAGACTGATTCGGGAAGCTTATTATGCTTCTACCAGGGACCGTGTGTTTCAAAAACCTTATCTGATTGTGATCGTCGCTCGTTCGGCAATCATGGAAGAAAAGAAAAAAATGGGGGATGTTCTTTTGGATATGGAGAGAGCGTTTTCAAAGCTTGAGCTTTTTTCTGAGGAAAAACCAAATTGAAACATATTTGTATTTTTTTTATTAAGTTGTATCAAAAAATAATTTCGCCGCTGTTCGGTCCATGCTGTCGATTTCATCCGACGTGCTCAAGTTATGCCATTACTGCTTATCAAAAGCATGGCTTTTTTAAGGGCACGGTTTTGACCGTATGGCGCATTTTGCGTTGCAATCCCTTCGGGAAAGGTGGCTTTGATCCCGTTCCCGATGATTTCCCAAAAAGGAGGGAAAAATAAATTGTCACAATTATTTGATATTATCAGAGTTCCTTTCGGATGGTTGATCCAGTGGTTCTATTCTTTTACCGGAAGCTATTTACTCGCAATTTTAGCTTTTTCTGTTGTTCTGAAAATCGTACTTTTCCCCTTTGGTATCAAGCAGCAGAAAAACTCTCAAAAGCAGGCAGCTCTCCGTCCGAAGGAAAATGTAATTCGCAAGAAATATGCAGGTAGGACAGACCGTGCTACTCAGCTGAAGATGAATACCGAGATTCAGGAGATGTACCAGAAGGAAAACTTCAGTCCTCTCGGTGGATGTCTTCCCATGATTTTGCAGATGATCGTTCTTTTGGCAGTATACGCTGTTGTAAGAATGCCCTTGACCTATACCGCAGGACTTCCCAAGGACACTGTTTCTGAGGTTCAGTCTACCGTTGCGGAGATGGTCTATGAGGAGGATGCAGACCGGAAAGAAGCCGACAGAAAGATCGCAACTATTTTGAAGGTCAACAATAAGCATAAGGATAAAGATTTTGAGAAAGCTCTTGAAAAGGGTGAATATCAGTACAATTCCGAAATCGTTGTAATCAATTACATTATGAACAACGAGAAGGCTTTTGAAAAAGCATTTTCCGAGCGCGTTGAGGACGATGAGATCTCAGTTGATAAAGTAATGGATTCGATTCCCAATCTGGAAGCATTCCCTGACTTTGATCTTGGAACGACTCCCAGTTTTGATTTGCTGAAGGATAAAGCAATCGGCAAAAAAATGCTTTTGCTTGTTCCTGTTTTGACACTGATTACTTCTTATTTCGGTCAGGCATTGACGAGAAAGTTTACTTATCAGCCCGAGCAGTCCGCTGAAATGAAAAGCCAAATGCGCATGATGAATATCTTCATGCCCTTATTTAGCTTGTATATTTCATTTATGGTTCCTGCAGCGGTTGGTATTTATTGGATGATGTCCAATATTTTAAGCCCTGTTCAACAGATCATACTTTCCAAGATCTATCCTATTAAGGAGATCACTCCCGAAGAGATGAGAGAAGCGGAAAGACTTTACGGTGGAAAACAGAAGAAGAAAAAGGGTAATACTGCTACCACCGGTAAGAAGAAAAAATCGCTCGTTTATGATGATGACGATGAATATGAATCTGTTTCTACAACCTCTGAAAAGAAGGTTTTAAAGGAAAAGAAGGAGTCTGATGAAAAGAACATCATTGAAAAAGCTCCTTTGAAAGACGAAGAAAAATAAATTTCAGGAAGGAAGTGGCATTGATGAAAGAATCTACTTTTTCGGCCAAAAGCATTGAAGAAGCCCTTGCCCTTGCTTCACAGGAATTAGGAAAGAAACCGGAAGAACTCGACTATACTGTTTTGGAAGAGCCTAAGAAAGGTTTCCTCGGTATCGGTTCCTCCGATGCTAAAATCGTTGTTCGATATGCACTCTCGATCAAGGATGCTACAGATGATTTCTTGCAGACTTTGATTCGCAACGCAAAGATCGAGGCAACCATCCACTGTGAAGAAAAGGAGAACGGTGAACTTTCATACTCTCTTGTCGGAGAAGACCTTGGCGTTTTGATCGGTCATCATGGCGAAGTACTTGACTCTCTGCAGTATTTGCTCAGCCTTGTGACCAACCGACATGGCGATGATTATGTCAGAGTGTCTATCGACATTGAGAACTATAGAGCTAAGAGAGAGAATACCTTGCGTGCTTTGGCTCGCAAAACCGCTGGCAGAGTAAAGAAAAGCGGAAGAAATGTAACCTTTGAACCTATGAGTCCCTACGAAAGAAGAATTATTCATTCTCAGGCTCAGGAGGTTGGCGGTGTTACAACCCATTCCATCGGCTCCGGTGATGAGCGCAGAGTTGTGATGTCTCCGATTGGCGGTCCCAAGAGAGACACAAGACCTAAGAGCAAGTCCGAGCAAACCGAGGAAAAACCGAAGGTTGTATATGAATATAATCCGGTTAGAGAGCCTCGTACGATTGTAAAAGCAAAGAGCATCGAAGATATTAATCTCGCCGATGTGGAAGATACCGAAATGGTGAATTTGTAAAATAAGCGGCGGATTTCCGCCGCTTATTTTTATTCGGAAAGGCAAAGTATGATTTTTTCTACGATTGCAGCGATTTCAACTCCAAAAGGAAAGGGAGGCGTTTCGCTGATCCGTATTTCAGGTCCGGAAGCTTTTTCTGTTGCAGAAAAGGTTTTTTGTCCCCGGAGTTCAAAAAAATTCAGCGAGATCAAAAGCCGTTTTCAAACTTACGGTGATATAATCTCTTTTGATGGAAAAGAGATTATTGATGACGGTCTTTTGACATTGTTTTCTGCGCCCAATTCCTTTACGGGAGAGAATGTTGCTGAAATTGCTTGCCATGGGGGCGAGATCGTTACAGCAATGGTGCTTTCTTCCGTAATATCAGCAGGTGCTGTTCCTGCAAAAGCCGGTGAGTTTTCGAGAAGAGCTTTTTTGAACGGAAAGCTTTCGCTGACTTCAGCAGAAGGAATTGCCGATCTCTTGGATGCGAAAACAGAAGCTGCTGTAAAGCTTTCTTCTAAGACGAGCCGTGGTAAATTGTCTGAGAAAATCAGTGCGTTATCAGAACAGATTCTCTCCGTATCTTCTTCTCTTTGGGCGTATCTTGACTATCCGGAAGAGGATCTACAGGCCTTGTCGGATGGAGAAATGCTTTCTTTGATTCAAGAATGTATTAATTCTTGTGATCGCTTGCTTGTTACATTCAAGATGGGTAGAGCGATCAACGCCGGTATTCCTTCTGTAATTGTAGGAAAACCAAATGTTGGGAAAAGTACATTTTTCAATGCACTTCTTGGTGAGAACAAGGCAATTGTAACAGAGATTCCCGGTACGACTAGGGATGTGATCGAGTACCCGGTAAAGGCAGGCGACATTCTCTTAAATCTTGCCGATACAGCAGGAGTACGTTCCGATGCTTCTGATAAGGTAGAAGAAATCGGCATCGAGAAGGCACTTAGTGTTTTAGAGGAAGCAGAGCTGATTTTTGCGCTCTTTGATCTCTCGAGACCTTTTGATTCGGATGATGTGATTATTCTTTCTCAGTTGAAAGAGAATTCGGATAAGAAGATTGTCAGCGTCTTTACAAAAAGCGATTTGGACCAAAAGCTTGATACATCACAAATTCCCAATTTCGATCTGACATTTGATTTGGATTACCGGAATGAAGAATCTGTTCCAAATATTCTTGGTGCAGTAGAAAAGATGTTTATAACGGATGCGGATGCGCTTCGAGAAGGAAGTATTCTGATCAATGCGCGTCAAAAAGCGGAAGTGCAGAAGGTGAAGGAGCTTTTGGAACTTGCCTTCAAACAGATCTCTAGCGGAGAAAAAGATGTTGCTTCTCTGACTTTAGAGGAAGCCCTGTCTGCCTTACTTGAGGTCGATGGAAAAAGCGCAGGTGACATGATTTTAGATCAGGTTTTCTCACGGTTTTGTGTTGGAAAATAAGGAGTAAATTTTGGAACATAAGATTTTTGACGCCGGCTTTTGCGATGTTGCTGTGATCGGAGCCGGTCATGCAGGCCTTGAAGCAGCTCTTGCTGCTGCAAGAATGGGGGTTAAGACCAATTTGTTTACACTGTCTTTGGAAGCAGTGGGCAATATGCCTTGTAACCCTTCTATTGGCGGCACCGGCAAGGGTCATCTTGTATTTGAGATCGATGCTTTGGGCGGTGAAATGGGAAAAGCCGCAGATGCCAATGCCCTACAAAGCCGAATGCTGAATTTGGGCAAAGGGCCTGCTGTTCATTCGCTCCGCCAGCAATCTGACAGAAGAGCTTATCATCACTATATGAAGATCTGCTGTGAGAATACTGAGAATCTTCGTTTGATCCAAGCAGAAATTTGCGAAGTCCAAAAGCATGACGAGGAATACTGTGTTATTACGCGTTTCGGAGCCTCTTATCGCTGCAAGAGCGTTGTTATTTGTGCAGGTACCTATTTAAAATCTAATATTGTTGTAGGTGCTATCAGTTACGCTGCGGGACCTGATAATTTTTATCCTGCAGATTTTCTTACCTCTTCTCTTGAAAAAATGGGGATTTCTTTCCGCAGATTTAAAACAGGTACGCCTGCCAGAATTCACGCGGATAGTATTGATTATGACCTTTGTGAGATTCAGGAGGGAGATGCGGATCCTGTCTGTTTTTCTTTTGATACGGATAAGGTGGCTTTTTCTGAAATGAATCAGAAAAAGTGCTATGTCGTATACACCAATGAAAAAACACACGACATTATTCGGAAGAATATTGACAGATCGCCCCTTTATTCCGGTCAGATCAAAAGCACAGGCCCAAGATATTGCCCGAGTATTGAAGACAAGGTGATGCGCTTTCCCGACAAAGAAAGACATCAGCTGTTTTTAGAGCCAATGGGGAAGGATACCAAGGAAATCTATGTACAGGGATTGTCTTCCTCTTTGCCTGAGGATGTTCAAAATGAGGTGATCCGTTCTATCCGAGGACTTGAAAATGCCGAGGTAATGAGAACGGCTTATGCAATCGAATATGATTGTATTGATCCAACTCAATTGAAGCAAACACTTGAATTTAAGGAGCACCCCGGCCTTTTCGGTGCGGGACAGTTCAACGGTACCAGCGGCTATGAGGAGGCTGCCTGTCAGGGGCTTATTGCTGGCATTAATGCTGCGCTTCGCTGTCTTGGAGAAGATCCTTTTATTCTGACACGGGAATCCAGTTACATCGGCACGTTGATCGATGACCTTGTTACCAAGGGAACCAATGAGCCGTATCGAATGATGACCAGTCGCTGCGAATATAGGCTTCTTTTAAGACAGGATAATGCGGACCGTCGCCTAATTGAATATGGCAGAAAATTCGGTCTTATCAGCGAAGAAAAATATCTATTAAAGAAAAAAGAGTTCGAAGAAATTGATTCTGAGATCGAAAGAGCGGAGAAGACTTTCTTTTCTCCTTCTCAAAAACTCAATGATCTTTTAACCTCTCTCGACAGCCAGCCTGTCAGTGTAGGGGTAAAGCTCGGCGATTTGCTTCGAAGACCCGGCATTACATATGAGAATTTAAAATTGATTGATGAAAAGAGACCTGATTTTTCAGAGGATGTTTTCAGAAAAGCTGAAATTGAAATCAAATATGCAGGCTATATCAAGCGTCAAAAAATGCAAGCAGAACAGTTCTGGAAGTTGGAATCCAAGGAATTGCCCTCCGATATTGATTATCATAAAATCGGTGGATTGAGGCTGGAAGCTCGTCAAAAGCTTTCTCAGATCAGACCTGAAAATATCGGCAGAGCTTCAAGAATCTCAGGTGTTTCGCCTGCTGATATCACGGTTCTTTTGATTTATCTGAATATGAATGAGAGGTAATTATGCCGCTGGAAACAAAATATCTTGATTTGATTCAAGGTGCATTTAAGCTATCCTTTCACAAGGAAACGCTTGACCGTTTTTCTCTTCTTTATGACTGTGTTGTGAAAACCAACGAAAAGATCAATATTACTTCCTTAACATCTCCGATTGATGTAACCTTGAAGCATATCATAGACTCCCTGGCTCTTCTTTGTGATGAAGAGTTTATAATTCAGCTTGAAAAAGCTGAAAGGCTTTGTGATATTGGTTGCGGTGGCGGTTTTCCGGGCCTTCCTATTGGTTGCGTGAATCCAAAAAAATTTATAACAATGATCGACAGCACCGAGAAGAAGATTACAGCTCTCAGGGAAAATGCAGAACTACTTTCGCTTGAAAAAATTGATCCTGTTTGGGGGAGAGGAGAAGAGCTTGCCGGAAAAGGCGGCAAGTACCGTGAGGTGTTTGATCTTTCTCTTTCCAGGGCGGTTGCAAGACTTCCTGTTTTGTGTGAGCTATGCTTGCCTTTTTTGAAGGTCGGCGGCACTTTTTATGCTTTAAAAGGTGCTCGGACACTTCAGGAAGTAGAGGAAAGCAAAAAAGCAATTCCTATGCTCGGTGGGGCACTTCTTGAAGTGAAAAAGATTAATTTCGATCTTTCCTTCGCTTTTGATATGGATTTTTCCGAAGAAGAAAAAGAAAAGATAAAGTTTTTTTCCGAAGCGGATCGTTATCTTGTTAAAATTGAAAAAAAGAAAAAAACAAATACTATTTATCCGAGAAAATGGGCACAAATGGCGAAAAAGAGTTTATAGTGTAGTTTGGAAAAGAAATCGCAGTTTTTCTGCGATTTCTTTTTCTTGACAAAGAATCTCTTCTTTGTTATAATTCTCTCAAAGAGGGAGTAGTTAGCGCGAAAGCGTGATCTGTCAACATTCCGACCTGTTAAGGTTTGGCATATCTTAAATAACCAGACTCTTGTGCAGGATCACTTGTACATGAGTATTTCTCGGTACAGTGGTACCGAGTTTTTTATTTTTGAAAGGAATATCAAAAGTATGAGCGCATTTTTGAAGGAATCAAAAGAGGTCCTTGAAGATCTGAAAACTTCTTCCGAAGGCCTCTCCTCGACTGAAGTCTCGTCGAGACAGGAAAAGTATGGCAAGAATAAGCTTGCTGAAGGCAAAAAGGAAACCATTTTTCAGAAGTTTATCAAAGAACTGATGAACCCAATGATCTTGGTTCTTCTCGCCGCTGCAACCATTTCGGCAATTACCACCGTCATCAACAATGCTATGTATGATCATAATGAATCCTTTGCGGAGGTATTTATTATTCTGTTCGTTGTTGTTTTGAATGCTGTACTCGGCGTTGTTCAGGAAAGCAAAGCAGAACAGGCGATCGAAGCTTTGAAAACGATGACCGCAGCTACCTCACGGGTTCTTCGTGACGGCAAAATGACCAGCGTTAAGAGCGAAGATCTTGTCCCCGGCGATGTAATCCTTCTTGAAGCCGGAGATTCTGTTCCGGCTGACTGCCGTATTTTGGAATCCGCTTCTCTAAAAATCGAAGAAGCTGCTTTGACCGGTGAATCCGTTCCTGTTGATAAGGTTGATCATGTTCTTGTTTCCGAAACAGACAGCATTCCTCTCGGCGACCGTAAGAATATGTGTTATATGGGTAGCACAGTGGTTTACGGCAGAGGTAAAGCGGTTGTTTGCGGTATTGGTATGGATACGGAGATGGGTAAGATCGCAGGCGCGCTGACACAGGCAAAGGATGAAGAGACCCCTTTGCAGAGAAAGCTTTCCGACCTTTCCAAAATTCTCACTTGGCTTGTTCTTGGTATCAGTGTTATTATTTTTGCAGTGGGTATTTTCCGCTCCATTTTCAGTCCCGACAGTGCTCGTTTCGGACTTGAGACGATCCTTGAATCCTTTATGGCAGCTATCAGCCTTGCTGTTGCAGCGATTCCCGAAGGACTTGCTGCGGTTGTTACTATCGTGCTTTCCATCGGTGTCACAAAAATGTCTAAGAGAAAAGCAGTTATCCGTAAATTGACTGCTGTAGAAACTCTTGGCTGTGCTCAGGTAATTTGTTCCGATAAAACCGGTACCTTAACTCAGAATAAGATGACCGTTGTTAAGTCCTATTCTGTTGATGAATCCCTTCTTGCGCGTGGCATGGCACTTGCTTCCGATGCTGAGTATGACCTGGAAAAGGGCACTGCGATCGGTGAGCCTACTGAGTGTGCCTTGGTTAACTTTGCTTTCCAGTCCGGTTATGATAAAAACGAACTGAAAGAAAAATATCCCCGTGTTGCTGAAGTTCCTTTTGATTCGGGCAGAAAGATGATGACTACGGTTCATGCCGCAGGAAAAGAGTTTTTGCAGTTTACAAAAGGTGCTCCCGATGAGCTTTTGCGCAGATGTACAAGCTATTTGTCGGAAGACGGTATCTTGCCCTTGACTGAGGAAAAGAGATCGGAAATCCTTGCAGAAAACAAAAAAATGGCAGATCAGGCACTGCGTGTGCTTGCTTGTGCTTATCAAAACCTCGAAGCAAAACCTGAAAAAGAAGATTCCGAAACTCTTGAAAAGGATCTTGTTTTCCTCGGACTTTGCGGTATGATCGACCCTGTCCGTCCCGAAGTAAAAGCTGCTGTTGATGCTTGCAGAGAAGCCAGCATTCGCGTTGTAATGATTACCGGTGACCACATTGATACTGCAGTTGCAATCGGCAAGGAGCTTGGAATCCTTGTGGATGCATCTCAGGCAGTTCGTGGTTCCGACCTCGACAGTATGTCTGATGAAGAACTGGATGATTTTGTCGAAAAATACAGCGTTTATGCCCGTGTTCAGCCCGAGCATAAGGTCCGTATCGTTGCCGCTTGGAAGAGAAAAGGTATGGTAACTGCCATGACCGGCGACGGTGTTAATGACGCACCTAGTATCAAGACAGCCGACATCGGTATCGGCATGGGTATTACAGGTACTGATGTAACAAAAAATGTTGCCGATATGATCCTTGCGGATGATAACTTTGCAACCATTGTTGCCGCAGTAGAAGAAGGCAGAAAAATTTACGCCAATATTCAGAAAGCAATCCAGTTCCTTCTTTCCTCCAACCTCAGTGAAGTAATCGGTGTTTTTGTTGCCTCTATGGTTGGCTTTACTTTGCTTCATCCCGTACATCTTCTTTGGATCAACCTGATTACCGACAGTCTTCCCGCCCTTGCTCTCGGTATGGAGCACGGCGAACCTGATTCTATGAAAAAGAAGCCCCGCAATTCCAAGGAAGGCATTTTCGCAGGTGGCGTTGGCTTCGATATCTTCTATCAGGGTGCATTTGTTGCAATTCTAACGCTGATTGCTTACTTTATCGGTAAAAAGATGGGCGGTGCTGAACACGGTACTACGATGGCATTTTTGACACTTTCCATGTCGGAGATCTTCCAGTCCTTTAACCTTCGTTCTCGCAGAGGATCCATTTTCTCTATGAAGAAGCAGAATAAGTGGCTTTGGCTTGCCGGTGCAGTTGCTTTGCTTCTCACCACTGCTGTAATTGAGATTCCTTTTCTTGCAAAACTCTTTGAGTTTAGTGTAATTGGATTTGATGAATATGCAATCGGCCTTGGCCTTTCTATTTTGATCATTCCGCTGGTTGAGCTTGTGAAATTGATTCAAAGAAAGATCAGTAAATAAAATTATGACCGCGTTTGATTTCAAACGCGGTCATTTTATAGAATGCTTTCAATGCTTTTTAAAATAAGAACGAGGAAAAATCCCATAATGGTTGCACTGATGAGCCCGATAAAGAACGAAACGAAAAATCTTTGAAGTTTTACCACTTGAGTTACACTTTCTTTTTTTATTTAGTATTTCATAAAGGTTCGGTTCAAGTCAGGAAATCATTTCCTTTGGTAAAACCATGTAGAAAGCCATCGACAGCGGCTGAACAGATGTCGCCTCCGATTACATTATTATTGTAAATGAGAAGATTTGCAAGAACAATGCCGTCGTATTCATAATTTGTAACAAGATAAGTATATTTCTTTACTGTTTTTCCTCGATATTTTTTTAGATCAAGGCCTTCATCCAGTTGTAATTGATTGTACTTTTCATAAATCGGGTCGAAATGAATTGGAATTGTTATGTCGATGACTTCTCTTGCTTCCGGTTCTGTTTCCCAACCGTACTTTTTTAAAAAGGAAATTCGCTCTTCATTTGTAGAAATGTTTTTAAAACCGCTCCCATCAATTTTCTTTCCGACTGGTAAAGTGTCAGAATCCATTAAGCTTTGATTTGGCGGTACCAATACAAAAACGAAAACAATGGCTAAAACTGAAGCAACGATTGAAAAAACAACTTTTAAATTTTGACCTTTTACAGAATAAATAAACATACACTGCCTCCTAATACAATTCACTTAAATGTATTCGTTGGCAGTGTATTTTATGTTTTTATGAATCTAAATTTTCCCATTCCTCTAATAGAAGAATGCATTTTTCTTCCAGCGCGTTTTTTTCTTCATACAAAGCTTGGAGAGCGACATAGTCTGTCGACACATTTTCCGCTTCTTTATCAATTTCACGGATCCTGTTTTCGCTGCTTTCAATCTCTTCTTCGATTTTTTTTATGCGAGAAAGACGTTTTCGCTCCTCTTGCTTCTGTTTCTTTTTGATCTCCCAATCGTTTTTTCCTGAATTCTTTTCTGAAACAGCTTTTTGTGTTTGGGTATCGCTTTTAAATAAGTATTCTTTATAATCTTCGTATTTACCGTTATATTCAAAGGTATTTCCGTTTCCGCCGAAAGAGAGGAGTCGCGTTGCGATTTTTTGGATGAAATAACGGTCGTGAGAAACAGCAATCACCGTTCCTTCGAAGGCTAAAATTGCATCTTCAAGTGCTTCTCTTGATTCGATATCCAAGTGGTTCGTTGGTTCATCAAGCAGCAAAAGATTTACTTTTTTCTGCATTAATTTTGCAAGAACAAGTCTGGCTCTTTCTCCACCGGACAAAACAGAGGTTTCCTTGAAGACATCATCGCCCTTGAAAAGAAAAGTTGCCAAAAGATTCCTGATTTCCGTGTGGTTCAGTTCACTTTCACTCCAGATCTCTTCTAAAACAGTACTG
The DNA here is from genome assembly GCA_045602025.1 of Eubacteriales bacterium. GTDB lineage: Bacteria > Bacillota > Clostridia > Oscillospirales > SIG627 > RGIG5579. The sequence continues at coordinate 32,613 of JAZSAT010000046.1, read as the reverse complement.
TTCTCATTCAGATGTTGATACTGATCATAATATCCCATGCGGACATTGTAACCAAAGCGGAAGCTCCCGCTGTCAGGAGAAAGATTTCCTGCAAGGATCTGAAGAAGAGTGGATTTTCCGCTTCCGTTGGCACCAATGATAACATATCGGTCCCGTTTTTTGATTTCAAAGGAAAGATCGGTGAATAGCTTTGTATTGCCGTAAGCTTTGCTTAAGTTTTTCGCACTGATAACATCCTCGCCGGATTCCAATGAACTGGAAAAACGAAAGGTAAGGGAATCGGGAAGCGCTTCTGTTTTTTCCACCTTAACCATACGGTCAAGAGCCTTCATTCTGGATTCTGCGGCAATGATGTTTCGCTCTCGGTTCCATTTTTTTTGCTGCGCAATGAAGGCTTCGATCCGACTGATTTCTTTTTGTTGGTTTTTGTAATGTCGGTCCTGAATTTCGCGCTCTATCTTTTTTTGTTCACGGTACTTTGTGTAGGGAACTGAGTAAAGCTTGGCATGTGTGTTTTCAATCTCGAGCGTTTTATTCGTTACTCTGTCTAAAAACAAGCGGTCATGAGAAATCAAAAGTACGGTGCTTTTGATTTTTTTCAGTCTTTCTTCGAGCCATTCCAAAGCCTTGATATCCAGGTGGTTAGTAGGCTCGTCTAAAAGAAGGATATCAGGCTCCTCAAGAATTAAAAGTGATAACTGAAGAATTGTTTTTTGACCTCCGGATAGAGCAGAGATCTTAAGGCTAAGCTTTTCTTCTTCAAAGCCCATACTGATCAAGGTTCCGCGTGCACGGCTTTTGTACTCGTAGCCACCTTCTCTTTCGAATTTTTGCTGAAGAGATGTAAATTGTCGGATTTTCTCTTCACTGTAGTTTTCTTTTAATTCCTGTGAGAGGATCTCAAGGCGTTCTTCGTCTTTTGAAAGTGTTTTGAATACAGAAAGTGCAGCATCATAAACGGTCATCTCGGGATCAATACGGCTTTGCTGCTCCAGGTGCCCGATGGTTTTTCCTTTTGCAACAAAGATGTTGCCTGTGTATGGTAGGTCTTTGCTGTATAGAAGCCGCATCAGCGTACTTTTTCCTGCTCCGTTTACGCCGACGATACTGACTTTTTCTCCTTGATTAACTGAAAAAGAGACTTGATCCAAAAGAACTTTTTCACCAAAAGAAACACTTAATTTGTCTGTTCCGATGATAAACATGTTTTTATTAAATCCTTTACAATTTCTCCTGCCATAATCATACCGGCAACACCGGGTACAAAACTGACGCTTCCCGGGGCGTTCCGTTTGGATTCTGTATCAACAAAAGCCTTGGTCGGCACTTCCTCTGAGTAAAGAACCTTCAGGTTTTGGATACCGCGCTTTTTACATTCATTTCGAACCACTCTTGCCAAAGGACAAACCTTTGTTTTTTTGATGTCGCTGATACGGAAGGCGGTAGGATCTAACTTGTTGCCGGTTCCCATACAGGAAATAACGGGAATGTTTAATTTCTTTGCGATTTCAATAATAAGCATTTTGGAAGAAACTGTGTCAATTGCATCTAAAATGTAATCGACATTCTCAAACAATTCCATCGGTGCTTCATCCTTGCAAAAAAAGAGGGAATATGTAGTAATTTTACATTCAGGGTTAATGGATAGAAGTCTCTCTTTTGCAGCTTCGGTTTTTTCTTTACCAATGGTGTTTTGTGTTGCGAAGATCTGACGGTTGCAGTTGGAAAGATCGTATGTTTCAAAATCAACTAAAGAGAGCGCGCCAATACCTGCGCGGCAAAGAGTTTCTGTTGCATGTCCGCCAACCCCGCCTAAACCAAAAACCAAAACATGAGATTCTTTCAGTTGTTCTACACTGTTTTTTCCAAGTAATGCTTGTGTTCTTTCGTAAAAGGAATTCATTTTTTCACCTGAATCATTTGTTTTCATATGCTGATATTATAACGAAAAATCTTTCTTACTTCAAGAGATTCTGAAAATAATCGTCGTTTTGCTTTTGTTTTACAGAAAGCCAATATTCATTTCATCGAAAAATACAATGATTTTGATGAAAATAATTTAGAAAATCAAAAAAATAATAAATATAATTAGCGAAAACTTATTTTTTAGTTAAAAAAAATCAGAATTAAAGCTTTTTTGTTCTTGACATAATTTAGTACTTTTGCTATAATGAATGAAATTATTTTTTATGAAACGAGGAAGAAAGATGAACGCGTATATTGAAAGAGTCTTGGAAGATGTAAAAAAGAAAAATGCTGCTGAACCTGAATTTGTTCAGACAGTTGAAGAAGTTCTTCACTCTCTTGAAAAAGTGATCGATAAGCACCCCGAGTATGAAGAATTTGCCTTGCTTGAAAGACTTGTTGAGCCTGAGAGACAGTTTATTTTCAGAGTACCGTGGCTTGATGACGAAGGTAAGATCCGTGTAAACCGCGGCTACCGTATCCAATTTAACTCTGCGATCGGTCCTTACAAGGGAGGACTTCGCTTCCATCCCACTGTTTACAGCGGTATGCTGAAATTCTTGGGCTTTGAGCAGACCTTTAAGAATAGCCTTACCACCCTTCCTTTAGGCGGTGCAAAAGGTGGTTCTGACTTTGATCCTAAGGGTAAGAGCGACAATGAGATCATGCGTTTCTGCCAGAGCTTTATGACCGAACTTTACCGCTACATTGGTTGTGACATTGACGTTCCCGCCGGCGATATCGGTGTTGGAGCAAGAGAGATCGGCTTCCTTTATGGTCAGTATAAGAGAATCCGCGGTTCCTTTGAAAACGGTGTTTTGACCGGTAAGGGTCTTAGCTACGGCGGAAGCCTTATTCGTCCCGAAGCTACCGGTTACGGCGCGATCTACTACGGACTTGAAGTTCTGAAGCGTTTTGGCGATAGCATTAAGGGTAAAACAATTTGCTGCTCCGGTTACGGTAATGTAACATGGGGCGTTTGCAAGAAAGCTGCTGAGCTCGGTGCAAAGGTTGTAACCATTTCCGGCCGTTCCGGTTATGTTTATGATCCCGACGGTGTTACCACCGAAGAAAAGCTTGATAAGCTTCTTGAGATCCGTTCCTCCAGACACGGTCAGGTTGAAGACTATGTAAAAGCATTCCCCAATGCTACCTTCTTCCCCGGTGAAAAGCCTTGGGGCGTAAAGTGCGATATTGCTATGCCTTGCGCAACGCAGAATGAGGTTCTTCAGGAGGATGCAGAAAAGATCGTTGCTAACGGAACCAAATACTATTTTGAGGTTTCAAATATGCCTACTCCCAATGATACCTTGAAGTATCTTCAGGAGAATGTAAAGGTTGTTGCTCCTTCCAAGGCAGTAAATGCAGGCGGTGTTGCAGTTTCCGGTCTCGAAATGTGCCAGAACTCCGAGCGTTACAGTTGGACTGCTGATGAAGTTGATGCAAAGCTGAAGCAGATTATGAAGGACATTCACGATTCTTCTGCTGCAGCAGCAGAGCAGTACGGCCTTGGATACAACTTGGTTGCCGGAGCTAATATTGCAGGCTTCAAGAAGGTTGCGGAAGCAATGATGAGCCAAGGTGTTGTCTGATTTTTAAAAAAATTGTATAAAAACACTAAAAAAATCCACCCAAACGGGTGGATTTTTTTTGGAATTTACAAAAAATTCATACTAAAAATTCAGTTTTAATTTATAATGATGCAAAGAAAGGGGTGTATATATGAGTAAAAAGAAAATTGCAATTATTGCAGTCTCTGTAATAGTAGGGCTTGCTGTAGTTACAGGCGGCGTTTTTTTGCTGTTCCATTTTCTTAATAATGATGATCCTGAGTATATTGAAAAAACATATACATATGAAGAAGCGATGGAGATTCTTGACAGCGGAGATAAAAAAGAGGGCATTGCTGCGTTAAGAACTGCCAAGGGATCTGATGCAGAGAAAAAAAGAAAAGAGCTTTATACATCTCTTTACGGTGAGGAGTTTTATAATTCCATTCACGATGCAAAGGTTGGAGATACTGTTATTTTTGGTCATTTTGATCAGGACGATAACTACAACAACGGTAAAGAACCTGTTGAATGGATTGTTCTTGACAAAAAAGAAGATGGCAGACTTCTTCTTCTTACCAAATATGCGATCGAATGTGTTCGCTACCACAAGAAAGCGGTTCCCATTACTTGGGAGGAATGCTTTATTCGCAGCTGGTTGAATGACGGATTTATTAAGGATTGCTTTACTGAAGAAGAAAAATGGATCATTCCTATAACTTATGTAAAAAATGACGATAATCCCAAATATGGCACCGAGGGTGGCAACGATACGCTCGACCAGGTTTTCCTTCTTTCCATTGAGGAAGCTGACCGTTATTTTGAAGATAATCTTGCCAGAAAGACTTCCGCTACCGAAACAGCGAAATTACATTTTGCTTATTCCGATCCCTTTAACAATACTGCTTGGTGGTTGCGTTCTCCCAGCTTTCAGCAGGATATGGCAGCATTGATCGCTGATGACGGTGATCTCTATGAGGGTGCCTTCCACAAAGTAACTGAACTTTATATTTCCACAAGACCCGCTCTGTGGATAGACCTTTCTTAATGATTAAAAAGAAAAAAGAGGTTGCGTTTGCAACCTCTTTTTTGTTATTTTTGTATGGAAATCAAGTTTAAATGTTCAAGACCAAAGCTTGGCTTTTTGCCAACACCGTTTCGGATTGCGCTTGAATAAGAGCGGATTTTCTCGCTAAACGAAGAAGCACTTGCGCTATCTAAAGAAAGCTTCGGAATTCCTTCCTCACTACCTGCGCCTGAAATGGGGAAGACTTGAATCTGTCCGGGAACTGCATTTTGATTTTCGTCCAATGAAAATGCTTGTTGGAAAAGGAAGGCATTCTCATTACCGCTTCCTTTTGTGAAAAGGTCACCCGGAGAATAAACAATACTAACACCGTTATATTGCTCAATTGCTTGCATCGTGCCGGGGTGTGAACCTAAGACAAGGTTTGCTCCGTTGTCGACAGCAGCTCTTGCTGTCAAAACCTGCGAAGTGCAAGTATTCCATGAATCCTTTAAATTGGTTTGCCAATTGAAGTGTACAACAACAAGCTTTGCACCGGCATTTTTTGCGGTTTCAATATCTCTTTTCGGAATTTCGGAGTAAGTTAAATTTTTATTGGATTTTACATCTTCAACAATATCGTAGCTAAGGTAAGCGATGGTTCCTAAGGAGGTTTGGTGATAGGTGATCGTGCTTTCGTCAGAATAGAGAAGCTCTTCGGACTTTAAGGCGTTTTTGGTATCTTCCTTACCTTTTTCACCAAAAGAATTGATGTCGGGATCGGTGATCGATACAACATTGATACCGCCGTTTTCCAGAAGCTTTGCATAGGAGGGAAGGCCTTTGACTGCATTGTGATACTCGCCATCACCGAAAGCTTCTGTTAACGGTACGGTGAGATTTGCAAAACTGGACGCATCGGTAGATAAAACGGAAGATAAAGAATACAGCGGGTAATTATGCTTATTCTTTTCTTGAAGTGTATGAAAGCTGTTTTCTTTATCTGCATCAAGAAGGGTGTCGCCGGGGCGCATATTGCCGCCGAAGGTAAGAAGCACGGAGCCGGTACTCTTTTGATACTGCTGCCGATAAATTGCAAGAAGTGCAAGTGTCGTCTTGCCGTTGGGGTCAGTATCAAATTTAGGGTAGTACATTGGAGTATTAGGGTCGTTTTCATTCAATGTTTCAGCTATTTCAGCAGGAAAAGCGTTTTCAAGCTCAACCAATATTTTTGAAACTCTGCTTGAAAAATCTGCAGAAGAAGAGAACGGGGTTGAAGAAACATCTTGAAAAATTTCAGATACTTTGGTAAAATAACTTGCGCCGTAGTAATCCTGAAGCTCATTTTTTAAATAATCGGCAGATTTTGAAAAACGAGTTGCTAAGGCAGAAAATTCATTTTCATAATCGTTTTTGCCGCCGTATGCTAATTTATCAAGAAGGTTTTCGGCGTCATGTGCGGTACTGATCACATAGGCTCTCGAAACATCTGCGTTATCAAGTCCTTGCACTTCTTCTGTTAACGGATGCTCAGGCTCATCGGTTGGTCTTTTCACTTCAGTGGGAGCTTTTATTAAAAGCCAGACGGAAGCAAAAGCAACCGCTAAGCAAAGTAATATGCTGATGATTTTGGATCTCATAATAATCTCCTTTTTCTTATGTGAGCCGTCAAGTTCTTAATTTTCGAACCTATTATAATACAATTAGCAATGTTTTTCAACTGTTTTTTTAAACACAATTATTAATTTTATGTAAGGAAAATAGTATGACAGATAAAAAAGAAAACCCACACGCAGGTCACAGAGCAAAATTAAAGAAACGCTTTTTGACGCAAGGTCTTGATAGCTTTGAAGACCATAATATTCTTGAGCTGATTTTATTTTTTGCAATTCCGAGACGGGATACAAATGTGATGGCTCACAATCTGTTAACAAGATTTGGCAGTTTTTCTGCCGTTTTTGAAGCAACGGTTGACGAGCTTTGCTCTGTAGATGGTATCGGAAGACACGCTGCAGAACTCATTAAAACCTATCCTGCAGTTGCCAAAAGGTATTATCGTGACCGCTTTAAAGAGGAAAAGAAGCTTCCTGATTATCATCATTTGGGACAAGATCTTGTTTTAGAGTTTGCAGGTGTTGATCATGAACAGGTAATTGTTCTTTTTTATGATAATTCTCTCGGCTTTCGCGGGAAAGTGATCCTTCACGAAGGGGATATTAACTCTGTTTCTTTCTCATTTCGCAAGGTATGTGATGAAACGCTTCAGCACAATGCTTCATATGTTATCGTAGCTCACAACCATCCGAGAGGTCTCCCGATTGCCTCGGCGGAGGATCTAAATACCACTTCCAGACTTCAAAGTTTTCTTGCACAGATGAATGTGACACTCATCGACCATTTTATTATTGCAGAGGGGCATTTTTCTAGCATTCAAAAATCTGCTTTTTATACGGTCTATCAAACGATTAAAGAGAAAAATGAAACTTTTTTGGAAAGAAAGATCAATGATTGAAAAGCAAGCGCCGAGGCTTGCTTTTTCTTTTTCCGATTTCAAACAAAAAATATCCATTCTTTTTTGATAATTTATGCTTTTTGACGGTTCTAAAACTGTTGACAAAGGTCGCTTTTAGTAGTATAATTTTTCAAATAGTATTTTGTTGTAATTTGGTGCTTGTAATTTAGTGTTTAAAGCATCAAAAAACGAGAAAGGGGTTTGTTATGTATCTGAAGAAAAAAATTGATCTTTCTTTCGTTGAAAGCTTTTCCCCCAAGACTCGTTCCCTCGTAGAGGGGTCTTTTTTGACCGCTTGTGACAGTGGTACTGTTGTCGCCTTTCCCGGCTTTTGCGATGTGCATGTGCATTTTCGTGAGCCGGGTTTTTCTTATAAAGAGACCATTTTATCAGGCTCTCTTTCTGCTGCCGCCGGTGGTTATACCTCTGTATGTACGATGCCGAATCTTGATCCCGTTCCGGATTCGTTAGATCATCTGAACATTCAGCTTGAAAAGATCAAAAAGGATGCTTTGATATCGGTCTTTCCGTATGGCTCTATTACCGTTGGAGAAAAAGGCGAAATCCTTTCCGATCTGGAAGAGATGGCTGACTATGTGATTGCTTTTTCCGATGACGGAAGAGGCGTTCAGTCAGATGACTTGATGGCGGAAGCAATGCGCAGAGCAAAAAAACTCGGAAAAATGATCGTCGCCCATTGTGAGGTGAACTCCCTTTTAAACGGCGGTTATATCCATGATGGTTCTTATGCAAAGAAAAACGGTCACAAGGGAATCTCCAGTGCCAGTGAATACGAGCAGATCAAGCGCGATTTAAAGCTTGTTTCCGAAATCGGTTGTTCTTACCATGTGTGTCACATTTCCGCTAAGGAAAGTGTTTCTTTGATTCGAGAAGCGAAAAAGGCGGGTCTTGATGTGAGCTGCGAAACGGGACCGCATTATCTCGTGCTCGACGACAGCGATCTGAAAGAAGAGGGAAGATTTAAAATGAATCCTCCTCTCCGAGATAAAGCGGATCGCGAGGCACTTCTTGAAGGAATTCTTGACGGTACTATTGATATGATTGCAACCGATCATGCGCCTCACAGTTTTGAAGAGAAGAGCAAAGGCCTGGCAGGCAGTGCTTTTGGAATTGTCGGTCTTGAAACTGCTTTTCCCGTTCTTTACACACATCTTGTGAAAAAGAATGTTTTATCACTTGAAAAGCTATTGGATCTTTTGGCAGTAAACCCCAGAAAGCGTTTCGGTATCCCAATTGGCGAAGAGGTTTCTTTATGGGATCTTGACAAAGAGTTTACCGTAGACCCCGATGCGTTCCTTTCTCAAGGGAAAGCAACACCTTTTGAAGGTGACCGGCTTTTCGGTAAATGTCTTGCTACTGTTTTTAACGGAAAAATCGTTTATCAGTCTAAATAAGTTTTTTGTTGTTTGCGGAGGTATTGTAATGGCAAAACGTACAGATCTTAAAAAAATTCTTATCATTGGTTCCGGCCCGATCATTATCGGTCAGGCCGCGGAATTTGACTACGCAGGTACCCAGGCTTGCCTTGCACTGAAGGAAGAAGGGTATGAGGTTGTTTTGTGCAACTCCAATCCTGCTACTATTATGACGGATACATCCATTGCTGATAAGGTTTATATGGAACCATTGACCCTGGAGTATATTGCCAAGATTCTCCGCTATGAGCGTCCTGATGCGATCGTTCCCGGTATTGGTGGACAAACCGGTCTTAATCTTGCAATGCAGCTTGAGAAAAAAGGTATTTTGAAAGAGTGCGGCGTTGAGCTTCTCGGAACCAGCAGTGAAAGTATTGAAAGAGCAGAGGACAGAGAGCTCTTTAAGGAGCTTTGTGAATCCATCGGGGAGCCCACGATCCCCTCTGAGATCACTTACAGCCTTCAGGAAGCAAAAGAAGCTGCAAAGCGAATCGGTTATCCTGTGGTTTTGCGTCCCGCCTTTACTCTCGGCGGTACCGGTGGCGGCTTTGCTTACAACGAAGAAGAACTGGTTGAGATCGGAACCAACGCGTTTAAGCTTTCACCCGTACACCAGGTTTTGATTGAAAAAAGTGTAAAAGGCTATAAAGAAATTGAGTTCGAGGTAATGCGTGACTCCAATGACCATGCAATTACCATTTGTGGTATGGAAAATATCGATCCTGTCGGTGTGCATACCGGTGACTCTATTGTTGTAGCTCCCATTATGACCCTCAACGATCATGATCTGAAGATGCTTAACAACAGCGCGATCAAAATCATTCGTGAGCTGAAGATCGAAGGCGGTTGTAATGTTCAGTTTGCATTGAACCCCGAAACCAGCGAGTATTACCTGATCGAGGTAAATCCCCGCGTTTCCCGTTCGTCCGCATTGGCGTCCAAGGCAAGCGGTTATCCAATTGCAAGAGTTACTGCAAAGATTGCGGTAGGTATGGCTCTTGAGGATATTGCTATCGCCAATACCAACGCAGCCTTTGAGCCCCGTCTTGACTATGTGATTGCAAAATTCCCCCGATTCCCCTTTGATAAATTTGCCTCTGCTCCCAACACTCTGGGAACCCAGATGAAGGCAACCGGTGAAGTAATGGGAATTGGCTCAAATCTTGAGGAGTGCTTCCTGAAATCCATCCGTTCCTTGGAGATCGGCGCAAATCATGTATATCTTCCTAAGTTTGACTCTATGTCTGATGAGGAACTTAAAGTTTATCTTTCTCAGTTCAAGGATGATACGGTTTTCTGCGTCGCAGAATTGATCCGCAGAGGAACCCCTGTTGGAGAGCTTCATGATCTTACCCAGATCACCACTTATTTTCTCGATGCGATCTGCAATATTATCGCAATGGAAGAGAAGCTTAAAAATCATGTAAATGATAAAGAAACACTTCTTTCTGCGAAGAAAATCGGTTTTTCCGATGCCTTTATTGCCCGCCTTTGGGGCTGCAAGGAAATTGATATTTATCAGTTCAGAAAAGAATGCGGCATGTTCCCTTGCTATCGCATGGTAGATACTTGCCACACGAATGCTTATATTCCTTACTTTTATTCCTCTTACACCGGTGAAAACACTTCAATTCTTACTGATAAGAAGAAGATCGTTGTGCTTGGAGCCGGTCCTATCCGTATCGGTCAGGGCGTAGAATTCGACTATTCTACCGTTCATGCTGTTACCACGATCAAAAAGTGCGGCTACGAAGCGATCATTATCAACAACAATCCTGAAACGGTTTCCACTGACTATACCACTGCTGACAAGCTTTATTTTGAACCTTTGACGGCAGAAGATGTTATGAACATCATTGAATTTGAAAAGCCGGAGGGCGTTGTTGCTTCTCTTGGCGGTCAGACTGCAATCAATCTTGCCGAACCCTTGATGCAGCGCGGCGTTAAGATCATCGGTACCGATTGTGCCGCCATTGAGAGAGCAGAGAACCGTGACAGCTTTGAAAAGGTTTTGAACAGTCTCGGTATTCCTCAGCCTAAGGGCAGAGCGGTAACGAAGATCGAAGACGGTCTTTCTGCTGCGAAGGAGATCGGTTATCCGGTTCTTGTTCGTCCCAGCTTCGTTTTGGGCGGCAGAGCAATGCAGATCGTTGCCAACGAGGATCAGCTTCGTCATTACCTGAAAACAGCCGTTGAGATCGATGAAGATAAGCCTGTTCTTGTTGACAAGTATATTCAGGGCAAAGAAGTTGAAGTGGATGCGATCTGTGACGGCAGAAATGTATTTGTTCCCGGTGTTATGGAGCTTGTGGAAAGAACCGGTGTTCACTCCGGCGACTCTATCAGTGTATATCCCACATTCAGTATTTCCGACCGTGTAAAGGGTATTATTCTTCAGTATGCAAAGAAGCTCGGTCTTGGTATCGGCATTGTTGGTCTTTATAACATTCAGTTTATCGTGGATGAGCATGAAGATGTGTATGTTATTGAGGTGAATCCCCGTTCCTCCAGAACGGTACCCTTCCTTTCCAAGGCAACTGGTTACAGCCTTGCCGACATTGCAACAGAAGCAATCCTCGGTAAGAGCCTGAAAGAGCAGGGAATATTTGATATTTACCCTGATGAGAAAGACAGATGGTATGTTAAGGTTCCTGTGTTCTCCTTTAGCAAGATCAGAGGACTTGATGCATATCTTTCTCCCGAAATGAAATCTACCGGCGAAGCAATCGGTTATGACGATAAGCTGAACCGTGCTCTTTATAAAGCACTTCAGGCTGCCGGAACAAGACTTCAGAATTACGGTACTGTCTTTGCGACCATTGCGGATAAAGATAAGGAAGAGGCACTTCCCTTGATCCGCAGATTCTACAATCTCGGTTTTAATATTGAAGCAACTCCCGGTACGGCAAAGTTCTTGAAGGAAAATGGAATTCGTACCCGCGTTCTTCAGAAGATCACAGACGGTAACAGTGAAATACCCGAAGCACTTCGCCAGGGTCACATTGCATATGTAATCAATACCCGCGACATCGGTGATTCCAACCAGATGAACGACGGTTCTCAGATTCGTTCTTTTGCTACCGAAAACAATGTTACGATCTTTACAGCACTGGATACCGTAAGAGTTCTCTTGGATGTTTTGGAAGAAACCACTCTTACTATTTCCACCATTGATGCATAAGAGGATTTTATGAAACAAGGACTTTTTACCATTGCGCAAAATATTCCTTTGACGGAAAGTGTGTATCAGATGCGCCTTGTTGGTGATGTTTCTGATATCACATTTCCCGGCCAGTTTATTAATATCAAGCTTGACGGACATTTCCTCCGTCGCCCTATTTCCGTCTGTGATCTGGATGAAACATCGGTTACGATCATTTACAAGGTCGTAGGAGCCGGAACGGAGCAAATGAGCCGCATGAAAGAGGGAACACTGGATGTTCTTACAGGGCTTGGAAACGGCTATGATACAATGCTTTCCGGCGAGAAGCCTCTCCTTCTCGGAGGCGGCGTGGGTGTACCGCCTATGTTTTTATTGGCAAAAAAATTGATCTCCGAGGGAAAACAGGTTTCTGTTATCCTTGGCTTTAATACAAAAAGCGAGATCTTTTATGAACAGGAATTCAAGAACATTGGCTGCAATGTGTATGTTACCACGGTTGACGGCTCGTATGGGATCAAGGGTTTTGTTACCGATGTTATGAAAGATCTTTCTTATACACATTTTTATACCTGCGGTCCGGAACCGATGCTGAAGGCAATTTTTTCTACTTCCCAAACTTCCGGTCAGCTTAGCTTTGAAGAAAGAATGGGCTGTGGCTTTGGAGCTTGTATGGGCTGTTCTTGCAAAACCGTTACAGGAAACAAGCGAATCTGTAAGGAAGGTCCTGTTCTGATGAAGGAGGAAATTTTATGGGAAAAATGAATGTTGATCTCTGTGGGATCAAGCTTGACAATCCCGTGATTCCTGCCAGCGGAACCTTTGGATTCGGCTATGAATTTGCTGAACTTTATGATATCAATATTCTGGGAACCTTTTCTTTTAAAGGTACGACCAAGGATCCTCGCTTCGGCAATCCTACTCCGCGCATCGCAGAATGCTCTTCCGGTATGATCAATGCGGTCGGTCTTCAGAATCCCGGCGTTGAGAAGGTAATTTCTGAAGAGCTTCCAAAATTAAAAAAATGTTTTGATAAAAAGGTAATGGCGAATGTAAGCGGTTTTTCTGTGGAAGATTATGTTTACACTTGCCAAAAAATTGATGCTTGTGATCAGGTTGGTTGGATCGAAGTAAATGTCAGCTGTCCCAATGTTCACGGCGGCGGCATGAGCTTCGGTACAAGTCCCGAGGCGGCGGCTGAAGTTACCAGGGAAGTAAAGAAGGTTACGAAAAAGCCGATCATTATCAAGCTTTCACCAAATGTAACCGATATCGTTTCTATTGCATCGGCTTGTGAAAATGCAGGTGCTGACGGTATCAGCTTGATCAATACACTGCTTGGAATGCGTATCAACCTGAAAAACAGAAAGCCTCTAATTGCAAATAAAATGGGCGGTTTTTCCGGTAGTGCTATTTTTCCTGTAGCAGTTCGTATGGTTTATCAGGTTGCAAATGCTGTTTCTGTACCTGTAGTAGGTATGGGCGGTGTTTCCTCTGCAGAGGTTGTGATTGAAATGATGCTTGCAGGGGCGACTGCTGTTCAAGTTGTTGCTGCTAACCTTGTTGATCCATTTGCTTGCAGAGATATTATTTTGAATCTGCCATCCGTTATGGAAAAATATGGAATTGAATCTTTGAGTGAAATTATAGGAGGTGTCCAGTAATGGGAAAGGATGTAATTATTGCTTGTGATTTTGCAAGTGCAAAAGATGTTTTTCAATTTTTGGATCAATTTACGGGTAAAAAGCCTTTTGTAAAAATCGGTATGGAGCTTTTTTACGCTGAAGGACCTGAAATTGTAAGAGAGATCAAAAGAAGAGGACATAAGATCTTTTTGGATCTGAAGTCCCACGATATTCCCAATACCGTAAAAAAATCCATGGCTGTTCTTTCCGGTCTTGATGTAGATCTTTGCAATCTTCATGCAAGCGGAACGGTTCGCATGATGGAGGCTGCAATTGAAGGTCTTACTCGTGCAGACGGCACCCGTCCTTTGCTGATTGCGGTTACCCAGCTTACCTCCACCGATCAGGAAAGCATGGAAAAGGATCTTTTGATTGAAAAGCCTATTGATGAAGTTGTTTTGCATTACGCAAAGAATGCAAAAAATGCAGGTCTTGACGGTGTTGTTTGCTCTCCCTTGGAAGCAGGCAAGGTTCACGATACCTGCGGTAAAGACTTTTTGACTGTAACGCCCGGTGTCCGTTTTGCCGATGGAGATATTGGAGATCAGAAGAGAGTAATGACTCCCGCTGAGGCGAAAAAGATCGGCTCTGACTATATTGTTGTCGGTCGTCCCATTACTGCAGCTGCGGATCCTGTTGCTGCGTACAATCGCTGTGTTGCTGAATTTGTTGATTGAGGTGAATAAAAATGGAAAAATTAATTGCAAAAGATTTGCTTAAGATCAAAGCAGTGTTCTTCCGTCCTGAAGAACCTTTTACTTGGGCAAGCGGAATTAAGAGTCCTGTTTACTGTGATAACCGTTTAACACTTACTTCCGTTGAAGTCAGAAATGATGTTGAAAACGGTCTTGCTGAAACGATTCGCAAGCACTATCCTGAGGTTGAAGTGCTTATGGGTACTTCTACTGCAGGTATTGCGCACGCAGCTATTACCGGGCATCTTATGGGGCTTCCTATGGGCTATGTTCGTTCCGGCGCAAAGGATCACGGCAGACAGAACCAGATCGAGGGAAGACTTGAAAAGGGTCAGAAGGTTGTTGTTGTAGAAGATTTGATCTCTACCGGTGGCAGTGTAATTGAAGTTGTAAACGTACTTCGCGAAGCCGGTGCCGAGGTTCTTGGCGTTGTCAGCATTTTCACCTATGGTATGAAAAAAGGCCTTGTACGCTTGGAAGAAGCAAATGTAAAAAATGTTTCCTTGACCAATTTTGATGTAATTGCTCAGGTTGCTGCCGATGAAGGCTATATTAAACCGGAGGATGTAAAGAAACTGATCGCTTTCCGTAACAATCCTTCCGATGAGAGCTGGATCAATGAGGGCAAAGCATAATGAAGAGCTTGATTGATATTGTTGACTTTTCTTTAGAGGAAGTTTCCGACCTGATCAAAACTGCGTGTGATATCAGCAAGAATCCTCAAAAATATGCCCAGTCTTGTAAAGGTAAAAAGCTTGCTACGCTTTTTTTCGAGCCTTCTACCAGAACAAGATTGAGCTTTGAAGCTGCCATGTATGAGCTTGGTGGCGAAGTGATTGGCTTTTCCGAAGCAAGCAGCTCTTCGGCTTCAAAAGGCGAAAGCATTGCGGATACCGCAAAGGTGCTTAGCTGCTATGCAGATATTATTGCTATGAGACATTTTCAGGAGGGCGCGCCTTTTGTCGCCTCCAGAAATGCTACCGTCCCTGTTATTAATGCCGGAGACGGCGGTCATTGCCATCCTACCCAGACTTTGGCTGATCTTTTGACAATCTTCCGTGAAAAAGGAAGACTTTCTGATCTTACCATCGGCTTTTGCGGTGACTTGAAGTACGGTAGAACTGTTCATTCCCTGATTGCAGCCTTTAGTAGATATGAAAACATCAAAGTTGTTTTGATCTCTCCTGAACAGCTCAAGCTTCCGGAATATGTAAAAGCTGATATTATGGATCCCAGCAAAATGCAATATACTGAAACCACCTCTTTGGATGAAGCTTTGCCTAAACTTGATATTTTGTATATGACCAGAATTCAGAGAGAACGTTTCGATGATATGGAAACATATGAGAAACTGAAGGACAGCTACATTCTTACTCCTGAAAAAATGAACGAAGCAAAAGAGGATATGTGTGTGCTTCACCCGCTTCCTCGTGTTAATGAGATCAGCGTTGCGATTGATGCCGATCCCAGAGCTTGTTATTTTAAGCAGGTTTTAAATGGAAAATTAATGCGTATGGCTTTAATTTTGAAGCTTTTATATGAAAAAGATGCAGTAGATAATGCGGATATCGGTGAAAAAATCTCGGGTGTTGTTTGTGAGAATCCTCGCTGTATCACCTCTACCGAACAGGAATTGACCCATCGTTTCCGTGTGATTGATGCGGAAAAGAAAATTTACCGCTGCATTTATTGTGAGAAAAATGCAACGATTAAGGAGGAAAAATAATGGCTGTTTTTATCAATGAGCCTTCTCATACTTTTAACGAATATTTGCTCATTCCCGGATATTCTTCCAGTGAATGTGTTCCTGCTAATGTTTCTTTAAAGACACCCCTTGTAAAATTTAAGAAGGGGGAAGAATCTGCGATTACGATGAACATTCCGATGGTATCTGCAATTATGCAGTCCGTTTCCGGAGATCGTCTCGCTATTGCTCTTGCGATAGAAGGCGGCGTTTCCTTTATTTACGGCTCACAGTCTGTAGCAGATGAAGCAGATATGGTAAGAAGAGCGAAAAATTACAAGGCCGGCTTCGTTACCAGTGATTCCAATTTAAGTCTTGAAGCTACCCTGAAGGATGTTGTGGAACTGAAAGAGAAAAACGGACATTCTACCGTTGCGATCACTTCTGACGGAACAAGTGAAGGAAAGCTTCTGGGTATTGTTACCGGACGCGATTATCGTGTAAGCCGTATGAGTCTTGATACCCCTGTGAAAGACTTTATGACTCCCTTTGAAAAGCTCATCGTTGCTAAAGAGGGGACTACTCTCAAGGAAGCCAACGACATCATTTGGGATAATAAGTTAAATTCTCTTCCCATTATCAATGATGAAGGAAAGCTTTGCTATTTTGTGTTTAGAAAAGACTATGATTCTCATAAGCAAAATCCCAACGAACTGCTTGACAGCAGTAAAAGATATGTTGTCGGCGCGGGTATCAATACCCGTGATTATGCTGAGCGTGTTCCTGCTCTGATTGAGGCAGGAGCTGATGTTCTTTGTATTGACTCTTCTGAAGGCTTTTCCGAATGGCAGAAGCTCACTATTGATTGGATCCGCAAAAATTACGGTGATTCTGTTAAGGTTGGCGCCGGTAATGTTGTTGACGCCGATGGCTTCCGCTTCCTCGCAGAAAGCGGTGCTGACTTTATTAAAGTTGGTATTGGCGGAGGGTCCATTTGTATTACCCGCGAAACCAAGGGGATCGGAAGAGGTCAGGCTACTGCTTTGATCGAGGTTTGTAAGGCAAGAGATGAATATTTTAAAGAAACCGGCATTTATATTCCTGTTTGCTCTGATGGCGGTATCGTTTATGACCACCACATCACTCTTGCTCTTGCTATGGGTGCTGATTTTGTAATGCTTGGCAGATATTTTGCACGTTTTGACGAAAGCCCCACAAATAAGGTAAATATCGGCGGTACTTACTACAAAGAGTATTGGGGTGAAGGCTCAAGCCGCGCCCGTAACTGGCAGAGATATGACCTTGGCGGAGACAAGAAGCTCTCCTTTGAGGAAGGCGTTGATTCTTATGTTCCTTATGCGGGCAGTTTGAAGGATAATGTTGCTTTGTCTTTGAGTAAAGTAAAGTCCACAATGTGCAATTGTGGAGCACTTTCTATTTCTGAGCTTCAGCAGAAAGCAAAGCTCACCCTCGTCTCTGCAACCAGTATTGTGGAAGGCGGCGCACACGATGTTATTCAGAAGGAAAAAGGAGCTTCAATTAAGTAAGGATTTGCCCTATTTTGCCTTGACACACATTTTGCGCTGTGGTATACTTTTTAAGTAAAAGCTTTTTGTTACTGACGGATCATGTGGAGCACCACAAAGGAGCAAAAAGTAATTTTCGGGACATTTGCCCCGACAGCCGACCGTCTGGGCGTATTTAACTTATAAGTTAAGTGCGCCCTTTTATATTTTTAGGAGGAATTATGAAAAAAGTTGGTATTGTAATGGGAAGTGACAGCGATCTTCCTGTTGTCAGAAAAGCTGTTGACACCTTGAAATCTTTTGAGATCCCTTTTGAGATCCATGTTTATTCTGCGCATAGAACGCCGGAAGAAGCAAGATGCTTTGCGTTGAATGCAAGAAAATCTGATTTTGGTGTTTTGATCTGTGCAGCAGGTATGGCAGCTCATCTTGCCGGTGCAATTGCTGCAAATACGACTCTGCCTGTTATTGGCATTCCTTGTAAGTCTTCCAATTTTGACGGACTTGACGCACTTTTGTCTACCGTTATGATGCCTTCCGGTATTCCTGTTGCAACGGTTGCGGTGGACGGTGCTACCAATGCGGCTCTTCTTGCCGCAGAGATTCTTGCCGTTACTGACGAGAAGCTTGCAAACAAACTTGATGAAAAAAGACGCTTGGATGCAGAAAAGGTTTTGGAAAAAGACCGTAAGGTCGTTGAAGAGTTTTCAGCAAATTGAGGTTAAATATGATTGTTTGTTTTATGAAAGGATGGCAATAAGATGGGTGGCTTTTTTGGAGTTGTGAGCAAAAACGACGCTCTTTCCGATGTGTTTTTCGGTACTGATTATCATTCGCATCTTGCCACGCATCGCGCAGGAATTGCTGCCTTTGACTCAGAGATCGGTCTCCAAAGAGAGATCAAAAGCATAAAAAATGCACCGTTTCGTACAAAGTTCGAACATATCTTTGAGGAAATGCGCGGAACCAGTGCAATCGGCTGTATTAGTGATTTTTATCCTCAGCCTCTCTTGATTCGTTCTAAACTCGGCACTTTCGCGGTTTGCCTGATTGGCGCAATTAATAATGCAGATGAACTTCTTGAAGAATACTTGGATGAAAGCAACGGCGGTCATTTTGACGCAATGACTGGAGGCAATGTCAATCATGTTGAGCTTGTTGCCTCACTGATCTGTCAAAAGGATAGCTTTGAAAAAGGAATTCGGTTTGTTCAGGAAAATATAAAAGGTTCTTGTACCATTCTTCTTTTAAAGGAAGACGGTAATTTGATTGCTGCGCGTGACCTTTTAGGAAGACTTCCTGTTTTGATAGGGAAAAATGAATTTGGATACTGTGTTTCCGTTGAGTCCTTTGCCTATCAGAAACTTGGATATGAAAGTGATCGCGAGCTTGGTCCCGGTGAAGTTGTCGAGATTTCTTCTGATGAAGTAAAGTGTTTGGTAAAACCTGGTGAACAAATGAAAATCTGCTCCTTTCTTTGGAGTTATTACGGCTATCCCACATCTACCTATGAAGGGGTAAATGTTGAGGTCATGCGGTATAAAAACGGCCAGGTGATTGCCGCAAACGATAAAAAGAATGGGACACTTCCCGAGCTTGATTATGTCAGCGGTGTTCCTGATTCCGGTACCCCTCATGCAATAGGATATGCGCAGGAAAGCGGAATTCCTTTTGCGAGAGCATTTATCAAATATACACCTACCTGGATGAGAAGCTTCATTCCTGCGAGTCAGAAGGAGCGGAATGAAATTGCAAAAATGAAACAGATCCCTGTTCACGAATTGATCAAGGGAAAAAGTCTTTTATTTGTTGATGATTCTATTGTAAGAGGAACTCAGCTTAAGGAAACGGTTGAGTTTTTGTATTCAAACGGTGCGAAATCGGTCCATATCCGTTCCGCCTGTCCTCCCATTATGTTTAACTGTCCTTACCTTGGCTTTACTTCTGCAAGAAGCGAAATGGAGCTGATTGCGCGCAGCACGGTTATGGAGCTTGAAGGCGATGAAGGTCTCAAGCATTTGGACGAGTACAGCGATTCTGCAACCGAAAGAGGTAAGAAGTTAAGAAATACCATTTGCGAAAAGCTTCACTTTTCCTCACTTGAATTTCAAACATTGGAAGGAATCATCAAAGCAATTGATGTAGATCCTTCAAAACTTTGTACATATTGTTGGAATGGAAAGGAATAAAAAACATGTATAATCAGTCTAAATCCGATAGTTATGCTGCCGCAGGAGTTGATATCACTGCAGGCTACAAAGCTGTAGAGCTTATGAAGAAACATATTGCCAGAACGGTAACGCCCGGCGTTTGTTCGGATGTTGGCGGCTTTGGTGGCCTTTTTGAGCTTGATCTTGAAGGAATTAAAAAGCCCGTTTTGGTAAGTGGTACCGATGGCGTTGGAACAAAGCTCAAGATCGCGTTTATTATGGATAAGCACGATACCATTGGTATTGACTGCGTTGCTATGTGCGCAAATGATGTTATCTGCGCCGGTGCAAAGCCGCTGTTTTTCTTAGATTACATTGCTTGCGGAAAGAATGTTCCCGAACGCATTGCGGATATTGTAAAAGGCGTAGCAGAGGGCTGTGTACAGGCAGGCGCTGCTTTGATCGGCGGTGAAACTGCTGAAATGCCCGGCTTTTATCCTGTTGACGAATATGACCTTGCAGGATATTGCACCGGTGTTGTTGATAAAGATAAGATCATTGACAACAAAAAAATGGAAGAAGGGGATGTGATCATCGCTCTTCCTTCCACCGGTGTTCATTCTAATGGATTTTCTCTGGTTCGAAAGGTATTTGATGTTGAGAACGCTGATATCAAGAAGCCTGTCGATGCCCTTGGTGGCAAGAGTGTTGGAGAAGCACTTTTGACTCCTACCAAAATTTATGTTAAGCCTATTCTTGCGCTTCTCGAAGAAGTAAAAGTAAAAGGAATTTCCCACATCACTGGCGGTGGCTTTTATGAAAATATTCCCAGATGCATTCCCGACGGCCTCGGTGCAAAGGTAGACAAGAGTGCAGTTCGCATTCTTCCTATTTTTGATTTGATTGCAAAAGAAGGAAATATTTCTGAAAGAGATATGTTCAATACCTTTAATATGGGTGTTGGTATGTGTGTTGTCGTTTCAAAATCGGACGTAGAAAAATCTCTTGAGATTTTGAAAAACAACGGTGAAGATGCTTACATTATCGGCGAAGTTGTAAAATCCGAAGAAAAGGTGATTTTATGAAAAAAGCCAAGATTGCCGTCTTGGTTTCCGGCGGTGGTACTAATTTGCAGGCTCTTCTTGATGCTGAGAAAAAAGGCGTCTTGAAAAGCGGTAAGATCTCTCTTGTAATTTCAAGCAATCCAGCTGCCTTCGCGCTTGAGAGAGCAAAAAAGGCTGGAGTGAAAACGGCTGTCTCCTTCAAAAAAGAACTTGGTTCTCAAGAGGCTTTTGAAGAAAAAATCTTAAGTTTGATTGAAGAAAATCAAATTGATCTGATCGTTTTGGCGGGATTTATGTCGATCCTCAGCGAAAAATTTACTTCTCTCTTTCCGAAGAGAATCATTAATGTTCATCCCGCCTTGATCCCTTCTTTTTGCGGAAAAGGCTTTTATGGACTCCATGTACATGAAGCTGCACTGTCTTACGGTGTGAAAGTCACCGGAGCAACGGTTCATTTTGTTAATGAAATCCCCGACGGCGGAGAGATCATTCTGCAAAAAGCAGTTGCTATTCGCGAAAACGATACCCCCGAAACTCTTCAAAAGCGAGTAATGCGACTTGCGGAATGGAAAATCCTTCCCGAGGCAGTGGAAAAGGTTTCTGCAAAAATTATAACTGAATAAAAGAAAGAGGAATAAATATGTCTTTGTTTGATTTGAAAAAGCTTCTTTGCGAAAATTCATATCCCGGCAGAGGAATTGTTGTAGGTAAGTCTGAAGACGGCAAGAAAGCGATGATTGCATATTTTATTATGGGGCGCAGCGCAAATAGCCGCAACCGTATATTTGAGCGATTTGACGGTGGTATGCGTACCAAAGCCTTTGATGAGTCAAAACTTGTTGATCCAAGCCTTATTATTTATAATCCCTATCTTTCTCTTGGGAACATCGATATTGTTACCAACGGTGATCAGACCAATACCGTCTTTGACTTTGTAAAAGAAAGCCCTTCAGATTTGTTTGCTTTTGAAAAGGCACTTTCTACCCGTGAGTTTGAGCCGGATGCTCCTAATTTTACTCCCAGAATTTCTGCGATCTGCAATTACAAAGATGGCAATTTTTCTTATAAAATGTCTATTTTGAAGAGCGCGAACGGAAGACCGGAAGCATGTAATCGCTTTACATATGATTATTCCGCTCCTGAAAAGGGAATCGGTCATTTTATCCATACCTATAAGTGCGACGGAGATCCTATCCCTTCTTTTTACGGAGAACCTGAGGAAGTAACGCTTCCCAATACCGCAAAGGAACTTGCGGACCTTGTTTGGGATAATTTGAATGAAGATAATAAGGTTTCTCTTTTTGTACGCGTAGTGCCTTTGGATGGCGGTGCGGCTGAGGAGATCATTATCAATAAAAACAAATAAAGAGGAAGAAAAATGAAAGAGTTTGAATTAAAATACGGTTGCAACCCGAATCAAAAGCCCTCTAAGATCTATATGCACGATGAAACGGAACTTCCGATTGAGATCCTTAATGGCAGACCCGGATATATCAACTTCCTGGATGCGCTGAATTCCTGGCAGCTTGTAAAGGAATTGAAGGAAGCACTCGGTCTTCCTGCCGCAACATCCTTCAAGCATGTAAGTCCTACTTCCGCTGCCGTTGCGGTGCCTCTTTCCGATACCTTGAAAAAGGCATATTTTGTAGATGATGTGGAAGGACTTGATGAATCCCCCATCGGCATCGCTTATGCAAGAGCAAGAGGTACTGACAGAATGTGCTCCTTTGGTGATTGGGTTGCTCTTTCCGATGTTTGTGATGCAGTCACTGCAAAAATGATCAAAAGGGAAGTTTCTGATGGCGTTATCGCTCCCGGTTACACCGATGAAGCTCTTGCCATTCTGAAAGAAAAGAGAAAAGGCACTTATAATGTTGTAAAGATCGATCCCGATTATGTTCCGGATCCCATTGAACGCAAGCAGGTGTTTGGTATCACCTTCCAGCAGGGAAGAAACAATTTTGAGATCAACCGCAAGCTCCTTGAAAATATCGTTACTGCGAATAAAGACCTGACGGAAAGCGCAGCTCGCGATCTGATCATTGCACTGATTACCCTAAAGTATACTCAGTCTAACTCAGTTTGCTATGCAGTTGACGGTCAGGCAATCGGTGTCGGGGCCGGTCAGCAGTCCAGAATTCACTGTACCCGTCTTGCCGGAACGAAGGCAGATACTTGGTTCCTTCGTCAGCATGAAAAAGTTTTGAACCTTCCTTTTAGAGCTGATATTAAAAGACCGGACCGTGACAATGTAATTGACGGTTACATCAATAAGAACGAGGAAGATGTTTGCGCTGACGGCAATTGGCAGAAATATTTTACCTGTCAACCCGAGCCTTTGACCGATGAAGAGGCAAAGGCATATCTTGCAACCAAAGACGGCGTTGCTCTCGGTTCTGATGCATTTTTCCCTTTCGATGATAATATTGAAAGAGCTTATCGCAGCGGCGTAAAATATATTGCCGAACCTGGTGGTTCCATTCGTGATGATATTGTTATTTCCTGTTGTGATAAATATAACATGGTTATGGCATTTACCGGAATGAGATTGTTCCATCACTAATTGGAGGATATCAATGAAAATAATGGTAGTTGGCGGTGGCGGCAGAGAACACGCCATCATCAAAAAACTGAAAATGAGTCCCAAGGTAACAAAAATCTTTGCTCTCCCGGGTAATGGCGGTATTGCAAAGGACGCTACCTGCGTGGATATTGGTGCAAAGGATATTGAAAATATCACAAAATTTGCAGTGGAGAATCAGATCGACTATGCTGTCGTTGCTCCTGACGACCCTTTGGTTATGGGAGCAGTAGATGCTCTTGAAGAAAAAGGTATTCCTTGCTTCGGTCCCCGAGCAAATGCCGCGATTATCGAAGGCAGCAAGGTTTTTTCGAAAAACTTAATGAAAAAATACGGTATTCCTACAGCAGCTTATGAGGTGTTTAACGATATGTCAAAAGCGTTGGAATACCTCGAAGATGCACCGATTCCTACCGTTATCAAGGCTGACGGTCTTGCTCTTGGCAAGGGAGTTATCATTGCTCAGACCCGCGAAGAAGCAAAAGATGCAGTTCGTTCTATGATGGAAGACAAGGTCTTTGGCAAGAGCGGTGATCAGGTTGTTATTGAGGAGTTTTTAACCGGACCAGAAGTCTCTGTTCTTGCTTTTACTGACGGTAAAACGATGGTTCCTATGGTTTCATCCATGGACCACAAGAGAGCCGGTGATAATGATACAGGCCTAAATACCGGTGGTATGGGAACCATTGCTCCCAATCCTTGTTATACGGATGATATTGCTGAAGAATGTATGAAAACAATCTTCCTTCCTACTATGAATGCAATGAACAAAGAGGGAAGAACCTTTAAAGGCTGTCTTTATTTTGGTTTGATGTTGACTGCAAACGGCCCTAAGGTGATCGAATATAATTGCAGATTCGGTGACCCGGAAACACAGGTCGTTTTGCCCCTTTTGGAAAGCGATCTTCTTACAGTTATGCAGGCTGTCACAAATGAAACTCTTTCCGAGACAGAGGTTGTTTTCAAAAAAGAAAATGCATGCTGCGTTATTATGGCATCCAAGGGCTATCCCTCTTCCTATGAAAAGGGATTTGAAATGAAAATTCCTGAAGAAATTTCTGAATATGTATATGTGGCGGGTGCTGCCATTCGGGATGGTATTCTTGTGACAAACGGAGGCAGAGTTCTCGGTGCGACAGCTCTTGCTCCTACCTTGGAAGAAGCGATTTCTGCTTCTTACGCCCTTGTTAAACAGATTAAATTTGAGAATGCTTTTTATCGAAAAGATATTGGTCAAAAAGCGTTGACACTTAAGAGGTAACTATGGTTTACAGAGTATTTGTTGAAAAGAAAAAAGAATTGGCGAACGAAGCAAAAGCTCTTCTTTCCGATGTTCGTACCCTTCTCGGTATTGAAGGTCTTAAGGATGTTCGTATCTTTAACCGCTATGATGCGGAAAATATCAGTGAGGAGCTCTTTGAATACGCAAAAAAGACAGTTTTCTCCGAACCTCAGCTTGATATTTTTTCTTCTGAGATTTTTTTGCCTGATGCTACTGTTTTCGGAGTAGAGTATCTGCCCGGTCAGTTTGATCAGAGAGCAGATTCTGCCGCACAGTGTATTCAGATTATTTCTCAGGGCGAACGCCCCTTGATTCGTACAGCAAAGATTTATGCACTTTACGGCGATCTTACAGAAAATGAAATTTCTGAAATTAAAAAGTATGTTATTAACCCTGTGGAAGCAAGAGAAGCAGGTCTTGAGTTACCCGAAACACTCAAGATCAATTATGACATTCCTACCGAGGTAAAAACGCTTGATGGCTTTATTCTTCTTGATAGAGAAGGGCTTGAGAATTTTGTGAAGGAATACGGTCTTGCTATGGATGCGGATGATATTGCTTTTTGCCAGGAGTACTTTAAGTCTGAGCATAGAGATCCTACCATTACCGAGATCCGTATGATCGATACCTATTGGTCCGATCATTGCCGTCATACTACTTTCCAGACGGTTATTGACGGGGTTCAGTTCGAGGATAAGCTTCTTCAAAAGACTTACGAAGAATATCTTGCTGTTCGAAAAGACCTTGGCCGCGAACACAAGCCGATCTGCTTAATGGATCTCGCCACTGTTGCAGTAAAATATCTTCGTAAAAACGGAAAGCTCGACAAGCTTGACGAATCCGAAGAGATCAACGCTTGTACGGTTAAGATCGAGGTGGAAGCAGACGGCAAAAAAGAGCCTTGGCTTCTTCTCTTCAAGAATGAAACTCATAACCATCCTACCGAAATTGAACCCTTCGGCGGTGCTGCTACCTGTATCGGAGGTGCGATCCGCGATCCCTTATCCGGAAGAGCCTATGTTTACGGTGCGATGCGTGTTACCGGTGCTGCAGATCCCTTAACGCCTGTGAAAGATACCATAAAAGGCAAACTTCCTCAGCGTAAGATCGTTACTACTGCGGCCGCCGGCTATTCTTCTTACGGTAACCAAATCGGTCTTGCTACAGGCATTGTGGATGAGATCTATCATCCCGGTTATGCTGCAAAGCGTATGGAGATCGGTGCAGTGATTGCTGCAGCTCCTGCAGAAAATGTACGCAGAGAGGTTCCCGCTCCCGGAGATGTTGTTATTCTTCTCGGTGGCAGCACAGGCCGCGACGGTATTGGCGGTGCTACCGGTTCTTCCAAGGCACATGACTCTCACTCTGTAGAAACCTGCGGAGCTGAGGTGCAGAAGGGTAATGCTCCCGAAGAAACAAAACTTCAAAGACTTTTCCGCAATCCTACTGCCACCCGTATGATCAAGCGTTGTAATGACTTCGGTGCAGGCGGTGTTTCTGTTGCGATCGGTGAGCTCGCAGACGGTCTTCAGATCAATTTGAATGCCGTTCCCAAAAAATATGAAGGCCTTGACGGAACAGAGCTTGCTATCAGCGAATCTCAGGAGAGAATGGCTGTTGTCATTGAAAAAGAAAACATTGATGCATTTCTTGCACTTGCCAAAGAAGAAAACCTTCAGGCTTGTCCCGTTGCGGAAGTAACAGAAGAAAAGCATCTTGTCATGCACTGGAACGGTAAGAAGATCGTGGATATCAGCAGAGAATTTTTAAATTCCAACGGTGCCGATAAGCATATTACGATCACCCCTGTATCCGGTAAATTTGAGCAGAAGAAGCTTTCGGGTGGTTTTAAGGAAAATTATACTGCTCTTGCAGAGGACCTTAATATTTGCTCCAAGCGCGGTCTTTCTGAGCGTTTTGACTCTACCATCGGTGCCGGAACCGTCTTGATGCCTTTTGGTGGCAAGAATCAGAAAACACCCATCCAGGCAATGGTACAGAAAATTTCTATTGAGAAAAAGGATACGGATGACTGCTCCTTTATGTCCTGGGGTTACAATCCTTTTATTATGGAGAAGAGCCCCTACCACGGTGCATATTTTGCAGTTGTTGAGTCTGTTTCTAAACTCATTGCTTCCGGTGCTTCTTTTGAAGATGTTTATTTGACCTTCCAGGAATATTTTGAACACCCCAGAAAAGATGGCAAGCGTTGGGGTAAGCCGCTTTCTGCGCTTCTCGGTGCATTTAAAGCTCAGCTTGAGCTTGGCATCGGTTCTATCGGCGGGAAAGACTCAATGAGCGGATCTTTCGAGAAACTTGATGTTCCGCCTACTCTCGTTTCATTTGCTGTAACTACCGGAAAGATTTCCCAGGTCGTATCTCCCGAAATGAAAAAAGCAGGAAATAAGCTTGTTTTGATTCAGCCCGAGTACGATGAAAATGCATTACCGGATACGAAATCTCTTCTTGAAGTATTTTCTACCGTTACTAAGCTTTATCGTGAAAAGAAAGCTCTT
Organism: Eubacteriales bacterium; assembly: GCA_045602025.1. GTDB lineage: Bacteria > Bacillota > Clostridia > Oscillospirales > SIG627 > RGIG5579. Next base: position 5,801 of record JAZSAT010000046.1, on the reverse strand, counting down.
TCCGGTTATACTCCGGGCCTTGGCGGTATCGCTGAAGCTGTGTTTAAAATGGCGATCGGCAATGGTTTTGGCTTTGATTTTAATGATAAGCTTTCTTTGGATGAAATTTTCGGTTATTCCTACGGTTCCTTCCTTCTTGAAGTTCCCGGAGAAGTAAATGTAGGCAAGGAAATTGGCTACATTACCGAAGAAAAAGTATTCAAGTTCAAGGGAGAGAACGTATCTTTTGAGCATCTTTCCGATCGTTATGAGAATAAACTCGAAAGCGTTTACAGCTGCAATATTCCCGATAGCGATACCAAGGTTGAGAATTTCAACTTTGAAGCGAAATCTTGGCCGACACCTGCCGTAAAATGTGCAAAGCCCAAGGTTTTGATTCCCGCATTCCCCGGTACAAACTGCGAATTTGATTCTGCAAAAGCAGTGCGTGCGGCCGGTGCCGAAGCTGAAATTATGGTAATCAATAACCTTTCAGCAGAAGGCATTCAGAGAAGTGTTGAAAGCTTTGCAGAAAAAATTAAATCCTCTCAGATGATCTTTATCCCCGGTGGCTTTTCCGGCGGTGACGAACCTGACGGAAGCGGTAAGTTTATTACTGCATTCTTCCGTAACGGTGCAATCAAGGAAGGGGTAACGGAGCTTCTTGAAAAGAGAGATGGGTTGATGTGCGGTATTTGTAACGGCTTCCAGGCTCTTATCAAACTTGGTCTTGTTCCTTACGGAAAGATCATTGATACCGATGAAAACTGCCCGACTCTTACCTTTAATACCATTGCTCGCCATCAGTCTAAAATTGTACAGACAAGAGTTGCTTCCAATAAGTCTCCTTGGCTTGCTCTTACTCAGGTCGGCGATGTTTATAATGTGCCGATCTCTCACGGCGAAGGAAGATTTTTAGCTCCTGAAAGCCTGATTAAAAAACTTGCTGAAAACGGTCAGATTGCTACTCAGTATGTTGATTTCGATGGAAATGCCACAGCAAATGTGCATTTCAACCCCAACGATTCTATGTTTGCTATCGAAGGAATTACTTCACCGGACGGACGCGTGTTCGGTAAAATGGGACATAGCGAAAGAGTGGGAAAAGGCCTTTATGCAAATGTACCCGGAAATTACGATATTCGTATGTTTGAAGCAGCAGTAAAATACTTTTCATAAACGGAGGAAGTTTGATGGCTTATAAAACAGACATTGAAATTGCTCAGGAATGCAAAATGAAGCATATTTCCGAAATTGCCAAAAAAGCTCATGTTGATGAAAAATATATTGAGTTGTACGGTAATTACAAAGCAAAGATCGATCCTGCACTTTTGAGAGAAACCGATCGCAAGGACGGAAAGCTTGTCCTTGTTACTGCAATCACACCGACTGCTGCCGGTGAAGGTAAGACAACGACCACGATCGGTCTTGCTGACGGACTTTCCCGCATTGGAAAGGATGTAACCGTAGCTCTTCGTGAGCCCTCTCTCGGACCTGTTTTCGGTGTGAAAGGCGGAGCAGCAGGCGGCGGTTATGCACAGGTAGTTCCGATGGAGGATATCAACCTCCATTTTACCGGTGACTTCCATGCCATTGGCGCTGCAAACAATCTTCTTGCTGCAATGCTTGATAATCACATTCAGCAGGGAAATGCTCTTGGTATTGATGTGCGAAAGATTACCTGGAAACGCTGCGTGGATATGAATGACCGACAGCTTCGTTTCTTGGTGGATGGTATGGGTGGCAAGGCAAACGGTGTCCCCAGAGAAGATAGCTTTGAGATTACCGTTGCAAGTGAAATTATGGCGATTTTCTGTCTTGCAAGCTCTATTTCTGATTTGAAGGAGAGACTTTCCCGTATTATTGTTGGTTACACCTATGACGATAAGCCTGTTACCGCAGGTGATCTGAAGGCAGTTGGTGCTATGACCGCGCTTTTAAAGGATGCGATCAAGCCTAACTTGGTCCAGACTTTGGAAGGGACGCCTGCTTTTGTGCACGGTGGACCTTTTGCCAACATTGCACACGGCTGTAACTCTGTTATGGCAACAAGGCTTGCTTTAAAAATGGGCGATTACGCAATCACGGAGGCAGGCTTTGGAGCAGATCTCGGTGCCGAAAAATTCCTTGATATCAAATGCCGTATGGCAGGCCTTGAGCCCAGTGCTGTTGTTGTGGTAGCTACAGTCCGTGCTTTGAAAATGCACGGAGGCAGAGCAAAGACCGAACTTGCTGAGGAGGATATTCCTGCTTTAGAGAAGGGAATTCCCAATCTTCTCCGTCATGTTTCCAATATTAAAAATGTTTACCGTCTGCCTTGTGTTGTTGCTGTAAACCGTTTTCCCACAGATACGGATGCTGAAATTGACTTCATCATCAAAAAGTGTCGTGAGCTTGGTGTTAACACGGTTCTTTCTACTGTTTGGGCAGAAGGCGGCAAAGGTGGCGAAGAGCTCGCAAGGGAAGTGGTTCGTCTTTGTGAAGAGGAAAAAGGTGACTTTACATTCTCTTATGATCTTAATGGAACCATTGAAGAAAAAATCGAGAATGTTGTTAAGAAGATCTATGGCGGCAACGGCGTTATTATTACCCCTGCCGCAGCAAAACAGATCAGTCAGTTAACCGCTCTCGGCTTTGACAAGTGTCCGATCTGTGTTGCAAAAACGCAGTATAGCTTTTCGGATGATCCTACAAAGCTTGGAGCACCCGAAGGCTTTTCTGTGACAGTCAGAAATGTAAAGGTTTCAGCCGGCGCAGGTTTCCTTGTTGTTTTAACAGGTGATATTCTGACAATGCCCGGTCTTCCGAAGGTTCCTGCTGCCGAAAAAATCGATGTAGATGAAAACGGTAGGATAACAGGACTGTTTTAAAAGAAAAACACCCGATTTTTCGGGTGTTTTCTTCATTTTTTTACGAAAAGTATTGACAAATCAAAAAATGAAGAATATAATTACCTAAAAGCTGTGATGAAGACGGCTTCGATTCCTTTATTTCAGAGAGTCGGCGGTTGGTGAAAGCCGATATAAAGCAGTCGAAAAGGCCCATCCCTTCTGAGCTGGAGATCCGAAAGGCCATCGAGTAGATTTCTCCCGTGATTGCTGCGTTAATGCATAAGGATTGTTGGATCCTGAGTGGCAGTTTTACTGCAATTTGAGTGGTACCGCGAGTAAAGTATTTACCCGTCTCAAAGAATTTTCTTTGAGGCGGTTTTTATTTTTTAAAGGAGGAAACCAAAATGTCCAAACTTCAAGAAACCAATTTAAATGAGGTTGCACTTCGAATTCGGGAGATGAGAGAAATTTCCGGATTCACGCAAGCTGAAATGGCCAAAAGAACGGGTGTTGATCTGATTTTGTATCAGCAGTACGAAACCGGCGCCGTTGATTTCCCGTTTTCATTCTTACATAAATGCTCTCTTGAGTTCGGCATTGGCATTACCGACCTCCTTGAGGGTAAGAGTGCTCTCCTTTCTTCTTATACTGTAACAAGAAAGGGCCAGGGACAAGTAACGGCAAAAGAGGATGGCATTACCATTCATAATCTTGCGCCGAATTTTCGCAAAAAAATTGCTGAACCCCATTGGGTTTGCTATGAATTTGATCCGGCACAGCAGAATAAACCGATTCACCTTGCTACCCATAGCGGACAAGAATTTGACCTTGTTATCAGCGGCAAACTGAAAGTACAGATCGGAGATCATACCGAGGTCCTTTCCGAGGGTGACAGTATTTATTATAACAGCTCAACTCCTCACGGTATGATTGCTGTTGACGGTCAGGACTGTGTGTTCTGTGCTGTAGTTCTTCCCGGGGAGGAAACAAAGGAAGAGGTCATTCGCAACACCCTTGTAACGGCAAAGAAGTCTGAGGGACTGATCTGTGAGAAATTTTTGAAAACGACAGAAAGTGCCTCCGGTGCTTTGGAAAAGATCGAATTCCAAAATACTGATTCCTTTAACTTCGGATTTGATATTGTTGATAAGATTGCGGAAAAGTATCCTGATAAGCTTGCGATGCTTCACTTGGATAAGCATAAAAATGAACGCCGTTTCACCTTTAGGGAAATCAAGCACTATTCAAATCAGTGTGCGAACTACTTTACTTCTCTCGGAATCAAAAGAGGAGATAAGGTTATGCTCGTTCTGAAGCGTCATTATCAGTTTTGGTTTGCTATGGTTGCGCTTCACAAGCTGGGTGCTGTTGCGATTCCTGCTACCAATCAGCTGAAGCAGCATGACTTTGAATACCGCTATCAGGCAGCAGGGGTATCTGCAATTGTTTGTACCTCTGACGGAGATGTTGCAGATATTGCTGAAGCTGCTGCGAAAAACTGTCCCGAAATGAAAACGCTGATCATTGTTGGAGAAGACAAAGAAGGATGGCATAACTTTGATCGGGAGTTTAGACTTTTTTCCCGCAAATTTGTTCGTCCCGAGGAGGCTTCTTGCGGTGATGAAACTGCTTTGATGTTCTTTACATCCGGTACCACCGGTAATCCGAAAATGGCTGCTCATAAGCACACCTATGCACTTGGTCATTTTGTTACTGCAAAGTATTGGCATTGCTGCGAGCGCGAAGGACTTCATCTTACCATTTCCGATACAGGCTGGGGCAAATCCCTTTGGGGAAAGCTTTACGGCCAGTGGCTTTGCGAAGGTGCTGTGTTTGTTTATGATTTCGACCGCTTTGATGAAAATGACATTTTGCCGATGTTTGCAAAATACAACATTACGACCTTCTGTGCGCCTCCTACCATGCTTCGTATGCTGATCCGCGGAGATCTTTCAAAGTACGATCTTTCCTCTATCCATCATATGACTACAGCCGGAGAAGCACTGAATCCCGAGGTCTTCAAAAAGTTTAAAGAAGCGACCGGCCTTGAGATTATGGAAGGCTTCGGCCAGACAGAAACCACACTTGCCATCGCAAATCTCTCCGGAACCGTTCCCAAGATTGGTTCGATGGGTAAAGCTTCACCTCAATTTGATGTTGATATTGTTGATCCCGATGGCAACAGTCTTCCTGCAGGTGAAGTAGGCGAAATCGTAATTCATACTGATAAAAGCATTCCTTGCGGACTTTTCAAAGAGTATTATCGTGACGCTGAAAAAACAAGCGAAGCTTGGCATGATGGGGTTTATCATACCGGAGATACCGCTTGGCGCGATGAAGACGGTTTCTTCTGGTATGTAAGCCGCGTGGATGATGTGATCAAATCTTCAGGTTACCGTATTGGTCCGTTTGAGATCGAAAGCGTGATCATGGAGCTTCCTTATGTAGTTGAATGCGGTGTTTCTGCTGTTCCTGATGAAGTGAGGGGGCAGGTTGTGAAAGCAAGCATTGTCCTGACAAAAGGAACTGTTGGCACAGAAGAGCTGAAAAAAGAGATTCAGACATATGTGAAAGAACACACTGCACCTTATAAGTATCCGAGAGTTGTTGTGTTTAAAGACGAACTTCCTAAAACCATCAGCGGTAAAATCCAAAGAAATAAGCTATAATCTGCTAAAATTCAAAAGAATTTACTTGACATTGACTAAAGATACTGCTATAATTTTTTTATTAAAGGCATTGAAGAAGAGAGGCATATTCCGGTACCCGCAGAGAGATGGCGGTTGGTGAAAGCCATTGGGGAAAAGTATTTGTCTGTAGCTTCTGAGCTGAGAGGAAGAAACCGAAAGGGAGTAGAACTTCTCCGTGACGGCTGCGTTAATGCCTAAGGATTGATAGATCCTGAGTGGCAGTATGACTGCAATTTGAGTGGTACCACGGGTGTAATTTTCACTCGTCTCAAAGAAAACACCTTTGGGACGAGTGCTTTTT
>JAZSAT010000045.1:0-32764 GCA_045602025.1 Eubacteriales bacterium | reverse complement strand
GCCATATAGTCCGAGGGGAAGATCACATCGTATTTTCCGGCACCGGTCTTCATTTTGGAATACAGTGCTTCGTTGGATTCGGCAGTAACGTATTTTACACGAATTCCGTAGGTTTTCTCAAATTCCTCTATAACATCATAGTCACAGTCAGAGCCTGTGGACATATATTCGCCCCAGTTGCATACCACAAGGGTATTCTTGTCGGAGCAAGAAGAGAGAGGGAGTACAAGAGAGAATACCATAACAAGGGATAGTACGAGGGAAAGAATTTTTTTCAATGTTTTTATCTCCTTTATATAAATTTTTTATAATTTCTGTTTTGCTTTTGCTTCTTCCTTGGCATCGTGCAGATTCATGATGACAAGAATGGCAAGGACTGCCAGGAAGATCACACCGGTCATGGCAGCCATCCAGGGGCGGACACCCTTCTTCAGGCTGTTGTTGATAAATACGGAAAGAGTCTGGAAATTTCCGCCGGTGAAATAGCTGATGATAAAGTCATCAAATGAGTAGGTGAGTGAAATGAGAAATCCCGCAAATACGCCGGGGAAGATCTCGGGGATCACTACCTTGAAAAAGGCTTTTGTAGGAGGACAGCCAAGGTCCAGTGCCGCTTCATAAAGGTTTTTATCCATTCTGCGAAGCCTGGGTAAAACATTCAAGATCACATAGGGTGTATTAAATACAACATGAGAGATCAGAACGGTGAAAAAACCAAGATCAATGGAAAAAACAGCGATGAATACCAGCATCAGAGAAACGCCTGTTACGATCTCGGGATTGATGATGGGAAGATTCGAAAGGTTCATTAAAAGACCTTTCCCCTTTTTTACATTGTTTAATCCAAGGGCTGCAAGCGTTCCCAAAAGGGAAGCAAGGGTAGCAGAGAGAAGGGCAATGACAAGGGAGTTCACAAGGGATTCTACAAGCTCGTCATTTTCAAACAAGGATAAATAATGGTTGAAGGTAAAGCCCTTCCAGTTGGAGATTCCCACGGTGGTGTCGTTGAAGGAAAGCACGATCATAACGATAATGGGAATGTAAAGGAAAAGGAATACCAAGGCAAGGTACAGACCGGAAACGGTTTTCTTCATCACTGCACCTCCTAAACCAGAACGATATCGTCGTCCTTGTCAAAATGATTCATGATCGCCATGGAAATGACGATTACGATCATCAAAACAAAGGAGAGCATGCTGCCTGCGTTCATATCAAAGCTCTTGTTGTAGTAGGCATCGATGGTGTCGCCGATCAGGTTAAAGCCACCAAGACGGGAAGCAATTACAAAGCTGGACGCCGCAGGGACAAATACCATAGTAATGCCCGAGATCACGCCGGGCACGGACAAGGGAAATATGACCTTCCACAAAAGGGTCCATCCGTTGCATCCAAGGTCGCGACCCGCTTCCAAAACCGATTTGGAAATTTTGGAAAGAACGGTGTATAAGGGAAGGACCATAAAGGGAAGATAGTTGTACACAATGCCGATCACAACCGCGATCCAGGTGTAGTAAACAGGATTGGATTCCCATCCGAAAAGGTGATTGAGAACACCCTCCGGCATCAAAATAACTTCAAGAGAGCAAATGCGAAGAATAAAATTCATCCACATGGGAAGCATGACAAGAATATTCATCATTCTTTGTCCTCTGGGGGACATCCTTGACATCAAAAGCGCCAAGGGATAAGCGATGACAAGACAGATTCCCGTAGATAAAAGAGCGATCCAGAAGGACTCCAGATAAACCTCTTTGTTCATGGCAATGTGCTTGAAGTTTTCCAGGGTAAAAGAACCGTCTTTTGTAAAGGCATAGTAGATTACCATTCCCAACGGAATCACGGTAAAGGCTGCCATCCAGAAAAGATAGGGGATCAAAGGCTTTTTTGACTTCACTTTTCCTCTCCTTTCACAATTCGAAGAGAGGAGGGCTTCGGACGGAAGGATACTTCGGATCCTGCCTGCTCGTCCATCTGGCTGTGGATCAGCCAGCGGCGGTTTTCGGAAATGAGGATCATTTCGTAGTAGCTGCCCTTCCATACCACACTGTCAAGCAGTCCGGAGAAAACCTCTTCTTCCGGATCGCAAAGCTCAATGTCGGAGGGGGCAATGGCAATCTGAATGCTCTGTCCCGCTTCCAGGGAGGCTTCTGAAGAAATCAGGAATTTTTCACCGTCGAAGGCGATCTCATAAAGGCCTTCTTCTTCGGCCTTTTCTGTGACAACTGCATCGACGATGTTTTCTTCCTCGGGGAACATTCTTTTCATAATGTGGATGTTCTCGGGGGCAACCTTCATGCCAATGGTCTCACCCGCTTCCACACATCGGGTAGAATGAATGATCCAGGTTTCCCCTTCGCAGGAAACGGTCATTTCATAATGAACACCTTTGAAAAGGCTTGCTTCCACAAGACCTTTTACCTGTCCCTTTTCGGGAGAAACGATCTCTACATCCTCGGGGCGGATTACTACATCCACCAGGCGCGAGGGCTTCGGGTCAACGCAGTCAAATACGGCACCGCAAAGGCTTACCTTGCAGTCTTCCTCCATTTTGGCATCGAAGATATTGCTTTCGCCGATAAAGTCTGCAACAAAAGCATTTGCAGGCTCGTTGTAAATGTCGTGAGGAGAGCCGATCTGCTGAATGGTACCGGATTTCATAACCACGATGGTGTCACTCATGGTAAGGGCTTCTTCCTGATCGTGGGTTACATAGAGAAAGGTGATGCCGGATCTGCGGTGAAGATTTTTCAGCTCCAGCTGCATATCCTTTCGAAGCTTTAAGTCAAGAGCTCCCAAGGGCTCGTCAAGAAGCAGAAGGCGCGGCATATTGACCAGTGCACGGGCAATGGCAACTCTTTGCTGTTGACCGCCGGAAAGCTTGGAGATGGGTCTTTTTTCATAACCCTTCAGGTCCACCATGGTAAGCATTTTTCTGACCTTTTGACGGATCTCCTTTTCCGGAGTCTTTTTTATGCGCAAGCCGAATGCTACATTATCAAAAACATTCAGATGCGGAAAAAGAGCATATTTCTGAAAAACCGTGTTGATGGGACGCTGATGCGCGGGAGTGGATAAAAGATCTTCACCTTCAAAGGTGATTTTTCCTTCATCGGGGGTTTCAAACCCTGCAATACAGCGTAAAATGGTTGTTTTACCGCAGCCGGAAGGACCGAGAAGGGTCACGAACTCCTTATCGCGGATATACAGATTTACACTTTTCAGAATTTGCTCGTTATCGAACGATTTACAAAGGTCTTCCAGACGAATGAGTACGTCCGTTCCGGAGACATTGTTTTTCATTTATCTACCTCCTTGCTTTTGTGCTTCTCTTGTCAGGAAAGTACAAGGAAATACACTGCATAAATTCACAAAATAATGATACATTTTTTTAAACAAAATGTCAATAAATTACAGGGATTTTTCCCATCTTTTTTTCATTTTTTCTTTCTCCCTTTTTTCTGTCTTTTCCTTGACAGAAAAAGGGAATGAATCTATAATGATAATATGTTCAAAAAATTATATCAAAAACTGTTCCCCGACCGGTATTTCTCATCTCCCTCCTATCGCAGGGAGGCGGCAAAACGGTATGACAGTAAGATCTTAAAGTATGTAACCGAGCGCCAGGAAAAAGGGGATGTGGTGCTTTGTAAAGATGCGTATATCTGTGTCAAGGCGGGCTGGGTCTTCGTCAATAGCGAGACCGAGTCTGTTTTCAAATGTCGGGACGAAGAAGTCCAGTCGGGGGAACTGATGAGCCACGACGGCGTGATCTTTACCGGCTATGATGAAATTCAAGGAAAGGAAAGAAGTATCGTTTGTTACTTCAAATATTACCGATGAAAAAAAGTTTTCGTATTTTTGCGCTGATTCTTGCTCTTGTTTCTCTTTTTCTCCTTGTTTCCTGCGGAAAAGAGAACGCAAAGGATGACCCTCTTGAATTGGATGGAGTAACCTTTGTACCTTCCGAAGAGGTGACAAATTATGTTTGCATTCAGATGACCACGGGTGAAAAGATCCTGGTGGAGCTTTATCCCGATAAAGCACCCATTACCGTAGAGAATTTCCAAAAGCTCGTATCGCAAAAATTCTATGACGGCATTATCTTCCACCGTGTGATCGCAGGCTTTATGATCCAGGGCGGTTGTCCCGAGGGTGTCGGCACCGGTGGCCCCGGCTGGACCATTAAGGGGGAATTTTCCGCCAACGGTGTGGACAATCCCATCTCCCACGAGAGAGGGGTCATCTCTATGGGAAGAACCGGAAATCAATACAGTGGTTTTGATACGGCGGGCAGTCAGTTTTTTATCTGCCATTCCACCTCCGGCTGTGCTCATCTTGACGGACAGTATGCCGCTTTTGGTAAGGTGATCAGCGGTATGGATGTGGTGGATCGCATTGCTTCCGTAACTTGTGATATGTACGATAAGCCTGTGGAAGAACAGAAAATGGAAAAGGTTTATTTTGTAGCAAAGTCCGATGAAGAAGTAAAGACTGCTGAATAAGAGAGGAAAAGAATTATGGCATTTGTAAAAAGTGAAGAAAAAACCAATTTTGTAAAGATCGTAATGGAAAACGGCAAGGAGATGGTAGCAGAGCTTTATCCCGAAACCGCTCCCATTACCGTAAAGAATTTTCAGAAGCTTGTGGACGGAGGCTTTTATAACGGCCTTATTTTCCACCGTGTGATCCCCGGCTTTATGATCCAGGGCGGTTGCCCTCAGGGGAGAGGCACAGGCGGTCCCGGCTGGACCATCAAGGGCGAATTTTCCGCCAACGGTGTAGAGAACAATCTCCGCCATACCCGCGGTGTTCTTTCCATGGCAAGAGCTATGGCACCCGATTCCGCAGGCAGCCAGTTTTTTGTTATGCATAAGGATGCTCCCCATCTTGACGGACAGTATGCCGCTTTCGGAAAGCTTTTGGAAGGTATCGAGGTTGTAGATGAGATCTGCGATGTAATGACCGACTTTTCCGATAAGCCTGTGGAAGATCAGAAAATGAAAGAAGTTTATTTCGTAAAGGAAGCGTAAAATGACATTTTTCACCGACAAAAAAACTCCGGGTACCTGTGTTGCTCTGGGCAATTTTGACGGGATCCATGTTGGACATCAAAAAATTGTAAATTCTTGTGTGGAGACAGCAAAAAAAGAAGGACTTATTTCTATTGTCTGGAGTTTTCGCCGTCATCCCGAACATATTATGAAGGGAAATTTTTCCTCGGGTAATATTATTTCCAACAAGGACAAGGAGAAGATCCTGCAAAAAATGGGTGTTTCTCATTTGATCTTAGAGGATTTTGAGCGGGTGAGAGATCTGTCGCCCGAAGCTTTTTGCGAGGAAATTCTCATAAGACGACTTTCCGCAGAAAAAGTATTTTGCGGCTTCAATTTCCGTTTTGGAAAAAACGGAGCCGGAGATGCTGCTTTTTTGAAGGAATATATGGAAAAGCGCGGAGCGCGTGTTTTCGCTGCCGATGCCGTATGCTTTGCCGGTGAAACGGTTTCTTCCACTCGGATCCGCCATCTTTTGGGGGAAGGCAAGGTGGAAGAGGCAGGCGTTCTTTTGGGCAGACCCTATTCCATTTGTTTTCCTGTACTTCATGGGAAGCATTTGGGTGCCCGTATCGGCTTTCCTACACTGAATCAGGTGTTTCCCGAGGAGTATGTTACACCCAAAAAAGGGGTTTATGCAGTCCGCGTTACATTTGATCAAAAGGAGCATTTCGGTGTATGCAATGTAGGCAGCCGTCCTACAGTGGATCACGACGACCGCATCCTTGCAGAAACGCATCTTTTTGATTTTAACGGAGATCTTTACGGCAAAGAGGTACGGGTAGAGTTTCATAAGTTTTTGAGACCCGAGGTCCGCTTTGCATCTGTGGAGGAATTAAAAAAACAAATTGGAAAAGACAGGGAGGAAGCCCTTCTTTTCTGGAAGGAGAAAAAATGAAGCAGAATTGCGTAAAAACAATTTGCAGTCTGCTGGCGGCAGTTTTTTTGCTGTCGCTTTTTCCTGTTTTTGCAGTTTCCTTTGACGGCGCGCCGGAGGTAGCCTCTGCCGCTGCTGTTGTATATAATCTGGAAACGGAGGATATCCTCTATTCCAAAAATTTAGACGGGAGACTGGACCCCGCCGCCTTTACGAAACTGATGACATCGCTTCTTTCTTTTGAGTACCGTGCCAAAAACGGAAATGTGAATGTAACCGTAACCGAAGAAATGCTTTCTTCTGCAGGAGGCACTTCCATGAAGCTCCAGCCAGGGGAGATCATTCCCTTTGACAGCTTGCTTTCCGGTCTTGTGGTGCAAAATGCCAATGATGCTGCTTTGGTCCTGGCATCTACCGTAGGCGGGAACATTTCCTCTTTCGTGGAGCAGATGAACGATCGGGCGAAGAAGATGGGGATGGAAAACACCTATTATTCCAACCCTACCGGTGTGGATTCTGCTACTATGTATACCACGCTTTCCGATGTTTTGCTTCTTTGCAAGGCGCTTTACCGAGTGAACGACTTTATGCTTTTGTCGGAAACACCCAAGATTAAGATTCCTGCAACCAATCTGACAAAAGAGAGAGTATATACCAACAAAAATGCCCTAGTGCCTTATTCCTATGTGACCGATTATTATATGGAAGGTGTCCGAGGAATGGTGGCGGGCTATACCTCCCGTGCGGGATACTGTGTGGCAACCATGCGTGAAGTGAAAAACAGCAAATATATGGTGGTTGTTTCAGGCGGTGTTGACCGCAGTGAAAAGCAAAACGGTACGGATATTTCCTCTTACCGCGATGCCAAAAATCTTTTGGAATGGGCGGAAAACACCTTTGCTGTTCGCGAGGTGATCCCTTCCGGTAAGATCATTTGCGAATGCGGTGTTCGTCTTGCTTCCGGTGTGGATCATATGATCCTGGTAACCGGTGAAAATATGGAGCTTCTCCTTCCCATTGAGGCGGACCTTGAAACAGAAGTTACCACAAAGGTTGAGACCAATAAAAAGACCTTTACCGCACCGATCATTGAGGGAACTACCTATGGGCAGATAAAGGTGTTTTATCAGGGAGAGGAGATCGGTTCTGTTCCTCTTGTGGCACAAAGCAATATCGGTCTTTCCCGCGGTCTTGTTGCTTGGGATGCTGTAAAAAGCTTCTTTTCACGCGGCCCGGCAAAGGTGATTCTGATCCTGGCGATCCTTGCTGCGGTGTTCTATGTACTGTATCTTTTTTATGTACTTTTTGACCAGTACAAAAAGCGTAATGAAGAAAGAAACCGAATCATTTCCGAGATGATGGAAATGGAAAAGAAAAGAATGAAAAAAGTGCGTCTTGCAGAGCAAAAAGCAACACAAGCGCGTATGAGAAAAATGCGCCGCGCCCTTCAGGCGGGATTCCAGGTGTTGCAAGGGGAATCCGAGGTGCAGGAAACACCAAGGGGCAGAAAAAATGCACCTGTTCATAAGGCGGTGGCGAAACTTCCCGAAAAGTATCGTACAAAGCCTGTTGTACCGCAAAACAGGGGAAATGCTTCAGGACAAAGAAGATCTTCTTCCGTCTCTTCTCAGAAAAGAGAGGTATACCGAACCACTTCTTCTCAAAGAAGGCCCCCAACCGGCAGAGAACCGCAAAGCGGTAATTACAGAAAAAATAAATAACAAAAAAGCCCTTGACAAAAGGGCTTTTTTTTGTTAGAATAATTCCTGCGAATTTTATATGGGCCTTTAGCTCAGTTGGTCAGAGCAGCCGGCTCATAACCGGTCGGTCCGGGGTTCAAGTCCCTGAAGGCCCACCACAAAATTCTATATAGGGGTATAGCTCAGTTGGGGGCGTTTGCGAACGCCGCATCGCGGAGTAAGTGAGCAAAAAGGAGTGGCAGCAACACAGCGATTGGCAAGCCGAACAGGCGCAGACAGAGGAGATGTTGCAACAGGAAGAGCAGCGGTTCCGCTGCAAGCCTCAATAGGGAAATTTACCAAAGCAAAATTAAATTGATATATAGGGGTATAGCTCAGTTGGTAGAGCAGCGGTCTCCAAAACCGCGTGCCCAGGGTTCAAGTCCTTGTGCCCCTGCCAAAAATCGACAAGTTTCGACAGAGACTTGTCGATTTTACTTTTTCACTATTAACTCTTCACTTTTCACTCTTCTCTTTCGAAACTTGTCGATTAGGTAATAAGTAATAGTGAATAGTGAAGAAGTGCTGATGAAGCTTTTCTCCCTTTAGTCGAAAAGCATTATATTTTACTAGAGTTCGAATTCATACGAAAACAGCCCAAAATATCTTTTTTGTTTTGCTATGAGTAAAAGTGTTGAAGCCTGGGCGCGGGTCGCGTGTCCAGTCCTTGTGACAAAAAAAGAACGGCTCCGAGAGTCGTTCTTTTTTTATTGCTGAAATTATAACAATGTGGTGGGATCGGTATATTCCAAGCCCTGTGCTTCTGCAACTGCTTTGAAGGTAAGATGTCCTTTGTAGGTGTTCAATCCCTTCAGAATTGCAGGATCTTGTTTGCAAGCTTCCTCTGCACCAAGATTTGCGATCTTTACTGCGAAGGGGAGGGTAGCACCGGTCAGTGCCAAAGTAGAGGTTCTGGGAACGGCACCGGGCATGTTGGCAACAGAATAGTGGATTACATCGTGTTTGGTGTAGTAAGGCTCTTTGTGTGTGGTGATGCGGTCGATGGTTTCAATGGAGCCGCCCTGGTCGATAGCAACATCGATCAAAACACTTCCGGGACGCATTTCTTTTACCATCTCTTCCGTTACAAGCTTGGGTGTTCTTGCACCGGGGATGAGGACACAGCCAACAACAAGGTCAGCGGTCTTCACTGCCTTTGCAATGTTATAAGAGTTGGAAAGAAGCGTCTGCACTCTGCCGCCGAAAATATCGTCAAGGTAAGCAAGTCTCTTGATGTTCAGGTCCAGAATGGTAACATTCGCACCAAATCCTACTGCGGTTTTTGCAGCATTCAGACCTACATTACCGCCGCCAACAATGACAACATTTGCTTTTTCCACACCGGGTACGCCGCCGAGAAGAATGCCTCTGCCGCCGCAGTTGGATTCCAAAAGGTAAGCACCGATCTGAATGGAAAGTCTGCCTGCTACTTCGCTCATGGGAGAGAGCAGGGGAAGGCTACCGTCAGGGAGCTGTACGGTTTCGTAAGCAATGGCGGTAATGTTCTTGCGGAGAAGAGCCTTTGTCTGCTCGGGATCGGGAGCAAGGTGCAGATAGGTAAAGAGAGTCTGTCCCTCACGGAGAAGCTCATACTCCGGAGCCAAGGGTTCTTTTACCTTGATGATCATATCAGCGGTATTGTATACTTCTGCAGCGGTGTTTAAAATTTTTGCACCTGCCGCAATATATTCACTGTTTTCAAAGCCGCTTTTAATACCGGCTTCATTTTCAATATAAACTTCATGTCCTGCACGAACCAGCGCGTCTACACCTGCAGGAGTCAGACCCACACGGCCTTCCTGAGGTTTGATTTCTTTCGGGCATCCAATACGCATAAAAATTCACTCCTTTTTTAAAACATACACGGATTATATCACAACTTTTTTTGGATTGCAATACCTTTTTAACAAAAAAATGCGAAAAATCATATAAAAAACCGAAAAAATTATTTTTTTGACAGGTTTTTGCCGAAAAAATAAAGGCGATCTCGGAAGAAAACGGTGTAATCGGAAAATCCGCACTCTTCAAAAACGGCAGTTGGCTGTTTTTCGCTGTTTATTTTTGCTTTCGTAAGAAGAAAAATGATGCTGAGCATCGGTTTTATATTGCTCTTTTTCTTTTTTTATGTTACAATTTTCAGGTAAAAATTTTTTGTAAATTAGGAGAAAATATGAAACGAGTGATCGATATTTTTCGCGAGATCTGCGCCATTCCTCATGGATCGGGTAATATGGAGAAGATCTCGGCATATTGTATGGAGTTTGCAAAGAAAAACGGTCTTGAGGCCTATCTTGACGATGCAAAAAATGTCATCATCAAAAAGAAAGGAACTTGCGGCCTTGAAAATGTCGCCCCCGTGATCCTTCAGGGGCATATGGATATGGTCTGCCAAAAGGACGAGAGCATTTCGATCGATTTTGAAAAAGAGGGCATTACCCCTGTGATCGAGGGCGATCTGATGAGGGCAGAGGGGACTACTCTTGGCGGTGACAACGGTATTGCCGTTGCCATGATCCTTGCGATCCTGGAGAGAAACGATTTTTCTCATCCGCCTATCGAGGCGGTTTTTACCGTGGATGAAGAGATCGGCCTTTTGGGTGCAGGAAAGCTTCAATTTTCCCGTCTTTTGGGAAGAAGACTCATCAATATCGATTCCGAGGAGGAGGATACTCTTACCGTATCCTGTGCAGGCGGTTGTGATATGATCTTAAGTTTCCCCATTCATAGAGAAAAGACTGCGGGAAAGAAGGTTCAGATTAAGCTATTCGGACTTAAAGGAGGCCATTCGGGCATTGAGATCGGAAACGGCAGAGTGAACGCAGATCTCCTGCTGGGAAGAGTTCTTGCAAAGCTTTCCGAAGAAATTGAAATTTCTCTTTGTTCTGTTTTCGGTGGAGAAAAGGGAAATGCGATTCCTCTTTCTTCCGCCTTTGAGGGTGTTGTTTCCGATTCGGATGCTTTTTTGGAAAAATGTGAAAGCTATCTGTCGGAAGTGAAAAAGGAGCTTTCTCAGAGAGAGCCCGGTTTTGATTATGAAGTGAAGGTCTTTTCCGAAGGTGTGTGGGAGGCGGCTTGCTTGAAGGAGAGTAAATGCTTTTTTGATGCCCTTTGCACTGTACCCAACGGGGTTGTTGAAATGAGCCCTTCCATTCCGAATCTTGTGGAAACCTCTCTCAACCTCGGTATCTTAAAAAGTGAAGAAAACAGCATTGTTTGGCAGTTGATGCTCAGAAGCAATCTTAATTCTGCACTTTTTGCTTTGGAGGAGCGTGTTAAGGCCTTTGCAAGGCTGATCGGTGCTACAGCCACCTCCTTTGGTCACTATCCTCCTTGGGAGTACCGTCCCGATTCCCCCCTTCGTGATCTGTATGCAGATATTTATAAGGAAGAAACAGGGAAAGAGATCCGCATCGAAGCGATCCATGCGGGACTTGAGTGCGGCGTGATCTCCTCCGGACTTCCGGGGATCGACTGCATTTCCATCGGGCCTGATCTTTGGGATGTACATACCACAAAAGAAAGGATGAGCCTTCCCTCTGTGGATAGGGTTTATAAAAGGATATTGAAAACGCTGGAAAAGCTTAGATAAAACTTGCAAAAAAATGTTTTTTTTGTTACAATATGGAGGAAAGAGATTTTTAAGGAGATATTATGGATCAGAAAAACAGTTTTCGCCCTTATATCCCCGCAGAAAAGGTGACTCCTGAAATTACAGTGACTTCTGTAATCATGGGTATTCTTCTTGCGGTGATTTTCGGTGCGGCAAATGCTTATCTTGGACTTCGCGTGGGTATGACGGTTTCCGCCTCTATTCCCGCGGCGGTCATTTCCATGGGTGTGATCCGTATTTTAATGCGGAAAAATTCCATTCTGGAAAGTAATTTTGTGCAGACAGCAGGCTCTGCAGGTGAATCGGTTGCGGCAGGCGCGATCTTCACCCTTCCCGCCCTCTTCTTGTGGGCTGCGGAAGGAAAAATGGACAAACCCGGCATTCTCGAAATCTCCGTGATCGCTCTGATTGGCGGACTTTTGGGTGTGTTCTTTATGGTTCCTTTGCGTAATGCGCTGATCGTAAAAGAGCACGGTATTCTTCCTTACCCGGAAGGAACTGCTTGCGCAGAAGTGCTTTTGGCAGGTGAAAAAGGCGGAGCTAACGCTTCTACCGTTTTTGCAGGTATGGGCTTTGCAGCACTGTTTAAATTTATTATTGACGGTTTAAAGGTAGTTTCCGGTGAGATCAGCTATACCATCAAGGGCTTTGCAGGTACCATCGGTACTCAGATCTATCCCGCAGTTTTGAGTGTGGGTTATATCTGCGGTGCGAGAATTTCCTCCTATATGTTCGCAGGCGGTGTTCTCAGCTGGCTGGTACTGATTCCTATTATCGTTCTTTTCGGTGCAGAGACGATTCTTTATCCCGGTACAAGCACCATCGGTGAGATCTTTGCATCCTCAGGGGCTGCAGGAATCTGGTCTTCCTATATCCGCTATATCGGCGCAGGAGCCTTGGCAGCGGGCGGTATTATCAGCCTTGTAAAGAACCTTCCCCTGATCGTCAAGACCTTCGGCGGTGCGATGAAGAGTATTTCTTCCGGTTCAAAAGATGGCGGAGCCCTGCGTACGGAAAAGGACATTGATTTAAGACTTGTTTTGGCAATGATCGTGTTCCTTACTTTGGCAGTTTGGCTTGTTCCTGCAATTCCCGTATCCCTTCTCGGTGCGATCATTATTGTAATTTTCGGATTTTTCTTTGCTACGGTTTCTTCCCGTATGGTAGGACTTGTAGGCAGCAGTAACAACCCTGTTTCCGGTATGGCCATTGCAACGCTTCTCATTGCTACCTTAATCTTAAAGCTTACCGGTACCTCCGGTAGCGCAGGTATGCAAAGTGCCATTGCCATCGGAAGCGTGATCTGTATCGTTGCGGCTATTTCCGGCGATACCTCTCAAGATCTGAAAACCGGTTACCTCTTGGGTGCAACCCCCAAAAAACAGCAGATCGGTGAGATTATCGGTGTTGTTGTTTCTGCGCTTGCCATCGGCGGTACTCTTTATCTGCTTGACAATGCGTGGGGCTTTGGTTCCGATCAATTGGCAGCACCTCAGGCAACTCTGATGAAATTGATCGTGGAAGGCGTTATGGACGGAAATCTTCCCTGGGGTCTTGTCTTTATCGGTGTGTTTATTGCCATTGTGGTTGAACTGATCGGCATTCCCGTGCTTCCCTTTGCTATCGGTGTATATCTTCCCGTGCAGCTGAATGCTTGTATTATGGTAGGCGGTCTGATCCGTCTTTGGATGGATAAGCTGAAAAAGCCCGAGGAAGAGAAAAAGAATATTACAAACGACGGTATTCTCTTCTGCTCCGGTATGATCGCAGGCGAAGGTCTTGTGGGTATTCTTCTCGCGCTCCTTGCTGTGTTCGGGTTGGATTCTGCAGTTGATCTTTCCGGAAAGCTTGGTATTTCACCTGTGGTTTCTTCTATCGGCGGACTTGTTCTTTTTGCAATTATTATTCTCACCCTTTTGAAGTTCACCCTTTGGAAAAAGAGAAAATAAGAATGAAACAGAAAAAGGGCGAAAACTACCTGGAACGAATCCCAAAGAGAGAAGAAAAATTCTCTTGGCATGAAGATGAAAATGGGATCGTGACCCTTGAAATCGAAAACCGCGGTTTTTTTAACCGTCTGTTTCAACTCCTTTTAAAGAAACCGAAAATAAGCTATGTCCACTTGGATGAAATGGGTAGCTTTCTTTGGAAAAGGCTTGACGGTGAGAAAAAGATCTCAGATCTTGGCGAGGGATTCAAAGAAGCCTTTGGTGAAAAGGCTGAGCCCCTTTACGAAAGACTTGCAAAATATATGCAGATCCTTCACAGCTACGGATTTATCAAATTTGTCTAAGAAAAAGGACATCCTCGGATGTCCTTTTTTCTTATTGCTGTTATACAAAAGAGATATCGATCTTTTGGACACTTTGTCGAAAATAACATTGACTTCTTTTTTTCTGCGGTGTATAATACATTGGTTCGAAAAAATAGAAAAGCAGGTGAAATTTTGAATACACTTCTAACTGTTTCCGTAGCCCTTTTGGCAGGGCTTCTAATGACCAGACTTTTTAAGAAATTCAAGCTTCCCGCAGTGACTGCCTACCTGATCGCGGGCGTTCTCATCGGCCCCTTCTGCCTGGGTGCTTTGGGGATCGAGGGACTCGGCTTCCATTCGGAGGAGGCGGTGTCAAAGCTTGCTCTTGTTTCCGAGGTTGCTCTTGGCTTTATTGCCTTTTCCATCGGTAACGAATTTCGTTTGGATGAACTGAAAAAAACCGGCAAGCAGGCACTTGTCATCGGTATTTTACAGGCAGTTGTTGCAATGCTCTTGGTTGATATTGCCCTTGTCATTGTCCACCTTGTGATTCCGGATAAGTTTTCTCTTGCACAGGCACTCACTTTGGGTGCTATTGCAACGGCTACCGCTCCTGCCGCAACCTTGATGGTGGTAAGACAGTATAAGGCAAACGGCCCTCTTACAAAACTCCTTCTTCCCATCGTTGCTCTTGATGATGCAGTAGGTCTTGTTTCTTTTGCCGTATCCTTCGGCATTGCAAAGACGCTTGTCAGCGGAAAACTGGATCTGATTTCTATTTTAATTAATCCCTTTGTAGAGATCATCGCTTCTCTGCTTTTGGGTGCTTTGATGGGCTGGGTGCTCACGCAGCTTGAAAAGCTATTTAATTCCAATACCAACCGACTGAATCTGACCATCGGTATTGTGTTCTTGACTGCATCTCTCTCTAAGATCCACTTCGATCTGGGACCTGTTTCCGTTCATTTTTCATCTCTTCTTACCTGTATGATGCTGGGGACGGTTTTCTGTAATATCTGTCCCTTGTCCCATGATCTGATGGAAAGAAGCGATAAGTGGACCTCTCCCTTGTTCGCACTCTTTTTTGTCATCAGTGGTGCGGAGCTTCAGCTGAGTGTTTTCTTGGATCTCTCCATCGTTCTGATCGGTATTATTTATATCATTTTCCGCTCTCTCGGTAAGTACTTCGGTGCAATGGGCAGCGCGAAAATGACAAAGTGTTCTCCCGAAATCTGCAAGTATCTCGGTATTACGCTTCTCCCGCAGGCAGGTGTTGCTTTGGGTATGTGTGCCACTGCAATGCAGCTTGGGGAACAGGGCAACCTGATCCGTAACATTACTTTGTTTTCCGTTTTGATCTACGAACTCTTCGGTCCCGTATTTACCCGTATGGCACTGCAGGCAGCAGGTGAGATCAAGCCTATGTCCGACGAAGTGAAGCACCGCCGTCATCATAAGCTTCTCGCAGCGGCAGAAAAGAAACAAAGCGAAACTTGTGAAACGGAGAAAAATACCAAATGAAATCCTTTTATCTGACACCGAAATTTTTCACCGTTCTCAAAAACTACAATAAAGAGCAGTTTTTAAAGGATGTTGTGGCAGGCATTATTGTTGCCATTATCGCTCTTCCTCTTTCCATTGCTCTTGCTCTTGCGAGCGGCGTGGAACCTGCTTGCGGTATTTATACTGCCATTGCGGCGGGATTTGTTGTATCTCTTTTAGGCGGAAGCCGCGTACAGATTGCAGGTCCTACCGCAGCTTTTGCTACGATTGTAGCAGGTGTAGTTGCAAGTCAGGGGATGGACGGCCTTATCCTTGCGACCCTGATGGCAGGTATCGTTTTGATTCTGATGGGCGTTTGCAAGATGGGTGGTCTGATCCGCTTTGTTCCCGAAACCATTACCGTAGGCTTTACTTCGGGTATTGCTGTTACCATCCTTTTAGGACAGATCAAGGATTTTCTCGGTCTTTCCTATGCCGAAGGGTTAAAGCCCGTAGAAACCATTGAAAAAATGGAAGCAAATTTTGCCTCCCTTTCTACCTTCTCTTGGCAGGCTCTTCTGATTGGGCTTATTTCTCTTGTGATCCTGATTATCTATCCCAAGTTCGAAAAGAAGATCCCTCCGTCCCTGATTGCCGTTGTGGTGGGGTGTCTTCTTGTAAAATTTATTCCCGCGCTTGACAGCGGAGTATTTACCATCGGTGAGCTTTATGATATCCCCGCAGGGCTTCCGAAGTTTACCCTTGGAACTGTTGATTTCAGTATGGAAAAGATAATTTCCCTTGTGCCCGATGCACTGACCATTGCGATCCTTGCCGCCATTGAATCTCTTCTTTCCTGTGTGGTGGCAGACGGTATGGTTTCGTCCAAACACAACCCCAATGCTGAGCTTGTAGCACAGGGTGCAGGCAATATGGTTTCCGTGATGTTTGGCGGTATTCCCGCCACCGGTGCTATTGCAAGAACCGCTGCCAATGTAAAAAACGGCGGCCGCACTCCTGTGGCAGGTATGGTGCATGCAATCGTTCTGTTTTTGGTTCTTCTTGTTTTGATGCCTCTTGCAAAGCTCATTCCTATGCCTACCATCGCAGCGATTCTCTTTATGGTAGCTTACAATATGAGCGAGTGGAGAAAGTTTTTAAAGATGTGCAAAACAGAAAAGATCACAGGCATTATCGTTTTGATTCTTACCTTTGTTTTGACAGTGGTATTCGACCTTGTGGTTGCCATTGTTGCAGGTCTTCTTCTCCATGTAGTATTTCTTTTATCTACAAAGATCATAAAGAAAAAAGCATAAATATAAAAAAGAAAAGCCCAGAGGGGCTTTTCTTTTTTTGCTTAGTTTTCGCCGTCTGTTTGGAGTACGGCGACTTTTTTAATATCGCGCAGGAACTTTATATAGCTTTCCGCTGCCAGGAAGTGGTCGTAGTAACGCTCAAGCTCAAATTCGTATTTTCCGAACTCCAGGAAGAATTCCATACCCATATCCAGTGCTTTGTGGTTGTGGCCCTGGCATTTTTCCAGCATAAAGGTAGCAATGCCTTCGCAGTATTCGGTATGCTTCAGGAGCATTCTCCAGGAAACGGTCTGAGGACGGGTGGGCATCTGCATATGCTTTGCGACAATGCTTCTGCCTTCTGCGGCAAGCTCGAAAACGCTCTCAAGCTTTTCTTTCATATCGGGATTGTAGCGGAGAGAGATATCGGGGTTTTTGCTCTTTCTGCCGGAAATGTATGCAAAGTCGCCTGCAATACCCATTTTCTGCAGATAAGAATAAGCGTCCTTCCAATCTTCTCCGTAGATGTGAGAGAAGTAGTCTTCCGCAATTTCTTCAAAGGGCATATCGCGGTGGATCAAGGCTTCTGCATAAAGGTAAATAGCAAAACCGTTGGGCCAGAAGCTTCTCTGGGAACCGTCCTCCACAAAGCCGTCAAGCCCGGCAAAGCGAAGACTCTGAATGTCCTCGTAGATTCTCTTTGCAATCTCAATACCGCCCAGATCAAAATACTGATGCTTCCAGAAGTGGTATTCATAGGAGAAGCAAGGGCCGTTCCAATTTTTCTGCCAATCTCTCAGGAATGCGAGATTTTCTTCTGCTCCCTTGGGATATGCCCAAGCATTACGCTCATATTCAGGCGGTTCGGGGATTACGCTGTTTTCGGTAATGCTTTCTGTATAAACACGAGTGATAGGGGCATAGAGAAGGGAAAAGCGCTTGGGATTCTTAATGGTGATCTTTTGAGGAGCAAAGAGGGTATCCACATAAGCGATGAAGACAACGCGGGTATCAAGCTTCATCTCGGTAAGATATTCGTCAAGCTCATTCATGATCATCATGTAGAAGTCGGAGGGACGCATTTTCCTGCATTCTTCGCATTCGCAGTGGTTTCTTGTTCCGTCAGCCAGCCAAACGTGAAGGTAGGATACGTTCTTGTGGTTTTTTGCATATTCGGCAATGCTCTTTGCCATTATGGTACGCACCTTGGGATTTGACATGCAAAGGTTGGTATTCAGAGCAACACCGCCGCGAAGACCTCTTTTGCCACCCATCTCGGCAAGATAGCTTCTTTGCTCATCGGTCAAGAAACTGTCGTCGTGCTTGGTCCAGCCGTCGGTAGAGCTGATTCCGAAGGGCTCTGCAGTCCAGCCGTGACCCATATCGTGGAACTGAAGTCCGCGCTTTGCAATCTCCGCTTCACACTGCCTTTTCCATTGCTTGACCTGATCGTGAGATACAGGCTCTGCGGGACGATGCCTCTTATTAAAACGGTGGTTGTAATAAGAGTCATAGTAGTATGCGGGGTTATCGAATTCGATCATATATACATTGATTTCCTGCTTTGCATAGAAATCAATGGTTTCCAGCATGCACTGCTGGCTTTCCGCGCCTTCGTTGCAGTGACCGCGGAATCTGTGGTCGGCCATTTTGTGATACTTTTGAGGCGTAATATCCTTCATGGGGATGAATTCTCCGTCAACACCGGGGTACAGCCATCTGCATCCGTTCAGGCGCAAAAAGCGGTATACGGCAAAGAGAATGCTTCGCATATTGGAGCCTGCAAGGATTCCGCCCTTTTCATCGGTATCGATATGGACTACATCGTCAAGATAAGGATCCTCTGCTTCGTTTTCAAGGCCGAAATCTTCAAGCAGTCCGAGACGGAAGCCGTCCTTTGCTTCGGGATCAAATATGATTTCCACATCGCCTGCTTCGGGCATCATCATACGAAGATACTTTTTCAGCTCCTCTGCTGCAAAATCGATCACATGATCGGCACGAAGCTTTTTAATTTCAAAAAACATAATTCACTCCTTTAATCGTCGCCACCGGGCTGAATATTGATTTTGTTTGCTTTATTCATAAAGCGGGAATAACTATAGCAAGCAAGGTACTGATCATAGTACCGTTCCAGCTCGATTTCGTATTTTCCAAAGTCATTGAAGAATGCTTGGTACATTTCAAGAGCGTGGATGTTGTGACCTTTGCATTTTTCGATCATAAAGGAAGAGATTCCTTCGCAGTATTCTGTGTGCTTTAAGAGCATCCTCCAGGAAACGGTCTGAGGACGGGTAGGCATCTGCATGTGCTTTTCGGCAATGCTTCTGCCTTCTGCTGCGATCTCCCGCACGCTTTCCAGTTTTTTCTGTTGTGCGGGTCTGTAGTACAGTGAAACATCGGTGTTTTCGCTTTTTTCACCTTCCATAAAGCCGAAGTCAAAGGCAGTGCTCATCTTATTCAAGTAAGAAACGGCATCCTTCCAGTCGTCGCCGTAAATATGAGAGAAGTAGTCTTCCCGGAGCTCTTCAAAGGAAAGGCTCTTGTTCCAAAGAGTCTCAGCATATACATAAATGGCAAAGCCGTTGGGGAAGAAGCTTCTCTGAGAGCCATCCTCTACAAAGCCGTCAAGACCCATATATTCCAGACCCAGAATATCTTCATAAATTCTTTTTGCAAGCTCCATTCCACCGGGATCCAAATATTGGTGTCTCCAGAAGTGATATTCGTAAGAGAAGCAAGGTCCGGGCCACATTTTTTGCCAGGCTTTCAGGTATCCAAGATTTTCTTCTGCCTTTTTTGGCACCTTCCAGGCGTTTCTGATGTAATCCAAAGGAGGCACAGCCACGGTATCCTTTGTTACACTTGCCGTATAGGAACGGGTAATGGGTGCATAGAGAAGAGAAAAACGCTTGGGGTTGTTGATTTTGATCTTCTCGGGTGCAAACAGGGAATCGTAGTATGCAATGAAAACGATACGCGTGTCGAGATTAAGCAAGGTAAGCTTTTCATCGACCTCGTTCATGATCATCATATAGTAATCGGTGGGGCGCATTTTCCGGCACTCATCACATTCGCAGTGGTTTCTCGTGCCGTCTGCCAGCCAAACGTGCAGATAATCTACATTTTTATGCTTTCTTGCGTACTCTACAATGCTGTCTGCCATCGTGGTACGAACCTTGGGATTTGACATGCAAAGGTTTGTATTTAGGGCGATTCCGCCGCAAAGCTTTCTTTCTCCCTTGATTTCGGCAAGATAGGTCTTTTGCTCTTCGGTTAAAGAAACTTCGCGCCTTATCCAGCCTTCGGCAGAGTCAATCCCGAAGGGTTCGGCAGTCCAACCGTGACCCATATCGTGGAACATAAGACCTCTTTTTGAGATTTCTGCTTCACACTGTCTTTTCCACTGCAAAACAGTCTCTCTGGAAACCTTTTCGGGAGGACGGTTTTTGTCGTTAAATTTGTGGTTGTAGTAAAGGTCGTAATAGACATAAGGATTGTCAAATTCCAGCATATACACATTGATTTCCTGTTTGGGATAAAAATCAATGGTTTCCAGCATACACTGCTGATTTTCCGCGCCTTCATTGCAGTGACCGCGGAATCTGTGATCAGCCATTTTGTGATACTTTTGAGGCGTAATGTCCTTCATAGGGATAAATTCCCCGTCAACACCGGGATACAGCCATCTGCAGCCATTGAGCTTTAAAAAGCGGTATACGGCAAAAAGAACGCTTCTCAGGTTTGAACCTGCAAGGATTCCACCCTTTTCATCGGTATCGATATGGACTACATCGTCAAGATAAGGGTCTTCCGCTTCGTTTTCCAGACCGAAGTCCTCAAGCAGTCCGAGACGGAAGCCGTCTTTTGCTTCAGGGTCAAATAAAATATCAATGTCGCCGGCCTCGGGCATCATCATGCGAAGATATTTTTTCAGTTCCTCTGCCGCAAAATCAATTACATGATCGGCACGGATTTTTTTAATTTGAAAATACATCGGTTGCTCCTTAATCATCATATAAGTATAATTCCCTTGGGGCGTCTGACCATTTGTTCTACCACGCGGCATGCAAGGCAGTGATCGTAGTAGGGCTCAATATCCCATTCGAATTTTCCGATCTCGTGGTAGAATTTCTTTGCTTCATCAATGGCACTGAAGTTGCGTCCTGCCGCTTTTTCAATAGCAACCCTTGCAAAGGCTTCGCAGAAGGAGGCGTGGTAGAGAAGCAGCTTCCAGGAAATGGTCTGTGTACGAATCGGGGAAGAGAAGTTTTCATCCGCAAGTCTTCTTTCTTCTGCGGCAAGCTCCATTATTTTTTCAAGGCGAGAGACGCGTGCCGGATCGTAGAAAACGGAAATGCTTTCGTCTTTGCTTTTTTCGCCCTCCATCCAGGCAAAATCAAAGGCATAGCTGATGCGCTGAAGAAGGTCTACTGCTTCTTTCCATTTTTTGCCGTAGATGTGAGAGAAGTAGTCTTCTTTCAGATCCTCGAAGGAGATCTCGCGGTCCATCAAGGTGTTTGCATATACATAAATGGGGAAGGAGTTGGGAAAGGCACTTCTCTGAGAGCCGTCTTCCACAAAGCCGTCAATTCCCATATACTTGATTCCGCGAATATCTTCATAAATTCTCTTGGCAAATTCCATTCCACCGGGGTCGCAGAACTGATGGCGCCAGAAATGATATTCGTAGCAGAAAACAGGTCCCTTCCAAACCTTTTTCCAAGCGTTTAAAAGCGCAAGGTTTTCCTCAGCACCTACAGGGGTAGTCCATTTGTTTCGAATGTATTTATGCGGCTCCGGGATCACCGTGTCTTCTGTAATACTGGAGGTGTAGGAGCGGGAAACCGGTGCATACAAAAGAGAGAAGCGATCCGGGTTCTTGATGGTGAACTCTTCGGGTGCAAACAGGGTATCTACATAAGCGATAAATACAATGCGGGTATCAAGCCCTGCCGCAGTGAGTTTTTCATCAATTTCATTCATCAAAAGCATATACCAGTCGGAGGGGATATGCTTTTGGCACTCTTCGCATTCGCAGTGGTTTGCTTTTCCGTCTGCAAGCCAAACATGCAGATAATCGGAGTTGCTGTGGGTTTTGGCATATTCTACCACCGCGTCGCTCATTCTGCTGCGAACCTCGGGCTTTGAGTAGCACATATTGGTCAGATACGACTCACCGTGCCACAGATCTCTTACACCGTCCACTTCTGCCATCAGATCGATGGTTTCCTGCGGAATACCTACATCCTTTGCCTTGTGCTTTCCGGCAGGAAGATCGCCAAAGCCGAAGGGCGTATCGTTCCAGCCGTGTCCGATATCGTGGAACATAAGTCCTCTTTTTGCGATCTCTGTTTCCGTCATACGCTTGAACTGCACGATCTGCTGACGGGTAATGGGCTCGGGACGACGGTTTTTATCGTTAAAGGTGTGGTTGTAATAGCGTTCGTAATAGGTATCGGGAACAAAAAATTCCAGCATATATACATTCATCTCAAGCTTGGCGTAGTAGTCAGCCGCATCGATCATGCATCTCTGGCTTTCGGTTCCTTCGTTGCAGAAGCCGCGGAATCTGTGAGAAGCCATCTTGTGATATTTTACGCGTTCGACATTCTTTACGGGAACATAGTCACCGTCACTACCGGGGTAAAGCCAGCGGCAACCGTTTTCGCGCAACAAGCGGTATACGGCAAAAAGAATACTGCGCATATTGGAGCCGGCAAGAATACCGCCGTCAAAGCCTGCATCTACATGGATCACATCGTCAAGGCGGGCATCTTTCGCTTCGTTTTCCAGCCCAAAATCCTCGAGTAGCCCGAGGCGGAAGCCGTCCTTGGCATCGGGCTCAAAGGAGATGGCAACATCTCCTTCGTCGGGCATCATCATACGGAGGTATTTTTTCAGCTCCTCTGCGGCGTGATCGATCACATGGTCACAGCGCATTTTTTTGATGTAAAACATATCTCTTTCCTCGGTATTACACTTTTATACAAAAATAATGTTGTTGGGTTGCGGCCTTGCTACCAGGTTGTTTAAACTTGCGCAGGTATTGCCGTGGTCATAGTAGCGTTCAATTTCGATCTCGTATTTGCCGAATTCCTTTTTGAACTTTTTCAAAAGCTCAACGGTCTTGAAGTTGTGACCCTTGGCTTTTGCAATGATCACTTCTGCGAAAAGTTCAAGGTAGGTTGCATGATAACCGAGAAGACGCCAGGAAACGGTTTGTACACGGGTTGGCATATTCATATGCTTTGCAACAAGCGCTCTTTCTTCGCTTGCAAGTTCGGCAAATTTTTCGTAATTGGGTACTTGTTTGGGGTCGTAGTAAAGGGAAACAGTATTATCAATGCTTTTTTCACCCTCTAAGAAGGCAAAATCATTTATTTGGGAAATACGGCTGAGAAGGGAAAGTGCTTCTTTCCAATCTTCTCCGTAAATGTGGGAGAAATAGTCCTCGCGCACTTTTTCATAGTCGCATTCTCGGTTCATCAGCGTTTCTGCGTAAATGTAAACAGGGAATCCGTTGGGGAAGAAGCTTCTCTGGGAGCCGTCCTCCACACAGCCGTTCATATTTATAAATTTCAGTCCCTGAACATCTTCATAGAGGCGGCGTGCAATATATTGACCGCCCGGATCCTTCACCTGATGACGCCAAAAGTGATATTCGTAAGTAAAGTTGTCACCCTTCCAGAGCTTGAACCATTCCTTTAAAAGGGCAAGATTTTCTTCCATAGTGACAGGCTTTTCCCAAGCATTGCGAACATATTTTTTCGGCTCGGGGATCACGCTGTCTTCGGTGATGCTACTGCAATAAGAACGGGAAATGGGTGCAAAGAGCATGGAAAATCTCTTAGGATTGTTCAGAACCACTTTTGTGGGAGCAAACAGGGTATCCACATAAGCAATGAAAACGATACGCGTTTCAAGTTCTGCTGCCGTGAGCTTTTCGTCGATCTCGTTCATCAGCATCATATACCAGTCGGAAGGGGGATATTTTTGACATTCTTCACATTCACAGTGGTTGTTGGAAAAATCACCCAGCCAAACATGGAGATAATCTACATTTCCGTGATTCTTTGCATATTCCACCACCGCATCTGCCATAGTGCTTCTTACATCGGGACGGGAGTAGCAAAGGTTTGTCCACTGAGGGTCGCTTCTGTAAAGCTCTCTTTTTCCGCCGCGCAAAGCAAGAATGCTTCTCTGATAATCAGTCAGCTTTGTGGTGCCGTCCTTCCAGCCCTTGCGGTCGGAGGTGTCCATGCCAAAGGGGTCGGCAGACCAGCCGTGACCCATATCGTGGAACATAAGTCCTCTTTTTGCCATTTCCGTCTCACACATTCTCTTCCACTGGAAGGTCTGCCAGGTGGGAACGGGCTCGGGAACACGGTTGTCAAGGTTGCCCGCGTGGCTGTAGTAGGTGTTGTAGTATTCAAAGGGATTTTTGAATTCCAGCATATATACATTCAGTTCCAACTTTGCGTAAAAATCGATGGTTTCCATCATACACTGCTGGCTTTCTGCGCCTTCATTGCAAAATCCGCGGAATCTGTGGTCGGGTATCTTGTGGTATTTTACTGCCTCAATGGGCTTTACGGGAACATAGTCACCGTCTACACCGGGGTAGAGCCAACGGCAACCGTTCTCACGCAAGAAGCGATATACGGCAAAAAGAATGCTTCTGGGATTGGAGCCTGCAAGAATACCGCCCTCGGGGGTGGTGTCTACATGGATCACATCGTCAAGATAGGGGTCTTCTGCTTCATTTTCCAGACCGAAGTCCTCAAGCAGTCCGAGTCGAAATCCGTCTTTTGCTTCGGGATCGAAAACGATGTCGATCTCACCGTCTTCCGGCATCATCATACGAAGGTATTCCTTCAGTTCTTCCGCAGCAAAATCGATGACATGGTGGGCACGAACTTTTTTGATGGTTAGCATATTTTTCTCCTTGAAATACAAAGTGCACAGTATAGATATACTACTTTATGATACCACGAATAAAAAGGGCGGGTCAAGGCTTTTTGGATATTTGTTGGATTCTTTTTCTTTTTTATTTATAAAAAAGAAGCCGAGACTTTTGTCTCGGCTTTTTGTATCTATTTTGCACCGTCAAAAACGAAGTCAAGCCACTGGATACAAAGGGGGAACCAGGTGGCAACGTGAGGATTGTCGTGACTGTTCTGGGGAGGCAGTTCCAGGTTTTTCACAGTTTGCACCGTTTTGTTGGCAAGAGAAAGTCCGTGGGGAGCCCAGCCGTAAAGATGAAACTCCAAAGGGATATTTTTCTCTTTTAATTTTTGTGCGAGGATTAGGGAATTTTCGCAAGGAACTACGGTATCGGTAAAGGAAGACCAAAGGAAGGTGGCGGGCATATTTTCGCTTACCTGATTCTCAAGAGAAACCAGCTTTTTGTATTCTTCCTTGGGATTTTCACCCAAAATACGTTCAAAGGATCTTAAGTGAGCAATTTTCGGATCGGAGCTTACCACTGGATAACAAAGGATCTGGGCTGCGGGACGGAGAAGAGCATTTTCTTTTCCGGTTCTATCAGATAGCCATTTTTCATTCCAGAAAGCACCCAGAGAAAGAGCAAGATGACCGCCGGCAGAAAAGCCGCAGGTGACGATCTTTTCGGGATCAATGTTGTATTCCTTTGCGTTTTCTTTTAAATGGGCAATGGCAAGAGAGGCTTCACACAGACTTTGGGGAAAAAGTGCATCGGGATAAACGCTGTAATCTAAAACTGCAGCGTTGTAGCCTTCCGAACAGAATTTTAAAGCAACACATTCCGCTTCACGGTAAGAAACAGAGCCGTAACCACCGCCGGGAATGACAAGAATCGTGGTGCGGTGTTGTATCAACTGTCCTTCGTTGGGTGTTTGGCAGTAAAGGGTGAGGGCCCCGTTGTTTTTTCCTTCAAAGGGGAGTGGAATTGTTTTATGGATCATAAGAAAGCCTCCTTTTAAGCTTTAAAGCGATTGTATCATAGAAATCGCCTTATTTCAAGGAAAAAACAGAAAAGTTTCCACAGATAAGTATTGAAAAAAAACGAATTTTGCGGTAAAATGATTTTGATTTTTAAAAAAGGAGAGGTATCATGATCGGAAACGTAGAAGTGATCGACGCTCATTGCCATATTTACCCTGAAAAGATCGCCGCTCGCGCCTGCGCGGGGACCGATCGTTTTTACGGTACCACTGCTGCTTGCGACGGAACCACAAAAGGTCTCCGAGATATCCTTCAGGACGGCAGGATTGACCGATTCCTGGTCCATTCCGTTGCTACAACCCCGCACCAGGTGCGCTCTATCAATGAATTTATTTCCGCCGAGGTTCATTCCCATCCGGATATTTTCTTTGGCTTCGGTACGCTTCATCCCGAGAGTGATGACATAAAAGGGGATTTCGAGCATCTTCTGGAGCTTGGTTTAAAGGGAGTTAAGATCCATCCCGATATTCAGGCTTTTAAGCTTGACGACTATCGGTGTCTGAAAATGTATGAGCTTTGTGAAAAATACGGTGCTCCCATTCTCATTCATACAGGGGATTATCGCTATGATTTTTCCAACCCCAACCGTCTTCTTCCCATTTTGGAAATATACGAGAATCTTACGGTCATCGGTGCCCATCTTGCGGGCTGGTCTGTTTGGGAGGAGGCTTGTGAGAAGCTTTCCGGCAAAAACAATTTGTATGTGGACTGCTCCTCTACCTTTCCTTTCTGGGATAAAAACAAGGCAAAGGAGCTTATTTGCCGTTGGGGCTTTGATCGCGTTTTGTTCGGCTCCGATTACCCTATGTGGAATCCTATAACAGAGCTTGATACCTTCCTTTCCCTTGATTTGGGAGAAGAGGCAAACCGCAAAATTTTAGGCGAAAACGCAAAGAAGCTGTTTTCTTTGCAATGAGGGAGCAAATGAAACACTCAAATCTTCATACACACACCACCTTTTCCGACGGAAAAAATACTCCCCGCGAAATGGTGGAAAAGGCAATTGAGCTTTCTTTCACCTCCCTGGGCTTTTCCGATCACGGTGAGTTTTTGTTTGATCGGGATTTTAAGTCTTCTCCGGGAAAGGATCGTCTTTACCGAGAGGAGGTTTTGGAACTCAAGAAGGAGTACGAGGAAAAGCTTGATCTGTTTCTCGGAATTGAGAGAGATTACTTTACTTTGGAGGATGTGTCTCCTTACGAATATGTGATCGGATCGGTTCACTTTATTCAAACAGACGGAGAAAAAACACCTCTTGATTGGAGTCAGAAGATTCAGGAAGACTGGATCGCAAGCAGCGGCAGGGGAGATAAAAATGAGCTTGCCCGCAGATACTATGAACTGATTGCGGAATTTGCCATAGAAGGCGGTTTTGAAATTTTAGGACATTTTGATCTCATTAATAAATTCGGGCTGTTTGATGACGGCGATGAGATTTACCGAAAAATCGCTTTGGAAGCCTTGGATGAGGTTTTGAAAAAGGATGTTTTCATTGAGGTAAATACCGGTGCCATTTCAAGAGGCTATCGGAAAGACCCTTATCCGGATGCGTTTTTCTTGAAATATATCAAAGAAAAAGGCGGAAAATTGGTTTTGAATGGGGATTCCCACAGTGCAGATACTCTTGATACTCATTTTGACAAGTCTGTAGAACTGCTGAAAGAGATCGGCTTTGAGTCTCTTTGGCAGCTTGGAAAAAACGGTTGGCAGAAAATTTTGATTTTGTAAAAGAGAAAAGGAGAAGAGAATATGAATTTTTTTGAAGAATTGAAACAGTATGACGAGGAACTGTATGCCGCTTGTGACAGAGAGCTTTCCCGCCAAAAGCATAACATAGAACTAATCGCTTCCGAGAATATCGTATCAAAAGCGGTTCTTCTTGCCGCAGGAACCGTGCTTACCAATAAATACGCAGAGGGCTATCCCGGAAAGAGATATTACGGCGGCTGTGAATATATCGATGAGGTAGAGACTCTTGCCATCGAGAGAGCAAAGAAGCTTTTCGGTGCAGATCATGCCAATGTACAGCCTCATTGCGGTGCTTCCGCAAACCTTGCGGTATTTCTTGCACTGGTTCAGCCCGGTGACACGGTTATGGGGCTTTCTCTTGCCCACGGCGGCCATCTGTCCCACGGTTCTCCCGCTAACATCTCCGGTAAGCATTATAACATTGTTTCTTACGGTGTAGATGAAAAGAGCGAGGTTCTGGATTACGAAGCCATTCGTCAGAAGGCTCTTGAATGCAAGCCGAAAATGATCATTGCAGGTGCTTCTGCTTATTCCCGTACCATCGATTTTGAAAAGATCGGTCAGATCGCAAAAGAGGTTGGCGCATATTATTTAGTAGATATGGCGCACATTGCAGGTCTTGTAGCAGCAGGACTTCATCCTTCTCCTGTTCCCTATGCGGATGTGGTGACCACCACTACACATAAAACCCTTCGCGGTCCCCGTGGTGGCTTGATCCTTTGCAAGGAAGAATTTGCAAAGCTGATCGATAAGGCAGTATTCCCCGGTCTTCAGGGAGGTCCTTTGGAGCATATTATCGCTGCAAAGGCAGTTTCTTTTGCAGAGGCGATGAAGCCTGAATTTGTAGAATATCAGAAAAAGATTATGAAGAATGCCGCTGCTCTTGCAGAAGCCATGGAAAAAGAAGGCTTCCGCGTAGTTTCCGGCGGTACGGATAACCACCTGATGCTCATTGACCTTCGCAACTTTAAGGTAACCGGTAAAGAAATGCAGGCAAGACTTGACGCCGTTCACATCACCGTCAATAAAAACGCCATTCCCGACGATCCCGAAAGCCCCTTTGTAACAAGCGGTATCCGCCTTGGCACTCCCGCTGTGACCAGCCGCGGTTTCGGTGTGGAGGAAATGAAGAAGATCGCTTCCTGGATCCGCGATATTGCGGTAGATTTTGAAGGCAACCGCGAAAGAGTTTCCGCAGAGGCTATGGCCCTTTGCGAAAAATTCCCCATTTACGAGGACTGATATGAAACTGATCATCGCTTCCGGGAATAAAGGAAAGCTCCGCGAGATCCGCGCTATTTTAGGGGAGAAGTTCGATGAGATCCTCTCTATGAAAGAGGCGGCGATCGACCACGAAACGGTGGAGGACGGCAAGACCTTTATGGAAAATGCCTATAAAAAGGCCTTTGAGATCGCAGAAATCTCCGGCTGTCCCGCCCTTGCGGATGACAGCGGTATTTGTGTGGATGCTCTTGACGGTGCACCGGGAATTTTCTCCGCCCGTTTTTGCGGAAGACACGGAGACGACGATGCCAATAACCGCCTTTTAATTGAAAAATTACAGGGAGAGGAAAACAGAAAAGCTCATTACACCTGCGCCATTGCATTGGCATACCCTTCTACCTTTGAAGACGGTACCCGCCGCGGAAAGGCAGTATTTGCCGAAGGGTATTTACACGGCGAGATCATCGACGAGCCCCGTGGCAACGGCGGCTTTGGGTATGACCCCTATTTCTACCTTCCGGAATACGGCTGTACTGCCGCTGAGCTTTCCCCGGAGGAAAAAAATAAGATCAGCCATAGGGCAGAAGCACTTAAGAACCTTTTAGAAAAACTTTGATTTTTTGGAGGCTTGTATGAAAAAGAAAATTTTGGCTTTATGCACTACAATTTTTGCTCTCATACTTGAAATGACCCCCTACGGAGCCGTTCTTTATTTTGGAAATCCCGATGGAGAGCCCTTTCGAAAAACTTATTCGTACTTTAGTCTTGTCCCTTACGGATATGCCGTGTTCTTTCCACTGTTAACGGCGATCCTGAGTGTTCTTTTACTTGTTTTTCTCATTCTTGCCATTGTGAAAAAGAGTAAAAAATTGGAAAGCACCGCCTTTTATCTTTCCTTTGTCGATGCGATTTTTTCCTTTTTGCCGCTACTTTACGGAATCCGTTATTTTTCCCTTGTGGGCGCAGGAATCAGCCTTTGCCTGGTTCTTTCCACGGTTTTGCTTTGGAGGAAAGAAAGATTTAAATAAATAAAAAAAGAAAACGGTGAAAACCGTTTTCTTTTTTTATCAGCATAATAAAAGCCAAGGGGATATTAAATGAACATGCCTGCTATCCTAAGTAAGTTTTAATATCGTTTAATTCTGCTTGAATTTCATCAATCTTTTTTACAATATCCTGCTTGGAATCAATGGGAGTATCTATTCTACCAACCAAATAATCGATGCTTACTTGAAAGAAGTCTGCAAGTTTTGTTAGTGCAATACTGTCAGGGTTCGTTTTGCCCGATTCATAATTAGAAATTGTTCTTTGATCAATTCCGACTGCATTTGCCAAATCAACTTGTTTGAGATCTTTGTCTTCTCTTAAATCTTTAATTCTGTTCATACTCAAAATCTCCTTTTGTTTAGGAAATTTTACTATAATTTTTCTACAAAACAGTTGACATAGAAAGTATTTGCAATATAATATAAATTATACTAAAATATTGGTAGAAAGAGCGGAATGAGAAATAAATTAGTTTTATTTGTATTAATTCTTGTATTATTTGCCACGGTGTCTTGTGGAGAAAGTGCTTTACCAAATACGGACAAAGCTATTGAGAATTTGGGTGAAGGATATGAAAAGGCTTCGGAAACAAAGATTGTTCCAAAGTATTATGAAAACGCAAACGGTGAAGAATTTGTTTTTTATCAGTGCCACACAAAATTTTATAAAGAGATTCCCGCAACGAAAAATGAAGTGGACGAAACTGCCGTGAGCGGAGTTATCGACCTTTCTTCGGTGGATGATATGAAAAGTTGCCGCGTAGGTGATTATGCCGCAGTTCTTTGCAAAAAGGGAAAAGACAGTTTTCTTTGTTGGACCTGGGATCCTACGATCAGCTTTGTTATAAAATTTGATGCAGATGTTATCAGTGAGGATGCAGTTTTAGAAACCGCAAAAAATGTAAAAGAAGAATAGCAATTGGAAAAATACAAACAAAAAGAGCAGATCAAAAAGGGCAGAGTTGCTAAGGACAGTTATCTTTAATAAAAACGGAATTTGGCACACAAATTCCCTGCTTGTGACAGTATAAGACAAAACTACCCGAAGAAGAGAAAACAAACCTCTTTTTCGGGTAGTAATTTTTATATAGTGATATTCTTTGCTGCGCAAAGAGTGATATGATTGCCTTACGGCAATCGTGATATTAAAACCTACGGTTTTAGTGATATTTTATTCGCTTTTTAAAACTCGCAAAGCGAATAACACTCGGCGTTAGCCGAATATCACTGCGTAGCAATATCACTCGCCGCAAGGCGAATAAAACTGCCCAAGTGTCCTTAGGAACACTTGGGCAATGATCTACTCTTTTTGTTTTAACGATTAAACTTTTCTGGTGTAGTCGGGGAGGAGCTTGGGAGATACGATATCAGACTTGATGCCTGCTTCTTCCAATTCCTTTGCAAAAGCGTCTACATGAGAAAGGGTGAGCTTGCCAACCTTAGTGTCAACAGCTCTGTCAGCCGCATTCTTACCAGCGCTTCTACCGAATACAATGATATCCAGAAGGGAGTTACCCATCAAACGGTTTCTACCGTGGATACCACCAACAGCCTCACCTGCAACGTACAGGTTTTTAATGTTGGTTTCGTTATCAGCTTTGATCTCGAGACCGCCGTTTTGATAGTGGAGTGTGGGGTAAATCAGGATGGGCTCCTTGCGGATGTCAATGCCGTATTTACCGAACATTCTCATCATTGCGGGGATTCTCTTCTCAATGGTACCTTCGCCGCCCTTCAGCTCGATCATAGGAGTATCCAGCCAAATACCTACGCCTTCGGGAGTGGGGATACCCTTGCCGCGCTCTTTGCATTCACGAATGATGCTTGCTGCGGAAACGTCACGGGTTTCCAGGGGATGCATAAAGGGAGTACCGTCTACATTAATGAGCATTGCACCGAGTGAACGAACCTTTTCGGTTACCAGTGCGCCGAAGATCTGTTCGGGATAAGCGGCACCGGTGGGATGGTACTGAAGTGTGTCAGCGTAAAGGAGCTTTGCACCTGCTCTGTAACCGAGCACCAGACCGTCTGCGGTAGCACCGTAGTGGTTGGAGGTGGGGAAGCCCTGATAGTGGAGTCTTCCGCAACCGCCGGTTGCGATGATTACAGTCTTTGCGCGGGCAACCAGGATTTCCTTGGTTTCCATGTTCTGAAGAACAGCACCGGCTGCCTTACCTTCGTCGTCGAGGATGAGCTCGATTGCAGAGGTAAAGTCAACAACGGGGATCTGACGGTTCAGAACCTCATCACGGAGCGTACGCATGATCTCTGCGCCGGAGTAGTCCTTTGCAGCGTGCATTCTCTTGCGGCTGGTACCGCCGCCGTGGGTGGTAACCATGGTACCGTCGGGCATTTTATCAAATTCAACGCCCAGGTCATTGAGCCATTTAATGGCATCGGGAGCCTCGGAAACCAGTCTGTAAAGCAGCTCGGGCTTGTTGGCAAAGTGACCGCCGCCGAGGGCATCTACATAGTGGATCGCGGGGGAGTCGTTGGGTTTGTCAGCTGCCTGGATACCGACCTCTGCCATCATGGTGTTGGCATCACCGATACGGAGCTTGGTTACGATCATAACATTCGCGCCCTTTTCGTGAGCCTCGATGGCTGCGCTGGAGCCTGCTCCGCCGCCGCCGATGATCAGTACATCTACATCGTAGTCGGGATTTTCAAGGTCAATGTCCATACCCTGTACTCTGGAATTTGCTTCCAGAAGAGCGCGAAGCTCCAGCGGAACCTTTTCGCCCTTGTTGGGACCTACGGTCAGGGTAGCAAACTGTTCCTTAATATAGTCGGGATGGAAGGTAGCAAGAAGCTTTTCCTTCTCTTCCGCGGTCATTCTTCTGGGTTCGGTGGCAGCGTTTGCTTTTCTGTTAGCCTCTACTTTTGCCATAGAAAGGCGCATTTCTTCATTATACATTATCGCTCACCCCTTATTTCTCAATTTCTCTGTTGTTGTAGAGTTCTTTCAACTCTTCGATGGGTTTCTGCATCAGGCTTTCAAGCAGTTCCTTGAAGGTACCTTCGTTGATCTCTTTTACGCGATCTTCCAGATGTCCGCAACCGGGAGCGAGGTATTTGCCGTTCAGTCTTCTTGCAAGCATTGCTACCTGAGGATGGCTGATGCCGGCGGGGCAACGGGAGGAGCATACGCCGCACATAACGCAGTCGAAGCTCTCTTCAGCGCACTTCTCGTATTCGCCGCGCTGAGCGAATGCAATGTACTGCATAACATTCAGGCTCTGGGTGCAAGCCTTGGTACAGGCATTACAGCCGATACAGGCATAGATCTCCGGATACAGTTCCATCATGACCCGCTGGTCTGCCTTCAGACCTTCGATATCATAAGTACGCTTATCTGTGGGGAAGAAAGGAATGGATGCCACATACATGCCCTCTTGCACCTGTGTCTGACAGGCGAGGCAGGTCTTCAGTTCATTGCAGCCCTTGAT
>JAZSAT010000044.1:0-16666 GCA_045602025.1 Eubacteriales bacterium | reverse complement strand
CATTCCCACCTATTCCATCACCCGTGATTTTGATTGGTCTGAAACCGAGAACAACAAACTTCTCTTTGAAATGACCTCCAAATACGGTACTCCCTATTTCTCCAACTATGTTAACAGTGATATGGAGCCCAGCGATGTGCGCAGTATGTGCTGCCGTCTGAGACTGGACCTGAGAGAATTGAGAAAGAAATCCGGCGGTTACTTCGGAAGCGGCGAAAGCACCGGCTCCGTAGGCGTTGTTACCATCAATATGCCCCGTATTGCTTACCTTGCTGAGAACATGGAAGACTTCTATAA
Source organism: Eubacteriales bacterium (assembly GCA_045602025.1). Classification (GTDB taxonomy): domain Bacteria; phylum Bacillota; class Clostridia; order Oscillospirales; family SIG627; genus RGIG5579. The sequence continues at coordinate 16,369 of JAZSAT010000044.1, read as the reverse complement.
GAGACTTGACCATATGATGGATGTTGCTGCCCGCAGCCTTAAGATCAAGCGTACCATCATCACCAAGCTTCTTGACGAGGGACTTTATCCTTACACCAAGAGATATCTTGGCACCTTCAACAACCACTTCTCTACCATCGGTCTTGTTGGTATGAACGAAGCAGGCCTGAATGCGAAGTGGATCAAAAAGGATATGACCCACAAGGAGACTCAGGAATTTACCAAAGAAGTTCTCAACCATATGCGCGAGCGTCTCTCCGACTATCAGGAGAAATACGGTGACCTTTATAACCTGGAGGCAACTCCCGCAGAGTCCACCGCATTCCGTCTTGCAAAGCATGACCGCAAAAGATATCCCGATATCATCTGTGCTTCCGAGGGAGAAACTCCTTACTACACCAACTCCTCTCACCTTCCCGTTGGCTTTACTGACGACATCTTCTCTGCACTGGATATCCAGGATGAGCTGCAGACCCTTTACACCTCCGGTACTGTTTTCCACGCCTTTATCGGCGAAAAGCTTCCCGATTGGAAGGCTGCTGCATCCATTATCCGCAAGATCGCAGAAAACTACCGTCTGCCTTATTACACCCTGTCTCCCACTTACTCCGTATGTAAGGAGCACGGCTATATCGCAGGAGAAAAGTACTCTTGTCCCAAGTGCGGTAAGGAGACTGAGGTTTACAGCCGTATCACCGGTTACTACCGTCCTGTAAAGAACTGGAATGACGGTAAGAGCCAGGAATACAAGGAAAGAAAGACCTACGATATTCTCAATTCCAAGTTGACTCACACCGGCCCCAAGGCTGTGGAGGAGACTGCGGCAGAAGAGGGCGGCACCTTCCTTGCTGACGGTGTATATCTCTTCGCTTCCGCTACCTGTCCCAACTGTAAGATCGCTACTCAGCTTCTGGATAAGGCAAATATTTCCTTCAACAAGGTTCTTGCTCAGGAGAATGTAGCACTGACCGAAGGCCTGGGTATCAAGCAGGCACCTACCTTGGTTACGGTAAAGGACGGTAAGGCTGAAAAGTTCGTTTCCGTTCCCGGTGTTAAGAAATTCATTCAGTCCGTTCAGTAAAATTTAGGGCGGGGCATTGCCCCGCCTGTGTTTTTTAAGAGGTAGAAAAATGTATGATATTGTAATTGTCGGCGCAGGTCCTGCAGGCCTTACTGCTGCCATTTATGCAAGAAGAGCAAATAAGACCGTGCTTCTTTTGGATAAGGGAGCGTTTGGCGGTCAGATCACCTTTTCACCGAAGGTAGAAAATTACCCCGGCTTTGCTTCTGCAAGCGGAACCGAGCTTGCGGATGCTTTTGTAGATCAGGTGCTTGCTCAGGGAGCCGATGTGGAAGTGGAAAATGTCATTGGCATTAAGGATCTTGACGATAAAAAGCTGGTCATTACCGAAGAGGGCAGCGAGTATGAGTGCGGTGCTGTCATTCTTGCCCTTGGCGCAAGACACCGCCACCTGGGCCTTGAAAACGAAGAAAAATTTATCGGAGAGGGTATCTCCTTCTGCGCTGTTTGCGACGGTGCCTTCTATCAGAATAAGACGGTTGCCCTGATCGGCGGCGGTAATTCCGCGCTGCAGGAGGCGATCCTTCTTTCCGAAACCTGTGAAAAGGTATATGTGATACAGAATCTGGATTTCCTTACGGGAGAAAAAAGGCTGGAGGAGATCCTGAGAAGCAGAGGAAATGTAGAGATCATCTGCGGTACCGTGGTATCCGGTATTGCCGACGGTGATGCTTTCCACGCTATTACACTGAAAAACACTGCCACCGGAGAGGAAAGAGAGCTTTCGGTTGCGGGAATGTTTGTTGCCATCGGCCTTGTTCCCGAAAACGGAGATTTTGAAGAATTTGCTTCTCTTGATCAGGCGGGATATTTTGATTCCGACGAAGACTGTTTGACCAAAACAAAGGGAATCTTTGTTGCAGGAGACTGCCGCCGCAAGGGTGTTCGTCAAGTGACCACCGCGACTGCAGACGGTGCAACCGCCGCAGTTGCAGCGTGCCGCTATCTGGATACTTTATAAAAAAGCCCGAAAGGGCTTTTTTTGCGAAGGAAGCTTTCTTTTTTAAATTTTTACTGAACACTATTGTAATTTTTATTTTTTTGCGGTAAAATAATCTGCACGGTAAATTTTACATAAGTGTTTGATATAACGAGGCGGAGAAGGAGAGCACATGAAAGATTCATCCTTTTTGAATAAAAAGAAACCCGAAAGAAAGTCGGAAGAAGAAAAGAAAAAGATCTTGACCAAGGCACAGAAGGAGCAAAAGAAAAAGAAGATCCGCACCAGAGCCCTGGTAATTATCTTAGCTTCTCTTGCGGTGCTTCTTTTGGTGCTTTTTGGCATTTATCACTGGATCCTGGATCATTATCTGGAAAAGGTAAATATCGTTACCGAAGAGACCGGCCTGATTTTTGAGACCGATCATCCGGAAACGGAAGAGGTTGTAGAGCTGAACGGTGAGATGGACGCCAACAACCTTCCCTTGATTTGCGACAATAAGAATGTTAAGAACATTTTGCTTCTTGCGGTAGACAGCCGCGGAAAGGAAGCAGGCCTTTCCGACTCGATGATCCTGCTTTCGATCAACCGAAAGACGGAAAAGATCGTTCTTTGCTCCTTCCTGAGAGATATTCTGGCCCGTTTCCCCGAGGAGCAGGGGGGTCCTATGGCGGGAAAATACAGCAAACTGACTCACGCCCATTCCTACGGCGGACCTGAGCTTACCATGGCAGTTTTGAAGGAAACCTTTAATATCGATGTGGACTATTATGCAAAGATCAATTTCTATTCCTTTGTTGATATGGTTGATATTATGGGCGGGGTGGACATTTATATGACCTCCTCTGAGATCTGGTGGATCAATGATCACTTTTTAACGGAACGCGTTGAAACACATGAGCTTTTCCCGAACTATAAGAAAACGCTCATTTCCGGTGGGGAAGGGATGAAGCACCTGAACGGTCTTCAGGCTTTGGGACATGCCAGAAACAGAACTATCGGCTCCGATTTTGCCCGTACAGAAAGACAGAGAAACCTTTTGGAGGCAATGGCGAAAAAGGCGACTACCTTGTCCCTTTCTCAGTTGAATCAGCTTTTGAACTCCGTTCTTCCGATGATCACGACCAATATGCCAAAGAGTATGATCAAGGATCTGATTGGAGATGTGCCTTCTTATCTGACCTATGAAGTGGGAAGCACCCGTATACCCGGAGACGGACTTTATACCTCAAAGGATTATAATATCATTCCTGATCTTGAGAAAAACTGTGCGATTCTCTATGAAGAGATCTACGGAGAAAAACCAAAAACAAAAGACTAAGAAAAAAGACCTTTGTCGAGAGACAAAGGTCTTTTATTTAAATCAATTGCTGTTCATTGATAAAGAGCTTGAATTCCAACTTCAGCTTTTCTGCGGCTTTTTTGCAGAGGATCATTCTTTCCATAAAGATCTCAAAATATTCCATCACAGAGCTTTGTCGGGTATCTACGGAAAGCTTTAATTTGATGATGGTCTTTTCGCCGTTGATCTTCAGTTCCGATTTGGTAACGGAAAAGTTTACACGGTCATGTATGTCAAGCTTTTCTCCGCTGCCGTTTCTTACGCGGCTTCGTCTGACATCGGATTTATCCGCCAAGATCAGGGCTGCTGCAAGCGAATTGACAGGGGTTCCTGTGCCTTCGTCGTGGTTGCCGATGGCGGCAACGATAGGAGCGATCTCTTCGGGAGAGAAGCCTCTTTTTTCCAGCAGGTGAAAGGCGAGGACTGCGCCGCTTTGGCTGTGCTCAATGCGGTTGACAAGATTTCCGATGTCATGCAGAAATCCTGCGATGCGGGCAAGATCTACGGTCTTTTCATCAAATCCCAAATCCTCTAAGATCATACCGGCTCTTTCGGCAACCAGTGTGGCATGCTGAAAGGAATGCTCGGTAAACTTCAGAGAGGCAAGAGATGCATCCGCCTCTTCAATATAAGTGCGGATTTCAGGGTCGTTTTTGATCAGGGGATATTTCATATTTTTGTATCTGCTCCTTTTCTGCGGATCGTAGAAATCCTACGGGGGATGAAGGTGAAGGTTAGGATCATAGGCCAGATCTCGAGTCTTCCCAGGAGCATGGCAACAGAAAGCACGATCTTGGAAAAATAAGAATAATTATTGTAATTCGAAAAGGCGTTTCCCATTGCCGGACCGATATTATTAAAGCAAGCGGCGGCTGCGCTGAAATTGGTCTCAATGTCGAATCCGTCAAAGCTGATGAAAAGGAATGTGGCGAAAAAGCAAAGGACATAAAGAACCAAATAAATGTTGACGCCCTTCTGAACATCTTCTTCTACCTTTTTTCCTTCAAAGCGGCTGACGCCTATGCTTCTGGGGTGAAGGAGTCTGCGAAATTCAATCTGCAGATTTTTAAATATAAGAACCAATCTTGATACCTTAAATCCGCCTGCGGTAGAACCGGCGCAAGCACCGATAAACATCAGGCAAAGGAGGATCGTTTTAGAAAGGGTTGGCCATGCATTAAAATCCACAGAGGAAAAGCCGGTGGTCGTCATGATCGAGGAAACCTGGAAGAAGCTGTGGCGGATCAGGTCGGAAAAGTGCTCGTAGGTACCTGAAAGATTAAAGGCGATCAGGCCTGTTGCAAGGGCAACAATACCAAGATAGGTCCAAAGCTCCTCGGAACGGAATACTGAGCGGAATCGGCGTATGAGCAGAAGATAATAGGCATTGAAATTGATGCCGAAGAGTAGCATAAATATGCCGATAATCCACTGCTGACAAGGAGTAAAGGAGCCTACGCTGTCGGCATAGGTGCCAAAGCCGCCGGTACCTGCGGAGCCGAAGGTGTGCACCAGGGCATCGAACAGGTTCATTTTGCTGATAAGAAGGCAGAGGACCTGGATGAATGTCATCACAAGATAAATGATATAAAGGATCTTTGCGGTATCCTTTACTTTAGGTACCAGCTTTCCAACAGAAGGCCCCGGCATCTCTGCGCGGATGATATGAATGGTGCGGTCGGATACACCGGATAAAAATACCATCAGAAAGACCAGAACACCCATACCGCCGATCCAGTGGGTAAAGCTGCGCCAAAACAGAAGCCCCTTTTCAAGGCTTTCCACATCGGTCAGAATGGAGGCTCCCGTGGTGGTAAAGCCGCTGACAGTCTCGAAAAAGGCATCAATGTAGTTTGGGATCTGCTTCGAGATCACAAAGGGAAGGGCACCTACAGCGGAAACGGCAAGCCAGGCAAAGGTCGTAATGGCAAAGCCCTCTTTTGCATAGATAACCCTGCTTTTCGGCCAGAAGAGAACTGTCATAAGAGAGCCGATCACAAGGGCGAACAGGATACTTGAAAGAAATGCAGAGGAGCAAGTCTCTCCGTAGATAAGCGATACGGCAAGGGGGAAGAGGAAGAGAACGGCTTCCAGAAGAACGATCAGCCCTACCGTGTGAAAAACGATTCTGCGATTCATACTTACTCCATTATCTCCGAAAGTTCGGAAAGGCGTTTGCCTGTAGACAGAATGACAACACGGTCTTTTGCCTGAATGCTGTCACTACCGGAGGGAATAATGACCTTTCTTCCGCGCAAAATACCTGCGATCAGGGTGTTTTTTTTCAGCTTCATATTTTTCAGAGGAATATTCTGATAAGGGAAGTCGTCCTGTACGATAAATTCCAAGGCTTCTGCTTTTCCGCCCATCAGGTTGTAAAGGGTTTCGATCTTGCTGCCTTCGGAATTCTGAAGAGCTCTTGCAAAGCGAGTGAGAATATCCGAGATCATATTTTTGGGAGAAACGATACACTCAAGGCCGAGCTTTTCTGCCATTGAAGAGAATTCTCCGCGGTTAATTTTTGTAATGACCTTTTTTACACCCTTGGAGGAAGCAAGATAGGAGAGAAGGATGTTGTCCTGATCGTGTCCGGTCAGGGAAACAAAGGCATCCATAGAAGAAAGACCCTCTTCCATTAAAAACTCCTCCGAAGCGGCGTCGCCGCAGATCACGACAGCTCCCGGAAGGGATTCCGCGAAGCTTTCGCATCTTTCTCGGTCCTTATCGATTACGGTAACGGATGCTCCTACATGCAAGAGCATCTTTGTTAGATAAAAGGCATATCTACCTGCGCCGACGATCATAATTTTCGATACCTTGTCTTTCATAGTGCCCATCATTTTCAAAAGACGCTCGTGCTCTTGGTTGGAGGCGGTCAGCCCGATACGGTCACCGCTTTGAAGGCGGAAAGAACCGCCGGGAATATAGACCTCGTCACCTCTTTGTACAATTCCTACCAGATAGGAACCGGGAAATTTTTTCTTCATTTCCATCAGGGTCATGCCGTTCAGAACGGAATCGGGCTTTAAGACGATCTCAATGAGTTCGAAATTTCTTCTGGAAAAGGTCTCAATGCTCTCTGCACCGGGAAGCTGGATCAAATTAAATATTTCTTTTGCGGCTACCGAGTCCGGATTGATGGCAAAGGAGATATCGAGATTCTGCTTGATAAAGCCCAGGCTTTTGTCGTTGTATTCGGGATTGCGAATACGGGAGATGGTGTAGGGGACACCGATCTTTTTTGCCATAAAGCAGCAAAGCATATTAAATTCGTCCGAACCGGTTGCAGCAATGAGAAGCTGTGCTTTTTCTGCTTCTGCTTCCGAAAGGGTATCAGAATCCACACCGTTTCCGTATACACACATAACATCGTGAATGTTGGAGATTTCGGCAATGACCTTGGGGTCGCTGTCGATCACTACTACATTATGTTTTTCCGAAACTAAATTTTCCAGGATGGTGCTTCCTACCAAGCCTGCTCCAACAATGATAATGTTCATCTTCTTTTCCTTCAACAAAGTATTTGTATTTGTTTCGATTGTAGCACAAAAGAATGTTCATATCAAGCATTTTTCTCTTGTTTTAGAAACCAATCGATTTCTTTTTTGATCCAATAACGAAATTCTGTTTCGTAAAGCTTTTTTTCGTATGGCTCTATTTTTTTCACTGCGCGGGCACCGTCTACCCAGCCCTCCCAGATGTCTGCATAACAAAAATCATATTTTCCGTTTTCCGTATCCGATAAATAATCAAAGGCATCGGCTTGTACGACAGAAATTTTTTCTTTGTTGGGAAACTGCGGAAGCAGCTCTTTTTCAAACAGCTCGATTATTTCGGGACTTTTCTCTATGATGGTGATATGCTTTACCTCTTTTTTTGCAGAGATCAAAAAAGGATAATACCCCAGACCGAGCCCTAAAACCAAGCAGTTTCCGCGGGCGTCTTTTGTGTCGGGCGTCATGGAAAAGATCTCTGAGGGGCATACGCTGACCCAAGGGGTCCTTCCTTCATAAACAGCAGGAAAAGCCACTTTTTGCGGAAAGAAGCCGATCTTCGGTACCACGATCTCATCGGAGAGGGAGGGCATATCATACTGGAAAAACTCTCCTCGTGCATATTCGCTTTCGGTCAGAAGAAAGTTGCCGATTCTTTTTTCGGAAATTTTTACGGTGGAAAGATAGGGATCTGCGTAAAAGGAAGCGCGATCAAACTTTTTTGCCTCGGAGAACATTTTTTTCAGAAATGCTTCATCGGCCCTGTTCCAAAGATCCATCCCGTCTGCAAAACGAAGCATGATATAAAACAGTTCAAAATCACCGAAATAAAAGCCCTCTTTTTTTAGCTCTTCCAGCTTCTTATCGCTGTAGCTTTCCCGTGCTTTTTTCGGATCTGCAGGGGAATAGGCGATGCGAGGGGATTTTTCGGCAATGATCTTACCGATGTGCGCGGTAATGCGAAGGGACTCTTCTTTGGTCATGATGCTTCTCCTTAAATTTGTGGAAAAATTATACCATAAAAACGAAAAAAAATCAAAACCTCTTGCCAGAAAAACATTCCTATTTTATAATAAGATCAGAAAAAAGAAAGGACTTTTTTTATGAAGTGGATGATCGCGTCGGACTTGCACGGGTCCGCTTTGACTTGCCGTGCTTTGTTTGAGGCCTTTGATCGGGAATGTGCGGAAAGACTGATTTTTTTAGGGGATCTTCTTTATCACGGACCAAGAAATGACCTCCCTGAAAGCTATGCTCCCAAGGAGGTCATCGCCCTTTTGAATGAAAGAAAGGATTGCCTTTTTTGTGTTCGCGGAAACTGCGATACCGAGGTGGACCAGATGGTTCTGGAATTTCCGATCTTAGCGGATTATGCCCTGATTTCATTGGGAGAAAAGACGGTTTTTGTGACCCACGGACATCATTTTAACAGGGAAAAGCTTCCCCTTTTGAAAAAAGGAGATGTGCTTCTCCACGGCCATACTCATATTCCTACCTGGGATTTGCATCAAGGGATCTATGTGTTGAATCCCGGCTCTGTTACCATTCCCAAGGGCGGATCCGAAAAGGGATATATGCTCCTGGAGGACGGTGAATTTATCTGGAAGACCCTGGAAGGGGTGGAGTACCATCGGCTGAAAGTTTAAATGACGATGAGAATGCCGCCCAAGGCCATTGCCAGAACCAGTGATAAGAGGATCAAAGCTTCTCTCTGAAGAGAAAGGAGTCTTTTTTCTCTCATCAATTTATGAAGGGCATAGTTTTTTTCCATTTCCTTTGTAATGTTTCTTGTCATTTTTGATTCCTCCTGTTTTTGTTTGAGTTTTCTTTTCACCCATAGTTTAACAGGAGCAGAGTACCATAAAACGGACTTCCAAAACAAAAAAAGAAAAAGCTCGGTTATCGAGCTTTATTCTTTAGTTCTCGGGAAGGAGCGCATTTTCTGTTTTCATGGTTTTCAGAACCACATTGGTTCGGGTTCCGGAAACACCGGGGAAGCTTTTGATCTTTCGGTGGATCTCCTCTAATTTTTCCGCAGGCGCCACGATTTTCAGAAGAAAATCAAAATCGCCTGAAATGTAGTAGCAGGATACAATGCTGCGGGTCTCTTCGATCATAGCGGCAAAAGAATCATAGTATTTAGGATGCTCCAGACTGACCTCCATAAGAGCGGTGGAATCGTTTCCCAAAACTTTTTGATCTACGGTAATGGTGTAAGAGGTGATGACCCCGCTTTTTTCCAGTTTGCGGATGCGTTCGGTTACGGAAGAAACGCTCATTCCCACCTCGTCACTGATCTGGGAAGCCTTTACCCGAGCGTTATCTTTGAGCCTGGAAAGAATCTGAATATCAATGGAATCCAATTGTGTCATAACAACCTCCTTATTTTTTATTAAGAAAAGTATATCAAAAGAAGAAAAAATCGTCAAGAAAAAACGAAAAAATTTCGGATCCTGATGAAGAAACCCGAAATTAATTCCTTTTTGCCAAAAAGAATTTGGCAAATATAATAAAAACAAAAAGAAGGACAAAATCTTTTCTCGTAAAAGGTTTGACAAAGCTTTTCTTCTGTGTTAAACTATCCCAGCCGATGAAAAAATTGAGCGAAAGATTAACTGTGCAGAGATATCGAAGTGGTCATAACGGGGCTGACTCGAAATCAGTTTGTGCGAAAGCACACGTGGGTTCGAATCCCACTCTCTGCGCCAAAAAAGCCGCAATCTTAGGATTGCGGTTGTTTTTTTATTACTCTTGGTAGCCTGCGCTGTTGTTAACCGCTTTTTTTGCAATGTGTAATGCACATATTTTTCTGTTACCCGGAATCCTTTGGTTGTTTTTCTGCTTCCGGTATCTTTTGTTGTCATCCTCTGTCGAATTGCTTAAACTAAAAAAAAGCATTTTTTCCGTTTGTTGATAAGCTGACATGATTTTTTGTTTTGTATGCCGGGACAGATGCTTTTATTGAACTGCCAAAGATGAGATTTTGGAGAAAAAAGTAAAAAGTCGGTGAAAATTCACTTTTCATTTCTATTCTCCAACGGCTTTACTTTTGCGGTAAAATGTTATACAATATATGCTGCGGATTTTGATTCTACGGAGAGTAAATATGAGCGATAACAAAGAAATGCTCGGCACATCGCCGATCGGCAGACTTCTGTTTCAATTGGCAGTACCGACGGTGGTAGCCCAACTTATTAATATGTTATACAATATCGATGTCCGTATCTATATCGGTCATATCCCCGGAGACGGAAGCCTTGCACTGACGGGGGTCGGCGTGTGTATGCCGATTATTATGATCATCTCGGCATTTGCGGCGCTGATCGCCTCGGGTGGTGCGCCGAAGGCATCTATCTCGATGGGCAAGGGCGATAATGATTCTGCTGAAAAAATAATGGGCGGATGCTTTTCTTTGCAGATTATTATTTCTGCTGTTCTGACTGCCGTTTTGTTGATTTGGAGCAAAGATTTACTTTTGACATTCGGTGCCAGCGGGAATACCATCGGTTATGCTACCGATTATATGAACATCTATGCGATCGGCACAGTATTTGTTCAGTTGACGCTTGGTATGGGTGCATTTATCACCGCGCAGGGCTACACCAAAATCAGTATGATCACAGTGCTGATCGGTGCTGTCAGCAATATTATTCTCGATCCGATATTTATTTTCGGCTTAAAGATGGGTGTTAAAGGCGCGGCACTTGCTACCATCCTTTCACAAGCCATTTCTTGTGTATGGGTGCTTCTGTTCCTTTGCGGAAAGAAAACTTATTTAAAACTCAAAAAGCATAATCTTCACATAGACGGTAAACTTGTTTTTCCTTGCATTGCTCTCGGAACAGCAACCTTTATTATGCAAAGCAGCGAAAGCGTGATTTCAGTCTGTTTCAATTCTTCGCTACTTAAATACGGGGGAGACATTGCCGTTGGCGCGATGACTATTCTCACAAGTGTGATGCAGTTTGCCATGCTTCCGATGCAAGGTATTGCGCAGGGCGCACAACCGATATTGAGTTATAACTACGGTGCGAAAAACACCGAGCGTGTTAAAAAAACCTTTCGGCTTTTACTTATATCCTGGCTTACTTACTCCTTTGCTATCTGGGGAGTTATTATGCTGTCCCCGCAAATGTTTGCAGGGATATTCACGCCTGACAATGCGCTTATTGAATTTACTGCAACGGCGCTTCGGATCTATTGCGGTGTGATGTGCATTTTCGGTATTCAGATTGCTTGCCAGATGACCTTTGTTTCTATCGGTAATGCGCCTTGTTCCATTATCGTTGCCATTGTTCGTAAGTTTGTTTTGCTTTTGCCGCTGATTTACATCATGCCGCAATTGATAGCAGATAAGACAATGGGCGTTTATACGGCAGAGCCTGTTGCCGATGTGATAGCCGTAACCTTTACCGCTATTCTTTTTGCTGTTCAATTTAAGAAGGCATTAAAGTTTTTAACAATAGAAAATTCAAAGGAGACAGTACAATGAAAATTGCAGTAACTTACGAAAACGGACAGATTTTTCAGCACTTCGGTCATACTGAACAGTTTAAGATTTATACCGCAGAGCATGGGAAAATAACCGATAGCGAAGTGGTAGAGACCAAAGGCAACGGTCACGGAGCACTTGCAGGACTACTTTCTTCACTCGGTGTAGATGCTCTTATTTGCGGCGGCATCGGCGGCGGTGCGCAGATGGCACTTGCCCAGGCCGGTATTAAGCTTTACGGCGGAGTCAGCGGCCCCTGTGATGGCGCAGTGGAAGCGTTGCTCGGCGGTACGCTTGGATTTAATCCAAATGTAAAGTGCGATCACCACGACCATCACGGCGAAGGTCACACCTGCGGAGACCACAGTTGCGGACATAATTGCCACTAAGAAGAAGGCGGCAGGGAGATTCTCTCCCTGCCGCCTTTTTGTCTTATAAGGGGATGGGAGGTTAACGCTGAAAACAGCCTTCTGCAGAGCACAGAGCTCAGGCTCTAATGAGATTTCGGTACAACAAAGGCTGGAAAAAATACTTTTCCATGTCCGATCTCGGGCCAATGCTTTTACAAAAAGGATACAGAGGCGTTTTCCTTTGATAAGTAATCATACCGACTCGCTTGGCGGGTGTTTATGATTTGAAATTTCCTAAATTTGCAGTATTTGCGATTACGATCAGAACACTTTCCGCATCAAGCACCTGTTCGGGATTGATGTTTACAGTTACTTTTTCGCCCTTCTTAATGGCGACGATATTAAAACCGTATTTTTTGCGGAGATTTAATTCGATTAGATTTTTGCCGCACCATTCGTTCTTTACATCGATCTCCACAATAGACACATCCTTTGATAGAGAGATTATATCGATAAAGCCGGAACTTAAGAGATTTTTTGCAAGGCGGACGCCCGACTCATTCTCGGGAAAAACCACCTGATCCGCGCCTACACGAAGCAATATTTTTTGCTGCATCTCGTTGGCGCATTTTGCAATAACGGTCTTGGCACCCGCCTCCTTGCACAGCGTGACTGCCATTACACTCGCCTCAAGATTGCTCGCCATACAAATGATAACGGTATCAATGTTGCTAATGCCAAGGCGGGAGATGACTTCTGCATCGGTTACATCGGCGCACTTGCAAATGGGCAGAAAGGCGGCTGCATCGTTGACAATCCGTTGATCGGTATCTACGGCGATAACCTCCATACCGTTTTCTACAAGCTCTCTTGCCACGGCTGTACCGTATCTTCCGAGTCCAAACACTGCGTATGTTTTCTTAGCTTTCATAATCTTCTCCTTATCCTATACTAATATCTTCCGTTGGCTCGGAAATCACATTTTGACTTTCGTTTTTGCTGCCAAGTGCCATTGCAAGGGAGATGGGACCGACTCTGCCGAAATACATGGTTGCTGTGATAATGAGTTTTCCGAATGTGTTAAGTGTTGCCGTCAGATTTCTTGAAAGACCGACAGTTGCCGTCGCGCTGACAGTTTCATAGACCACATCAAGGGCGGATGCATTGCTTGTTGCCATCAAGAGTATGGTTGATGCGGAGCATATTATAAGAAATGTTATTGCCACGGCAACTGCTTTTTTTATAGATGCCTCAGAAATACGGCGGCCAAACATAGTGGCGCTGTTTTTATTGCGGATCGTAGCAAGCGCCGAACAGATCAGGACGGCAATGGTTACGGTTTTCATACCACCCGCCGTTCCCACGGGAGAGCCGCCGATGAGCATTAGGATAATAGATATTGCAGCAGAGGCGTTTGTTAAATTTTCTTGCGGAACAGAAGCAAAGCCTGCTGTTCTTGTTGTAACTGATTGGAAGAAGGATACCTGGATTTTATCAAAAAGGGACATTTCTCCAATGGTTAATGGGTTTTTGTATTCGAAAATAAAGATGAGGATTGCGCCGGTTAGAATAAGTCCTGCTGTAACCGTAATTGCAATTTTTGAGTGCAGGGTAAGGTGCCTGAATATTCTGCGATTCTTTTTTGACCGGCTCTTAATAACACGAAGCACATCCCACCATACGATATATCCAAGACCTCCGAGAATGATGAGCACGGAGGTTACGGTGTTGATTAAGGGATTTGCGGCGTAATTAAAAAGACTGTTTTCTGCAATGATATCAATACCTGCGTTGCAAAAGGCAGAAACTGAATTAAATACCGATATCCATATGCCTTTAGCACCGAATTCCGGGATAAACACGAGCATATACAGAAGAGCACCGAGTCCTTCGATGATCAGAGTACCGAACAGCACATTCTTAACAAACTTGGCAAGGCCAGACATTGTATTAAGATTGAAGGCATCTTGAATAAGTAAATGGTCGCTGATACCCATTTTCCTGTGCAGAAGTATCATCAGTCCCGACATAATGGTAATAACGCCGAGACCGCCGATCTGAATCAGTATTAAAATTACGATCTGCCCGAAAACACTCCAAGAGGAAACGGTCGGAGTTACTACCAATCCCGTAACACAGGTGGAGGTGGTTGCGGTGAAAAGTGCGTCTAAAAACGAGGCCGGTTTTCCATCGGCTGAACTCACGGGAAGAGAAAGCAACAGTGCACCTATCAATATCACTGTTAAGAAGCTCAGCAAAATGATATGCGTTGTAGATACCGGAGGTCGTTGCTTTCTCATATTATCCTAATGCTACCATGCTGAAAACGAGCGCGAATAACGCAACGGTTTCGCAAAGACCGACAACAGTAATATACTGCGAAAAGCCTTTTCCTGTTTCAGCTAAAGCATCTGCACCTGCGGCGCCGGCCTTGCCCTGAAAAACAGCTGAAAAAGCCATTGCTACACTGGATGCAATTCCGAGACCGAGCAAAAAAGCAGGGTCAGCAGAAGAGCCCTTCATCTGCTGCATCAAAAGAAAACCGTAGATGGTCTGTGTAAGAGGCGCACCTGCGAAAACAGTAAGAATAAACGGTGCTGCCTTGTTGCTCATATAACACTTTTTCCAAGCACCGATTGAAGCCTGACCGGCAATACCAATACCGATTGCCGAGCCGATTGCAGCAATACCCATTGCCAAAGCAGTTGCTAATAATCCTAAATTCATAATGATTCTCCTTTAATCAATTTATTCTTCAAATGGTTTAAATTTATGCCCACTCCATGACATATCCAAATGCGAGGAAAATTCCAAGGTGTTAAGTCTGATTCCGTGAACGATAACGGAAAGAATGTTTAAAATCATATTCAGCCCGTGACCAAACACCAATAAAATGATGGCAAGTATCATAAACATAAAATTGCCAAGCAAAGGCCCTGCGAGTTCATTAACGGTAGCAGAGATTGCTGCACCTGCAAGGCCGACAGCCCAAAGTCGTATATACGAAACGATATCCGAAAACACATTTACCACACCAAGCAAAACCGACACAATATTGGTAAGACTTGAAAGTATGGATTTCATTATGCTGCCTTCGTAGTTTGAAAAAACAAAACTCAGGGCAAACCCGATTCCTATCAGTGAAACAGCAAGCGTTCCTATGGGAATGCCGCCGATAACAAGTCCAAAACTGAACACTTCAGCATTTACAACCAGGCTCAGCACTAAATAATAAATACCTAAAAGCTGTAGGATCGAGCCGATATCACCAAGCATTTTTATTGACCGTTTGTTCCGTAAGAAGCCTTTTATATGCGCAACCGTAAGCTGGATCAGTGCCAATGAGAAGCAGAATATCTGCAGATTTTGAGCCGTAGTAAGTCCTGCGGCGCCATTGGTCCAAAACGGATACCATATCTTATCGGCATACACATTTGAAATTACCGGTATGGATAAGCTCTTTAGCCAACCGGGCAACTGTTCCGGAGAAAGTCCGAACCAAGTGCAAGTAAGCGTTCCCCATAGAACAGTTGAAAGCCCGAACAGTCCTACAAGTAAAAACATAGGTGAAATCTGCTTTTTTGCGATAAGCGATTTTATAATCGGAATTGCCGCGGCTGCACAAATGAGCAATCCGTATCCTCCATCGCCGAAAATTATGCCGAAGAAGATGAGAATAAACGCCAAAAACCATCCCGAAATGTCATACTCAAAATATCCGGGAACGGTTCCTAAAAAGTCAGTTAGCGGATAAATAAGACTAATAAACTTGTTGTTTTTTAGTTTGGTAGGAACATGATCCTCTGTTTTTGGCTCTTCCACGAGAAGTCCCCACGAATTGCTTTGAGCAGTTTGCTTGAGTCTATCCAGATTTTCAGCCTCTATATAGCCGGTGAAATAGGAAACGGAAAGCGGTGCCTCGTTTTCGGGTGTTAAATTTTCATCTGCCATACCCGTAGCATAGGTTTCAAATTCAATTTCCTTTTCGGCAGCTCCAATGGCTCTTTTCATGCTTTCAACATAACAGGCATAGGAGAAAATCGTTTCGTCGATTTTGTCTATACGAGTGCCAAGCTCCGAAAGACGCTGCCTCATCTTGCTTGTAGAAAGCTGCGGTAATGCCAAACGGTACGCATTCAGTGATGCAATCGCTTCATCAAGCTCTTCCTTTTTGGATTTAAGCATCATAAATCTCACCGTTGATTTTGTTGCATCAATTCGAACGGTTTTAATGCTCTCGGCAAGCAGCTCATATTCAGCCTTTGGCATCTCGTAAAAGGATATCTCATAACCTTTTGATTCCAAATCGCTTATGCTGCTTGGATCAATATCGCCCCAAATTTTTAAGCGGTCGAGCTCGGAGCTGAGTGCAATTCGCTCTGCCTGACACTGTTTTTTCTCCGCATCAAGGGCTTGGATTTTCGTTGCAACGGACAAAGCTTCTGCAGGGCTCACATCTTTTGGCTCTACATTTTTACCTTTGCCAATCGTAAAGATTGCACTTTCAAGTAAAGCCATTCGTTCTCGGAGCGAGGTGAGTCGCTCGCCTGAACCTTCCGCTATCTCAATGTGGACAATTCCTAATTTACGAAGCTTTTTCAGCGTTTCATCCTTTTTATTTTCTCTAATAATAAGAGACACTTTTTTCATAGGCACTATCATAATGAATA
>JAZSAT010000043.1:0-19667 GCA_045602025.1 Eubacteriales bacterium | reverse complement strand
GGCGGCGGTGAAGCGAATGTTTCCGTTTCACTCGCAAATTACGGATTTGATTCCGCGTTCGTAACAAAGCTTCCTGCTCATGCAATCGGTCAGGCAGCTGTCAATTCACTCCGCTATTTCGGCGTTGATACTTCAAAAATCGTTCGCGGCGGCGATAGAGTAGGCATCTATTTTCTGGAGAAGGGTGCTTCTCAACGCGGTTCTGTTTGCATTTATGACCGTGCATATTCTGCGATTGCTCAGGCATCTCCCGCAGACTTTGATTGGGACAGCATTTTTGAAGGTGCAGACTGGTTCCATTTCACCGGTATTACTCCCGCTCTTGGTGGTAATATGGTTGAGATTTGCCGCGAAGCTTGTAAGGCTGCCAAGGCAAAGGGTGTCAAGATCTCCTGTGATTTAAATTATCGCGGAAAGCTTTGGACAAGAGCTGAAGCAAGAGAAGCAATGACTGATCTTTGCCAGTATGTGGATGTTTGCATTTCTAACGAAGAAGATGCAAAAGATGTATTCGGTATTGAAGCGGAAAACACCGATATTTACGGTGGAAAGCTCAACCACGAAGGCTACAAGTCTGTTGCAAAGCAGCTTGCTGATAAATTTGGCTTTGAGAAAGTAGCAATCACCCTTCGTTCCTCTATCTCTGCAAATGACAATGACTGGGCAGGTATGCTCTACGACGGTGAAAACTATTGCTTCTCCAAGTCTTACCACTTGCATATCGTTGACCGCGTAGGCGGCGGTGACTCCTTTGGCGGCGGTTTGATCTACGCCCTTTTAAACGGCAAAGATACCCAGGCTGCTATTGAATTTGCAGTTGCGGCATCTGCCCTGAAGCATTCTGTTGAAGGTGACTATAACCGTGTCAGCGTTTCCGAGGTTGAAAAGCTTGCAGGCGGCGACGGAAGCGGAAGAGTTCAAAGATAAAAGACAAAACGGTTATGGTTTTCCATAACCGTTTTTTGATAGAAAGAATGTGAGAAAAATGGTATTTTCAGAAGTAGCTAAAAAACTGAATATTCATAATTATCCCGAAGAACTGGATTTGATTTGTGAGGACTTTAACCTTGGAAAAATTAAAAGTCCTTTGACAAAACAGCTTCTTATACATTTAGAAGAACGCTTTGGCTTTTTTGGAAAATTCTATGAGGATGTCCTTAAGGGCTTTGAAGAGCTAAAATCGGATGAAGCAAAATTTATCTGGACTCATACTGTGTCGATCTATGCCAAAAAGCACGGAAGAGACGAAGTAAAAGCACTTAAGATTCCTGAGACAGACGGCACTCTTGCGGGGAATCTTGCACCCTTATTTGTTCTTCTTGTTTCCGCTGAAGATGCTTATGAGGAGTATATCCGTCGTGGCTTTTCCGAAGAAGAGGTCAGACAGTATCTGACCGTCTACAACAGAGGAACCGGTAATCTCTACAAAAAAACAGGTAAACCGGGACTCGGTGGTTTTTATTTTAACTGGGTAAATATCTATACTTATGCAGAGATTTTTCATGCTGGCGGGTTTCAGTTTCAGTTTGCCAAGGTTTCCAAAGCTCCGCGTGTTTTAAGAAACAAAATTACCGGAGAGAAGAAGGTTCTTTTAACCGATGTCTCCTTTCATAGAGAAGGGAAACGCTTGGGCTCGGCTGGGTTTGAGGATGAAGAGGGGAGCTTTACTACCTTTTTTGAGGAGAATGAATCTTCTTTTAGGGGCTTTCCTGTGGAAAACGGCATTTGTAAAAATGAAGTGAAAGAATTTTCTAAGGAGGAATGGGAACTGTATCTGAAAACAAATGACGGGGTTCTTGCAATGCATATCCCGAGAGGAACCGATATCTCAAAGGAAAAGGTTCTTGAGGCAGTATCTCTTGCTAAAAAAATTGCAAAAGAACGCTTCCCGGATAAAGAAGTAAAAGAGGTCCAGTGTTCCTCCTGGCTTTTAAGCTTTGAAATTGAAGAGCTCCTTGGTGAAAATGCTTCCATTTCAAAATTTGCAAATCTATTTCACCGTTTTCCGGTTAAGAGCAACGGAGATTCGGTTTTTGGTTTTGTTTTTCCTTCCAAACCTGAAGACTTAAATCTTTTACCCGAGGAAACATCCCTTCAAAGAAAACTAAAAGCACTTTATTTATCAGGATCCTTTGCATTAAACAGCGCCGGCTTTCTTTTTGAAGAATAAAAAATAAGCCACTCATTAGAGTGGCTTATTTTTTATTTCAATTTTATGCCTGGGGCTGGGGAGCTTCTACAGGGCAAACGCCTGCGCAAGCACCGCATTCAATGCAAGCATCAGCATCGATGAAAGCCTTGCCGTCTTTTTCTACGATCGCAGAAACGGGACATTCGTCAACACAAGCCATGCAGCCAACACATTCGTCAGAAATGATGTATGCCATTTGAAATACCTCCAAATTAGTTGATACGAATATTATAGCACTACTTTTAAAAAATTCAATAGCTTTGCGGAAAAAAACGAAAAATCACTGATTTTCCTTACTATTTTGATTGTTTTCTTTTTCAGTAGGTTGGTTTTGGGGTTTCTTTTGCTTGGGGATAACCTTTAATTCATCGGCGGTGAAGGGGACAATATTTTCGGGATCAATATCAAGCTTAACCTTGCACTTTCCGCAAAGAATATTTGACTCGATCACAACACCTCTACCTTTGGGTGTCATTACAATATTATCGGCGCGCGGGCATTTTTTTCCTGCTTCCACATAAACATCGTTTTCATAACGAAGGCAACACATGAGCCTTCCGCAAGTACCGCTGATTTTTGTGGGGTTCAAGGAAAGATTTTGCTCTTTTGCCATTTTTATGGAAACTTGCTGAAAATCCTCCAAAAAGGAGCTACAGCAAAGTGGGCGCCCGCAAATGCCAAGTCCGCCAAGCTGCTTTGCTTCATCGCGTACGCCGATCTGTCGCAGCTCGATACGCATTTTCAAAACAGCAGCCATATCCTTTACAAATTCGCGAAAATCCACACGACCTTCGGAAGTAAAGTAAAAGATCAATTTAGATCGGTCAAAGGAGCATTCCACATCGGAAAGAGCCATTTCCAATTTGTGCTCTTGGATCTTCTCCTGAAAGAGCTTTCTGCCGCGAAGCTCAAGCTCGCGATTTTCTTCGTTCTTTTTAATATCGTTTGGAGTTGCTTTCCTAAGAACCTTCTTTAAAGGAAGAACGATTTCCTTTTCGGAAGCCATTCTGGGTACGGAAGAAACGGTTCCAAATTCAAGTCCTTGGCTCGTTTCAACAACAACCTGTTCTCCTAAAACATAATTTGTAGTGCCGGGATCGAAGGAATAAGTTTTTCCAACAGGGCGAAAACGAATGCCGACAATGCGATATTTTTTCTCTTCTGCAGGGGCTTCGGTATGTTCAGCAGTAATCTTTTCTTCTAAAGGAGCTTGCTTGGGCAGATCTCTTTTAGCAAGAACGGTATTTTCCTCTGCAATAGAATGATCGACCGAAGCTTCATTCGAGGTGCTATCTTCTTTCATTTGGTTTTGATTGTTATTCTTTTTATGCATCGGACGGTGATGTTTTCTGTGTCGATGCCATTTTTTATTTTCTTTATCCATTGGATTCCTTTATTCGTAATCAGAGAATTCGATTTTTTTGGGATATACGACTTTAATATCAGCACCAATTTTTTGGAGCTTACCGATCAGGTCTTCGTATCCGCGGAAAATATGATAAATTTCTTCGATCTGCGTGGTACCTTTTGCTGCAAGACCGGCGATTACCATTGCACAGCCGGCTCGAAGATCGACAGCGCGTACACTTGCACCTGTAAGCTCGGGAATGCCTTCCACTTCTGCGCATCTTCCGTTAATGTTGATTTTTGCTCCCATACGCTTTAATTCCTCTACATAACGGAAGCGGGATTCCCATACACTTTCCGTCAGTCTGGAAAGACCGTTGGCAAGACAAAGAAGGACACACATTTGCGGGTTCATATCTGTTGGGAAACCGGGATAGGGAAGGGTTTTGACATTCACTTTGTTCAGTGGCACATCGCCTCTTCGAACGACAATTGCATCCCCTTCTTCAATTACTTCAACACCCATTTCACAAAGCTTTGCTGTGACGGAATCAAGGTGCTTCGGAATTACATTGGTGATACGGAGATCTCCCTTCGTGGCGGCAGCTAAGATCATAAAGGTGCCTGCTTCGATCATATCGGGGATGATGGTATAAGTAACGCCGTGAAGCTTTTTTACACCGCGGATCTTAATCACATCGGTTCCTGCACCGCTGATGTCAGCACCGCAGGCATTGAGAAAGTTTGCAGTATCTACGATATGTGGCTCATGAGCGGCATTTTCGATAATAGTAACGCCCTCTGCCTTTACAGCGGCAAGCATTACATTGATAGTACCACCAACGGTTACAACATCCATATAGACAGAAGAGCCTTTCAGCACACCGTCTTTTGCGGTAGCTTCTATGTATCCACCGTCCAGCTTTACATCACATCCCAAAGCTTCAAAGCCTTTGATGTGCTGGTCAATGGGACGCACCCCAAAATCACATCCGCCGGGAAGACCGACAAACGCTCTTCCGAATCTTCCAAGCTCTGCGCCGATCAGATAGTAGGAAGCGCGCATTTTATTAACAAGGTCATAGGGGGCAATGCCGGGAGAAACAAAGCTGGAATCGATTTCAACTGTGTTACGGTCAAGCTTTGTTACCTTTACGCCGATGGACTCCAAAATCTGCAAAGAGACATTGACATCGGAGATATCGGGTAAATTTTCAATGATACATTTATCTTCGGTCAGAATGGTAGAAAGAACAATGGCAACGGCAGCATTTTTCATGCCGGAGACGGGGATTTCGCCCTTGAGGGGCTTTCCGCCGGAGATAATGATTTTTCCTTTGTTGATATCCATAGTGAAAAGGTAGATCCTTTCAAATGTTACTAAAGATAGGCTTGCAAGGTGGAGTAATAAAAGTTTACAAGACCATTTTATGTGAAAAAGTAAAAACGTGTTCCTTAAGAATCGCTTTTTGTTAGGTTTTGTGCAATCAGATGAAATCCGGATAATGCGGAAAAGAGATTGACATTTTGCTCGGAAGAATGAAGTAGCTTGTCGCAAAACGCAAAGAGCTTAACAGCTTCCGATAGGGAAATAATGCTTGAAAGATCAAAAAGAAATTGCTTTGATGTGAAAAACTCGCTTTTGCAATCGGGGTTTTCTCTTGTGCAGATCAAATCACGAAGTGCGCTTTTCACGAGAATTAAAAACAGCACAAGGTCTCTTCTTGTCATCGTTGCAGGAGGGCAGATCAAACAAAGCTTTGTAAATCCTGCGCCGTTCATAATTGCTTCAAAGTAAGAAAGTGTTCTTTCTCTCATAGAAAGACTTGCCGTATCTTTCGAGATTTGAAGAGCTTTTCCGAAAGAGCCACCGGAAAGAAGGATCACTTCTTCCAGCACAGTTTCACTTACGCCCTCTTTTAAAAGAAGCGGGCGGAGGATTTCGTCACTTAAAAGATCAGTACGCAAAAAAACAGCGCGGCTTCTTACTGTGGGAAGGAGCTTTGTTTTGTCGGTAGTGAGGAGAAAAAATACGGTGTTTTTACCGGGCTCTTCAATGCTTTTCAGCAGTGCGTTTTGAGCTTCTTTTTTCATATTTTGGCTGTCTTCAATGATGAAAATGCGCCAATCGCTTTCTGTAGTAGAGTTGTGGGCACAGCGAAGCATCTCTCTTACTTGAGAAACCGTAATGTTTTTTCCTTCTTCCTCCGGACGAAGCTCAATGACATCCACATGGTTTCCGATGAGAATGTTTTTGCAACTGCGACAAGCAAGACAAGGAGTGGCATCTTGCTGAGGTTGAGGACAGCACAGGGCAGCGGCAATATAGCGCGAAATGGTAAGCTTTCCGGTGCCTTCCATACCCTCGATAATATAGCAACCGGCAACACGGTTCTGTCTGATTGCGGTGAAAAACGAGTTTAAAAGAGATTTATTTTCTATAATTGGAAGCGGCATAACCTTACAGCTTTTCGAAGCGTTCTACATCCAACACGAAGACAGTGGCACCACCTACCGTGATTTCAACGGGATATGCGGTCATACCGGGGTTATACTGTGCATAATCTACAGGCATGATCTGTGTTCTTCTTTTGGAGTGTTCCTTGATTACTGCAATGGTCTTATCAACCAAATTGTCTTCCACGCCGGAAATAAAGGTTGTATTACCCTTTGAAAGAAAACCGCCGGTAGACGCAAGCTTCGTAACGAAGATCTGTTCCTTGTTCAGAGCTTTCATTACTTCGTTCGCATCATCATTGTTGACAATTGCGAAAATCATTTTCATAAGGAATAACCCCCTTTGAAAGTAAAGTGATAAAGTGTATAGTTATACGATAATAATTATATCATAGATAAAGCTGTTTGTCAAAATAAAAGTAGCAAAAAAATCTCGTTTTTTTCGTCAAAATATAAAAGAATCCTCATGATAAGAGGATTCTTTTTCGTTGGTCTGAGTGATTTTGTTTTATTCGGTTCTGAGTGCTTCCACGGGATCCTTTTTTGCAGCGATCTTCGCAGGAACAAGGCCTGCGATAAATGACAAAAGGACGCTGATCAGAATCAAAACATAACCGCTGGGAGGAAGCTGTGCACCTAAGGTTTGGATTCCGGTCAGGTGGCGAATGATCATGTTGATCGGAATGATAAGAAGCAGTGTGATTCCGATACCAAGAATTCCTGCAGCAAAGCCTTCGATAATGCTTTCTGCATTAAATACACGGGAGATATCCTTTTTGGAAGCACCGATGGCGCGCAGAATGCCGATCTCTTTGGTTCTTTCCAAAACAGAAATATAGGTAATAATTCCGATCATAATGGAGGAAACCACAAGGGAGATGGAAACAAAAGCAATCAGAACATATGAGATCGCATTGATGATGGTGGCAATGCCGCTCATCATCATGGCTGCAATATCTGTATATTCGATCTTATCGTCTTCATCCTTTTCGCTGTTGTAATCGCGGATACAGTCGGCAATGCTGTCCTTGTTTTCAAAGGTATCAGTATAGATATTGATCACATTGGGGCTTTCTTTGTTTACGGCTCCAAGGAGATTTAAATTCTTTTCCAAGGTGCTTTCCGAGTATACAGGAGGCATAAAGGTGTCATAAAAGCTTACAAGCTGCTCTTTGCTGTAGCCGCCTTGTTCTGCAGGCTTTGAAAGGGAGTCTTTCAAAATTGCTGCCAGCTGCATAGAGGGGATAGCTGAAAGATTCTTTTTCACTTCTGCAGCATATTGTTCTGCGATTGCTTTTTCCATTGCTACTCTTACATTACCATAAAGCTCTTCGTCGCTCATTTTAGAAATATAATCCTTAATGTAAGAGGTATCTACATCTGCTTTTTCCCCTTCGGAAAGGTTTTGAATTACCATTGCTTCAATTTCTTGACGACTGAGATTTCCAATTTGGTTATCGACGGTCGAATCTATATATTCCTTTGCGGGAATTGAGGCGATCTCGGTGTAAATCTCGGCAGCTTTTTCAATATCAAGACTGTTAACATAAGAAGTAAAATCGGAGATCTTCTTTTCGTTATCAGGCTCTTCATAATCTTCGGGCAAGAAAGGCAGACCGAGGAGGATATCTTGCTCAGGGGAAGCTTTTTGCCTTTTGATCAGATCGTTTTCTTTGATTTTTTCAAGCAGATGCGTAGTCAGATCGGGGCTGTAGCCAAGGGCACCGGTCAAAAGATTTGAATTCACATCCTCTTTGATACGGATAATACCGCTGATTTTCAGATCAACGCCTTTTTCGCCCTTGTAAAGAAAATCAACGCCGTTTTCAGTTTCGGTCAGTAGAGTAAAGTTTCCGGTAGCATTTTCCTGATAAAGCTCACTTGGAAGAAATACCTTGAATTCCTTTTTGCAAATATCTTCATATGACCAGGACCTTTTTGTTGTATCAAGTACTTCACCCTTTTGAGAAGCTTTCATTTCGGAGACGATCTCGTCGGTGGTTTTCAGACCAAGTCCGCAAAGAACAGCATCGCTGATCTCGTTGTTTTTGTCAACGACCAAAACAACTTCGTTGTATTCTTTTGGCCAGTTGCCATAGAGAAGGTCATACTGCTCTTCCATAATCGGACTGATACCCTTGCCGCCTTCTCCGGGAAGCATTTCCTGCCAAAGGGAAATGGAGCCAAATCCAAAGCTTTGAGCTTGGTTTGAAGATGACATGGTTGCAAGCGATTCAGATCCAAAGCCCATTCCGTCGAATACGGCATTCATCATCTCTTCCATATCACTTTTAATGATCTTTCCATTGGCATCTTTTGTGAAAATGTTCATTTTCAGATCATAAGAATACTGAATGTTGGAAATGTATTCTCGGATCTCTTCATCAGAGTCCAAAAACTCTTTAAAGAGTGTAAGGTTATTAGTCTGTACCTGTGCACTGTTGAGGGAATTTACCATTTCGTGCATAACACTTGAGGAATAGACAGCGTCAAGCTCGTGGCGGTTTTTTTCATCTTCCTGACGAATTCCCATCAGCGTTGTCATCAAGGCTGACATATCGACGCTTTCCGCTTGAATGGTAATGGGGTAGCTGGAAAGAGTTTCTTCCTGCACACTGTTGATATAGGCGTTAATGCCGTTAGAAAGAGACAGGATCAGCGCAATACCGATAATACCGATAGAGCCAGCAAAAGAGGTCAGAAGCGTTCTGCCTTTTTTTGTCATCAGGTTGTTGGTAGAGAGAGAAAGGGCGGTGAAAAGAGACATAGAAGGCTTTTTTTCTCTTTTCTTTTTACCCTTGTTGTAGTAAATCTCGTTTGATCCTTCGTAGGGGTCGGAATCGTCGATAACTTCGCCGTCAAGAAGCTTTATAATTCGTGTGGAGTATTCTTCTGCAAGATCGGGGTTATGGGTCACCATAATTACAAGCTTATCCATAGAAATTTCTTTTAAAAGCTCTATGATCTGTACACTTGTGGTGGTATCCAATGCGCCCGTTGGTTCATCCGCAAGCAGAATTTCCGGGTCGTTAACGAGAGCGCGTGCAATGGCAACACGCTGCATTTGGCCACCGGATAACTGATTGGGCCGCTTTTTCATTTGACCCTTCAGGCCGACTTTTTCCAGGGCTTCTTTGGCACGCTTTCTTCTCTCGGCTTTAGAAACACCGGAGAGGGTGAGTGCAAGCTCAACATTAGATAAAATGCTTTGGTGAGGGATCAGGTTATAGCTTTGAAACACAAAGCCGATCGAGTGATTTCGATAGGAATCCCAATCGGAATCGTGAAAATCTTTTGTACTTTTTCCGCGGATCACAAGATCTCCAGAGGTGTAATGGTCGAGACCGCCGATAATATTAAGAAGTGTTGTTTTTCCGCATCCGGAAGGTCCGAGGATAGAGACAAACTCATTTTTTCGGAATGAGAGAGTTACGCCCTTCAGTGCCTCAACCTTGTCACTTGAAGAAAGATAATCCTTTTTAATGTTTTTCAGTTTTAACATAATTTTCCTCTTTAAATTTTTATGAAAAAATCATAACCGAGAATTTTTAACCGGTTATGAATGAAAACACAGTTTAACTTCGGTTCATTATACCGCTATAAAATTAAAAAGTAAAGGGTAACATTGACAAAAAAGGGGAATAAGGATAGAATATTGTTTCAAGATCATAATATGATGTAAGGAGATAAAAATGCTGACAGGAAAACAAAGAGCGTATCTTCGCGGACTTGCAAATGCACTTCCCGCCAAATATCAGGTAGGGAAAGCCGGGTATGAAGACGATACTTTTTTAACACAGATCAGAGAAGGACTTGAGAAGAATGAATTAATTAAAGTTTCCGTTCTTGAGAATGCCGATCTTTCTCCCAGAGAAGTATCGGATGCCATCTGTGAAATAATCGGATGTGAAGGTGTTCAGGCAATTGGAAGCAAATTTGTTCTTTATAAGAAAAGCAAAAAGAACCCTAAAATTATTCTTCCCAAATAAGGAGTTTTATGGAGCTCATTTTATATTATTTTGAAGTTTACGGTTATTTATTTATTATACTTGCATCTGTTTTTGCAATGATTGCATCTGCACGGGTAAATTCTACCTTTCAAAAATATGCAAAACAGTTTTCTCGCCGCGGTATTACCGGTGCAGAAGCTGCCCACCGTGTGTTGACCGATGCCGGTGTCTCGGATGTTAAGATTGCAAGAACCGGCGGGAATTTGACAGATCACTTTAATCCGAAGGACAAAACGATTTATCTTTCGGATTCCGTGTACGATTCTACCTCAACCGCTGCCATTGGTGTTGCAGCGCATGAGGCGGGTCATGCTGTTCAGCACGCGGAAAACTACGCTCCGATCAGGATCCGTTCTGCCATTGTACCGATTACCAATATCGGCTCGCGTCTATCAATGCCCTTGATTTTTATCGGTCTTATTCTCAATTTTACAATGGAGTTTTCCTTTGGTTATGAGATCGCTCTTTTTGGCGTTTTTTGCTATAGCCTTTGCGTGATTTTTCAGCTTGTTACTTTGCCTACGGAATTTAATGCTTCTTCAAGAGCGCTCAATGCAATTGAAAATGGAATGCTTTTGGATGAAGATGAGCTTTACGGCGCAAGAAAGACCTTGCGTGCTGCTGCAATGACCTATGTTGCTGCTCTTGCGGTTTCCTTGATGCAGTTTTTGCGTCTTCTTGCGGTAGTAACGGGTGGAAGGAGGAGACAATGAGTTTTTTTACAAAATTGAACCTGGCATTTTCGCGGTTTATGTACGGTCGCTACGGAAACGATTCCCTGAACCAATTTTTAATTGTGGTGTGGTTAATAGAAGCGGTATTAAACCTGTTCTTTGGTAGTATTATTCTGTATGTTCTTGGTCTTATTCTTTGCGTTGTTGTCTTTTATAGAATGCTGTCAAAAAACATTGTAAAGAGACAAAAAGAGAATGCAGAATGGTATCGCTTTTCTCAAAAGTGCCGGGGGACATTCTGCCGCTTAAAGGTTCGGATCCGTGACCGTAAGACTACTCGCTTTTTCCATTGTCCTCATTGCAAGGCACCGATCCGTATGCCTCGAAAAGTCGGAAAATTCAATATTCGCTGCAGACAGTGCGGTAATACATTTCAAAAAGAATTTAAAAAGTGATACATAAAAAAGTCGAGCATTTGCTCGACTTTTTTTATAAATTTTTAAGGGCAGAAATAATTTCAGAATACATATAAAGGGAACCGAGACATAAAATCGGAAGGTCTTCTTTTTTTGCTGAATCAATAGCAGTCTTCAGGGCTTCAGTCGGGGAAGAAGAGGGGGTAGAAGGGATACCGAGATCAGTAAAAACTTTAGCAAAGTCATCCGCAGAAAGTGCTCTTGGATTATTCGGTGTAATGCAGAAGACTTCTTTTGCAATCTCTGACATTTTCGATGCCATATAGTGATAGTCTTTATCAGCCATTACGCCGCAAATTAAAATGATCTTTTTATTTTTGAAATACATTTTCGCGCTCTCAATGGCACTGTCCACACCCTCCGGGTTATGTCCGCCGTCACAGAGAATAATGGGGGATTTTGAAACGAGCTCAAATCTTGCGGGCCATTTTACTTTTTTAAGCCCTTCGGCAATTGCTTCCGGTTGGATTTGAAAACCGATCTCATTTAAAAGCTCGATTGCCTTTAATACATTTTGTGCGTTTTGAGGCTGATAGCTTCCGAGAAGGGGAAGGGATAGCATTTTATATTTATCCCAAGAGAAAACCGTTCCTGAAAGATCTGCTTTTTCAATGGAAAGGCCTTTGCGGTCAACGGTGTGTAGGGGAGCGTTTTTTTCTTTTGCGGTTCTAAGGATTACCTCTTTTGCTACGGGATCGTTTCCGCAGTATAAGACCGGGGTGTTATTTTTGATAATACCGGCTTTTTCGAATGCAATTTCTGCAACCGTATTTCCTAAAAAAGCAGTATGATCAAGAGAAATCCCTGTAATTACAGACAAAACCGGTGTTGAAATAACATTGGTGGAGTCAAGTCTTCCGCCCATACCGCATTCTAAGATCACAAGGTCGCAGGCTTCTCTTTTAAAGTATTCCATTGCGATTCCCGTGATCAATTCGAATTCGGTAGGCTTTTCTTTCATATTTTCAGCATAGGGACAAATATAGCTTGTAAGCTCCGCAAGAGTATGATCGGAAATGTCCTCACCATTCACCTTCATTCGCTCATTGAAACGGGTAATGAAAGGAGAAGTAAATGTACCTACCTTCAGTCCGCTTTGAATCAAAATGGAGGTCAGCATTGCACAAAAGGAGCCTTTTCCGTTGGTTCCTGCAACATGAATGAATTTTAGGCTGTTTTGAGGGTTTCCCATTTCTTGCAGTAATTCATAGGTTCTCTCAAGACCGGGTTTCGACCCTTGCCAAAAATTTGTGTGAATATAAGAGAGTGCTTCTTGATAATTCATAAAATCTTCTTTCCCGTTATTTTTTCGATTTCATTGATCAATCCTATATTTTTCGTCAGAAAAATCAGGATTACACTTTCAGCAGTGGCAATCATACTATAAGTGAGAAGTCGCCACAGCATGGTTATAACAAAGGGCATAGAATAGTAAAGAGAAAGGCCGAATGTTTTGATTAAAACCGAGCCGAACAGGTGGCTGAAAGCTACACTGAAAATTACGGTTCTGTTTAGTTTGACAGAGTGCTTTTTTGAAACGATTCCTGATAAGATACCGATGCTGCACGCACCCAAGGTGATGATAGGGTTAATCGTATAGCCTACAAGAATGCAGCCAAGCAAGTCGGCAGTTAATCCTACAGCACCTCCGATTGCAGGACCGAAGAAAAGACCGGCAAATATAATTGGTAAATTCTCAAAGCTGATGCGTATGCTGTCTCCTAAGTTAAAGGCCAGGTATTTACCAAGAACTATGCTAAGTGACGCGAGAAAAGCGGCGCAACAAAAGTAAATTAAGTGTTGTGATCTGTTGTTTTTGTTTTTTTGCATAAAAATCCTCCTTTTCCGCAAATTTCCAAATGGAAACACCGGAAAAGGAGGTAAAGACCTTTTTCGGCAGCGGGATGCGAAACTCAAACCGCAAGACTCAACTTTTCGTCTCTTGAACAACTCCCCGTTTCAAGAGCACTTAACGCTTGAGTTTCTACTCTGTTTTTTTATTCTTTTTTCTGAGATCTTGAAAAAATGATTTTAATAGAAAGACGGCTTTGTCTTCCATAAGACCGAATTCTATTTCCGGTTTGTGGTTGAAGGGATACTCAGTTAAATTAATTACGCTTCCCATGGCACCTGCCTTTGGATCCTTTGCAGCAATATGAACCTTTCGGATGCGGGAATTAATGATAGCACCGCAACACATAGGGCAGGGCTCCAAGGTAACATACATTTCACATTGCCAAAGCCTCCAACCACCCAGCTTTTTACAAGCCTTATCAATGGCGACGATCTCTGCGTGCAAGAGGGAATTTTTTTTGCTTTCTCTTTTGTTTCTTCCTCTTGCGATGATCTTTTGGTCCTTGACGATCACACAGCCAATTGGGACTTCTCCTTCCAGGGAGGCTTTTTCAGCTTCCCGTAGGGCTGCAAGCATAAACTTTTCTTCCGGCGTCATTGACACAGCTCCGGATTATGCTGCGAGCAATACCTGTTATAGGGGGTAGCAGTGTTTGTGTAGCCGGGGAATTGTCCGCCGGGGTATAGATAAACATAAAAAGATTGGGCGTTGCTGAGCGGATATTTAACATCCCCTGTCATTTTTTGATAGGTATACTGTGCATCAGTAATTGGGATGTTTACATTAAAATTCCGCTTGACTTGAATCAGTGCATGTGGTGTGGTGGCGGGGCATCCGGGGCCTGCAACACCACCGGTTTCGTTACAGAAAGCAACAGAGATATGCGTGGTACATTCCTTGGTGGGCATGTTGGATTTTGTGTAATAGCCGGTTGCGCTTCTGTTTCCACGAGGATCCTGACCGCAAGCATCGCCAAGTAAAAGTCCGGAATCCTGGCAGAAGGTTCTTGTGATCAGATTCTTTGTTAAATCATCTGAGAATTTTTTTGGGTTGCCGGCAGCGATAATATCTTCGTGAACTGCGGTCATAACCTTATCCCAAATATAAATTGCGGCAGATACTCTTGTTTGACCGGAATTGAATTTCCAGAGGGCCTTCGGGTTGTCGTATCCTACCCAGCAAGCAGCCGTGTAATAAGGGGTATATCCACAGAAGTAAAGGTCGTTGTTGTTGGTAGTTGTACCGGTTTTGCCGGCTACATCGATTTTGCGGCGAAGGGTATTGCCTGTACCAGAACCGGAGGTAACGACCTCTTGAAGAAGCTTCGTCATAACAGCACAGGTATCTTCGCTTAAAATAATTTCTGTGGTGGAATTTGTATTATCAAGTAAAATATTTCCCGAAGAATCCAGAACTTTCAAATATGTTTTGGATTCGTTATAAACACCGTTGTTTGCAATGGCAGCGTATGCAGTTGCCATATCTCGGTTGGTAACACCGTCCGTAAAGCCACCGAGAGCCAAAGGCGCATAGTCCATATCAGCATCGATTAAGGTAGAAAGGCGGTATTTTTCTCTCAAAAAGTCGTAGGAGGTCTTGGTTCCAAGCATATCAACGATCTTAACAGCAACCGTATTTTTTGAATGCTTTACTGCGGTGGAAATGGTCACAAGTCCTTCGTACAAATTGTTGTAGTTGTTTGGCCAGGTGAATCCGTCAGATTCTGTGCGGAAGGGTGAGTCATCAATAACGGAAGAGTAGTTGATCAAGCCTTTTTCCAAAGCAATGGTATACGCACTTAAGGGCTTGATAGCAGAACCTGGTTGGCGTTTTGCCATCGTAGCTCTGTTAAAGCCAAGAGGCTTCTTTTCTCCTCTGCCACCGATAATTGCTACAATATTACCCGTGCTTTGATCAATGACTGTCATAGCGGATTCTACCTGAACGCCTGTGCCGTGAGAAGGGAAATTGTTGGCATCAGCGAAAATTGCATCCACTTTTGCCTGTATTTTCCGATCGATGGTGGTATAGATCTGAAGACCGCCGCTGTAAAGGAGATTCTTTGCAGTCTGTTCGTCATAGTTGTAGGTTTCCTGAAGGTCTTCTACAACATCAAAGATGAGAGTGTCAACAAACCAGGAGTGAACCGTATCGGTAACCGTTGTATCGGCACCGCGAACGAGCGTAAGCTCTTCTTTTTTTGCGGCACGGATTTCCTCAATGGTGTATGTTTTTTCAATGTCAGTGTTGTCATACATTTCATTGAGAACGATATCGCGGCGTTCGTTATTTTTATCGGGATTGCTGATGGGATCAAATTTCGAAGGGTTTTGAGGAATGGAGGCAAGAGCTGCGCATTCAACGAGCGTAAGCTCGGAAACCTCTTTCCCGAAATACTCGTACGCTGCAGCAGAAACACCGTAGCAGCCCTTGGAAAGATAAATCGTATTTAAATACATTTCCAGAATTTCTTCTTTTGAACGCTTGTTCTCTAAATTCAAAGCACGCAGAATTTCCTGGATTTTTCTTTGAATGGTCACATCGTCATCACCGGTAACGTTTTTGATCAGCTGCTGGGTGATCGTAGAGCCACCGTAAGAGTCGTTGCCGGAAACAAATTCCATAACTGCACCGATGGTTCTGCGCATATCAATTCCTTTGTGAGTAAAGAAACGCTTGTCTTCAATAGAAACAAATGCATTGATCAGATCTTCCGGCATTTCATCATAAGAGACCCACATACGGTTTTCTGTACCGTGAATGCGTTCCTCTTCCCATTCGACCCATTTAGTTGTGCCGTCTGACTGTTTGTCTTCATAATAGATGAAAGTAGTGAGGTTGGAGTCGGTTTTCAGATTATCAATATCATAAACCGGGTCTACATAGTTTTTAATATAA
Organism: Eubacteriales bacterium; assembly: GCA_045602025.1. Lineage (GTDB taxonomy): Bacteria > Bacillota > Clostridia > Oscillospirales > SIG627 > RGIG5579. The sequence goes on along the minus strand of JAZSAT010000043.1, from coordinate 3,759 downwards.
ACAACCAAAGCGCAAGCCATAGCTGAACCTGTGATGATTACAATGAGAAGCACTGTTAAAAGAATGTTCAGCGCATAAGTAACGATCTTACCCATGTATTTGGAAAGGGTAAGGGAAATACGCGAAAAAATTCTTTTCGCAGTGATCAGATTTTTGTTTTCAGAAACCGAAGATTTCTTCTGCTCTGTTTTTTTTGCTACCGGCTTAGCAGAAGGTGCTTTTTGTTCTTGGTTTTTGTTTTTGTTATCCATGTTTTCTCCTAATCGATCAGAAAAAGGCACAGTTTATTTGATTCCTACATTCTCTTCGCCTAAAAGCTGATAAAGCTCTTCAAAAAGGAAGGGAGATGCATCTGCTTCGAGACCCGAAGCGCAAAAAAGCTTTTCGGTATCCCGATAATAAAAATAACAAGGAGTATTTCCGCGGAAGATCTTAAGCAGAGCAACGATTCTGCTCTCCATTTTACTCCCTTTTGTATCAAAACGCAAGAATATTTTGGAAACAGATTGAAAATTTAATGGCTTTTTCATTTCTTTTGAAGCATTTTTATCCGTTTTATCACTCTCTTTTAAGAGAGTTTCTGCTTTTTCCAAGGAGTAGATCTTTTCTGCAAGGATCTTGATTTCGTCATCCTTGGTGTTGATCTTTCCCGAAAGAGCGATGATTTGACCCTCTTGCAAAAGTGACGAGGATTCTGCAAGCACCTTTGGAAAAACGATAATTTCGCACCATCCGGTCATATCTTCACCGCGAACAAAGGCCATTTTTCCACCGCTGCGAACCTGCTTCAGCGTTATACTCCCAACCAGGCAAAGGAGGTTAACACTTTGTCCGTCTTGAAAGCGATCCGGATCGGCACGGAAGGAATAAATTTCTTTTGCACCGATTTTTTTGGAAAGATCGGTGTAGCTTTTCAAGGGGTGTCCGGAAAGGTATACGCCGCAAACACTTTTTTCTCCCTGCAAGCGTTCTTTTTCCGTAAAATCGGGAAGTGAGGGAAAATCATCTTTGCTTTCGAGAGCCGTATTTTCCGAAAAAGAGTCAAAAAGACTGATCTGACCCGGCATTGTGCTTCTTGCGGCAAGGCTTGCGTCTGCAAGGGTATTTTCTGCTGCGGCCATCAGCTGTGCACGGTTTGCGCCAAAGGAGTCCAGTGTACCGGAAAGGATCAGACTTTCCAAGGCTTTACGGTTCAGACCGTAAGATCGCATTCGCTCAACAAAGCCGGAAAAAGAGGTGAACGGAGCCTTGATTCTTTGTGTAAAAATATTTTCCACAAGGCTTGTACCCACATTTTTAATACCAACAAGCCCGAAGCGAAGACCGTCTTTTTCTACTGAAAATGAATTTTGGCTTAGATGAATGTCCGGTGGAAGAATGGAAATGCCCATTCTCTGACATTCGGAAAAATAGTAGGTGTATTTATCGCTGGTAAGCTCATTTGTCAGCATCGCAGCCATATATTCTTTGGGGTATTTGCATTTTAAAAATGCTGTTTGATAACTTAAAAGTGCATAGGCCGCCGCATGGGATTTGTTAAACGCATATTCAGCAAATTTTTCCATATCAGAAAAGATCTTTTCTGCTTTCTTTTGTTCGATTCCGCGTGCAATGGCACCTTCGGGAGAGCCATTTTCACCAAATAGAAATACGGAACGCTCCTTTTCCATAATATCTTTTTTCTTTTTGCTCATTGCGCGACGCACGATATCAGCGCGACCGAAAGAATATCCTGCAAGACGGCGGAATATTTCCATAACCTGTTCTTGGTAGACGATGCAGCCGTGGGTGGGTCCCAAAACATCATCAAGCTCAGGAATCTCACCATGGAAAATACCGTTTTTACGGTTTTCGAGAAAACGGGGGATCGAGTCCTTGGGACCGGGTCTGTAAAGTGCGATGGCGGCAGTAATATCATCGATGCTTCTCGGCTTCATTTGCATCATGAGAGCTTTCATGCCGGAGGATTCGATCTGAAACATACCGGCGGTTTCCCCGCGTGAGATCATTTCAAAGGTGTCTTTGTCATCAAGGGGGATTTTATGAATATCAAAATCGGCATCGGTTTTTCTGATTTCTGTAACAGCGTCACGAATTACGGTAAGAAAACGCAGACCGAGAAAGTCAATTTTTAACAGCCCAAGGTCAGCGATCTCATTCATTGTAAACTGAATGACCTTCGTACCGCTGTTGACGGCAAGGGGGACATATTCCGAAACAGGCTTATCGGTTAAAACAACACCTGCTGCGTGGATAGAGGCATTGCGTGGCATGCCTTCCAGCATTTTTGCAATATTGATCAGTTTTTTTGCATCACCCGTAGCACAAAGGCTTTGAAGCTCCTTGTCATCCTCTAATGCTCGGTCTAGGGTAATGTTTAAAAAATGAGGGATGCGTTTTGCAATCTTATCGACTTCCTGATAAGGCATTCCCATTACTCTGCCGACATCTCTGACAGCGGCCCTTGCCGCCATTGTGCTGAAGGTGACGATCTGCGCCACATGGTCTTCGCCGTATTTTTCGGTGACATATTCGATCACTTCGTGTCGCCGATCTTTGCAGAAGTCGATATCAAAGTCAGGCATAGAGACGCGCTCGGGATTTAAAAATCTTTCAAAAATAAGATTTCCTTTAATGGGGTCAAGCTCGGTAATATCAAGACACCAAGCGGCAAGACTGCCTGCTCCGCTGCCTCGGCCCGGGCCTACATAGATATCATTTCTTTTTGCAAAGCCAACAAAGTCGGAAACAATGAGAAAATAATCGGAAAAGCCCATCTTTTCGATGGTTTCAAGTTCGTAGCTGAGTCTTTCGTCATAAGGGGCTCTGTCTACGATTTTGTTTTCGGACAGACGACGCTCAAGTCCTTCAAAGGAGAGTTTTCTCAAGTACTCGCAAGATGTGAGACCGAGATCGTTTTGAAAAGAGGGAAGATGCGCTTCGGAAAAGTCGAATTCTACCTGGCATCTTTCAGCGATCTTAGCAGTGTTTGTAATGGCTTCAGGGTGCTTTGGAAAAAGAGAAGCCATTTCCTCGGTGGATTTGAGATAGAATTCATCCGTATCAAATTTCATTCTGCCTTCATCCTGAAGGACCTTTCCTGTCTGAATACAAAGCAGAACATCGTGGCTTTCGGAATCCTCGCGATTCAAATAATGAACATCGTTGGTAGCGACCAAAGGTATATCAAGCTTTTTGGAAAGGGAAGAGAGAGCGGCGTTGACGCGAATCTGTTCGGGGATCCTGTGATCCTGCATTTCAAGGAAAAAGGAATCTTTTCCGAAAATATCTCTCAGTTCAAGTGCAGATCTTTCCGCACCGTCAAGATCGCCTTTTAAAATTTGTTGAGGGATCTTACCGGCAAGACAAGCAGAAAGTGCAATCAGCCCCTCGCTGTGCTCTTTCAGTATTTTCATATCTACTCTCGGCTTTTGATAAAAGCCTTCTGTATAAGCTGCAGTCACAAGCTTGATCAAATTATGATAACCGGTAAGGTTTTCACACAAAAGAACAAGGTGATGGTATTCACGGTCAAGGGAAGGGTCTTTGTCTTGCATGCCCCTCGGAGCAACATAGACTTCGCACCCAATGACAGGATGAATGCCTGCTTTCTTTGCTGCTTTGTAAAAGGCAATGACACCGTAGATCACACCGTGGTCAGTAATGGCTACACTTTTTTGGCCTAGTTCTTTTACTCGCGCAAAAAGACGGTCGATGCGACAAGCACCGTCCAAAAGAGAATATTCTGTGTGTAAATGC
>JAZSAT010000042.1:0-23215 GCA_045602025.1 Eubacteriales bacterium | reverse complement strand
ATTGCAAAGGAGCTTGCAAAAACAGTTTTACCGGTTGCAGCAAGACCTGCAGCAACACTTACCATGTTAGCTTCTGCGATACCGCAGTTAATAAAGCGTTCGGGGAATTCCTTCTTAAAATCAGCAGTTTTGGTGGACTTGGAAAGGTCAGCATCCATAACTACGATCTTTTCATCTGCGCCAAATTCAGCAAGAGCACTACCGTATGCTTCTCTGGTAGCAACCTTCTGACCAATTTCATATTTTTTCTGAAGTTTCATATTTCAATCCTACCTTTCTGATTAGTTCAATGCGGCAAGTGCTGCTTCAAGTTCAGTTTTTGCTGCTTCGTACTGTTCTGCGTTGGGAGCGTTGCCGTGCCAACCAGCCTGGTTTTCCATGAAGGAAACGCCCTTACCCTTGATACATTTGCAGATGATTGCAAAGGGCTTGTCGCTCTTTTCAGATTCAGCAACAGCTGCTTCGATTTCATCAAGGTCATGACCGTTGATTACTTTTACATTCCAGCCAAATGCTTCAAACTTAGCATCAATGGGGGTGGGATTCATAACCTTGGTGATATCGCCATCAATCTGAAGACCGTTGAAGTCGATGAATGCACAGAGGTTATTCAGCTTGTAGTGAGCTGCAAACATAGCAGCTTCCCATACCTGACCTTCTTCAAGCTCGCCATCGCCGAGGATGGTATAAACCTTGTAGTTCTTGTTGTCAAGCTTTGCGCTGAGAGCCATACCGCAGGCTGCGGAAATGCCCTGGCCGAGAGAACCGGAAGACATATCTACACCGGGAATGTGCTTCATATCAGGGTGACCTTGAAGAATGCTGCTCTTATTTCTGAAGGTTTTCAGCATATCGGTGCTAAAGTATCCGCGATTTGCAAGAGTAGCATACAAAGCGGGAGCAGTGTGGCCCTTAGAAAGAACCAAACGGTCGCGATCGGCCATTTTGGGATCTTCGGGGTTGATGTTCATCTTTTCAAAGAAAAGATAAGTAAGAATGTCGGCGATGGAGAGAGATCCGCCGGGGTGTCCGGAAGATGCGCTATAGATCTCTTCAAGAATACCGAGTCTGATTTTGGTTGCGATTTTTTGAAGCTCAAGCTTTTTTTGATTTTCCATGTTTTTTCCTCCAATATTATAGTTATACAATGGAATCCAATTTATATATCAAATCTGCAATGCAACCTTCACGGTGATTGCAGAGATGAATCTGACAAATACTCTTGACTTCATCAAGAGCGTTTTCGGGACAGGCAGGAATGTCAGCTGACTTCAGCATATCCACATCGTTGTAGTAGTCTCCCACACAAATGATCTTTCGATCAGAAAATAGATTCTTAAGATTCTTTAAGGCCTTTCCTTTGCTTGCTTTCTTTGGTAATAATTCGAGCAAGGTGCTTGAAGAGGTGGTATAAGAAATGTTCTTAAATTCAATTTTAGAAATGATGTTTTCTGCTCTTGATATCCAATTGTTATCAACAGGAGAAAGACCATCTGAAGAAGCGCCCTTCAACCCATTTGCACTGAAAACAAGCTTATGCCAAGGAAATTTTTTGTATTTTTTTGGATCGTCAATAATAAGAATGGGTAAAAGATCGTTAGCAAGCTCTTTGCTGAAAGGAAGACTGTTATTTATATCGCAAAGAAACCCTTGATCAAAGCTGATTCGATAGGTTGCTTCCGGAATCACTTCCTTAATTGCTGAAACTGTATTGATAACCTCATCCTTATCAATTTCAATTTCGAAAAGCTTTTCTTTAGAGTTAAAATCATAAAGATAAGATCCATTACACAAAATTGCAGGACAAGACAAGTAATTACACAAATCGGAATAAAGATGTTCTAATATTCTGTAATCTCTGCCTGTTGCAAGTGTAAACATTCCTCCGTTTTCCTGAAAATAACGAATTGCATCTAAATTTTTAGGAAGAACAGTCGCTTTTTCGCCGAAAAAGGTTCCGTCCATATCGGAAACGATAATTAGATTTTCAAATTTATTCATGTCTACTTATATTTTTTTAATCTCTTCAAGAACATTTGTAAAATACGAGGGTAGGGGAGCATCAAAATACATTTCCTTACCGGAAATCGGGTGTTTAAAACCGATGACTTTAGCATGGAGACATTGTCCGGAAAGTTCGAAATTTTTTCTGTTCGGTGCATATAATGGATCTGCCAAAATAGGACAAGATTTAGATAGCATATGTACTCGAATCTGGTGGGTTCTGCCGGTTTCTAAAGTCAATTCAACAAGGCTGTAACCATTAAAACGCTCCAAAACCTGAAAATGAGTAACAGCATCCTTTGCGTTAGGAGTACCAAGAGGATAAAAAGCCATTTTTTTGCGATCCTTTTTACTCCTGCCAATAGCAAGAGAAACGGTCCCGGAATCCTCCTTTGGACCTCCGTAAAGAATAGCTTGATATTTTCTTGTGAACGAATGCTCTTTAAACATTAAAGATAAGTTGTTGTGTGCTAAATCGTTTTTAGCAATGATGACAAGTCCACTGGTGTCTTTGTCAATACGGTGAACAATGCCGGGTCTGAGTTTTCCGTTAATACCGGAAAGAGAGTCTTTGCAATGATATAAAAGTGCATTTACCAAGGTTCCGCTTGAATTTCCGGGAGCAGGGTGTACGACCATTCCTTGCGGCTTGTTTACCACAATGATATCGCTGTCTTCATAAAATATGTCAAGCGGAATGTTTTCCGGTTTTGCATCAATCTCTTCATCATCAGGAATCCGAAACGCAATTTCATCGCCAAGAGTCAACTTGAAATTTTTGCTTCTTTGCTGCTGATTTACAAGAACAAGACCGTCTTCGATCAGTTGGACACATCTGGAACGAGAAAGCTCGGATATTTTAGAAAGATAAGCGTCCAGCCTGATCAGATCTTCATTGCAAATGTAAATGTTTTCATTCATGTTTTTTTAATTTTAATTCTGAAACAGTATCCAAAATCAATGAAATGATCATAATTACTGCGCCAATTGTTATAAAACTGTCAGCAATGTTGAAGATGGGAAAGTCAATAAACTCAAATTGAAGAAAATCAATTACATAGCCAAGAAAGATACGGTCGATCATATTTCCGATTCCTCCACCTACAAAAAAAGCAAGAGAAAGTCTGAATAAAAAGGGTTGATTTTCGTTTTTCGTATAAAAAAGAAAAATGATAATTGCGACAATTGCAATGGTAGAAATGAGCATAAAAACCCATCTATGATCGGCTAGGATTCCCCAGGCAGCGCCTTTATTTTCATGATACTGAAAAGAAAGGATGTTCGGAATAACAAGAAAAGAGGGGTTTCCGTTTAAATACAAATTTGCTAAATACTTTGACGCTTGATCGAGTAAAACGATTAAAAAAACAATAATTGTAATCGTCATAAAACTTCCCTTTAACAACGAATAGGCCGCACTTCTGCGGCCTTCGCTAAAAAATCAAATTTGATTTTGTTCTGTTATTTCGTTATCGGTAATGATAGTAACATCAGAACTTTGAAAAGATGCATTTTTTGCTTCTTCAAACACACGATTTTCTTCGGTCATATCCGCAGGATCTGTCATATCTTCAAGATTCATGCCTTTAATCATTTCAACATGCTTTACATATTCAGAGTAAAGCTTATGCTGGAATTCTACGGCGGATTTTCTTAAAACCGCAATATTTTCTTTTTCTGCCTCAACCTTGCTTTTTGCTTCTGCAATCAGTGCATCACAACGAGCAGAAAGATCAGCCTTGATCTCTTTGGCTTCTTTGTTTGCATTGTTGACGATCGCTTCACCCAGCTTTTGTGCTTTCAAAATTGCGGAACGAATGGATGCTTCTTCATTAGACAGTTCGTCATACTTTGCTTCGACTTGATTGAGCTTTTGCTCAAATTCGGAAGCTGCTTTGTAAGCCTCGGTATATTTTTCTATTAAAAAATCAAAATATTCATCAACTTCTACGGGATTATATCCGCGGACAGCTCTTGAAAAGGTTTTGTTTTTTAATTCATGAGGGGCGATCATTGGAAGAGAGTCCTTTCGTTTCAAAAATTAACTGTTGGTAACAAGTATGAAACAAATGTCAAAATCATATATGTAACCAAAAAAGAAATATCAATAGGTAATCCGGAAATGAAATCGGATTTTGATAGCAAATTGCGCACAGGAAGAATTACAGGCTCTGTTACGCAAAAAATAAAGCGTTGAAGCGGGGAAGAATCGTCAAAAGGAAGCCAAGACATAATTGCCCTGACAACCATCAGAATCTGTAAAAGAAAAACTGCCAGCGAAACAACAGAAACAATGCAGTAGACGACAAATGCCAAGATGAATTATTCCTTATCGAAAGAAGCTTCGGCACTTGCGGTGATCTTTTCACCGGAAAGCTCAACATTGCTGGGGGTGATTACATAAGTATTGGTTGCAACCTTTCTAAGGTCGCCGTTAATTGCATAAGCAACACCGTTAAGAAAATCGATCAAACGACGAGCGGTTTCCTTGTTGGTCTCCTCGAGGTTAAGAAGAATGGTCTTGCGGTCAACAAGATAGTCAGCGATCTGAGTTACGGTTTCGAGCTTTTCGGGCTTTACAACGACCATTTCAATGGAAGTGCCGCTTGAAACGCTTACGCCGGAAGAAACTCTGTTATCATGCTCCTCGCCTGCAGCTTCGGTGATGTCAAAATCATCATATTCGTTGTCCATTTCAGACTCGTAACCTACAGTATCTTCTTCCTTTCCAAAAATGAAGTTGTTCAATGCATTTTTGATTCCCATATTATTTTTCCTCCAAAATATATTTAAAAATAAATTCTTTCTCCAAATGCTGCCGTTCCGATACGGACAATTGTGGAACCGCATTCCACTGCAAGGTCATAATCGGAGGACATACCAAATGAAAGTACAGACATACTAATATTATCTATTTTTTTTGCTGATATGTCAATATATAAATCCATAATTTTTTGAAAATATTCTTTTTGTGTCGAAATTGAGGTTAAAATTGGCGGGATTGCCATAAGACCGCACACACGAATATTGTCAAATTTTGAAACTTCTTGTAAAAAGTTGAAAACATCATCAGGATTTATACCGGATTTTGAATCTTCAAGACCGATATTTACCTCACAAAGAACATTCATCACGATTCCTAATTTTTTTGCCTGTCTGTCAATTTCCTTCGCAAGAGAAATCCGATCAAGAGAATGGATCATATTTACCTTATCAATGATGTACTTGACTTTATTTGTTTGCAGTGCGCCGATAAAATGAATCTCAACATTTTCTTTATTAATGTGATCATATTTGTCCAGAAGCTCCTGAACACGGTTTTCACCGATACAGTCAACACCGAGAGAGATTGCAAAGTTAATTTCCTGGGGAGATCTTGTTTTTGTTGCGAGAAGCAGTTTTGTTTTTTGATGATAAGGGCTTTTCTTTTCACTTTCTGAAATTTTTTTCTTGATTTTTTCTATACGCGAGCGGATCTCCTCTTTTTTATCAGAGTTAAGAACGCCATCAGTCGAGAATTTTTCCAACATAAAGATCCTTTCCTTCTAAGACAACACGATCAAATTTAGATAAATATTCCTTACTCTTTGGGTCTGTTTTTTCATAAGATCGACTTAAATATCTCGATTCGGTAGAAGAGATAATGTCAACCTTCTTAAATTCGATCACATTTCCTGCAACAATATATACTCCCTGAACCCCATCAACCATTCTGAGCGCGGAAGAGGGAAAGCTGACTCCTTTGTTGGATTCAAGAATGATCTTGACGGGCTGTCGTCTTGTGTAATCAAAGTCAGAGGGAACCTCTTGAATAATAAAAATAAGAACTGCTCTTGTAGAATCAGTCTGACTGATTTTTCTTTGCAAAACGGCGTCGACTTGTCTGCCTGACGAATATAAAAATGAAATTGGATAACTTTGGCCAACAACAAATTTGTCAGCTTCTTCCGTGGTTACTTCACACATAGTATACCAGTCAAAATCAGTAATGAGCTTACCGATTGCAGATTCTGTATACGAAGCCGCGTCTTCACCGATGATCTTGTCATAGTCGGATAAATTCATATTTTTAATTTTTTCAGGTGTAAAAACGGTTTCGTAGCCGTCCAGCAAAGTAGAAAAATATCCTGGCTTTTCAGCATAAACCGTTGAAAGAGGATTTTGCATGGAGGAGGTAAGTTTATCTTTTTTTGCCTGTAATTCATTGATTTGCTGAGAAAAATCAGACATACCGGATGTAATGAGCTGTCGCTTATTGATATCGATCAAAAGCTCTTCCTTAAAAGACGAAATCAAAGTAAGATCATTTTCCTTGGTAGCGGATCTCACATCAACCAATGAACCAAAAATTCGTTCATCCACTTTTGCGATATTAGAAGTCAGATAGCCGGTATCAATGGAAGAACGAGATAGAATTTCAATTTTCTGCTCAATCTCTTCGATTTCATTTTGAAGATTGATGCCGTTTTGCGAGGAATACACAGAGGCGATCAGATCGTCAACACCGATTTTTTCCGATTCACGGACAGAATAAGATAAAACACCGCTGTTTTCCGCATATACAATAGATTCGTTTCTAATGACATACGCATTCTTTTCTATGAAATTTTCAACCTTTTGAACAGAAGCGTATTCAAAAGAAACATCGGATGTTAAACCGGAGATCAGCTGAATGATCGCATACAAAATTACAAAGCAGGAAAGCAAAAAGACTGCAAGATTGATCAGGGGCTTTTTTGCATTCATTTTTATTCTCCTTTCAAGTAATTTTTACAAATTGTGAAAGCAGCTTCAAACGGATCTCGGACGCTGTCCATTTTGATTCGATGGGCATCGCTGTAGCGACGAAACCAAGTTAACTGCCTTTTTGCATAATTTCTTGTTTTTTGCTTTAAGAGATCAACACATTCAACAAGTTCTTTCTCGCCGTTTAAAAACGGAACAAGCTCTTTATAACCGATTGCTTGCGCAGCGGTAGAAGAATCAAGAAAGCCTTGTTCTAAAAGAAGTTTTGTTTCTTGTAAGAGGCCGGCAGAGATCATTTGATCCACACGCTTGTTGATTCTTTCATATAAAAGGGCACGGTTAGAATAATCAAGAAAAATCTTCAGAAAATCAAATTTACAGCTTTTCAATCTTGATTTTTCTTTATACGAAGTTAATGTTGTTCCAGTAGACAAATATACCTCGAGTGCTCTGATAATGCGCTTGGTGTCTTTTTCGTGTAATTTTTCTGCACAGACCGGGTCAATTTTAGTAAGCTCATCTAATAGCAAGGCATTTTCGCCTTGTTTGGACCGAGCAACCAAGGAGTCATGAATGTGCTGATCAATTTCCATTTCACCAAATTCGGTATTATAAAAAAGTGCATCAAAATAAAGACCGGTACCACCGACAACAATTGGAATTTTTCCGGCTGAAATAGCATTTTCAATTTCCTGTTCTGCATTCTTTTTATAGTCATAAACAGAAAAAGCATCAAGCGGTGAGCATATGTCGATCAGTTTATGGGGAATTTTGTTCAATTCCTCAGAGCTTGGTTTTGCTGTTCCGATATTCATTTCTTTGTAGATCTGCATAGAGTCCGCAGAAATGATCACACCGTCGAGTTCAATAGCGAGCTTAATTGCAAGCGAAGATTTACCGGAAGCAGTAGGGCCGAAAATTGCAATACAACGGTTCATTCAATCATCATCGCATCACCGAAAGAGAAGAATCGAAAACGATTCTCTACCGCAAAGTGATACGCCTTCATTGTGTTTTCATATCCCAAAAGAGCAGAAACAAGCATGATCAGTGTGCTTTCAGGTAAATGAAAGTTTGTAATCAGAGAATCTACCACTTTAAACTGATATCCGGGATAAATAAAAATATCAGTATTTGTATTATTTTGAATTAAATTTCCTTTTTTATCAAAGGCGCTTTCTAAGGTTCTGCAAGAAGTTGTACCGACAGAAATTACTCTTCTTCCATCGGCTTTTGCCTTGGAAATGATCTTAGCTGTCTCTTCGGGTACCGAAAAGTATTCGCTGTGCATCGGATGCTTTGTAATATCCTCTTCTTTTACAGGACGGAAGGTGCCAATACCTACATGAAGCAAAACAGGCGCAATAATTACACCTTTATCACGGATCTTTTGAAGTAATTCAGGGGTAAAATGCAGTCCTGCTGTCGGTGCGGCAGCAGAGCCGTCAGTGACCGCATAAACGGTTTGATAACGATTTTTATCTTTTAATTTTTCGGTAATATACGGAGGAAGGGGCATATTTCCGATTTCATCAAGCACTTCCATAAAGGTTTTGTTTTCATCAAAGGAAAAACGGATCAGTCGATCACCGTTTTCTTCAATGGATATGATTTCTGCTACAAGCTTTCCGTTCTCAGAAATAAACTTCTTGCCCGGCTTTGCTTTTTTACCGGGTTTAACCATAGAATACCAAAGATTTAATTCCTTTTGCTTCAAAAGCAGAAGCTCCATCGGTGAACCGGTTAAAATATCCTTTAAATACAGTCTAGCAGGAATTACCTTTGACTCATTGATCACAAGAACATCGCCGGGGTTTAGCAGTTCAGGTAGATCGGAAAACACACGGTCAGAAAGAGAGCCGTCTTTTTTACAAACCAAAAAACGCGACGAATCACGAGGATAAATAGGGGTTTGTGCAATCAATTCTTGCGGTAGATCGTAAAAATATGCCGATTTTTTTAAAAGAGTATCACTTGTCATAATTTTTCCCTTAAAAGATTTGACTTTCAATGCAAAAAATGCTATTATTATAAAAAAATTAAACTTATATACAGTATAAACTATTTTATATTTTTTTTCAACTGTTTTGTTTAAGTTTTAGAAAGGCATTTATTATGTTAAAAGTTTTATTGACCGGTTGCGGCGGAAGAATGGGGAAGGTTGTTGCAGCTCAATGTAAGGACAATCCTGATATACAGGTAGTAGCCGGTGTTGATCCTACACTGCCGGAGTGTGACTTTCCCGTATATGCCGATTGTTCTTTGGTACAGGAAGACATCGATGTAATTATTGATTTTTCTTTTCATACTGCTATCAGCAGTGTTTTGGATTTTGCTAAAAGCAAAAAAATTCCCGCTGTCATTGCTACAACAGGTTTTGATAACGATGAGCTTTGTTTGATTGAGGAGGCAGAGAAATCTATTCCTGTCTTTCGCTCTGCCAATATGTCTCTCGGTGTGAATCTGATTTGTCAGCTTGCCAAAAAAGCAGCAAAAATGCTTCCTGATTTTGACATAGAAATCATTGAAAAGCACCACAACCAAAAGGTTGATTCTCCCTCCGGAACTGCTTTTATGCTTGCCAATGAAATCAGATCCGTTCTTCCGGTTAAGGCGGAGTATGTCCACGGAAGAAGCGGTATTTGCGGAAAAAGAACGAGGAATGAGATCGGTATTCACGCGGTTCGCGGCGGTACCATCGTAGGTGAACACGATGTAATCTTTGCAGGAAGCGGCGAAGTGGTTACGATCTCCCATTCTGCACAATCACGCGAGATTTTGGCTAACGGCGCAATTTGCGCGGCACAATTTGTAGTCGGAAAAGATGCCGGTGCTTACAGTATGAAGGATATCTTCTTTGATGAAGACTAAACCTATAAAAAAGGCCTTGATTTGAAATCAAGGCCTTTTCTTATTTTTTCATTTTATTCGCTGCTTCTCTGACGGCGACTGCCAACTGATCAGCACAGGAGGTAGAACGAAAACCGCAAGTGTTTCCCTTAAGTTTTTTTTCAATTTCATCAACGGTCATACCGTCTACAAGCTTTGCAATTGCTTTCAAATTTCCGTTACATCCGCCATAAAAAGAAATATTTTTAACGACATCTTCTTCAATATCAAATTGAATTGCCTGAGAACAGGTTCCTTTTGTTTTATATTGAAACTGCATATCTTCCTCCGATCGAATTTTCTTGATACAGTATAGCAAAAAAAGAAGATAAATTCAACACATCTTTTTGACTTTTACGATAAAATATGATAAAATTTTGCTATAAATCGAAATTCGGTGGGATAAAATGAATTTTCAAAAGAATCAAGTTTTAGAAGCAGAAATCATAGATACCAATATGCTTGGCTTCGGTGTTTGTAAAGTTTTCGGAGCTGTAATTTTTGTGCAAAATGGTGTTGCAGGTGATAAAGTAAAGATTCGCATCATTAAATGCGCAAAGAATTATTATATTGCGAGAATCGAGGAAATGCTCGAATCTTCTGAATATCGAACAGAACCAAAATGTCATCACAATCGTCAATGCGGTGGCTGTACTTTTCAACATATTGATTATGCTTACGAAAAATCTTTAAAACAAGCTTTTGTTGAGGATTGTTTCCGTAAAGCGGGACTTGACGGTGTGAATGTGCTTCCGGTTTTATCTACAAATCAGATTTCTTCTTATCGTAATAAAGGTCAATTTCCGCTTTCATATTCTAAGGACGGTCGAGTTGTATGTGGCTTTTTTACACCTAAGACACATAAGGTGTGCGAAATTGATCATTGTGATATCCAGGATCCGTCTTTCTCAGAAATTACGAATTTTTTGTGTGAATATTTTTCAAAAAACAACATCGTTCCTTATAACGAAGTGGAGCATTCCGGGCTTTTAAGGCATATTTATTTAAGAATCGGAAAGGCAACAAATGAAATTATGCTTTGTCTTGTTTTGCGAGAAGATTCATTCCCGAATGAAAAACAGTTTATATCATCTGTTATTCATCGATTTCCTAAAATCAAAAGCATCAGTTTTAACATCCAAAATGAGAATAACAATGTTATTCTCGGTAAAAAGCAAAGACTTGTTTGGGGCGAAGAAAAAATTAATGATGTTCTATGTGATAAAAGATTTATGATATCGCCCTTATCTTTTTATCAGATCAACCACGATGCAACAGAACTTTTATATAAAACAGCCTTTCAAATGGCAAAGCTTGAGAAATTCGACCTTTTGATCGATCTTTATTGCGGAATCGGCTCTATTTCCTTGTCTTCCAATGCAAAATGCCCGATCGTAGGCGTTGAAATTATTGATGCTGCAGTGAAGGATGCAAAAGAAAATGCAATTGCCAACGGTATTGAAAATGCAGAATTTTTCTGCGGTGATGCAAAAGACGCTTTTCATATCATAAGCGAAAAAAAAGCGAAAAATCCTCTCATCATTTTGGACCCTCCTCGAAAAGGTCTTGCTTCAGAATTAATTCAGGATATATCGAATCATAAAATTGAAAATATTTTATACATTTCATGCGGACCTGATACCTTTGCAAGAGATCTTGCACGGTTTACTGCTCTTGGTTATCACTACGGTTCTATACAGCCTGTTGATCTTTTTCCGAGAACAAGTCATGTGGAATGTATTGCATTTTTAAGTCTGAAAAAGGATAAAAACTAATGGGTATAAAAGCTGTTTTTATTGACATTGATGACACGATTTTGGATTTTGATGCCTATGTAAAAGAGTCTATGAGGTCCGG
Organism: Eubacteriales bacterium; assembly: GCA_045602025.1. Lineage (GTDB taxonomy): Bacteria > Bacillota > Clostridia > Oscillospirales > SIG627 > RGIG5579. The sequence continues at coordinate 11,719 of JAZSAT010000042.1, read as the reverse complement.
CTTTCAAAAGTTCGGATTTCCTCCGTATCGGGAAGAAATGTACCAAACCTTTTTGAAGATTAACACTCATCTTTGGTCCGAGCTTGAAAAAGGAAGTCTAACTTTTACAAGATTAAAAGAGATTCGTTGGAATTTAATTTTTGAGGCTTTAGAAATCAATTTTGATGGGGAAGTGTTTGAAAATTATTTCAGAGGAGAGCTTTTTAACAGTGCAATTCCTGTTAAAGGAGCAGTGGATGTGCTTTGTTATTTGTCAAAAAAATATCCGCTATATGCCGCAAGTAACGGCCCTTTTGAACAGCAAATCAACCGATTAAGAATAGGAAAAATGGAGCATTATTTCAAAGATTTCTTTATTTCCGAAAAAATCGGTGCTTCTAAGCCATCAAAGGAGTTTTTTGAGTACTGTTTTTCAATTTTGAGAAAAGAAAACGAAGACATTCTTCCTGAAAATATATTAATGATCGGGGATTCTTTATCCTCTGATATAAAAGGCGCAACTGATTTTGGACTGAAAACCTGTTTTTTTGATAAGAAGAAAAAAGGCTTGCCGCAAAATACAAAAATTGATTTTTACATAAAAGAATTAACTGAAATTAAAAAGATTATATAAAAAAAGCAGTGCATTTGCACTGCTTTTTTTAATTAAAGAGCGGTTACTGTTGTATCATCAATAAAAAGCTCTCTGATTGCATTGGGGTCTGAGTTTTTTTCGGCAATCTCTTTCTTTTGGGCTCCAGCATTTCTTTCTTCAAGAAACTTACCGGCAACCTGTGGGAAGAGAGCGTAGGAAAGAACATCCTCCTCACACTTTGCAAGATCTCCGGCTTCTTTCTTGTACTGTTCAAGCTCGGGAGAAAGGAGATCAGCGGGGCGACAGGTGATGACTTCATCATCTCCAATTGCTTTCTTTCTGACCTCTTCATTAACAGGGGCAGGAAGCTGACCGTATTCGCCGCGGAGCATACCCTTTGTTTCCTTGGAGATCATTTTGTATCTTTCGCCCATAAGCACATTGAGAACTGCCTGAGTACCAACAATCTGGCTGGTGGGAGTAACAAGGGGGGGATAACCGCAGTCTTTGCGAACGCGGGGAATCTCTGCAAGAACTTCATAATATTTATCTTCAGCCCCTTGCTGCTTTAGCTGAGAAAGAAGGTTGGAAAGCATACCGCCGGGAACCTGATAAAGAAGCGTTTTGGTATCTACATTCAAAACCTTGGGATCCAGGATCTTTTCTTCTTTCAGCTTATCAGCAACGCCGCGGAAGTGTGCAGCAGCCTTTGCCATCAGTTCGAGGTCAAGTCCGGTATCGCGCTCGGTACCCTTTAAGGTTGCAACAAGAGCTTCTGTAGCGGGCTGCGAGGTTCCGTTTGCAAGGGGGGAGAGTGCACAGTCAACAATATCAACACCTGCCTGAGCGGCCATAAGGTTTGTCATATCACCGGTACCGGTAGTATTGTGAGTGTGAAGATGTAAAGGACAGGAAACAGCACTCTTCAAAGCTTTTACAAGCTCATAAGCTTCAAAGGGAAGGAGGAGGTTTGCCATATCCTTAATACAAATTACATCGGCACCCATTTCTTCGATCTTCTTTGCAAGAGTTACAAAATACTCCTGATTGTGTACAGGGCTTGTGGTGTAGCTGATCGCTACCTCACAAATTCCACCGTAATTTTTTACGGAGTCAACTGCTTGCTTCAGGTTTCTGGTGTCATTGAGTGCATCAAATACACGAACAACATCAATACCGTTTTCAATGGATTTACGAACAAAGGCATCTACAACATCGTCAGCATAGTGCTTGTAACCAAGAATATTCTGGCCGCGGAAGAGCATTTGGAGTTTTGTGTTGGGAAGAGCCTTTTTCAGTGTGCGAAGTCTTTCCCAAGGATCCTCCTTCAAGAATCTCATACAAGAGTCGAAGGTAGCACCGCCCCAACACTCGAGAGACCAATAACCGATCTTGTCAAGGATCTCGCAAGCAGGAAGCATATCCTCCAGCTTCATTCTGGTGGCTGCCTGGGACTGATGAGCATCACGAAGGATAGTATCTGTAATAAATAGTTTCTTTTCAGACATAATTTTCTCCTATTAACCAAAGAGTGCGATCAAGACACCGGCGGCGATCGCGGAACCGATAACACCGGCAACATTGGGACCCATGGCGTGCATCAAAAGGAAATTGGAGGGATTTTCTTTTTGTCCAACACTTTGAGACACACGAGCTGCCATAGGCACAGCAGAAACTCCGGCAGAACCGATCAAGGGATTGATCTTGTTCTTCAGGAATAGGTTCATGAATTTCGCAAGAAGAACGCCAGCTGCGGTACCAAAGCTGAATGCTATAATACCCATAGCAAGGATCTTCAGCGTGTTCAGATCGAGGAAGGCTTCCGCGGTTGCGGTAGCACCAACAGAGATTCCGAGGAAAATGGTAACGATATTCATTAATTCATTCTGAGCTGCTTTTGCAATACGGTCAACTACTCCGCTTTCACGGAAGAGATTACCGAGCATCAGACAACCTACGAGAGGAGCTGCAGAAGGAACAAGAAGTGAAACAAATACGGTAACCGCAATGGGGAAGAGAAGCTTTTCGACACGGCTGACAGTGCGAAGCTCTTTCATAACGATCGCCCGTTCCTTCTTAGTGGTAAGAGCCTTCATAATGGGAGGTTGAATGAAAGGAACAAGAGCCATATAAGAGTAAGCGGCAACGGCAATAGGTCCAAGCAGGTGAGGAGCAAGTTTTGAAGTAACAAAAATTGCGGTAGGGCCGTCAGCACCGCCGATAATACCGCTGGAGCTCGCTTCTAGAGGACTGAAACCAAGCTTTGTTGCACCAAAATAGGTAATGAAGATACCAAACTGTGCAGCAGCGCCGAGAATCAGGCTCTTGGGGTTTGCAATCAGGGGACCGAAATCGGTCATTGCACCGATTCCAAGAAAGATCAGGCAAGGATAGATTCCAAGTTTGATACCCAAGTAGAGGTAGTCAAGAAGACCTGCGCCTATGGTCGTAAACATCTCCCAATGAATGTGGCCGTCAGCGAAGAGCTCGGGATGGTACATTTCAGCACCGGGAAGATTGGTAAGTAGCATACCAAAAGCGATGGGAAGGAGAAGCAGGGGTTCGAAGCCTTTTACGATCGCAAGATAGATCAAAACAAAGGCGATTAAAAACATTACGACAACCTTCCAATTCTCTTTGATCATGGAGAATCCGGTCTGCTTTAGAAAGTTTACAATAACATCAAGCTTAGTAGCTTTCTCTTCCTTTTTCAAGATGGACTCAAATTCTTCGAACCCAAAATTGTCGCTGTTATAGGTACCGCCTGCAAAAACAGTGTCGGTATCATATTGATATGCAACAATGATGTCGAGATCAGCGTATTTGTCGGTACACTTTGTAAGCTCGAACAAAAAGCTTGTTTCACCGAGAGCGGTAAGCTTTTTGGCATTTGCTCCGTAAATAGGAGCTTCTGCCATTGCAAGGGTACAGTTATCGTTGAACGCTATTTTTTCAGAATCAAAAAAATCGGTATAGATCAAGCACTGTACATCGGTAAAGGACTGATTGGTCAGATTTTCCAAAGTAATCTTCAAAGTGAACTGACCGTTGTTTTCAATAATCTCAGCCTGTTTTACAGCAATTTCATTTTCTTCCTTTGCAAATACAGGACATGCAAGGGAAGAAATAAGAAGAATTGCAGACAGGACAAAAAGTAATAACTTCTTCATAGTTTTGAACTTACGCAATGGTGCAAAGAAGAGCACCGGATTCAACGGTGGCACCCTTGGTGATTGCTACAGTACCCACAACACCATCAACTGGAGACATGATTTCATTTTCCATTTTCATTGCTTCGAGAATAAAGAGGACATCACCCTTCTTTACAGCCTGGCCGGGTGCAACATTGACAGCAAGAATGGTACCGGGCATGGGAGCATTGACGCTTTCACCCTCGCCGGAAACAGGAGCTGCTGCGGGAGCGGGTGCAGGTGCTTCAACTGGTGTAGCAGGAGCGGGAGCTGCTGCAGCTTGTGCTGCGTCGATCAATTCAATTTCAACTTCATAAGTATTTCCGTTTACATTAACACGATATTTTTTCATTTTTGTTCTCCTTAATTTTGTTAAATTCTTTTAATAGATTTGATGCGGATCGCTTCCACATCCACACCGCATTCCTCAGCAATAACAGCGCCGATCACAGCAACGACTTCTTGTCTATTGGGGAAAGAGGGTAAAGCATTCTGTTGAGCGGAAACGGTTGCTGCTTTCTGAGCACCGGTATCTTTCAAATCTGAAGATGTGCTACCAAGCAGAGAACATACTGCACCAAGGATCTTGCAAAGAATAACAATGCAAACAAGACCGATAAAAACAGTACCCATTCCCATCACAATCACAAACCAACTTGGGATTGCCATAAAGTGTCCTCCTTTAAATAAAAATCACCTATTATTTTACAATATTATTGTTGTTATTTCAATAAGAATTTATCATTTAACATTTATTTTACAAATTGATGACTGCTATTATAATTTTTTATAGCTGAAACGCGTTATATCCATCAATTTTTTGTTGCTTTCCTACTTGTATTGCAAGGAAAAATATTGTATAATATAGAATCGATATTATAATTTGGTAGGTTTACTATGGATCGCAGACAATTAACAGTTGAGGAGAGAATTGAACTTTCCGAAATTTTGTTTTCAAATGTTACTTTTACTCCTGAGGAGGTGGAAGCTCAATTTCCACCTCGCCAGTTAAAAGAGGGAGCAGTTGTTTCAAGAATGGCGCCAAGCCCCACCGGCTTTGTCCATCTTGGAAATCTTGTTCAAGGCCTTACTTCCGAAAGAATGTGCCATCAATCTGAAGGAGTTTTGTTCTTGCGTGTGGAAGATACAGATGCAAAAAGAGAAGTTCCCGGTGCTATCGAAACCTTGATCGAATCTCTTTCGCATTACGGCATCTTTTTTGATGAAGGAGCTACCCTTGAGGGTGACGCCGGCAATTACGGTCCTTACCGACAGCGTCAAAGAAAAGATATTTATCATGTTTTTGCAAAAAAGCTTCTGCTTGAAGGCTTGGCGTACCCTTGCTTCTGTACCGAGGAAGAGCTTTCCGAGATTCACGAAAAACAAGAAAGCGGGAAGGAAAATTTCGGTTATTACGGCAAGTGGGCAAAATGGAGGGATGCTTCTCTTGATGATATCAAAGCAGCTCTTTCCAAAGGTATGCCTTGGGTTCTGCGCTTCCGTTCCACCGGATCCATTGAAAATAAGATCCGTTTTACAGATCTGATCAAGGGAAACATGGAGTTGACGGAAAATGATATTGATCATGTTTTATTGAAGTCCGACGGAATTCCCACCTATCATTTTGCACACGCTGTTGATGATCACCTGATGCACACAACGCATGTCGTTCGTGGTGATGAGTGGCTTTCTACCTTGCCGTTCCACCTTCAGCTTTTCCGTGCTCTCGGGTTTAAAATCCCCAAATATCTGCACATCGGTCCTTTGATGAAAATGGACGGAACCAGCAAGAGAAAACTTTCCAAAAGAAAGGACCCCGAGCTCGCTTTAACCTATTACAAGGCAGAAGGATTTCCTATTCGCTCGGTATATGAATACATCCTTACGATTTTAAATTCGAATTTTGAGGATTGGAGACGGGCAAATCCCGATATGCCTGCAAGTAGTTTTCCTTTCTCTTATAAGAAGATGAATCCTGCAGGATCACTTTTTGATTATATGAAGCTTTGTGACGTTTCTAAAAATGTCATCAGCAAAATGTCTTCCGAAGAGGTTTACAGCGAGGTTCTTTCTTGGACCAAGGAGTTTGATGAAGAGCTTTATTCTTTGTTGTCCAATGATAAAGAAAAGGCATTAAAGATCTTTTCCATCGGTCGTGGAGGTCCTAAGCCTCGCAAGGACATTGGTACTTGGAGTGAAATCCGTGATTATCTTGGCTTCTTTTATGATGAGCTGTTTGCTTACAAGGATGCAATGCCTGAAAATGTTTCCAAGGAAGACATCACTATGATCCTTGATTCCTATCAGGCCATTTTTGACAGCAACGATGAAAGTGATGTATGGTTTGAAAGAATTACAAAGCTTGCAACCGATATGGGCTTTGCGGCAAAGCCCAAGGAATACAAGGCAAATCCGGAGCTTTATAAGGGTCATGTAGGTGATATCAGTATGGTTCTCAGAATTGCGGTGACCGGCAAGTCCGCATCCCCGGATCTTTGTTCTGTTATGAAAATTTTAGGTAAAGAAAAAGTTGTTGAGAGACTTGAAAAATCAAAGGCTCTCGCGTCTGTTAAGGAGTAATGGTATGGAAGAAAATACAAGCTCAAATTTCCTTCAGGAAATTATTGAAAATGATTTGAAAAACGGTGTTATTGAAAAGCTCCACACAAGATTTCCTCCGGAGCCAAACGGGTACCTCCACATTGGCAGTGCAAAAGCAATATATATCAATGCAATGCTTGCAAAGCAGTATGGTGGTCTCTTCAATCTCCGCTACGACGATACCAATCCCGCAAAAGAGGACGATGAGTATGTACAGAGTATTTATGAAGATCTGAAATGGCTCGGTGCAGAACCTACCGGTGGCATTTTTTACGGTTCGGATTATTTTGAAAAATGCTATGAGTTTGCAGTTCAACTAATTCGTCAAGGAGATGCTTATGTTTGCGATCTCAGCGCAGAAGAAATGAGAGAGTATCGCGGAACTCTTACCGAACCCGGCAAAAACAGCCCCTACCGCGATCGTAGTGTTGAGGAAAATCTTTCTCTGTTCGAGAAAATGAAAAACGGTGAATTTGAGGACGGTGCGTGCACTCTTCGCGCAAAGATCGATATGTCTTCTCCCAATATGAATATGCGAGACCCTGCCATTTACAGAATTGCACATACTTCTCACCACAGGCAGGGCGACAAGTGGTGCATCTATCCGCTTTATGACTTTGCACATCCTATTCAGGACGCATTGGAAGGCATTACCCATTCCATGTGCTCCATAGAATTTGAAAACCACAGACCGCTTTATGATTGGGTTGTTGATCATATTGGCTTTGAGAAGAAGCCTCATCAGTATGAATTTGCAAGACTCAATGTGACTCACACTGTAATGAGCAAGCGTTATCTTCGCCAGCTTGTTGAAACCGGAACGGTAGATGGCTGGGACGATCCCAGAATGCCCACTCTTTGCGGCCTTAAAAGAAGGGGATATACACCCTCTGCAATTTTTGAATTTGTAAAAAGAGCAGGTATCTCTAAGGCATACAGCATTGTTGATATCGGTCTTTTGGAGCATTGTATTCGTGATGAATTAAATTTTAACGCAATCAGAAGAATTGCTGTTCTGGATCCTGTCAAAGTTGTGATTGAAAACTATCCCGAAGGAAAAGTGGAAGAATTTGCACAGAACAACAATCCCAATGATGAAAATGCAGGCACAAGACTTGTTCCTTTTACCCGAGAGATCTATATCGAACGCGGCGATTTCAGAACAGAAAAGGTTCCGAAATTCCATAGACTCTATCCTGAAAACGAAGTTCGTCTGATGGGTGCTTATGTAATTAAGTGCACCGGCTATGAGACTGACTCCGAGGGAAACATTACCTTGATCAGAGCTACTGCTGATCTCGAAACAGGCGGTAAAAACCCCGCAGACGGCAGAAAGATCAAGGGAACCATTCATTGGCTATCCGCGGAGCATTGCTTTGATGCTGATATTTATGAATTTGGCAGACTCTTTGCCGAGGAAAACCTTGTTGCACTTCCTGAAGGAAAGAGCTATGGTGATTATTTAAATCCCGATTCTAAAAATCTTTTGAAGAACTGTAAACTCGAGCTTTCTCTCAAGGATGCAAAACCGGGTGATCGTTTCCAGTTTGTAAGAAACGGTTATTTCTGCAAAGATTCCAAATATGAAAACACCTTTAACAGTATTGTTCCTTTAAAGGACAGCAAAGGTAAATAAGAAAAACCCCTTGATACTTGGTATCAAGGGGTTTTTTGTATGTGAATTATTCAGCAGGAGTTTCTTCTTCCTCTTCTGCAATCGTAAAATTGATGTCGTCAGCAAGATCCTCATCAAAGAAGTCACCTTCGCAGCAATCGCAGTCATCGGAGCACCAATCAGCGCCGTCAAAAGCAAGTCTGTCATTTTTTGCTTCCTGATATTCATTGTAGAGGAGGTAAGCACCGCCAAGTCCACTCAGAACACCGATTCCGAGAAACAGCTTGGAAAGCTCCTTCTTGCGGTCGGAATATACAAATGAAAGTACAAGACTGGTAAAAGCTTCTGCAACAAGACAAATTGCAATGATAAATTTGGATTTTCTGGTCATGATCATTCTCCTTTAATTCATTTTATTTTTTTCACCTGATTTAAAAATCAGATAAGCATTCATAAATTCATCCAGGTTACCGTCCATCACTTTGTTGATGTCTCCGTCTTCGTAACCGGTTCTATGGTCTTTTGCAAGTGTATAGGGCATAAATACATAAGATCTGATCTGTGCGCCCCACTCGATATTTGTTTTTGTACCTTTAATGTCTTCAATCTTTTCAAGCTGTTCGCGTTCTTTGATCTCAAGCAGCTTTGATTTTAGCATTTTCATTGCGGTTTCTTTGTTTTGAAGCTGGCTTCTTTCATTCTGACAACCAACAATGATACCTGTGGGGATATGCTTGATACGAATTGCAGAGTCGGTCTTGTTAACATGCTGACCGCCTGCGCCGCTTGCTCTGTGAGCCTCGATCTCAAGATCTTCATCACGAATCTCGATCTTGATCTTATCATCAAACTCGGGCATTACTTCAACCGAAGAAAATGAGGTGTGTCTTCTTCCGGAAGAGTCAAAGGGGGAAACACGAACCAAGCGGTGAACGCCGGATTCGGATTTCAAATAACCGTATGCAAATTCACCCTCAACAAGGAAGGTAACACTCTTAATGCCTGCTTCATCACCATCTAAATAATCGAGAACCTTGAACTTAAAGCCGCGGCGTTCAGAGAAGCGCATATACATACGGTAAAGCATTTCAGCCCAATCCTGTGCTTCTGTACCGCCTGCGCCGGGATGAATCGATACAATGGCATTGCTTCTGTCATATTCGCCGGAGAGGAGCAACTTGATTTTTTGATCCTCATAGGATTTTTCAATTGTTTTAATATCGTTTAAAATGTCTTCCGTAAAGCTTGCATCGTCGCTTTCGATAGCAAGATCGAGAAGTTCCATTGTGGAAGAAAAAAGGGAAGCGAGATCGTCATAAGAAGTAACAACATCCTTTACTTCTTTTAACTCGCCGAGCACCTTCTGAGAATTATCGGGATCATTCCAAAAATCAGGTTCCGATGCTGCGTCTTCCAATTCTTTGCATTTAATTCTTAATGCTTCTACATTCAATGAATTTGCAAGTTCTGCGATCTGCGGCTGAAAGTCACGCAGATGCTGTCTGGCTTGCTCAAGCTGGATAATCAAATTCGTTCCTCCAAGTATTTCCTTAGAGTTTATTATACTATGAAGTTTGAATTTTGTAAATATTCTTTTTACAAATTTTCAGGTTTTCCGTTGAAAAACAAGGAAAACATTACCGAAAAAACAATCGCAGCCGAGATCCCTGCAGCAGTGCTGGTCAGACCACCCGCCATTATTCCAATAAAGCCATCCGCTTCAACAGCCTTTTCTACACCCTTTGCAAGTGTATAACCAAAGCCGGTCAGAGGAACCGTTGCGCCGCAGCCGAAAAACTTCACAAGCGGTTCGTAGAAGCCGATTCCTGTTAAAAACACGCCTGAACAAACATATCCGGTGAGAATTCGAGCGGGTGTTAGCTTTGTTTTATCTATTAAAATTTGAGCAATGATACACAAAAATCCGCCAAAAACAAATGATTTTATATATTCCATATTATGACTCCGTCGAGATTTTGACAAGGTGAGAGACGCCGGGAATCGTTTCCTTTTGTAAAACGGTTCCAGCGTTTAATAAAGCACCGGTACCGATCAAAAGTATATTTTTGTAGTCTTTTTTCATTAGTTTATCCATAATATATCCACAAAAAACACTTGCTGAGCATCCACAGCCGGAGGCACCGGAATTTACATTCTGTTTTTTTGAATCATAAATTAATTTTCCGCAATCCTCACTATTTTCCTTTATATGAATGCCTGCTTTTTTTGTGAGATCAAGAAAAATCTCGTGGCCTTCGAACCCAAGATCACCTGTAAAGATCATATCAAATTGATGTGGCTTCATATCTGAAAGAGAAAAATACCGAATAAGTGTATCGGCACATGAAGGTGCCATTGCAGCACCCATATTATTGGCATCATTGATTCCAAAATCTTGAATAATTCCCGGAAAGAATTCTTTTATATAAGGGCCGCTTTCTTTTTTACTTGTAATAATAACGCAACCGGAGCCGGTAACGGTATTCTGTGCAGTCGGCGGTCTTTGACAACCGTATTCAAGTGGGAAGCGATATTGGCGTTCAGCAGAGCAAAAATGAGAAGACGCCTCTGCAAGTGTGGTTTCTGCTAGCCCAGCTTCCATTGAAAGTGCTGCCATTCCGACTGAGAGAGCAAAAGTGGAACAAGCCCCGTAAAGACCGATGTGAGGAATTTTTTTGTCTTTTAAACCAAAGGCGGAAGCAGCACACTGATTGGTAAGATCGCCGGAAAAGGAAAGATCAATGTCATCGTAGATGAGTCTTCCTTTTTTTATGGCAGCTTCGGTACATTCGCGAACCATCTCAGCTTCTGCTTTTTCCCAAGTATCCATATTGAATTTGCTGTCGTTGGAACAAATATCAAAGTATTTTTTCAACGGGCCTTCGCTTTCCATTTTTCCAACTACACTTGCTGAACTGATGATTGCTTGATTCTGGGTAAACTCTAAAATTCTTCTTGACATAATAATCACCGTATTTTTTTCTTATTATGTTTTTTCAAAAAAAAATTATACAAAAAAGAGAGTGGAAATCCACTCTCTTTTTGCTTTTCAGGTTGTATAGTTGTCAAAATAGCCCTGTACCAAAACGACAGGAGTTCCTTTGTCACCGGACCCGCTGGTCAAGTCCCAAAGAGAACCGATCAGGTCGGTCAACTGACGGGGGGTAGTTCCCTGAGAAGCCATATTTCCAACAAGATTGTTGTTTTTCTTCTTAATGCTTTCAGAAATTGCTTTCTTCAGTTCTTCGCCGGAAAGATCTTTATAATCATTGTCGGCAAGATACTTTAATTTCAACTCATTAGGAGTACCGATCAATCCATCTGTATAAGCAGGGGAGACAACCGGGTCAGCAAGCTCCCAAATCTTACCTTGAGGATCTTTGAAAGCACCGTCACCGTACACCATAACCTCAACATGTTTGCCGGTTGCTTTCAAAATTCTCTCTTGAATCTCCAAAACAAGAGGCTTACAATTTCTGGGGAAGAGCTTAACCTTGTCTTCGGTTGCTTTGTTGGATCCGAGAAGACCGTAATTCTCATTATAACCGCTACCGTCAATAGGAGCATTCATAATATCATCAAGACCGCAGACAACCTTTGCGCCTGCTCTCTTCAAGAGGCGTTTGGTGCGAACTCTGGTATGAATGTCGCAGCACAAAATATGATCGGCATAGGGGAGAATGGATTTCGCCTGATTTGCAAAAACGATCTCAGCCTCTGCACCTTCTTCTCGGATCA
>JAZSAT010000041.1:0-43825 GCA_045602025.1 Eubacteriales bacterium | reverse complement strand
CTTTGATATTTCAAATATCGCTTGTATTCAATATTTTTGCATGGATCGATTCCTTCATATACAGCAAGGCCTTTCAAGATCAAATCCTCATCGTTTGTTTTTTCTCCGTATTTGATCAAGGAAAGCGCAAACCAAACCGCTGCATGGGTATATTGACCACCGTTTTCTCTTACGCCCGCACAGTAACGCTGAATATATCCCGGAGAGGGGGATGTGTTTTCAAAAGGTTTTATAAAAAGTCTCACCACACCGCTTTTTTCAGAAAAAAGAATGTCATATGCTGATATAAGGGCGCTTTTCACATCATCATTTTCAAGTTGATATTTGCTTCCGAAAAACTCAAGCTGATAAAAAGCTGAAAATGCTTGCGTGATCAAATCAAAACTGCATTCAGATTCCAAGGATGGGTTGTTTCCTAAAACAGCTCCGTTTTCACAAAAAACACGAACGAACCAATTTCCGTTAAATGCATTTTTTAAACCGGTTGAGAGCTTTTCTAAAAATGACTCGATCTCTCTTTGTGTTTCTTTATCAAAGAAATCTTTTGTTCTGTTTAGACAAATTGCTCCAAAAAAACCGAGCCAAACGCTTTCACCGGAAATTTGATTCATACCGTCATTCCAATCTCCAGAACCAATATCGGGTAGATTGTGATTTTTAAGTCCGCGTTTTATAAAAAGTTTTGTGCAAAGCCTAAGATGCTCACGGAGAGAAGCTCTCTCCTCCTTTTTCAGACTAAAATATTTTTCGTTTTCATTTTCCAAAAGCTTTTCACCCGAAACAAAAGGCACCTCGAGATCCAATATTTTTTTGTCCCCGGTTTCTTTTACATACTCGCTTGTAGCAAATAAAAGCCATAAATAATCGTCACTGCACCGTGTTCTCACCCCGGGATCAAACCGATCTTTTGTTCGAATCGTGTGCCACCAATGCAAAACATCTCCTTCTTTAAACTGATGAGACGCACATCTTAAGATATGCACTTTTGTGATACCTGGATGATCCTTTAAGAAAATAAGACTGTCTTGAAGCTGATCTCGAAAACCAAAAGCTCCGCTTGACTGATACATTCCGCTTCTTGCGAAGAATCTGCAAATGATCGCCTGATATCGGATCCAGAATTTCATATTCGTAAACTTCTCGTTGATCAGAATTAAGTGTTTTTCTTTCACATCTTCCAAGAGAGAATTGAAATCAATATTTCGGATAGCTTTTTCAAGATACTTTAAATGATTTTCTGAAGAAAAACCGCCGAGCATAATTACATTTTCCTCGCTTGAATCCTGTAAAAAATCCAAACGATCATCATGACAAAAAACATTGCGGTTCTTCCCATTGCTGTAAAAAAATGCACCATCTTGATATTCAGTGAAAAAAGACGGTTTAATTATCGCAAGATCGTGGAAACTCTTAACCATAATATTACGATCCGGTCTTTGGCCCAAGGTTGGTATAAAGGAATAAATAATTTTAGAATCTATTTTTAAATTTTCGGAAAGAAGAACAAAAACAATTTTAGAGGAAAGTGCATCCGAAACCGTTGATATAACAGAAAACAGATCGCCATTAATCGTTCCGCTGTAAATAACGTGCCCGTTTTGATAAGTGACGATCTCTGCCATCTGTAACAGATCAAAAGTCATTTCATCTAATTTGAGATAGACTTTTTCTCCTGTCTTTTCGTTTGGAATGTTTTCCCATTTTGATATTCTGCCAAGGCCGGCATTTCGATACCAAGTAAAGCCGAGAGAATTCTGATCACAGACGAAGCCGATTCTCTTTCCCGAAACGACATGAGAAAAAGGAATCTTTGGATAAAAAACTTTTTTATTTATTTCGAAACCTTGTCTCAAAAACAAACCGACATTTTCCGGCTCCTTATTAACCAAAAAGGACGAGCCCTCAATCTTCAAATCAAGATCAGCAATTTCATCTTCGCTTTTAACCAATTCATCAAAGGAAATAAAATTTGTAGAAACTCGGGAAAAGAATTGCACAGTTTTATCATCAGGAACAGAGATCACATGAATTCCCGGATGCTTACCAATCATAAATTCACACTTGTTGAAGGAGATCAAAGAAACCAAATCATCTCTGATTTTGTCAAAATAGCCATCTTCCGATCGGTGAAGGATCACAAGATCAAAAAGTTTGACGCCGGACAAAAATATTTTTTTGTATGCTCTGAAATACGCTGTTAACTCGGTTACAAATTCTTTTTTTGATTCCGGAATATACAGAGCAAAGATAGGAAAATCTCCCGACACACCGTAAGACCAAAGATCTTTTTGAGAAGCCGATTCTTTTTCAGAATAAAGCATTTTTCTCTTTGCTTTGGAAAACAGCAAAAACTCATTTTCTTTTCTTCTTGCTCTTTCATCCATTTGACAGGATGACTCCAAGCGATAACTTTTTCTTTTTTGCTCGGAAATAACTTCCGGTTTCAATTCATATAAACCGTCTAAACATTCAAAATAATGGCTATTTTCATTATTATCGAGAGAAAAATGAATCGGAATGATCAAATTTTCAGCTGAAGAAAATTCAAAAATCAAACCGACGCTTGGTGTCATAAGCATTTTCATCGGAAAACGATCTTCCGGCATGGATGAATGAAAAGAAACTGCGAAATCTTTCGAAGATTCAATCAATAGATTTCGATGTGAATCCACTCCCCTTCTTCGAATCAGAAGATGATTTTCCTTCTTTTCTCCCTCCAAGGAAAGATTCTGAAAAGCAGGATGCGAACGGTATTCTTTCAAATTTTGATAAATGAAATCAAACCCTATTTCTACTTTGCATTTTTCAGAAATACCGTTTGTTTCAATTCTAATAAGAAAAGCGTTTTTACCGCAAATTAATGAAAACTTCAAACGAACCGAGACTTTATCCCTGACATAAAACAATTCTATGCATTCGCCACTGAACTTAACTGATTTTCCCTTCAGATCGGTTTTATCAAAGCTGATTACCCTACTCTCCAAAATCAGTTTAACCTTTATTCCGCCTTTTTCCGGATCAAACAAGTCCAAATCTCCAAAAAGGACCCGATTATATCCGTCATCAAAGGCAAGAAACGCAAGTTTTCCGTCACTCAGAGCTTTAGCATTTTCAGGAGTTTCTTTCAAAACAAAATGTTCTGTTTGATTTTTTGTTTTATATCTTTTAGAAGACTCTCTTTGTGGTTTTCTTCGGTAGATTTTTCCTTCGATAGGAAAACGCTCTGCAAAGAGCTCAACTTTTGATGAAAAATCATCAAACCCAATAAAACGCTCTGATATAATATTATCTTTCAGAGCATTACATATCGCGATCATACTCATTCCTTTGTGATGAGCCATATATGACTTAACAATTGTATAATCATCAATAAAATTTGAATGAAACTCTACCGCCTCAAAGTATCCGAACGGCCCTACCAGACCTATTTTTTCAAGATTATCTAAATTTTCAAAAATGGAAAGAGCACCCTTAGAAAGCATCAAAAACGAAGAATACGGTGAGATCACTTTTCGAAAATGCTCTCTTTGCTGCACAGCAAGATAAGGAGTTCCAAATGCAAAGTACTGAAGATTTCCGTTTTCATCCGTTGCAGAATACCCGCTCTCGCTAATTCCAAAAACCCACCCGTGTTTTGTCATTGCACCGAATTTTTTTTGACAGTAGAAGGAATAATCCAAGCTTTCATCTTCCATAGAATTATCAATCACAGGTAAAAACAATGGAGGCATAAAGTATTCAAAAGATGTTCCTGTCCAAGAACCGATTCCTGCTCTTCCGGAAAATGTCAAGAGCGGTCTTTTCATCGTTTTCCAATGGGCGAAGGGTATTTGCCCGCTTGCAATTGCAAGAAAGCTTGTAATACGTGCTTCGCTCATATACAGATCATAATGAGAGACCTCCCTGTCTTTCTCATCAGGGAAAACCCCGACAAAAAATAAGTTTTTTCTAAAATCAAACAGCGTTTTAAAATTTGCTGCTGATATCTCCCTTTCAAGCCACTCAATACAGAATTGTGCATCGGCTTTAAAATCAACTTTTTTCAGAGTTTCCAAGGTTACGATCAAAGATGCAATATAATTTCCGCTGTCAACGGTTGAAACGAACCGTTCGCCTATCACGCCAAGGGTAGAAAGATCATACCAATTGAATAGATGTCCCTGATAATGCTCGAGTTTTTCAACGGTTTCAAGTGCCCTTGTGAGCCTATTAAGAAACTCATCCTCCGAAACGATTTCAAGTTCTAAAGCAGAACAAAGAGAAACAAAGTAAAGTCCGATATTTGTTGGTGAAGTTTTATTTGCAATTTTTTCTATCGGCTCAAACTGAATATTATCCGGGGGTAAAAAAGAAGACTTTTCATTGACTGTATTTTGAAAATACTTAAATTCGTTTCCAGCAAGAAGTAACAATTTGTCCTTATATTTTTTTGTTAAAACATCGGTTTCAACATAAGGATTTGACAAAATCGACATTAGAATCGGGAAAAACAAAGTCAAAGCAAAAATCGAAAGTGTTAAAACAGATTTTGAAAAGAAAAGAAAAAGAACTGATAAAAACATAGAAGGCAAAAAGAATACAAAGTCGTCCTTTCCCTTTGAAAAAGGCGAATATACTTGCCATTCCAAAAGCTTCTTCTTCGATACCTTCATTCGAAAAATGCTTCTGACAATTGCATCACTGAAATAATACGCTTCATGAACGATTCCTGAAAGTGAAATAAAGCTTTGATAGAAAGAATTCAAAACGAGATTTCGCATTTTCGTTCTGAATCTTCTCAAAAACACGCTTGGTTCACCAACCATTAAAACTGTTACAATGGTGTTTAGAAAACCTGTGAAATGGTAAAAAAGAACTATAATCGCACAAATTGCGGATGTTTTTCTACCAAAGAAACCGGAAATAAATAAAGAAATCACTTCAAACACAGGGAGCAAATATCTAATAATATTCTCAGCAGCGAAGAAAACTCGAAGTTTTGTTAAACCTTTCCAAAAAGGAATGTTTTGTATATCTCCTCTGATCCATCGGTGTTCTCTTTTATAGCGACTGATTGCATTTTGAGGATCGGAATCATTAAAAAACTCTTCGCTTGCGATCGCACTTCTTAAAAGTGCACCTTCCGGCATATCATGACTTAATATTTTCCCTTCAGGGAACAGATGGTTTAAAACTTCATAATATGCATCAACACTGACGATTCCTTTTCCACAAAAAATACCTTCCCCAAATACGGTTTGCATCGTATCATATGAAGCACTGGCATACGGAACCTCTCCTCCTCCGTTGCTGAAGATTTTCGCATAGGGTGTCTTAATTTTGTTCAAAAGGGATGTTCTCACCTTCGGCTGAATGATTCCATGACCCGAAATTACACATTTTCTTCCGTTTTTTCTGCCAATTACCGGTTTGTTTAATGGATGAAGTATTTTTCCGATCAGCCGCTTCGCCTGTCCGATCCCTATCTCGGTATCTGCATCTAAAGTAATAAAGAATTTTGAACCGATCACATTTTCGGTACCAAAGAATAAAAGTGTGTCAGGTGCTTTTTCGCCTTTCAAAAGTGCTACAAACTGTTCTAACGCCCCTCTTTTTCTCTCCCATCCGGCATAGCTTCCTTCTGTTTCGTGATAGCTTCTTTTTCGGATGATAGCAAAAAAACTCTCGGATTTCTCATTTAGTTCCGAGATCTTTTTTTCTAAATGCTCAATCAGTCTTTCATCTTTTTCTTCGATTCTTTGATTGCTTTGCGGAAGATCGCAAATCAGCCCAAAATAAAGGCAATCTCCGTCTGCTTTATTATTACTACATTGTTTTTTAATTTTTTCACAAAGATCATCAATGCTTTTTTCATTAAAAATAAGTGAAGTAATTACAACACAGCTTTTATTTTCCTCAGAAACGGTTTCACATTTAATTGACGGAAGAATTTTTGATTCGATAGCTCTGGATAAGAAAAAATCCAATAAATTTTTTGAGAAAAAATAAGAGATAGGCGCAAATAACAAAACAAATAAAATTTTTTTAATCAGAAAGAAAACCAAGAAGGAAGATGAGAAAAACAAAGTGAATAAAAGAATAAAATATAATTTTTCGTTTTTCTTTTCAATTAGAAAAAAGCCGATATGCTTATTTTCTTTTTCTGCATTTTCGATCTTTTCTTTACAAAGATTAAGAGACGATACTCTCTTTCTTTTCGCCTCTGATTCTATGCTCCTTCGGTACATATCCTGGCTTTCTCTTGTCATTTGCGAATATATTCCGGCAGGATCTTTTCTTAAAAGCTTTTCAACAGGAGAAAAAAGTCTTTCAAGCTGCATAAAATCCATACTTTGAATGCACCGCGCCATTTGAATATAGCGCGGAAGATCTTCTTTTTTGTTTTTGCAGCTTAATGAAATTTTTTTGACCACACAAGATATCAGAATATCCTTCAGGCACTTCAGTTCTTTTTCTGTTAAAGAAAAAACTCCGTTAAGCTCGCTGATGAGTTCACGAACCTCTTCGAATTTACATGAAAACTTTTTATCTTCTATCACTTCGAAAAAGAGTTTAAATAGGATAGCTCTGTATTTATATTTTTTTCTAAAATGATCAGAAACAAGCTGCTTAATAAAATAAAAGTTTTCTAAAAGCCAGATCTCTTCAGCTATTTTTCCCTGATAAAGATGCAATTCAGCTGATATTTTGCGAATATTTTCCTTGGCATAGTGTTTTAAATGCAAAATTGAAGAAAATTTTTCCAAATCTTTTTCATTTTGAAAAACACGATCAAACAACGCTAAATACATATTTCACCTGCCGTTTTTTCTTTATTATGAAAAAAAGAACCATATTATATGCAAACGGCTGCGATAAATGAGAAAAAGCCCTTGCAATTTTCAAAAAATTAATGTAAAATTAATTGGTTATTGTAAAGCAAGATTTTTCTTGAAATTAATAATTAAGAGGTTTGATATGGCACAATTATTGGAAAAGAATTACGATCCGAAAACTTTCGAAGACAGGATCTACAATACTTGGTGTGATGAAGGGTATTTTAAGCCGGATACTTCATCTTCCGCCCCCTCCTACACCATTGTAATTCCCCCTCCCAACATCACCGGTCAGCTTCACATGGGCCACGCTCTTGACAACACTTTGCAGGACATTTTGATCCGCTACAAAAGAATGCGCGGATTCTGTACACTTTGGCTTCCAGGTACCGACCATGCTTCCATTGCAACGGAAGCGAAGATCGTTGAAGCAATGCGCAAAGAAGGCGTTACCAAGGATGACATTGGCAGAGATGGCTTTTTGGAACGCGCTTGGGAATGGAAAAAGCAGTACGGCGGCAGAATTATTTCTCAGCTTAAAAAGCTGGGTTCCTCCTGTGACTGGTCCAGAGAACGCTTTACCATGGATGAAGGCTGTTCCAAAGCTGTAAAGGAAGTTTTTGTTCGTCTTTACGAAAGAGGACTGATCTACAGAGGCGAAAGAATTATTAACTGGTGCCCTCACTGTCTCACCTCCATTTCTGATGCAGAGGTTGAGTATGAGGATATGACAGGCCACTTCTGGCATATTCGTTATCCTTTCAAGGACGGATCCGGTTACCTGGAGCTTGCTACCACTCGTCCCGAGACCCTTCTCGGCGATACCGCTGTTGCGGTCAACCCTAATGATGACCGCTATCGCGACATGGTAGGCAAAACACTCATCCTACCTCTTGTTGGAAGAGAGATTCCCGTTGTAGCCGACGATTATGTTGAAATGGATTTCGGTACCGGTGTTGTTAAGATCACCCCTGCTCACGACCCGAACGACTTTGAGGTCGGAAAGCGTCATGATCTTCCCATTTTGAACTGTTTAACTCCTGATGCAAAAATCACCGATGAATATCCCAAATATGCCGGAATGGATCGCTTTGAAGCAAGAAAGGCCATTGTAAAGGATCTGGAAGCAGAAGGATATCTGATCAAGACCGAGGAATACAATCACAATGTAGGCACTTGCTATCGTTGCGGCACGACAGTAGAGCCTCGCGTTTCTATGCAGTGGTTTGTTAAAATGGAGCCTTTGGCAAAACCCGCAATCGAAGCGGTTGAAAACGGTAACATCCGTTTTGTTCCTGAAAGATTTAGCAAAAACTACTTCCACTGGATGAGAAATATTCGCGACTGGTGTATCTCCCGTCAACTTTGGTGGGGTCATAGAATTCCCGCATTTTTCTGCGATGACTGCGGAGAAATGGTTGTTACAAAAGAAGACCGTGCTTCTTGCCCCAAATGCGGCAAAGAAATGAGACAGGACCCTGATACCCTTGATACCTGGTTCTCCTCTGCACTTTGGCCTTTTTCAACACTTGGCTGGCCTGATGAAACAGAAGATCTAAAGAGATTCTATCCTACCAATACTCTTGTAACCGGATATGATATTATTACTTTCTGGGTTTCCAGAATGATCTTCTCCGGCCTTGATTATATGGGTGAAAAACCATTTAGCGATGTTTTGATCCACGGCCTTGTACGCGATGCACAAGGCAGAAAAATGTCGAAATCCTTAGGAAACGGTATTGATCCCCTTGCAAATATCGATAAATACGGCGCTGCTGCTCTTCGCTTTGCTTTGACCAGCAATAACTCACCCGGAAACGATATGCGTTTCTCTGATGAAAAAATCGAATCTGCGCGTAATTTTGCTAACAAGCTTTGGAATGCTGCAAGATTCATTTTAATGAACCTCAACATCGAAACCGTTGTTGCGCCGGAAACCGTTTCAGATCTTGCGATCGAGGATAAGTGGATACTTTCCAAGTTCAATACACTCTGTGAAGAAGTAAGCGCAAACATCGAAAAATACGAGCTCGGTGTTGCTCTGGCAAAACTCTATGATTTCATTTGGGATCTCTTCTGCGATTGGTATATTGAGCTTGTAAAGCCTCGCTTGCTTGATCCGGAATGCAAGAACGGCAAGGCAGCGCAAAATACACTTGCATTTGTCTTTTCCTCTACGATGCAGCTCTTGCATCCCTTTATGCCTTTTATCACCGAAGAGATTTGGCAAAAGTTTCCTCATGAAGGCAAAAGCATTATGATCTCCTCTTGGCCGGTTAAAAAAGATGCGCTTGTATTCACGGAAGAGGAAGAAGCGGTAAAGAGAATTATTGATGTTATTTCTTCTATTAGAAATCGCAGAAATGAAATGAATGTTCCCGCTTCCAAAAAAGTTCCGGTGTTTATTCAAAGTGCATTCCAAAAAGACTTTGAAGAAAGTACCGCTTTCCTTTGCAGACTTGCAGGCGCTAGTGAAATATCTTTTGAGAAGTCCTACAATCCCGAGGAATGCGTTTCCATTGCAACCGACAGTGCAAGCGTTTACATTCCCCTCTTTGAGCTTTTGGATGTAGAGAAGGAAAAAGAAAGACTCGCTGGTGAAAAGAAGAAGGTTCTTGTGGAGATCGATCGAATCAAAAAGAAGCTTTCGAATGAAATGTTTGTAAGCAAGGCTCCCGAAAAGGTAGTTTCTGCAGAAAGAGAAAAGCTAAAAGGTTATCAGGCAACTCTTGCTAATATTGAAGAAACCGAGAAAACCCTGATGAAAAAATAAAAAAAGAAAAGAGCCAAAGGCTCTTTTCTTTTTTCATTTACGATACATAATGCAGACGGCGTGAGAGGAAATCCCGTCTTCACTTCCTGTAAAGCCAAGCTTTTCCTCGGTAGTTGCTTTCACATTTATACGGTTCTCTTCCAAAGAAAGTGCCTCGGCAATTCTCTTTTTCATATCGGGAATAAAGGGAGAAAGCTTCGGCTTCTGCGCGACAATAATGGAATCGATATTTGATACATCGAAGCCGTGCTCTAAGCAGATCTTATGCGTATTTTTAAGGATAAATTCACCACTCACACCGGAAAAAGCAGCATCGTTATCCGGAAAATGCACACCAATATCTCCAAGTCCACAAGCACCGAGCATCGCATCCGCTATTGCATGGCACAGAACATCAGCATCGGAATGCCCTAAAAGACCAAGCGTATGAGGAATTTCTACACAACCTAAAAACAATTTTCTATCTTTGACAAGACGGTGAACATCGTATCCATTTCCAACCCTGATATCAACCATTTTCTCTCTCCATTAAAATACTTTTTACCAAGTTCAGATCCTCTGAAGTAGTCAATTTTAGATTTTGAATCCCAAGATCACATAATTTCACGGAAAAGCCGGCATGTTCTGCTAAAGAGCAATCATCTGTAACCGTAATTTGATCTTTTTCCGCAAGGGCTAAGGCAACTCTGTAGAGATCTGTTTTAAATACCTGCGGCGTTTGCACCGAAAATAGATCTTCCCTCGGGACTGTTTCTGAAATAAATTTTCCATCAAGCGATCGTTTTATCGTATCAGAAATTTTTTTAGCCGCTGTAGCAGCGCCGTATCTGCGTGCATCCTTTAAAAGTTTTGTAATAGATTCGGGCAAAATAAGCGGGCGCGCAGCATCATGAATCAGAACAAAATCGCTGCTTATATTTATTGCCGAAAAGCCGTTGGAAACCGATGCCTGCCTTGTTTCTCCGCCAAAAACAATAGCCTTTAATTTAGTAATTCCATAATTGGTACAAATTTTTTGAATGATCTCTTTCTCGCTTTCACGCGCAACAATTATGATCTCAGAAATATCGATGCAATTTTGAAAAGCAAGAAGTGAGTAGGCAAGACAAGGCTTTCCGCAGAGATCCAAAAGCTGTTTTGAAACTCCGCCCATTCTGGTACCGCTTCCGGCTGCAGTTATAATTGCTGAAGAAAAGTATTCTTTTTTGGAATTTGGAAATGCTTTATTCAAAGCATTTTGAAACTTGAGTGAAGCAATTTCAAGTTTTAACATTCTTTCCTCACATCATTATATTTTATTTCATTATAATACACAATCTCTTGACTTTCAAGTCCTCTTTTGTTAGAATTATTGAAAAGAAAGTGGTGAGTTATGAGTAATCGATTCAAACGGATTTTAGCGCTCTTTTTTTCTATGATTTTCCTCTTTTTTTCTTCCTGTTCTCCCGCTGAGAAACCCGAGAAAACTGATATAAAAAATTCTGAAACGGAAGAAAAAAGTGAAGAAAACCCTTATTACGACAAAATTCAGAATCTACCCGAAAAGAATTTCAAAAATAAAAAATTTAAAATTGCGACCGATTCAGCTCAGCTTATTTTTTCGTCAAACACAAACAGTGTAGTTGGAAAAGAATATTATTTAAGAAACGCCGCGATTGAAAAAAAATACAATATCAAGCTGTCTTTAACGGACGAAAGCGGATTACCAACAATCGGAGACCGAATCAAAACAGAAGCACTTGCAGGAACCGATTACTGTGACCTTGTTATTTTGCAAGACAAGGCTTTTCAGATTCTTGCAGCAAACGATTCCCTGATCAATGTTCGCTCCGTTCCCTATTTGGATTTTGATGCACCATACTATTTTCAAAACGCCATAGAAAGCACTACTTTAGGAAATTACTCTTACGGCTTTTCCGGAGATTTTACCTATAAACCGGAAGACTGTTATGCAATCTTTTTTAACAAGGAGCTCCTTAAAAAAACTCAACTTCCCGATATTTACCAGCTTGTAAATGAAAACCAGTGGGATATGGAAAACTTTTTAATCTATGCGGAAGAGGTTTATTCCATCATGCGCGCTGAAGGTCATAAAATGAGCGGCATTACCTCAGAAGATACGAACGAAAACCTAATCAACATCTTTTGGGCTTCTACGGGATTTCAGTTCCTTGACAACAGCTACGGAAAAAGACCCGAGCTTGTCTTTCATCACGAACACACGCAGCGCTTCATAACAAGCGTAAACAATATCTTTTTTAAAAGCTCATCTTACTCAAACGATACCGAAAACGCTTTAAATACTTTCCAAAACGGTGAAAGCTTCTTTTATATAGCTCCCCTATCCTCTGCAGATAAAGTAACAGGCTTCGGCATTGATTGGGGTATCGTTCCGATTCCAAAGCTTGATATCAATCAAACCAAGCATTACTCTTTTCTCAGCGAAGGCTTTCTATATGCTGGATTTGCCAAAGGAACAAAGGATCTTACCTTTTCAGGTATGGTTACCGAAGCTTTGTTCTCAGCATCCGAAGGCTTGAATCAAAAATTAAAAACGCAGTCTTACCTAAATCTTTTTTTAAATTCAGAAGCAGATTTGAAAATGATGGAGAAAGTGATTGAAGCACCCTATTATGAAGCAGCTCACTTTTTCGAAACCATGAGTTCTTCTTTCCCTGCCGCCACACAAACTTTACTTTACAGAGTAATTACGACAGACAGCGATTTTAATTCTCTATATGATCAGTATTCTATAATGCTAAACAGCTTTTTAGATTCAAAAATTTAAGAAAGGTTTTTATTATGAAAAAGAATTTTAAAAAATGGTTCGTCAGAATCCTTGCGATCGTTCTTGCACTTCTCTTTGTTTTAACTCTCTTTGTTCAAGCATTGATGTATCTATAAAAAAAGCAGGCTTAGTGCCTGCTTTTTTTATATTTTCAATTTCATATAACCGGATGAAAAACGAGAAACTTCCCCATCAATATCAACCAAAAGGGAAAAATCATCATCAATACCAACACAAACGCCACTGAAAAATCTTGAATCCTTTTGAATTTCTATCTCTTTTCCAATATGAACGCAATGCTCTCTGTAAGATTTTAACAAATCAGGAGTCTTCACTTTTGCAATATCAAAAATATTTTTGTAAAGCGAAACAATTAATTCTTGACACAGATCCACAGAACAAGCATCTAAAAGATACCCGAGTCTTTTTTTCAGTTTCTCAGGTACCGTCTCCGGACACAAAATATTGATCCCAATTCCAAATAAAAAGTATTCTTCCACACTTTGGCACAGAACACCTGCGACCTTTTTTCCATTCAAATAGATATCATTGACCCATTTTAAACCACAGTCAATGCCAAGAGATGAAAGGATCGATTTAGAAACAGCTAAAGCGATACGGGGCGTAATATGATCGCATAAAAATTCGTTTTTAGAAAAACAGAAGGTTAAATACAGTCCGGTAGAGGCAGGAGAGTAAAAGCTCTTTCCTACCCTTCCTTGACCGTTTGTTTGCATATCGGCAATCACAAGCCCGGGTACGGGCTTTTTTTCTTTGATTTTGCAAATTAAATATAAACTTGTCGAATCTATTTCATCAAAATATTCCACATCAAACGGCAAATTATATTGAATTTTTTTTGGATCTATCTTCATTCCTGAACCTCAATCTCGAGAATTCTATAGATTCTATAATTACCGTCCTCTCCGCGAAGCAACTGATAAATTTGAGGAACCGCTGTGTTTGACGACACACCCTTGCGGAAAGTACCGTTATTTTTAAAAATTTTGTACTGTACAAGATAATTCTGCAAAACAACTTCCTCGCCGTTTATTTTATCTTTGCTTTCAGAGTGAAATTTGACATACGGCTCATAAATCATTTGCATAGTAAACTTCGGTTTTTCTTCCAAAATACCTTCTAAAAAAAAGTCGGGATATTTTTCATAATCACCATTAATAACGGTTTGGAAGTAAGAGAGAAAAAATCCGCACTCCGGACTTACCTCATCAAGTTCATCAAAGGAATATACTTGTTCCACACCGCCAAAGCCGAAAATCAAATCTCTTTGAAACTCAAGATATGCCTTGTTTTCGAAGATATTTTTATCATATGAAGGTAAATGGTATTGAATCTCATTTTTTTTCTCTTCAGGCTCATCTCCTGAAAAATCAGAAAAAATGAAAAATACAAGAACAGCAAGAGCCGCCAATATTAAAACACAAGCAAAGCTGATTATGAAGATCTTTTTCTTTAAAACATCCTTTTTCATCAAAACACCTTATTTTGAAAATTTGAATTTCTTGCCTGAAGATCTTTTTCTTCGCTTTGTATGAATAAGAATCAGCGTTAAAGAAACAGATCCGATAATAAATAAAACAACTCTCGTTAATACAAGCGGAAAGTATTTATGTTCTATTCCAAGTAAAAAACCAATTATTAAAAACAAAATACCAAGAATACTCGCGGCAATAAGGGAAATTAAAACCGAGTCCTTTCCCATTGACTTGCTGAAGATGGAAAGAAACAGTACACATAAAGCCACAAGTATCCAGGGAACATAAGCATAAAAATTCTCAAAATGTGGAAGCTTTCTTAGAAAATAAGCGAAAGCAAAGCACAAAACAATAAAAAAAACACCGGTAGAAATAAGAGATATCAGTACTTTTTTTAGAAAATTATTTGGTTTATTCTGTAATTGATCCATTGAAAAGCCTCCTTTTTTTCAAAGGATATGATAATCAATGGTCAGATATTACAAAAGTTCCTTATCCAAATTCCCCTTTTGTAAAAACTGAAGTATATTTTGCAAAACACCTTCAAAGGAGTCAAAGCACTCAGCTGATCTCATACGATACAAAGACCAGCCATTTTTAGAAAAATAATCGGCATTACCCATTTCAATAGCCGAAATATTATTCTGCTGTCTTAAAACCGATTGATCGGAAATGATACCGAGAACAAACTTAGAGTTTTTATCAACGACAGCAAGATCAATATAATAGCGGCCGCTTTGAACACCGGAAAGCGTTTGATAGCCACGGTCTTCCAATTCTGTGCGCAACCGTTTGATCTGAGCTGTTTCATCCTGCTGACCGATAACACGAAATGTATTGTTGACACGAGGCGCATTCAATGCGTCAAACAAATACGAAAACGCCGCATTTACAGGCAAAAGCGTCGGAGAATGCAAAAGATCGTCCTTGGTAAAGCTTGTTAAAACAAGAATCTCTTTTTTTGCACAGGAAAGCACATTTCCAAGAAGTTTTACCGGATCATTTCCGCCAAAATCAAGATAAGTGTAATGAATTCTTGATCCGGGGACACTGCGATCCGTAGCAAAAGTTGCAGAATAAATAATTCTATCACAGGGATAAAGCGTTTCATTAATCGAAGTGATGTAAAAACGATTGAAATCAGTAAAATACTGTGCCAGATCCTCTTGATGACGAAGCTTTTGTGCAAGCAAGCGAAGGATCAATTTTTTTTGCTCTATGGTAGAAGTAACAACACCAATGGTATTTTTATCTCGATCAGAAAGAGCAAAAGAAATAATTTCATCTACTGCAATTTGCGCTTCATAGAAATTGGCACCGGGATATTCGCCGCCAAAGCTTCCCGGAACCACACGAAGTTCTGAAAATGCTTCAAAAGAGGTAGCGGGTACAGAATAGTAGCGAATATCGGAGCTAATGTTAGAATAATAAGCGTTTTTAAGGCCTGTTAGAAGAGGCGTTGAATAATAGGACGCAGAAAGACTGTATTTCTCATCCGTAACCTTCCACAAATAATCAAAGGCACTGCCGGCTAAATCAAACTCAATATTTACATAATGATTTGATAGTGAAGGCAATCCTGCAAAAGCAACTTGCTTTCCGGAGTAAAACATCCAAAGCATATCTTCAAGAGAAAGAGCATTTCTCGATTCAACAAGAATCAAATCAAAAAAGTGCCGTTTATCCGAGAAAAGCTCCTTAGCCTTTTTGCAGTTTGAAATAACGCAAGGAAAAATGGAAGAAAACGCTTTCTTATTTTGAAGCAAATCCTCAGGTGTAAATGAAGCTTTTTCAACCTCTCTCAGACCATCGAAACGGGCATATGAGAGGATAGAATCGAGCTCGTCCTTTTGTTTGGATAAAACCTTTGCAGATAGTTTTTTAAACTCACTTTCCGCTTTCTCAATCTCAAAATGCTCCGGAATTAAATCAGAATGAGAGATGTAGTTATATTCACATACGGCTTTAAAAAATGCACGAAGAAAGCTATGCTTTAATTCCTCATTCTCAACCTTACCGTTTTCAATGGCAATTACAATATTCTTAAGACCGATACTGATAGCTTTTTCTTTTACAGAAAGCCAATTACACCAATTTTTTAATTGATCGGATGCAGAAAGAACCTCGGTAAACCTTCTGTATATGTAAGAAAAGAAATCTTCACCGAAGGAAACCGGATAGAAAAAGTCGATCTCATTTTGAACGAGACGTTCGATCTCCTTTTTTAAAGAGAAAAATTCTTCTACATATTCTCGAAGCATCTGTACTTTTTCGAAAATGCCGGGATAATTCTTTGCTTTGATAAAATCCCCAACAAAAGTGAAAAGCTTTTGAATATCAAACGATGATTGAAAAACTGCGTAGCACTGATAACAAAGGTCAGCAACAACAGGAAGGTCCTTCCAGGAAGCATCTTCATTTACTTCAGATAAAGAAAGCAATGAAAAAACGAAGGATTTCACTTCACTGATATAAGCACAATTTTTTTGATAAACATCAAGTCTTGAAAGAATGAACTCAATATTTTCAACATCACAGTTAGGCTTTAAATATCTTTTTACAGATTTTAAAATGCTGTGCTTTTGTGAAATCGCTTTAAAGCTCTTATCACCGGCCAAGGATAGAAACTTGGTATAAAGGTTAGATGCATCCAAATCCAAAACAGACTCGTGAAAGCTGACCTTTACGGTCTGATAAATGCGATCGTTTTCTTCTTTTGCCTGAATTAAGCTGGTTGCTTTTTTAAAATATCCCTCAATCGCATCCGGCTTCATAAAGAAGCCTTCAGGGATGGTACTAAACTCACAAAAAAGGCGATAAAGGTCACAAAAGGCACAAATATCAGCACCGGTAGAAAGAGTGTCAATCGACGAAAACATCGGCAAAATCTGATCGCGGACAGAAACAATATTCTCAATACAGCGTAAAAAGCTCTCAAATGAACGAATCAGTTTTGATTTGTATTCATAGGAAAAATTCTTGTTACGAACAAGAAGAAGAGGATGCTCCGAGATATTCCCTATTTCATTAAGAGATTTAACAATATCATTTACGCTTGAAAACCATTCCTGAACTTCATCGTCGGAAAGAAGGCCGACCTGTTCGGGCGAAAATACAATTGAATCGTTTGCATCCTGAAGTTGATCATACCGTTCAGAAGCCACCAAAAAAGAAGAAACAATGCTTTTATCCCCTTCAAGGTCAGAATAATAGCCGTCTATCCGCTCTAAAATTCGTTTAACCTCTTCTTGATCAGCAAAAAGCTCTGTTTGCTCAACAAAAGACGAGGAAATCTCATCTTTTCTATAAGTTTTGTTCTGATCCTTCAATAAATTCCAAACAAAACTCTGATCAAACATTCTACGAGTAATCGATTCAAAGCTATCCGGATGATAATTCTCATCCGTAATGTATAAAACATTGCGGTGACTCTTCATTTTCATAGCACAAGCCTTCGCAAACAGCGTAGAAACACCGACACCGGTCTGTGCACGAATTAAAGTAAAATCGCCGGCAAGAACCTTGGAAAGGATCTTATTCTGGTTCATATCAAGTTCAGGCTGAAAAGGGATCGAAGTCTTTTTTCCACCAGCGGAAAGAGCGCCGCCTAAGAGGATCGCTTTCACGCGGTCATCCTCAGAATAGGACTTCCAAAGAAGATCGTAATCAGAAAAATCACGCTGTTTTTCTTCATCATGCTTTTCTGAAAAAGTATAGTTTCCCTTATCAAAAATTCTGGAAGGAAGGGGCAAAATATGATGTTTTCTTGCAGAGAAAATATCCAAAAGGATTATCTTTTCATCACTGAGTTTCAGTGCGTTTTTCGCTTGAAACAGAGCTGTGTCAAATGAAAGATTGCTACCGTACGCAAGGTTATTGCCGTCGATCAGATAATAGTCTTCGAAATTATGTTCGTTTTTTCCAAAAACCTGTACAGTGGTAGTCTCGTTTCTTTTTACAGAAAAGCCGCTGTACACCTTTCCCTTTTCACCAAACAAAACAACAGGAAAAAGACCGCCTCTTTCAAGAGCCGAAGCAAACAAAAGAGAAAGCTCAAGGGAGTTGGCAAATCTATCCTTTAAAACCCTTTCACAAAGTCTGACAGGCAAAGCAGTTTTGCCACAGTAATTCTCCGGAAAATATGTAATTCTGAGTTCTTTGATATTATCATAAACCTGATGGGAAAAATCTACAGGGTCTGTTGAAGCGTTAGACGGTTCAATCATTGAAAGTTCAGGCTGAGAAGGCGTAACAAAGAAAGCAGCACTTTCAATCATATCCTCTGTACCAGAAAAGTAATGATAAGGAAGAATCTTGCAAGAAAAATCAGAGGAAGCTAAAAGTTTTCCGTCATCAGAATAAATGCAAACTGTAATGCAAACATCGAAAATATTTTTCGTAGAGATCAAGTGAGAAATATCCGGACGAACAAAATCACAAGAAAGGTGACGATACCCGAAGGGGGCTAAATAGTCGATATTTGCATCTGCGGTCAACAGTACATTCGGGGAAGAAATTACGCGGATTTGCAACGCAGAAAAAGCCAGGTCAGACTGATTCTCAATATAGAGAGAATCAAACAGGTCAAACCCGGCAAAAAAAGCGCCATAGCTATAATTCTTTTTGTAATTTAGTTTAATCTTAAACAAGCTTTCCATTAAAAACCCCAAAACGAATTACATTAAGGATACCATAAATGAGAATTTTCGTCAATATTCGCGCATAGGAGAAAACTCAACTGCAGAGATCAAAAATTTAACGATCGAGAATTTTCTTAAAATGCTTTTTTAAAGCCAAAAAGCTTTCGTCGCTGATCACATGCTCAATTTTACAAGCATCTTCGGTAGCGATTTCTTTGGAAACTCCGAGTGAAACAAAAAGATCCGTTAAAAGAGTATGTCTTTCATACATACTCTCAGCAATCCGTTCACCCTCAGCAGTCAGTGTAATAAAGCCTTCATCAGAAATGGAAATCAAATTTGCCTTTTTTAAAAGACCCATTGCTCTTGAAACACTCGGCTTGGAATAGCCGGTAAACAATGCAACATCAACGGAACGGACATTTGGATTTTTTTGATTTAAAAGAAAAATAGACTCCAAGTACATTTGACCTGATTCTTGAATTTTCATAAATAACCTACCAAATTAATTTTCTTTTATATGAAAGAGCCGAATTACATTATAAGCGGTTTTAAATAAATTTTCTTCGCTATCTTTTAAAGCATCGGAAAGAGACTGAGGCTTTCTCAGAATAGAAAAAACAGCACTTACACCAAGATCGTATACAGAAGTATCTTCATTTGCTTTCCCGCAAAGAACAACCATTGGAACAGCTGCATTTAGAGAATGCTTTGCAATTCCTGACAAAGCTTTACCGTTGACACTTTGAGAATCAAAGCTCCCCTCACCTGTGATCACAAGATCTGCATTTTCGAGGCATAAATCAAATTTGCAAAGATCAAGAACAATATCAATTCCGCTTTTAAGCTTTGATGATAAGAAAGCGATTGACCCTGCACCCAGGCCACCGGCCGCACCGGCTCCGGGAATAGAAGAAAATGAAACGCCTGTTTCCTTTTCTATCAGTGCAGAAGCATGCTGAAGCCCTTGATCAAGCATCGCTAGCATTCCTTCATCTGCTCCTTTCTGCGGAGCAAAAACATAGGCTGCGCCTTGCTTGCCGTAGAGAGGATTTGAAACATCACACATTGTTAAAAACTCAGTTTCTTTCACGCGGGGATCAAATTTACTAAGATCTACCTGAGTGATCTCAGTCAGCGTTTTTCCGGTGGGAATAAACTCTTCCCCGTTTTCACGAAAAAACTTTGCACCGAGCGCAACAGCCATTCCGCACCCCAAATCATTGGTGGAGCTTCCTCCCAAAGCTAAAATGATCTTTCTTTTTCCAAAATCAAGCGCATTTTTAATCAGTTCACCAAAACCATAAGTAGAAGTAAATAAAGGGTTTGGTTTTTCCAGCATCGGCAAGCCGCAAACAGTTGCAAGTTCGATCACGGCAAAATCACCGAAATCTCCCCAATAGGAATCTATGGGTCTCAAAAGAGCATCCGATACTTTTGCAAAAATATGCTTTGCTCCGATTGCATCGATCGTTCCTTCTCCGCCGTCAGCAATGGGAATTTGTACGGTTTCGATAGAAGAAGAGACTTTTTTCGCAGCTGAAGCAATAATTTCACAAGCTCTTTTTGAAGGTATGGTACCTTTAAAGGAATCCGGAGCGATTACAATTTTTTTCATAATGAACACCAAATATATATTTTTATAATTTTAACACATAACAGCAAATAAAGCAATAAGAATTAAATTCATAAACTATATTTTTCTTTTAGTTGATTTTTCAATAAAAATATGTCATAATAACTATATTACTTTTGATTGCGTGGTGTAAATATGCAAAAGAGCGAGTTTTTTGAAAAACTGCAGAATAATCTTGATAATTTGTCCGAGACAGATAAAAATGCCATTTTACATTTTTATCTGTTAAAACTTCCCGAGGGTCTCTTACCCGAGGAAGAAGAAAAAATAATACAAGGCTTTGGAGATCCTGCTGAAATTGCCAAAAATATGAAATTTGACTTTCTCAAGGAAAAGAATGAGGAAAAAGAAAATCCTTTGAGTAAAACAAATGAACCGGAAGATGATGAGATCGATTTGATTTTCTCAAGGCCCCACGCCTCTCCCATAAGCTCAGAAATCATTCACTCCTTCGAGAATAAAGAAATGAAAACGCTCTACGGCGAAAAAGTAATTATTGAAAGAAAAAGTAAACCGATTCAAAAGATTGCTCTTGAACCTATCGACGAAGACAACGGTTTCACCCCCGAAGAAATTGAGCTTGCCAAAGAAGAAACTCTTGAAAAAGCAAGCAAATTCAACACTGCATCTTTGAACATACCCAAAACGAGCGAATCGGAACCGAACAATTGCGAAAAGACAGAAAATAAGGTTCTGATTGAAGAAGAGGAAGATGAAGCTTTTTCCGAAAAAATAAGCGGAAATTCTGATTCTGAGAAAACCGGTATATTTTTTCGTTTTCTCTCAGCCCTTCACTTGCCGAAAGAAAGCTTTTTGATTCTATCCGTATTTCTCTCTGTCTTGATTTCTCCCCTGCTGCTAGCAGTCTTTGGGCTTTCCTTTCTCTCTTATGCTCTTGTTTCCGCCCTTATTATCTTGTTAGCGGTCATTCTTTTCGTATTTATGGTTGCTTTGATCATAGTAGGCATTCTTGAACTTGTCTATGGATTTTTGGTTTTGTTTGACAATGTTACAATTGCACTGATTGAGCTTGGACTTGGCACCGTTTTGTTTGCATTTGTGACTGCTATTGCGGCGATCGGTTACGAATTCATTTTCGGAGTAACCCCCCGAATCTTGAAAAAAATCACAAAATTCTTTATGAGCAGTTTTAAAACACTTCTGTCTGGTATTTACGGAGGTATCCGATGAAAAGAACAACTCGTTCCCTATTGATCACTGCACTGATTCTTTTCTGTGCCGGACTTCTTATCACACTGATTTTTTCCCTTGTAGCAAAAGTCAACGGCATCAAGGTTTTTGATTTCGAAAAGAAAGCAACAACCATAGAATCTATTTTTGTTGAATACGATGATATTCTTGAAAAATCTCCTGAATCTAATTATATGAAAAAGCTTTCTAAAAAAGTTTTTTCTCGAATCGATATCACTTCCTTTGTCGGAGATGTTACCCTTTGTAAATCCGACAAGAAGAACGGTGTTTCCTTTAAAAATACCAATACCAATAACATCTCCTACTCCATAGTTGGCGATACTTTAATTATCAAAGAGACAGATCCTGTTGGGATTTTCGGACTGTATATCGATGAAAATGGATTTTCCTTTCGCGGATTACGCCATATTTTCAGTTCGGGGAATCGCGTCAACAGCTCCAAAGAATTAACAATTTATATTCCAACAAAAATTGATCTAGATAAAATTGAAATCGCATCTTCTATCGGCGATGTGAAATTAGATGGCGTTTCCGCACCTGAAGTCAATATTACTTCCAGCTTTGGAGATGTTGAAGTCGAAAATGCAAAGGATGAGCATGCAAAATTCAGAATCATTGGAAGCTTCACAGATGTTAGCTTAAACAGCAATGTTTACTCCAGTTGTTCTGTCAGCACAAAATTCGGCAATGTTTCTGCGAAGCTCCCAAAACACAAAACGGAGCAAAGTAATATTTTTGATGTTTGGGTCGGCGATGTAAAGGTAAGCACAAAGCTTCCTACAAATGATTATAAATTAAGCCTATCCACCACGATCGGTAAGGTTGAGCAAAACAGTAAATCCACCGGCAACAAACTGAACGAGCCCGGAAAAACATCTTCAAGAATTTCTTCTGACATTTTCATTGGAAACTTTTTCCTCTCCTCGAAAGCAAAAACAACCGAAAATGTAAGTGACAAAATAAATTCCGATATTATTTTTGAAACCTAAGAGGTTCCCGATACTTCATCGACCATTTAGGATAAAATTTCCATCTTAATTTTGAAAAAAGAGGTCATAATATCTACAAGGATATATGATCTCTTTTTTATATCCTAATTTGAAACCTAAGAGGTTAATATCATGTTAGATAGAATCGCTCTTGCACTTCTAATTATCGGCGGTATTAACTGGGGAAGCATCGGACTTTTCAATTTTGATATTGTTTCCTGGATTTTCTCAGGGCCCGTCCATTTTATTGCAAGAATCATTTTTACAATTGTGGGACTTTGCGCACTTTGGTGCATTTCGATCCTCTTTAAAAGATCTGAACATCTCACGACTGCAGAATAAAAAAACAGCAGGGACTATTCCCTGCTGTTTTTATATTTCTCGTCGTCCTTCAAGTGCTTTAAAGAGCGTCAATTCATCTGCATATTCAAGCTCACCGCCTGCCGGCAAGCCGTAAGCAAGTCGAGTAGTTTTAATTCCAAATGGTTTGATCAAGCGACCCAGGTACATTGCCGTTGCCTCCCCTTCAACGCTGGGATTCGTTGCAACAATAATCTCCTGAAGCTCTCCATCACCAAGTCTTGCTACAAGCTCCTTGATGCTAATATCATCAGGACCGACACCTTCTATGGGATTAATCAATCCCCCTAGAACATGGAACAGACCTCTGTAATCATTGATCTTTTCAATGGCAAGGACATCCTTAGAGCTCTCAACAACGCAAATAACGCTTCTGTCTCTTGTAGGATCAGAGCAAAGTGCGCAGATTTCGGTTTCGCTAATATCCTGACAAATTTTACATTTTTGAATTTTTTCCTTCGATTGTAAAATAGCTTCTGCAAAGGATTTGGCTTTGTCATCCGGCATCTCTAAAATATTAAAAGCCATCCTGACAGCAGACTTATAGCCAACGCCGGGCAAAAGACGAAAGTGCTCAATCAGGTTTTCGAGCGAGGGTGTAAAGCCAACCATATTATAAAATACCGGGAATATTTAAGCCGCCGGTGATTTTAGACATTTCTGAGCCGGCTGTTTCTTCCACGCGTTTAATTGCTTCATTTACACCTGCAACAAGGATATCCTGCAATGTTTCAATGTCCTCAGGATCTACAATAGCAGGATCAAGTTCAATGGAAAGCACTTCCTTTTTTCCGTTGATCTTTACTTTGCATACACCGCCACCTGCAGCAATATCATATTCTCTGTTTTCAAGTTCCTCCTGAAGTGCAACCATATCTTGCTGCATCTTCTGAACCTGGCGGAGCATATCCTTTTGATTGGAGGGACCCTTTCCCATTCCTTGCGGTAATCTTGCCTTCATATTACTCTCCTTTATAACCCTTCGAAATCATTTGTTATTTGAGTGGAATTTTTTTGTTCATCCAAAAAAAGAACATCTATAAAATTAGGATTGATCTTCTTAGCACATTCTAAAATTGCTTCTTTTGCATCGGAAGACAGCAAAAGTCCTTTTACAAAGGGCGAAGCATAGACCAAAAGCTTCTCACCTTCCGCATCAAACGAAATTTGACCAAGCCAAGGCTTAATATACGGAATGTTCTGCAATAGATTTTTAATCTTTAAGCTTCCGTCAAATTTCGGCTTTGAAGACAAAGACTCTTCTTGCTTCTCGACAGGTTTCACAGGAATAGTTACTTTGCTTTGAACCGGCTTTGCCTCGACACGATCAACGGTAGCTTTCACAGTCCCGGATTCCAATTTAGAAAGTCGAGACAGAATTGCTTCACTATCCATAGAAAGAGATTCATTGCAAAGTCGAATCATCAAAATCTCAGCAGAAGATTTTTTTCCTGTAGAAATACGGTCATAGGAAATGTAAAAGGATTCCAGTTCCTTGATTTGAAACAAAACAGTTTCCGTAGTTACATGTTCGGAAATATTAATCAAAGAGGATAATTCGTTCTCATAGCATTCGATAAAATCTTTATAATCGGGAACTGTTTTTATTACAAGAAGGTCACGGTAGAGTGAGATCAAATCACCGATCGCTTCTTTAAAATCACTCATTTTATCGTAAATATTTGATACAAGTGAAAGACATCTGCTTGTATTCTGTTCCGTGATCGCGCCCAAAAGATCCATTATAAGTTCTCTGCTGCAAAGACCGAGAATACTTTGAATTCTTTCTGCAGTAATGTCGCCGCGGTGTCCCTGACAAGCCTCTAAAAGACTGAGGGCATCTCTCATGGCGCCGTCTGACAGACGGGCGATGATCGAAGCAGCACCGCGCTCAAGCGGTATATTTTCATTGCTTGAGATTTGCATTAAGCGATCTGTGATAATTTCAGAAGTAATACGCTTAAAATCAAAACGCTGGCACCTGGACATAATCGTCGCGGGAATATCATTAATTTCCGTTGTTGCTAGAATAAACAGAACATGGGAAGGAGGTTCTTCAATGGTCTTCAAAAGTGCATTAAAAGCACTGGTGGAGAGCATATGAACCTCGTCAATAATATACACTCTCTTTTTTACTTCAGAAGGCAAGAATTGCACTTCGTCGCAAAGCCTTCTGATATGATCGACACCGTTGTTGCTGGCAGCATCCATTTCTACAACATCAAGCACTCTCTCTTCATTGATAGAGATGCAAGAAGAGCACTGATTGCAAGGCTCGCCATTGACAGGATTTTCACAATTGACAGCCTTTGCCAAAATTTTCGCACAAGTAGTTTTTCCGGTTCCGCGGGAACCGCAAAACATATATGCATGAAAAACCTTGCCCTTTTGCAGCTGCGTTTTTAAAACAGATGTAATATGATCCTGCCCTACAACATCAGAAAATGAAGTCGGTCGATATTTTCGATAAAGTGCCTGATACATAAATACTCCTAAAAACAGGATGCAAAATAAGACCGTGCACCCAATCTCGAAAAACAAAAATGCCCGGTGCTTCCTTGATCAGCTCAAATAAGGCTACCTCGTGGCACAACGAAAAAACCGCTAAATGCTGCTTGGTTCCCCACCTGACATGGTTCACGGCTTTCGATTGCACAAGACCCAATTCTCAACACATCACAAACAAGTCTGCAACATTTCTGCCCCCCTTAAAAGGGCATCTCCCCCTCTATAGCGGGTTGAGGGTACAAGGTGCCGCTACCTCCCCGGATAGCACGGCCTTATTTTGCATCCTGAAATCGATAAAAATATTATATCACAAAAAGATGTAATTGCAAGATTAATCTACATCCTGCTCAAGCATTTCTACG
Source organism: Eubacteriales bacterium (assembly GCA_045602025.1). Taxonomy (GTDB): domain Bacteria; phylum Bacillota; class Clostridia; order Oscillospirales; family SIG627; genus RGIG5579. The sequence goes on along the minus strand of JAZSAT010000041.1, from coordinate 18,246 downwards.
CGAACTGCGTGGCGGCCGCCCTCAAATTCAGTGTTTATAAATTCATCTACAAGGTCAAGCGCAATGCCTCTGCCGATAACGCGCGCACCAAAGCACAGAATGTTGGCATTGTTGTGCTGTCTTGACATGCGAACGGAAAAAGGATCGGAAGCAACAACTGCTCGAACACCGCTGAATTTGTTAGCACAAATGCTCATACCAACGCCGGTGCCGCAAATGAGAAAGCCCTTGTCGGCCTTACCGCTCTGTACATAGCGGGCAACTTCTTTTGCAATAATGGGATAATCATCATCGCGCTTGAATTCTTTAAAACCAAGATCAATGTATTCAATCCCAAGCTCATCAAAATGAGCTTTTACCTGATCCTTCAATTCAAAACCTGCGTGATCGGAACCTAAAACTACCATAATTTATTTCTCGCTTTCTTTTTTATTCTTTAAATATTCTCTTTCTGCCTGGGGAATACGAATATATTTTGGAGAAAGAGCATTACAAAAAACATATTGTTTTTCATTTTCTTCTTGAAGTGCAAGCTTTGCTACACTGACACCGGACTGTCTGCGAATCCCTTCGGGAACGAGACGATCTTTTGCTCCAGGATTTTGTTCTGCAAACTTTTCGGCACCATCGCCAAGAATGAAATAATCCATATCCGAAATTTCTTGATAAATTTCAGAGCCGGGCAAGGCGCGATCGGGACAAAGACGAATAAGCTTTCCGCTTTGTACGGAGAAAAGTGCATTATAAAATTCACCTCTCCGAGCATCCATTACAGGACAGATAATCTTGCCTTCAAAGTGAGAGGCATTCAACGCAAGTGCTTCCAATGTAGAAGCAGAAAAGCAAGGCTTGTTCAGAGAAATTGCAAGACCTTTTACCGTTGAAATTCCAATGCGTAGACCTGTAAAAGAGCCGGGACCTGTGGAAATTGCAAAACAGTCTACATCCTTTATATCAAGATGATTCTCGCCCAGCAATTCTCCGATCAAGGGAAGAAGCGTTTCACTGTGGGTCAACCCGTTGGAGATTGTTTTCTCAGAAAGAATCTTTTCATCGGAAACAAGTGCTACACTGCAAACAATGGCAGAAGTATCAATTCCAAGAACCGTCATTGGAAGAAAAAATCCTTTCTAAAGTTAATTTTCTTTTATTGTCATCAAGCTTTGTAAAAACAAGCTTTAAATATGAATTTGGTAAAAAATCTTCAATGTTTTCTGACCATTCACACACGGTAATGCCTTTTTTAATTACATCCTCGTAGCCGGTAGAAAAAAGGTCATCTTCCGAGGTGATTCGGTACATATCAAAATGGTTTACATTGATATTTTCGCCTTCATAAACATTCAGGATCGCATAGGTGGGACTGGAAACCCTGGCTGACGGAACAAGTGCACCGACAAAACCGCGCATAAAAACGGTTTTTCCACTGCCCATATCACCGTAAAGAGCTAAAAACTCGCCATCAGAACATTCTCCGGCAAGCATCTCGCCGATCTTTTCGGTATCCGATTCACAATCAGAAAAAAATTCTCGCATTGTTCCCTCCTCTTCCTCCTATTGTAATACATTTCAGAAAAAAATACAAGTATCAATTCATTGATTTTGGAGAAACAATGACCGATTGATGCTTTTTGTAAGTAACAAATCCGGGTTTTGATCCATTCGGCTTTTTCAGAAAGCGAGCCTGCACAAAATCAACCTCAACACGCGTAGCGTTTTTCGCCTCAGAATAAAAAGCTGCCAGCGAGGCGGCAAACTCAACATCCTCGTTTGCGAACTCACGGTCATTCTGTGAAACCATCAAAACATGGCTTCCGTGATAGTTCTTCACATGAAACCAGAGATCATCTTTTTCTGCAATAGAGGTAGAGATCGTATCGTTTTGAAAGTTATTCATACCTACATAGATTGTAAAACCACCTGGTGATAAAACCTTCTTCGGTTTCGGTTTTTCTTTTTTTGCTTGTGGCTTTTTAAGGCTTGAAATAAGTCTTCTGCCATAGCTCCAATGGCTAAGCTCTTGTCTGATCTGAGAAAGGTCAGCGGAATTCAGGGCATTTTCAAGGCAAGAAGAAATGCTGTCGGCATATTCAAGCTCATCTTTTGCAATCCGAATTTGTTCACTGATCTGAACCTGAGCATTTTTCTTTTTCTTATATTCGCGGTAATATTTCTGAACATTCTGAGTAGGTGTGAGCATCGGATCAAGCTCAACCGTGACAGCCTTGATCGGATCTGATGTATAATCGGTAACTTCAACTTTTTCATCACCCTTTTTGATCCGATATATCTCCTGCATCAAAAGGTCACCAAACTTTTTTTGTTCTTCAGCATCTTCTGCATCGGAAAGCTGGATTTCTTGAATCGCAATCTTCTTTTCAAGTCTTTTCTTAAGATTTTTTAAGATTTGTGCAATATCATTGTAGTGCTGCTTTTGTCTTTCATAAAAATTTCTTTTTTGATAAAAGCCTTCAATTGCTGACGAAACACTGTCGCATTCAAAAACATAGGCTTCATCACCAAACTGACTGATTTTCATAAAAGAAAAATCAATCGGTGATTCCCCTCTTTCCATCGCATCTTTGGATGCAAAAATCAAACAAGGGGAAAACCGTCCTTCTTTGATAACTGAAATCACCTGAGAAAACGCTTCCCAAAGTGTTTCAAGATCAGTATCAAGGATAGTACCGTCAGGATCTTTGCAGGCAAGATAAACAATTTCTCTTGCAGTAAGTTTTCCGAAGCCAAGGAAACGTTTTTGAAAAATCTGATCCAACCTGCTTTCTTCATTACAATCCGAAAAAACGAATAAGAATTGCTCCTTGCTGCAACGAATAGGGTCGATCCTGTCAACGATCGGCATTGGCTCGTATTTCATACCAACCATAATAATACGATCAAATTTTGTTGTAAGATCATTTTGACGGAAAGCAGATAAAATTTTTTGATTCTCATCCGCAAAAATTAGATTTGATCCCCTTCCCATCATTTCACAGTAAAGATATTTTGTTTTAAAATAACCAAGCTCATCGCCGCTGTCAAAAGTAATTCGAATAATGCGGTCAAAACCGAGCTGCTCCACACCCGTGACCTTTGCTCTGGAAAGGTTCTTTCGAAGGAGCATACACATCATCGGAGGCGTTGCCGGGTTTTCACGAAGCTGGTCAGAAAGAGCCATATATGGAGTCGACGCAGTACAATTGATCACAAGTTTGCTTCTCTGGGAAAGACGAAAGTGAAGGTCGATCTCGTCCCGTTCGGGCTGTGTGATCTTATCCACTTTAAGACCTAAAACCTTGTTTTTCAGCTCGCAAGTCAAAGCAGCTGTCATAAATGAGTCAAAAGGCATATTTTTCTCCTGAAAGCGTATGATTAAATGTAAAGGAGTGAAATAATGATTCCGATTAAAAATATATGTACATTGACAGATCTCAGAAGATTAGAAGTTATTAATATTTGTGACGGAAGCAGAATGGGATGTGTGGCAGATATCGAATTTGATCTCTGCATGGGGAACATCACCGCGATTTTGGTTCCAAAAAAATGGGAAATCTCAAATTTTTTTCGAAAATGCGACTGTAAATATCAAAAAATTTTATGGTGTAACATAGAAAGGATCGGAGACGATACCATTCTTGTGAGGGTAAACGATTGTTCCTGTTAAAACGATTCTCCGGAAATTAAGCTTTTAAAAATCTGGCGATTGACTGCATCTTCTTCCGCTCTTTCTACTTCTGTTTTATTGGTGACAACAGATGAAAATTTCAAACAAACAATCGTATCTTTCGGCAAAGAAGAAAAGCCTTCTTTTTTGTAAAGACTTGTCTTTTCAAGCTTTACACCGTACATATCGATTGCAGATTTCGGAAGTTCATTAAAAATCTCATATAAATTAACAAGAGCACCGTTTTCAGCAAGCTCTATATAGAAGTATTCATCCAAAAATAAGATAGCACCGTCTCCGGAAAGAATCTCATCAGAATACTCCTGATATTCTTCCATTGCCTGAATCTTTTGTCCGTCAGACAGATAGTCATAATCTGATAAAAGTGCAAAACTTTGAAGATTGATGGAAACCTCTCCGTCGGAATTCACATCGGGAACCATTTCTTTTGTGTTTTCAATTATTTTTTTGCAATTCGCATCAGAAATTGCAAGCTCTCCTACATAAAGTAGAGATACATCAGGATCGTTTTTTGTAAAATATTGAACGGTAGCAATACCGAACAGAAGTACAAGTACGATTCCTAAGAGAACAAACCATTTGTTATAATACCAAAAATTTGCAATCCACTGCTTTGGTGTCATTGGTGGGCAAGGATACTTTTCTTCCATAATTGCTCCTATAGAGAAAATCTATACAAAGACTCTCTGAAAATCAGAGAGTCTTTCGTTTATTTCAAAAATCCGGCAACGATCTGCTCTTCCGCTTCTTGCTCAGTAAGACCTAAGGTCATAAGCTTTATAAGCTGTTCACCAGCAATTTTACCAATAGCTGCTTCATGGATCAGCGAAGCGTTGATATGATTCGCACACACCTCGGGAACTGCGACTACAGTACCCTCGTCCATAATGATCGCATCGCACTCAGTATGGCCGTTACACAGATTATTGCCATTAATTCGAGATACAAATCTTTGATGAGACTTGTTTTTTGCAACAGAGCGGGAAACAACATTGGTAGAAGATCCTTCGCCGTTCAAATCAACAACAAAATCCGTGATCGCTACCTGTTCTCCTTCTGTTAAGAGTTTTTCACGAATGATAAGTGTTGCCTGATCGCCAACATCTGCAATCGTTTTTCTTTCGGTAGAATCAACACCGCCGATCTGGGTGGTTTCTAATTCCATGGAAGCGCCTTCTTCCAAGTGAATCACGGTGGTAGGATTCATAACCTTCTTCCCTTCACCACCGCCTTGACCGTAGTGCTTCTCTACATAACGAACAACGGAATTTTTCTTCACATGAAAAGCGTGAATGCCGCTGTGTTCAGAGGTATCACAGCCGCTGTTATGAATTCCGCATCCTGCAATAATGGTCACATCGCAGTCCTCGCCAATGTAAAAATCGTTATAAACCGTTTCTTTCAAACCCGACTGAGTTAAAATAACAGGAATATGAACCGATTCATTCTTTGTACCGGGAAGAATTGTGATATCAATACCGGGAGCATCTTTTTTCTGAGTAATCTGAATATGCTCCGTGGAATTTCTCACTTCGCTTTCGCCGTTTTTTCGAATGTTATATGCACCGGTGGGAATTTGATGAAGGTCAGCTATCTCTTTCAGCAGATTCTTTTCAATTTGATCCATTTTCGCCACCTCCTTACATATGTTCGGTCAAAGCAGAACATACGGTGCTCTGACCTAAAAGCTTCGGTAAGATCTCATCACGGGTACCGCTCTCTGTGATCTTTCCGTCCGAAACAACAACAACACGGTCAGCAATATTAAGAATCCTTTCCTGATGCGAAATAATCAAGATAGAACCGTTAACAGTATCTCTCAGGTTTTCAAAAACCTGGATCAGATTCTGAAAGCTCCAAAGATCAATTCCTGCCTCAGGCTCATCAAAAATGGAAAAACCGGTTTTACGAGCAATAATCTGAGCAATTTCAATGCGCTTCAATTCTCCGCCGGAAAGAGAAGCATTTACTTCCCGATTAATATATTCTCTTGCACAAAGGCCTACCTTGGATAAATAGTCACAAGCTTCTGAAACACCGATTTCCTTGCCGGAAGCAAGTCTGATCAGATCCATTACACAAAGGCCTTTAAAACGAACCGGCTGCTGAAAAGCAAAGCTGATTCCCTTTCTTGCTCTTTCTGTAATAGATAAATCCGTTATATCTTCCCTGTTATAGAAAATTTTTCCGGAAGTAGGCATATAAATGCCGGCAATAATTTTGGCAAGAGTACTTTTGCCTCCTCCATTTGGACCGGTAAAAGCTGTAAAGCCATCACCAATAGATAAATTTACGCCATCTAAAATATTCTTTTTGCCTTCAGGCGTGTCAACAGTAAATACAATATCTTTCAGTTCTAACATTTGAATTCCTATTTATTTTCTTCTTTCTCCGCTTCTTCTTTTTCCAAAACGGTATACGCTACTTTACCAACCAAGGTCTTAGGAAGGTTTTTGCGAATTTCAATATCGTAAGGCAGTGCATATTTTGCAATATTCTTCTTGCAATGTTCTTTTAAAGAATTCAGCGTTTCTTCATCCGGCTTAAAGCCATCTTTTAACATAACAAACGCTTTGATCTTCTGCATCTTGATGGGATCCTTCACACCGATTACACAGCTCATCTGCACCGCTTCATGTGCATCGATTGTGTTTTCAAGCTGAGACGGGTACACATTATAACCTGAGGTAATGATCATTCTCTTAATTCTTTGCTTAAAGAAGATAAAGCCGTCTTCGTTCATATAACCGAGGTCGCCTGTGTGAAGCCAGATTCTGCCGTCGTCATGTACACGCAAGGTATTTTTATTCTCTTCAGGGTGCTTCAGATACCCTTTCATTACGGTGGGACCGGTCAAGCAAATCTCTCCGTCTTCACCATAAGGGATTTCCTCTTCAGTACCAACCCTGCAAATTTTATAGTAGGTATCGGGATAAGGAAGACCAATGCTTCCTTCCACTTCCTTATGAAAAGGAGTCAGACAACTCGCAGTTACACACTCGGTAGTGCCATATCCTTCTCTCACGCGGACATCTGCACCGTGGTCCTTTAAAAACTGATCAAATTTCTTTTTCAATTCGATAGACAGGCTATCACCACCGGAGAAAACTCCCATAAGAGAATCCAGATTTTTTCCGTCAAGGAAGTTGTTTCTTGTCAACTGTTCGAATAAGGTAGGAACACCGGCAATATAATTGGGCTTTTCTTTTACAATAAGCTCTGCATATTCCTTCGGCGTAAAACGAGGCACCAAAATCGAAGTACCGCCTGCTACCATCATTGTATGAACGCAAACACCAAGTCCAAAGCCGTGGAACATAGGCATTGCTGCCAGCATTCTCTTCCCTGTAACAGGACGGTTGCACATATGGATGGTCTGAAGAGCAAGAGCATTAAAATTCAGGTTTGTCAATAAAATTCCTTTTGTAACGCCTGTTGTACCGCCGGAAAAGAGAATGACAGCCGGATCATCTCCGATTTTATCAGAAATATATTCACCACTATACTCTTTACCAAGGGTGATAAAATCATTCCAATGCAAAACATTTTCAGCCTTGGGAACAGAGGGGATTTTTCTGCCCTGTGTTAGTTTATATCCAACACTTTTCACAAGACTCAAAGAATCAGCAACAGATGTGATCAATATTTTATCAAGCAAAACCGATTTTTGAACTGCAGCGATCTTGCCGAAAAACTGATCCAAAGTAACGATTACAGAGCATTCTGCCTCTTTCAAATAGAAAGCAATTTCGCCTTCAGCAGAGAGAGGATGGATCATTGTTGCAATGGCACCAATACGGTTTAAAGCATAAAGGCAAAAAACAGTTTGCGGAACATTGGGCATACAAAGACAAACTCTTTGTCCTTCACCGATCCCCATTGCCTTGAAGGCTTTTGCACATAGATCGATCTTTTCCGAAAGCTCGGAAAAGGTTGTTTTCTTTCCCATAAAGGAAAGTGCAATGTTTTTCGGGTAGGTTGAAGCTGTGTCTAAAACAACTCTGCTCATAGAAGATTTTGGATAATCCAAATGAAAGCTCACATCTCCGTAATCCTTCAGCCAAGGTGTTTTAATATCACTCATCAAAGTTCTCCTTCAAATGTAATCTTATTTTTCATCGGTTCATCAAGAACTTCCGGGTGCTTTAAAATATAACGAAGAATTTTCACGCTATTTGCAAAATAAAAGCCGTCTGCAATTCTTTCATCAATGGTGAAACCCAAAGGAAGATGCTCGCGCATCTCGTAAGATCCGTCTTTTTGGAAAACGGGCAGAAACTTTTTCTCACCAATAATAACAAAAAAGGAGTTGGTCCCCCATTCTACCAAATGGTGGTATGAAGCGGTCATCTTTATACTTCCGAGATTGGAAACAAAGCAGGTTGCATGATAAGGATCGATTTTTTCCAAAAACGAAGGCGTTTTGCCGTGATATTCAAGCCAAAATAAAAGCTTAGCAACAATCCTCAGAAGAGGTCTCGGAATTTTCGTTAAAAATGAAACTGTTTTGCCGGTATCATTTTCTTTGTTTTCCTTGCGAATATAATTGACTTCTTTTTTGACTCTCTCATGGACCTGTTCCATGGGAGAAACATCACTTTCAGGATCCATTTTCATGATTACAAGTGCTTCCTCAGCTTTATCGGAAAAAGCTCTTTTAACAACAAACGAAAAAGAAATATCCTTTCTTTGATAAAGCCTATGCCCCTGTACAAAACGGTTCATTGCAGGTCTTAAATAAATCGTTTTCGCGAGTGCCGCAAGAACAACATGAAAAATAGTATATTTAAAGTCAGGATCAAACGCGTTCTTTTTTTCAATATACCGTATCGTTTCGGTTAAATCAAAGTCATCATTTAAAAGTGCTTCGTTATCTGTTCTCCCAAGCAAAAGATAAGGCATAAACATGTGAAGCGGATCTGCATCCTGAATTAAATAAGCGTCTTTTCTGTCACCTTTTTTCATCTAAAAAAACTCCGTAAAAATGATTTATATATCCAAAATATTTTACCATATTTCCTGCAAAAAGTCAACATTCGACAAAGAGAAAGCACTTTGCAATCCAAGCAAAGTGCTTCAGTTTGTTAATATTCGATCGGTACGATTTTACAAAACAAAAGAAATCGGTATTCTTGCCCTGCACCGCCGGAGCAAGTGGAAAGTCTAATGATCTTATCCTCTGAGGAAATATCAACATCGGACGAGAAACAGGATTTTTTCTTAACCGTTGACAAATAACGGTCAAATTCTTCAACCGTAGCGGGCTTTCTGTAAAGATCCGAGGTTGCAGTGGTATTGACTCCTGAAAAAACCTCAAGTCTAAAAATTCCCTCCTCGGAAAAATAGAAAAAGTGAGGGTGATCTTCATAAAATCCGTCTTTTCTGTATTTCAAAATTGGAGTAAACATAGATTGGTCTTTTAAATTATGACCGTATATGGTTGTAGTAAAACCGGATAAATTCATATTATCCTGAAAATCCATAAAAATACTTCCGGCAAAATTATCCGTTCCGTTTGGAAGCTTGTGAAGATAATAGTCATTGTCATTCCCCTGCATAACCGGGTAATTGATACAGGTATTAGGACAATAGATCCAGCCAACACAATCCTTATAGATACTTTTTACCTTTTTAATATCGATGGAGATATCGGGCATAAGAGACTTTTTGCCATTTTGCTCAGACAGGGATTCCTCCGTCAGATTTTCTAAAAGCTCTGAATTTGCATCTTGATTTCCTTGTTCAATCGGAACCAAAGCATCATTTAAAAGTTCCTCATGAAAATCTTTCCCTCTTTTTGATTCTGTAAAATAAGTAACCAAATGAAACAAAGAATAAATAAAAATCAAAATTAAAATAAGATATATTAAAAAATAAATCAAATTTCTTTTTTTTCGGGCAGTATTTTCTGACAAAAACTTCACCTCCTCCTATAGGATCATTCTAACAAAAAAACGAATAAATTACAAGAAAAAAATAACAGGAAAAGATTCCTGTTATTTCTCTCTAAGTGTATTCAGATCATAGGGGGTTGACTGGTAGACAAAATAATTCAACCAATTAATAAAAAGAAGACTGCCGTGTGCTCTCCAATTTACAAGTGGGCCTTTTTCCGGATCGTTATCAATGTAATAATTTTGCGGAAGAGCCGTACCGAGACCTGCCGAAGCGTCTCTTCGATATTCAGCATCAAGAGTCAAAGGGTCATATTCTGCGTGGCCCATAATAAAAAACTGTCTGCCACCGTTTTTAGAAACAATATGGATCCCTGCTTCCTCAGAAGAAGCGAGAACCTTTAATTCGGGCACCGCTTCTACATCTTCTCTCTTCACCGCTGTATAACGAGAATGAGGAACATAAAAGACATTGTCAAAACCGCGAAGAAGCATCGAATGCATATAATCTGCCTTGTGCGGAAAAACGCCGAAAAGCTTTTTATCAAGTCGGTATTTTTGGATACCGTAATGATGATAAAGCCCGGCCTGGGCTCCCCAGCAAATATGCATTACACTGTGAACATGAGTCAAGCTCCAGACCATAATTTTGCAAAGTTCAGGCCAATAGTCCACATCTTCAAACTCCAAAAGTTCAACAGGAGCTCCGGTTATGATCATACCGTCATAATACTCATCAGAAACATCATCAAAGGTCTTATAAAACGACAAGAGATGTTCCTGATCCGTGTTTTGTGATAAATGGGTAGCAGTACGAATCAAAGTGAGTTCAATTTGAAGAGGAGTATTACCAAGAATACGGGAAATTTGTGTTTCTGTCTCAATCTTTTTTGGCATAAGATTAAGCAGCAAAATCTTAAGAGGACGAATATCCTGTGTGATTGCTCGATTCTCTGTCATCACAAAGATGTTTTCGTTAGCCAAGGTCTGAACGGCCGGAAGGTCGTTCGGAATCTTAATCGGCATATTTAATCTCCTTATCAGATGCCTTTCAAGGCATTTTCAATATCAAAAATCAGATCCTCTGCATCCTCAAGACCAACAGATAAGCGAACAAGGTCGGGGCCGACGCCACAGTCGTTCAATTCCTGATCACTTAACTGACGGTGCGTTGTGGTAGCGGGATGCAAGCAGCAAGATCTGGCATCAGCAACATGGGTCTCAATGGCAATCATTTCAAGCTTTTCCATAAAGGCCGCTGCAGCTTCTCGTCCGCCCTTTACACCAAAACTAATGACACCACAGGTTCCGTTCGGGAAGTATTTTTGAGCAAGGTCATAATCCTTGGAAGAAGGAAGACCGGGATAAACGACCCAAGAGACTTTTTCATGATTCTCAAGAAATTCCGCAATGCGAAGTGCACTTTCACAGTGGCGTTTCATTCTCACATGCAAGCTTTCAAGACCGAGGTTAAGAATATATGCGCTCATAGGAGCAGGAGTAACGCCAAGATCGCGCATCAGCTGTGCGGTAGCTTTCGTAATATATGCACCTTCAATACCGAATCTTTCGGTGTAGGTAATCCCGTGATAGCTTTCATCAGGCGTGCAAAGACCGGGAAAACGATCGGGATATTTGGTCCAGTCAAATTTACCGGAATCAACGATGACACCGCCGACACAGCTGCCGTGACCGTCCATGTACTTTGTAGTAGAATGGGTCACGATATCTGCTCCCCATTCAATCGGTCTGCAATTTGCAGGCGTAGGGAAAGTATTATCAATGATCAGCGGAACACCGAATTTATGAGCGATTTTTGCAAATCTTTCAATATCAAGTACATTTAATGCAGGATTTGCAATGGTCTCACCAAACAAAGCTTTTGTATTGGGGCGAAAAGCTGCCGCAATCTCTTCATCGGTAGAATCAGGCGTTACAAAAGTAACATCAATGCCCATGCGTTTTAATGTAACGGAAAACAAGTTGAAGGTTCCGCCGTAAATGGAAGCCAAAGAAACAAAATGATCACCGCATGAGCAAATATTGAAGATCGCAAGAAAATTTGCAGCCTGGCCGGAGGAAGTCAGCATTGCAGCTGTACCGCCTTCCATTTCGCAAATTTTTGCAGCAACCGTGTCACAGGTGGGATTCTGAAGACGGGAATAAAAATATCCACTTGCCTCAAGGTCAAAAAGCTTGCCCATTGCATCACCGGTAGCATATTTAAATGTTGTACTTTGAATAATCGGAATCTGTCTGGGCTCACCGTTACCGGGACGGTAACCGCCCTGAACACATTTTGTACCAATACCTTTTTTCATTTCTGCCTCCGCAAAATATTATGTGTAAATTATATCACAAATCGGAAAATTAAGCAAGTGTCGCTGCCATGACCGCTTTGATGGTGTGCATACGGTTTTCCGCCTCATCGAAAACGATGGACGCTTCACTTTCAAACACTTCGTCGGTAACTTCCATACAATCAATACCGAATTTATCAAAAATTTCTTTTCCTACCTTGGTTTTCAAATCGTGGAAGGCAGGAAGGCAATGCATAAATCTGCACTGACTGCCGGCAAGCTCCATAATTTCTTTGGTAACACGATAAGGAGTCAATTCCTTGATTCTTTCTTCCCAAACAGAATCCGGTTCACCCATAGAAACCCAAACATCGGTATAAATGACATGAGCATCTTTTACAGCGACACTCGGATCTTCAATGAATTCAAGAACAGCACCGCTTTCTTTTGCAATTTCAAGAGCGGTATTGCGCAGTTCTTCAGAGGGAAAATATTTTTTAGGCGCGCAGGCAACAAAATGCATACCCATTTTTGCGCATCCGATCATCAAGGAATTTCCCATGTTATAACGGGCATCCCCCATATAGACGAGTTTTTTACCTTTCAGCTCACCAAAATGCTCTTGGATGGTCAAAAAGTCAGCGAGAATCTGAGTAGGATGAAATTCATTCGTCAAACCGTTCCAGACAGGTACACCTGCAAAATGCGCAAGCTCTTCTACGATCTCCTGACCGAATCCACGATACTCAATTCCGTCAAACATACGGCCAAGCACTCTTGCGGTATCGGCAATACTTTCTTTTTTACCAAGCTGAGAGCCGGTAGGATCAAGATAAACAGGGTGCATACCGAGATCCGCTCCTGCTACTTCAAATGCACAGCGCGTTCTGGTGCTCGACTTTTCAAATACAAGAGCAATATTTTTACCCTCGCAAAGCTTGTGTGGAATTCCTTTTTTCTTTTCCTCTTTCAAGCGAGCAGAAAGCGCAAGAAGACCCGCAATCTCTTCCGCCGAAAAATCAATTAATTTTAAAAAGCTTTTACCTTTTAGATTCATTTCCTTACTCCTTTTCAGAACATACATCAAGGATAATTTGTACAGCCTCTTCCAAAATTTCAAAGGGAATATTGAGAGCAGGCAGAAGACGGACTTTATTCTTCGCCGTTAAGCAAAGAAGCCCCTTTTCAATACATCTTTTTACAACAGATTTGCCATCCTTTTCCGTTTCGATTCCGATCATAAGCCCCATACCGCTTACCGATCGAATCCCGGGCTTTCCTGTCAAAGCAGCAAAAACATATTCACTCTTTTTTCTTACATCTGCAAGGAACGCGTCATCCATTCTTTCAAGAATGCTCACTGCACCTGCACAAGCAATTGGGTTACCTCCGAAGGTTGATCCGTGATCACCGAAAGAAAGGATATTTTCAACTTTTTCACCGAACATTGCGGCACCGAGCGGAAGACCACCGCCGATTCCTTTGGCAGTGCTGACAAGGTCGGGTAAAATATCAAAATTCTGAAATGCGTAAAGAGCACCGGTCCGTCCGTTGCCGGTCTGAACCTCATCCAAGATCAAAAGGATATCTTCCTTCTTCGCAAACTCAGAAACTTTTGTTACAAAATCTCTATCCAGAGAAATGACTCCGCCTTCACCCTGAACACATTCCATCATAATCGCACAAACCTTATTCTCAAGTGCTTTTTTCTTTAAAGCCTCAAAATCGTTTGCAGGGGTATGAATGAAACCGGGCGTCAAGGGTAAAAAGTCTTTATGAAAATGATCCTGTCCGGTTGCGGCAAGTGTTGTGATCGTTCTTCCGTGAAAGCTGTTTTCAAGAGTGATAATATTAAAATACTCGGGGCCTTTTTTCTCATAACCGTATTTTCTTGCCGCTTTGATCACGCATTCATTGGCTTCCGCACCGGAATTACAAAAGAACACCTTCTTAAGTCCCGTTCTTTTGCAAAGAAGCTCGGCTAAACGGACACAAGGCTCGGTATAGTAAAGGTTTGACATATGCTGAACTCTGCCAAGCTGAGCGGTAATCGCCTTCACCCAAGCGTCATCGGAAATACCGAAAGAAGTAACACCAATTCCGGATCCCATATCAATATACCGTTTTCCCTTTTCATCAAAGACAACAGATCCTTTTCCGGAAAGAATGGAAACAGGAAAACGGGCATATGTATTTGCAATAAACTCTGTATCTTTTTCTTTTAAGAAATCCATTTCAATCTCCTGTTACCATAGTACCGGCACCCTCGTCGGTCAAAAGCTCCATCAAAATCGAGTGAGGCACTCTGCCATCCATGATAACAACATTCTTTACGCCTTCACGAATAGCTTCCACACAGCACTCAACCTTCGGAATCATACCGCCGGAAACGATTCCCTCTTTTTTCAATTCGTCAGCTTCTTTTACGCTGACATAATGAATTAAGGAGGAAGGATCATCCTTATCTCTGAGAATACCGGCAATATCAGTCATCATAATCAGTCTTTCAGCACCAAGAGCACCGGCAATATATGCAGCAGCAGTATCTCCGTTAATGTTGTAAGAGTTTCCTTCCAGATCACAACCGATTGTGGAAATTACAGGGATATAGTTCTTCTCAAGAAGATCAACCACAGGTGAAATATTGATCTTGGTGATCTGGCCGACAAAACCCAATCTCTCGTCTTTAATCTTCGCCTCAATCAGTCTTCCGTCCATTCCGGAAATGCCCATTGCCTTTCCTCCCTTGGATTCGAGAAGATTTACAAGGGTTTTATTTACTTTGCCCGCAAGAACCATCTGAGCAATATCTACTGTTTCCTTATCGGTAACGCGAAGGCCGTCGATAAACTGTGTCTTCTTGCCAAGCTTTGCCATCATTTCGCTGATCTCGGGACCGCCGCCGTGAACAAGTACAATTTTTACTCCAATCAGCCAAAGAAGAGCTACATCTTCCATAACCTGCATTTTCAGCGTATCGTCGATCATTGCATTTCCGCCGTATTTCACAACAACGATCTTGTTGTTGTAACGCTTGATGTAAGGCAGTGCCTGTGTCAGCATTTCGGCGCGAACTGCATTAGAAATATTTACATCCATTTAAAGCTCCTTAAGTTCGGTAGTCACCGTTGATTTTTACATAATCGTAAGTAAGATCACATCCCCAGGCAGAGGAAGTAAATGCTCCATCACCAAGAGAAACTAAAATTTGGATCTCTTTTTCAAGGAGAATTTCCTTTGCTTTTTCTTCCGAAAAAGCAACACCTGCTCCGTTTTCGCAAACGAGAATCTCACCTTTTTCACTACAGAAGGAAACAGAAACCTTTGATACATCAACATCTGCACCGCTGTAACCAATCGCACATAAAACTCTTCCCCAGTTGGCATCAGCACCGAACATAGCAGCCTTCAACAGGCTCGAGCAAATCACGCTTTTGGCAACGGTTTTTGCTGTACATTCAGAATCTGCGCCTACCACACGGCATTCAAGAAGCTTGGTTGCTCCTTCCCCATCGGAAGCGATCATACGGCAAAGGCCGATGTTGACCGTGTTTAATGCCTTCATAAATGTGTTAAAAGCCTCTCCTTCAGAAGCGATCTCCTTGTTTCCTGCGAGACCGTTTGCAAGAACAATTACATTGTCGTTTGTGGAAGTATCTCCATCAACGCTAATCATATTGAAGGTATTTTTTATATCACTTGAGAGTGCTTTTTGTAACATATCTGAAGAGATTGCCACATCGGAAGTAATGAAAACAAGCATCGTGGCCATATTGGGATGGATCATACCGCTTCCCTTAGCAATACCGCCGATATGACAGATTTTCCCGTCGAGTTCAAATTCTACCGCAACTTCTTTCTTTGCAAGATCGGTGGTCATAATTCCTTCTGCAGCAAATTCACTGCCATTTTCAGAAAGATTTGCAACCAGATCGGAAAGACCTTTTGCAATCGGTTCAACGCTCAAGGACTGACCGATCACTCCGGTAGATGCAACCAAAACATCATCAGAAGAAATTCCAAGGGCACTTGCGGTCATATCACACATCTGTTCAGCTACTTGAATTCCATCAGCGTTGCATGTGTTTGCATTGCCGCTGTTACAAATAATTGCATTGGCAAAGCCATTTTCAAGATGCTTTTTCGTCACGCTCAAAGGCGCACCTTTTACAAGATTTGTTGTGTAGACAGCTGCACCGTTACAGGGCGTTTTGCTATAGATCAGCGCAAGATCGCGCTTTGTTCGATTTTTGCGGATCCCACAATGAATGCCGCTTGCTAAAAAACCTTTTGCGGCACAAACACCGCCGGAAATCAATTTCATATTATCCTCCATCAGGTACAAAGTCCCGTATCTTCCGAAACTCCAAGTAAGATATTCATATTTTGAATTGCAGCACCGCTGGCTCCCTTACCCAAATTATCAAAACGGGATACAAGAACGATCCTTTCACTATTTCCCGTTACCGAAATTTCCATATTATCCTTTCCGGACAAGGCAGAAGAAGACAGGAAACCGTCTTCGCAGTTTTCAGAAACAAATTTTACAAGGCCGTCTTTGAAGTAATCTGCAAAAAACTTCTCAATCTCTTCCTTGGAGCATTTCAGATCCGATGCAAACAGAGGAACCGAAACCTCCATACCGCTGTAAAACGGAGCAACGATCGGTGAAAAGATCGGTAAGTTTTCAAGACCACACACCTTTTTCATTTCGGGAAGGTGCTTATGCTTTTGTGAAAGAGCATATGCTCTCGGGCCATCAAATAAAGAGCTTCGGTCCGCACTTTCATATTCAGCAATCATTTTTTTGCCGCCGCCTGAATAACCGGTCAAGGAAAAACAAGAGAGATTCATATTACTCATCAAAAGACCGTGCTCAACAAGAGGAGCGATCAAAGCGACAAAGCCACTGGCATGACATCCGGGATTTGCAATTCTCTTGGAATTCTTGATTTTATCTCTGAATCCGAGAATTTCAGGAAAACCGTAAGTCCAAGCGGGATCGGTACGATGCGCAGTAGATGTATCGATAATCACGGTGTCAGGATTTTCAAGAAGAGCAACCGCCTCTACTGCCGCAGCGTCGGGAAGGCAAAGAAACGCAATGTCGGACTCGTTTAACGCTTCCTTGCGATACATAGGATCTTTTCGTTTATCGTCAGAAAGAGTGACAACTGTTAGATCCTTTCTTTCTGCCAATCGCTCATGAATCCGAAGACCTGTTGTTCCGGCAGAACCGTCAATAAATACCTTTTTCATTTTGCGATCCTCTCTTTCGCATAGGCAATCTGTTTTTTCACAGACTCAAAAGAAGTGCCGCCTTCGCTGATTCTTTTCTTAACGCAGGTAACAAGGTCAATATCTTCAAAAACATCTTCTTCAATCAGGTCGCTGAAATTCTTGTATTCAGCAACGGTCATACTCTCAAGTACTTTGCCGTTTTGAATGCAAAAAGCAACGATTTGACCTGAGATTTTATAAGCAGTGCGGAAAGGAAGACCTTTTTTTACAAGATAGTCAGCAAGATCGGTAGCATTGATAAAGCCGCCCTGGGCAGCACTCTTCATACGCTCGCGATTGGCTTTCATACCCGAAAGCATACCTGTAAAGACCTCAACACACATTTTCACGGTATCACAAGCATCAAAAACATTTTCTTTATCTTCCTGCATATCCTTATTGTAAGCAAGGGGAAGTCCCTTTAGTGTAGTAAGAAGTGCAAAAAGATCACCGTAAACTCTGCCTGTTTTCCCACGAACGAGCTCAGCAATATCGGGATTTTTTTTCTGTGGCATAATAGAAGAGCCGGTTGTAAAATCATCAGACAGATCAATAAACTTAAACTCCCAGCTCGACCAAAGAATAATCTCTTCGGAAAAACGGGAAAGATGCATCATCAGAACGGAAAGCGCGCTCATCAATTCTACGCAAAAATCACGGTCGGAAACTGCATCCAAAGAATTCAAGCAAATGCCATCAAAAGAAAGCTTTTTTGCTTCAAACACACGGTCGGTATCATAAGTGGTACCGGCGAGAGCGCAGGCACCGATAGGAGAAAAATTCATTCTCTTTTTGCAATCGGAGAGTCTCTCAAGATCTCGAAGAAGCATCATCCCATACGCCATTAAATGATGACCGAAGGAAATGGGCTGTGCACGCTGAAGGTGGGTGTAGCCGGGCAAAATGAACTCAGTATACGCCTCAGCCTTATCACAAATAACCTTGATCAGTTCCTTAACAAGTAAATCGATTGCCTCGATTTCTTCTCTTAAATACATTCTGATATCGAGAGCTACTTGGTCGTTACGGCTGCGGGCAGTATGAAGCTTTTTACCCACATCACCAAGACGAGAAGTAAGCTCCTGTT
>JAZSAT010000040.1:0-20522 GCA_045602025.1 Eubacteriales bacterium | reverse complement strand
AACAGGCTGCTGAGCAGCGTGCTGATGCGCTTCGCCGGCATAAACTTTCAAGCGGGTGAGGCTCTTTCTGCCGATGGTGTTCTTAGGTAGCATACCCTTGACTGCAAGGAAAACTGCCTTTTCGGGATTCTTGGACATCAGTTCTTTGTAACCGATCTCCTTGAGGCCGCCGATGTAACCGGTGTGGTATCTGTACTTCTTCTGCTCCAGCTTTTTGCCGGTGAGAATCGCTTTGTCGGCGTTGATTACGATCACATACTCGCCACAGTCAACATGGGGAGTGAATTCAGGACGGTTCTTACCGCGGAGAATGGTAGCTGCAGCTGCTGCAACCTTTCCGAGAGGCTTGCCCTGAGCGTCGAGCACGTACCATTTGCGCTCGATGGTTTCTGCTTTTGCCATAAAAGTAGACATTGCATTTCCTCCAAAAAATTTAATTTGCTCATGTATTATATCCTTTTGAAAGTGGGATGTCAAGGCTTTTTGGGAAAGAAAATTAAAATTTATATCCTTATCTCGTTTTTTCTCCCGTTTTCTCGCTTTTGCTCGTTTTTTCATAATCGCCGTTACATATTATTTACAATTTCAAAGAAAGAAAAAGCCGACAAACGGAGACACTTCGTAAAGAAGTTGTCTCCGTTTTTCTATATAAGGAAAAAGACACTTTCAGTTGGCGAAAGTGTCATAGTGGGTTACATACTTTAAGAAAGATAAACTTGCCAAAAAAATAATCTTTCTTTTTCGGCGGATAAAGTGATATTGCAAACTAAAAGTTTGCAGTGATATTTTTGCCTAAATGCAAAAGTGATATTGAAACCTAACGGTTTCAGTTATATTATATTCGCCCTTTAAACTGCCCAAAGGGCAATATCACTAGCGTCAGCTAATATCACTGCAAAGCAATATCACTCGCCGTCAGGCGAATATAACTGAGGCACCTTCCTTACGGAGGGTGCCTCAAAGTCGGCTTTTTTTATTTTGTCATTTCAAGGCAGACCCAACCATCCGAGCGGTGACTTTCAAGGCAGCGAAAGCCTGCTTCCAAAAGGGCATTCTTTACTTCCTCTTCCCTTGCTTCGAGAATACCGGAAGCCAAAAGAATTCCGCCCTCCTTCAATGCATCAAGAAGAAGGGGTGCCATATCCTTGATGATCTGTGCCACGATATTGGCGCAGATCACATCGAATCCTTTGCCCATCGCGGACAGCTTATCTTTTTCTGTTAAAACATTTCCGCAGATCAAGGATACCTTTTCAAGGGAAATATCATTTTTCTCAAAATTTTCTTCCGAGGTACGGACAGCAGCTTCGTCGATATCCACCGCGACCAAATCCCTTGCACCGAGCTTCATAGCACCGATACCGAGAATGCCTGAGCCGCAGCCCATATCCAAAACACGGTCGTTTTCTTTTAAATTCGCCTCCATCGCCTCCAGACAAAGGCGGGTGGTGGCATGGGTTCCGCTACCAAAAGCAGCGGCGGGATCAATACGGATGATCTCTCTTCCTGCAGCTTCAGTGGGAACCTCCTCCCAAGAAGGAAGAATGAAAAGCTTTTCACCTACGGGGAAAGGATAGAAATACTGCTTCCAGCGGGTATCCCAATCGCTGTTTTCCACAAGAGTGATCTCTGCAGTGATATCCTCCATACCAAGGGTCTTACAAACACCGAGGAGAAAATCGCGAATTTCTTCTGCGCGGCTTCTTTCCTCCTTTTCCATATAGAATTTAATGGCGGGAGGTGCGTTTTTGTTTTCAAGAAGCTCATCCTCGATATAATCGGAAAACATTGCGCCTGCATTTTCCACAATATCCGAAAGGTCGCAAACTTCGAAGGTATCATAGCCCCCTGCAACAAGAAAGGTCGATACAAGATCGACCTTTTCCCGTGGGAGCTTGAATGTAAGCTCAATATAATCCATTAGAATACGTACTGCTCCAAAGCCTTGGGCAGATCTGCATGATCAATGGAAGAGGTGCAAACGCACTGAACCTCGTACTTTGCGCAAAGCTTTTCAAGTCTTGCCATAAACTCGGTCCAAGCAGCAATATCATCGCCGCAGATCTTCAAAGCGGAGTCAATAAACAGATCCTTTACATCGTAGTTAGTAGCAAGAATACCTGCAACCAGACCGTAAAGCTCGTTTGCTCCTGCAACGGTGTACGCCTCGGTATCAACCAGACGAACCTTGTGATTTACATCAAAAATAAGTTTGTTGGACTTTTCAACACAAACAACGTGACCGGGAGAAACCTCCACTGCTTTGTTCGCAAGCTCGATCAACTGCTTTGTTTTGCCACTGCCCTTCAGACCTACAATCAATTTCAACATATCAAAAACCATTCCTTTCCAATTCCTTTTCGGAATTGATTCTGTAAAGATAGATTACCATATTTTGACTGATCTTGCAAGAGGATTTTTTGCATTTTTACGAAAAAAATTCTTTTCGTGAAATTCTTACAAGGGACAGAGAAAAATTTCTATTATTTTGTATAACCGGGTTTACCCAAAAGACGGAACATATTCTTCTTATATGCCTCTACACCGGGCTGATCAAAGGGATTGACCCCGAGCATATAGCCGCTGATCGCACAGCCAAGCTCAAAGAAGTAGACCATATAACCGAAATTCTTTTCGTCTGCCTTGTCAAGTGAAATAACAAGGGTGGGAACACCGCCGTCCTGATGGGCAAGTGCGGTTCCGCGGAATGCATTCTTATTGACAAAGTCCATATTTCTGCCTTCCAGATAACCAAGGCCGTCCACATCATTGTCAGACAGCGGAACGGGAAAATCGTTATTGGGGTTTTCAATGTTCAAAATGGTTTCGAACATGGTTCTCTCCCCTTCCTGCACATACTGACCGAGAGAGTGAAGGTCGCGGGAGTAAATGGCAGAAACGGGGAAAAGGCCTTTGCCGTCTTTTCCTTCAGACTCGCCGTAAAGCTGCTTGAGCCACTCGCCCACGAGCTCCATGGCAGGAGTATAGGAAGCATACATTTCAAACTTCTTGCCGCCGCGGTAGAAAAGATTTCTCAAAGCAGCGTACTGCATACAGATATTATCTTCGATCCTCGGAGCGGAAAATTCCTTCTTGGCTTCAAGAGCACCTGCCATCATAGCATCCAGATCTGCACCGCTGACAGCGATGGGAAGAAGACCTACTGCCGTAAGAACGGAATATCTGCCGCCGATATTGCCGGGAACCACAAAGCTCTCATACCCTTCTGCTGTGGCAAACTCCTTCAGAGTACCGGGCTTGATGTTCTTATCGGTCGTAACATAAATTCTGTTTTTCGCCTCTTCTTTGCCATACTTTTTCTCAATGAGTTCACGGAACACACGGAAAGCGATGGCAGGCTCGGTGGTGGTACCGGATTTGGAAATAACATTGATGCAGATCTCTTTTCCTTCGCAGACCTTTAAAAGATCAGCAAGGTAATCACCGTCAACGCTGGTGCCGGCAAAATAGATCTCAGGACCGTTCTTTCTCAAGGAATTATGGAAATTACCCTGAAGAAATTCAATGGCAGCACGGGCACCCAGGTAGGATCCGCCGATGCCGATAACAACAAATACATCGCACTTTTTGCGAATATCTGCTGCGCAAACCTTGATCCTCTCAAATTCTTCCTTATCAAAATCTTCGGGAAGGCTGAACCAACCGAGAGGGCCGTTTCCTTCCTTATGATTTGTTTTTACTGTTTCAAGTGCCTTTTCAGCTTCGGGAATCAAAGAAGAAAATTCCTCATTTTTGTAAAAAGGCTTTGCAAATTCTGTACTGATTCGAATACTCATTTTTTTCTCCTTCTTTTACAGATAGATTTTTTATATCTGCAATTACCAATTATATGATACACTTCTTTTTTTGAAAAAACAAGGGAATTTTGTTATTTTTTGAACAAATATTTATATATTTTTGAACAAAGTAAAAAATAAATTGACAAAGGCAACAATCTGTGTTACTATTTTTGTATCAAATGAGACAGTTTTGAGGTTTTTATGAATAAAACACATTTGTTGCTTTCAGAAAAATGTCCCCTGTTTCGAGGAAGTGATCCGGAAAGGCTCGAAGAACTTCTTGAAAAGACCTGCTCATACAAAGAGTGTTTTTCTTCGGGAGAAGAGATCGTTACCAAAAATGAAGAAGGCGGCAGGATCGGTGTAATCCTGAAAGGAAGCCTCGCGGTCCTTTCTGCAGTGGAAAACGGAACTCCTCTCAATCACTTGGGAGAAGGAAATTTGTTTGGGGTATCGGTTCTTTTCGGAAGCTGCGGTGCCGAAACCTGTATCCGCGCCAAAACAAAAGCCGAGATTCTTTTTATCGACGAAGAAAAAACCGAGCCCTTGTGGGAGGATAAAATCATACGAAAAAACCTGATCCGCTTTCTCACGGACCGCATTTGCTTTCTCAACCGAAAGATCCGTTCCTTTACCGTAGGCAGTGCCGAAGGAAAGCTTGCCCTATATTTTGCGCAAAATGCATCGGATGACGGCTTGTTTGATATTAAAACCTCCCTTACCCAGCTTGCAAAGGATCTGAATTTAGGCAGAGCAAGCCTGTACCGTGCCATCGAAAAGATGGAAGCGGACGGTGTGATCAAGCGGGACAGAAAAACCATTCAAATTACAGAGCCCGATGCTCTGGAACTATATTTTTAAAACGAAAGGAATTTAAAAATGAAAAAACTCATTGCACTCACATTATCACTGATTTTGCTTCTCAGTCTCGCTTCCTGCGCTACTGAAAAAGAAGATGTAAAGGAACCCCTTACCAACGAAACAAATACCCTTGCTACCCAGGAAGAAGAAGTAAAGGATAACACTACCGTGCGTCTTCTTGCCATGACCGGTCCTACCGGTATGGGTCTTGCCGAGCTTCTGCACAACGATAAAGAAGGCAGCGGCAACAAATGCGACTATGAAGCAAGCCTTGTTTCCTCTCCCGATCAGGTGGTTGCTCCCATTGCAGGAAACCAGTGTGACATTGCCGCGGTACCCATTAACCTTGCCTCCACTCTTTACAAGAAGACCAACGGCAACATTGTGGTTCTTTGTGCCAATACCTTGGGCGTGCTTTACATTACCGAAAACGGCGAAACAGTAAAGAGCGTAGCAGACCTGAAAGGCAAGACCATTTATGCCCCCAACCCCGGCTCTACCCCCGAATATGTTCTCCGTTATGTATTGAAGGAAAACGGCATTGATCCCGATAAGGATGTAACCCTTGAGTTCCTTCCCGGCGGTGACGAGGTTGCCGCAAAGCTTGCAAATACCCCCGGTGCCATCGGCATGCTCCCTGAGCCCAAGATATCCGCTTTTCTTTCTCAGAACACCTCTTTCCGTATCTGCCTTGATATGACCGAGGAATGGGACAAGGTAGCCGGAGAAGGAAACACTCTTGTACAGGGCGTATTTGTTGCAAGACGCGCCTTTGTCGAAGAGCATCCTGCTCTTGTTAAAGATTTTCTTGACGATTACAATGCCAGCCAAAAGACAGTAAACACTGACCTGGAAAAGGGTGCAGAGCTTGTTGTAGAGGCGGGTATTATTCCCAAGGCACCCCTTGCAAAGAAAGCGATTCCCGGTGCCAACATCACTTTCCTTGAAGGAAAAGAAATGACAAGTGCCGTTTCCAAATGCCTCCAGATCCTTTTTGAAGCCAATCCTCAAAGCGTAGGCGGCTCCCTCCCCGGTGATGATATTTACTATGCAAGATAAGATGAAAAAGCATTTGAAGGGAGCGGCAATTACCATTGCCGCTCTTCTTTTTTGGATTCTCGTTTGGCACTTTGGGGCAAAAAAACTAAACATACCTTTTGTTCTTCCCTCACCTGCCTCTGTATTTGAAAGGCTTTTCGAAATGACGGGAACCGTAAGCTTTTACGAAATCCTCTTTTCTTCTTTTCTCCGTGTGATCACAGGCTTTTTCGCAGGGCTTATTTTCGGTTTTTTCTTAGGGCAGCTCTCCTATTTTATCTCTCCCGTTAAAGCCCTGATCTCTCCCCTTATGGCAATTATACGCGCAACTCCCGTAGCCTCTTTTATTCTGGTGGTTCTTTTTTGGATGGGAAAAGAAGAAGTTCCGGCTTTTATTAGCTTTTTGATGGTGCTTCCCATTGTATGGCAAAACACGGTTTTAGGGCTAAAAACAAGAGATCCCGCTCTCATTGAAATGGCAAAGGTTTATAAGCTTCCCCCTTCGGTGCGCTTTTTTAAAATCGATCTTCCCCATGTAATGGCTTTTGTCGTCAGTGCGGGGAAAACAGGTCTTGGCCTCGCCTGGAAAGCAGGCGTTGCCGCTGAAGTTCTCGCCTTGCCGAAGGTATCCGTAGGATATATGATCTACAATGCAAAGATGTATTTAGAACAAGTGGATCTTTATGCATGGACCATTGCGATCATTCTGTTCAGCGTAATTTTGGAAAAGCTTTTTCTTTCCGCACTTCAAAAAAGGAGGGGTCGAAATGCTGACAGCAAAGAATATAAAGAAAGTGTATGACAAAACAGTAATAAACGATTTCTCTTACACCTTTCCCAAAAAAGGCCTCTTTCTCATTCGGGGCGCCTCCGGCAGCGGAAAAACCACCCTTTTAAGACTTTTTGCTGGACTGGAAACGCCGGACAGTGGAAGTGTGGAAACAAATTTTGAAGACAAGATATCCTTTTTGTTCCAAGAGCCGCGGCTGGTTCCAAACCTTACGGTTTTGGAAAATGTTCTTTTGGTAAAGAAAGAAAAGGATCCGGAAAAAGCAAAGGAACACCTCTCTCTTCTTGGCCTTGAAAAGGATCTAAAAAAATATCCCGATGAATTATCGGGCGGTATGAAATTAAGATGCGCCGTGGCCCGCAGTCTTTATTTCGGCGGCAATATTTTCCTTTGGGATGAGCCCACAAAAGAATTGGATCCGGAAAATGCAAAAAAGATCGTAGATCTAATGGAAACACTTTCAAAAGATCATCTTGTAATCGCAGTTACCCACGACGAGAATATCAAAAGCGAGAATGTGATCACGCTTCTCTGACACTGTTTATCAAAGCAAAATGCACCTCCTGCAGGAGGTGCATTTTTTTATCGCTTTCCGTCATTTGTTAAAGGTAAAAAATCAAGCTCGTGGATCTTGACCTGCCCGATCAGAACATCGCAAAAGCGATAGGACTGCCGTTCTGTTCGGCCAAGGCTTCCTTCTGTTTCGATCTGAAAAATATTGTTGTACACCCCTACAATTTTTGCAGGGACGAAATCCAAAACCTGCCTCTGATTTGCAAGCCTTACGCTGATATGAATATCAGGAGCGGTTCTACAAAGCTTTTCAATCCCTTTTGTGATGTAATCCATTTGATTTGCCATATTTTCTCTCCATTCTGTCACATTTTCCTGCATCATCTTCGGCTACAAAAACATTCTGAAAATACAATTACATAAAAAAACTCCTCTCCCGATCTCGCTTTTTGGCAAAAACGATTCGTAAACAGAGAGGAGTGAACGAAACAAATTGTTTAAATACACCTATGCCTTTGGATATATTCAGGTTGCATCGCTCTCGTGGCAGATATTTTCTACACCGAAATTATAGCATATTTTCTTGAAAAATTCAAGCAAATAAATCAAAACTCTTATTGATTTTTTATTTTTAATGAATCTCCCACACAAAAGTGACCGTATCGGTTGCGCTGACATCATCCGGCTCTATGTCTATATTGATTGCATCGGCAGAAGCACAACAATAATCTTCAAGAGCGCGGTAACGGGTAGGAGAATAGATATTCACTTCTCCCCAATTATAGTCAATACTGATAATTTCCCCTAATTCCGTATCTAATGCTGCACACAAGACCTTTGCCTTCCGACAGGCGTTATCCGCAGCATTTTGAAGTAAAAGATCACGAACTGCAGAAGGGTCCTTTACGGTAAAACGAACGGAAAGCTCAGGCTCCGAGGTGCAAAGGGCAATGGTACTCAAAACTCTGGAAAGTATTTTTGTGTCAAAATCGAAAGATACCTTTATTTCATGGGTAACCTTGTACCCTTGAAACTCACGGTAGTAATTCCCATTTTTGTCCTTCTTGCTTACATATTCGGCATTGATATCAAAATCTGTTGTTTTTGCCGAATCCTTTTCGAAGCCAAGCGAAGAAAGGCTTCTGTTCAACGCCTCCACTTTATCTGCTGCATCTCGCATGGAGCTTTCATAGTCTATATGCAGTGTTGTAAGCGACAAAGACAACACCACAAGATCCGGCTTTACCGCCGCGGTTCCGATCCCTTTTACTGTAATGGTTTTCATGTTTTTCTCCTTTTCAAATTATAATCAGATTAAAAAAATGCGCCGATATAAAAAATTGCATAAAAAATAAAAAGAGCAACTACTGTGCACATTCTTTTTACCTCCGTTTCTTTTTCTTGTCTTTATCTTACTACATGATATGTACCATAAAACGGACTTTCGAAAAAGAGCGCAAAAAAAGGAAGAAGCATGCTACTGCACACTTCCTCCAAGTTTTACAAAAAATCAGAACAGGAGAATCAGCATCTGTGAGAGAATGACCACTGCAATGAGTGCAATGGGATAGGTTGCCGCATAAGCGGAAGCAACATTTTCGGTACCTGCTACATGGATCAAAGTACCAAGGGCGGGGGTAGAGGTCATACCGCCGGTAATGGAACCCAAGTTGTTGAGAAGGGAAAGCTTCAAAACATACTTTGCAAAAACAAAGCCGATGATCATAGGAACAATGGTCATAACCACACCGTATAAGAAGTAAACAGCCTTGAATTCTTCTACAAACTCAATGCCGCCGGCAACACCTGCACCTACAAGGAACAAGGTAAGTCCGAACTCACGGAAGATCTTCAAAGTAGCTTCCTTAGGCTGCATGCTGATAGGACCGATATGAGCCAAGTAACCGATCACAAGAGAAACAAGAAGGGTACCGCCGGTAGTTCCGAGAGAGAAGAATTTAGCGATCTTTACACCGCCGAGAAGCACACCGAGAGCAGCGGCAAGACCGAAGGCTGCAATGCCGAACTCATCCAGCTCGATATATTTTTTTCTGTCGGTTTTTCCTTTTACCTCACCGGAAACAGTAAGCTTTGCTCTTTCCTGTTCCATATTGGCTTTGGTAAGCTTGGGAATCAGCTGAACAAAGAGTACAACACCGATTACACCGAAGAGATAAGCAATGCCGTGTCCTACGGTAACAAGACCTTCAAATTCTGCCGCAACCGTTTCTTTCGCTGCGGAAAATGCGGGGGTGGAGGTAAGAGATCCTGAAAGAAGACCTACGATCATTGCCATCAGGCCGTGGGGATTGATGTCAGGCTCAATCGCAAGACCTACATAATAGCAGCCAATAGCAGCAAGACCGCCTGCCATAATGATAATAAAACCGAGAAAAATATAAGATTTAAAATTCTTCTTAAAGTTTGCAAAGAAGTTGGGGCCTGCAATGAAACCAACAGAGGTAACAAAGAGGATAAGACCCATGTTTTCAATGATCTTCAGGGCGCTAGAGGCATAGTCTCCTACTGCTTTTCCGTCTACCATAACAGGAAGAGCATCGGAAAGGAAGGTGGGGAAAAGAGCACCGAACAGAAGGGCTACAATAAACACGCCTGCGGTTCCGAGGGAAACGCCCTTGATCTCAATTCTGCCAAGACCATATCCCAAAGAGGTGATCAAAATGATCGCAAGAAGCAGTTTGATAATGCCGGAAAGGGTAAAAGCAAACATAAAAAACTCCTAACAATACTAATATATTTGGTAAAAAAACACCACAGACAATTCTAATGGTCGCGGCACAAAAAGTCAAGAAACAAGCGAGGGATTTTATATATCTCTTTTTTATATCATCAATCGTTTTTTTTGATAGTTCGACAATTTTTTCTTTTTTTCAAAAAATCTTTTCTTTTTTTGTTCTCTATGGTAAAATGGAGTAGAATATGACCGGAGAGGAGTGAGAATATGAAAAAGTCGGAACTGCTTTGCCCCGTTGGCGGATACGATACCCTGCAAGCAGCCCTTCTCGGCGGTGCGGACGCAGTTTATTTTGGCACAAAGGACTTTAACGCCAGAATGAATGCAAAAAACTTCACCCGGGAAGAAACCCTTGCGGCAATCAAGCTTTGCCACGAAAAAGGTGTCCGTGCATATATAACCATGAATACGCTTCTCACGGACAGAGCCCTCTCCTCTGCGCTGGAGAATGTTTCCTTTTTGTACGAGGCAGGATGTGACGCCTTGATTCTTGCCGATGTGGGACTTTCCTCTCTTATAAAAGAATACTTTCCCGATATGGAGCTTCATGCAAGCACGCAAATGTCGGGGCACAGCCTCGGTACCGCTTCCTTTCTGAAGGAAAAAGGCTTTTCCCGCATGGTGCTTGCCAGAGAAATGGATCGGGAGAATATCCGCACCCTTTGTCAGAACTCACCGATTGAAACGGAGGTTTTCGTTCACGGTGCCATTTGCGCCAGTGCCTCGGGGCAATGTCTTATGAGCAGCATGATCGGCGATCGCAGCGGAAACCGCGGCGAATGCGCACAGCCCTGCAGACTCCCCTACAACGGTACTTACCCTTTAAGCTTTAAGGATCTGTCTCTTGCATCCCACATCAATGAGATCCTTGATCTCGGGATTCATTCCTTAAAGATTGAAGGCCGTATGAAAAGCCCCGAATATGTTTACACCGTTTCCCGTACTTGGCGCACCTTACTTGATGAAGAAAGATGCGCTACAAAAAAAGAATTGGACGCTCTTGCGGGTGTTTTCTCTCGCAGCGGTTTTACAGACGGGTATTTTGTAAAGGATATTTCCCCGAATATGCTCGGCACAAGAACCAATGCCGACAAAGACAAGACCCGTCAGCAAAAGATCCGCTTCACCGATTCGGGAAGAAATGCACCACCGATCCTTTTAAAGCGAGAAAAGATAACACCGCCTGAAATCACCCTGCCAAAAAAAACAAAGCCGCACTTTCATCGCTCTGCAAGATTTCTTTTTCCGGAAGCAATTCCCGAAACAGACCTTTTCAGCGAGATCTACCTTCCGCTAGAACGCTTTGACGGCAAAAAGGCAAACGGTGTTATTATGCCTTCCGCGATCTTCCCCGATGAAGAAGAACAAACCGTTACTCTCCTGAAAAATGCAAGAGAAAACGGTGCAAGGCATCTTCTGATCGGCAATATCGGCCATCTTCCTCTTGTAAAGGATATGGATTTTATCCTCCACGGAGATTTCAGACTGAATATCACAAACAGTCTTTCTCTTTCTTCTTATCCCGATTTTGTTGACATCATTGTTTCACCGGAATTAAATTCCTCCCAAATCCGCGATCTGAGAGGAAACAAGAGCACGATCGTTTACGGCAGGATCCCTTTAATGCTTTTGGAAAAGGATCCGGGCTTTAAAAAGCTTCAGGACCGAAAAGGGATCACCTTCCCGGTTATCAAGGAAAAAAGCCGCTATCTTGTAATCAACTCTGTTCCCTTTTATATGCTGGATAAAAAGAAATTTTTAAAGGAAAAAGGAATCGAAAACATTCACTTTTTCTTCACTACGGAAACAAAAAAAGAAGTTTCGGATATCATCCGTGCTTTCCGCGAAGGATCCCCCGCAAAGATCGCTGTCAAGCGCATCAAATAGAAACGAGGTAACTTTATGATCCGCCACCTTTTTATTCTAAACCCCGAAGCCGGCATCAAAAATCCGGTAGAAGAGGCTACCAAAAGAATTAAGAATGCCTTTATTCTCAACACCCATCGGGAAAATGAAAAATACGATATCGTTCTGACCAAAAAAAGAGGCGATGCTACCGAGATCGTAAAAAAAGCCTGCACAGAAAACCCCGGCTTTACCAGAGTTTATGCTTGTGGCGGTGACGGAACCCTCCACGAAGCGGCAAGTGGCATGGTGGGTGAAAAAAATGTCGCTTTATGCCCGATTCCCGTAGGAAGCGGCAATGATTTCATCCGCTGCTTTGATATGCCGAAGGACCGTTTTTTGGATGTCAATTCTTTGATCCACGAAGAGTGCGTTCCCTGTGATATTTTAAAATGCGATGATTTTTATGCCCTGAATAATATTTCTGCAGGACTGGATGCCATTACGGGTATGCGCCAGCAAAAGGTAAAGAAAATCCCCTTGGTTCCCGGAGACGCAGCATATAAGCTTGCGCTCGGCTATTCCTTTCTTTCTGCTATGAAAAACGAGATCTCTTTTGAGATCGACGGAGAAAAGCTTGAGATCGGCAACGGCTTTGTAACCCTTGCTGTTCTTGGAAACGGCAAATTTTACGGTGGCGGCTTCAAGGCAACTCCCTATGCCGAAATCAGTGACGGTCTGATCGATTTTGTAACAGTCCCCACCATTTCAAGACTTGAATTTTTAAAATATGTAAGCATTTACAAAAACGGAACACACATTGAAAAAATGCCCTTTGTGTACTATAGAAAATGCAAAAAGATAAAGCTTGTCTCACCTCGTCCCATCACCCTTCAGGCAGACGGGGAGATTTTCGTAAGAGAAAACCCCGAAATTGAAATTTTACCCGGTGCCATTCAGCTGATCCTGCCGAAAAAAGAAGCAAAATAATACAGAGCCCTTATATTCCCTTTTACAATTTAAAATCACCGAAAAAAGAAGACGGCATGTCTTCTTTTTTTGCGCACTTTTCGTTGACGAAAATTGTTTCTTTATGGTATAATAATGTGATTACAGATTATAAGGAAAAGTGTTCTTATGGAAGAAAAATTTGTATATATCAATACCTTCGGCTGTCAGCAAAACGAAGCCGACAGCGAAACTCTTATGGGCATTGCCGTGAAAATGGGCTTTACCCCCACGGAAGAGATTGAAAAAGCGGATCTGATCCTTTTCAATACTTGTGCGGTAAGAGAGCATGCAGAGCTGAAGGCCCTTTCTACTACCGGACAGCTCAAGCACTTAAAGGAAAAGAAAAAAACATTGAAGATCGGTCTTTGCGGCTGTATGGTTCAGCAGGAGCACCGCAAGGAAGACATAAAAAATAAATACCCTTATGTGGATTTCGTATTCGGAACCAACCAGATCTCCCGTTTTGAAGAGATCCTCACCCTTGCTCTTTCCGCCAAAAAAAGACTCTTTTTTGTAGAAGGATATGACAAGAATCCCGGAAAGATTTGCGAAGGCCTTCCCGTCAAGAGAAAATTTTCTCATCGAGCTTATGTTTCGGTAATGTACGGCTGTAACAACTTCTGCACCTACTGTGTGGTACCTTATGTAAGAGGAAGAGAGCGAAGCCGTGAACCTGAGAAGATCTATGAAGAGGTGAAAAATCTTGTGGAAAACGGCTGCAAGGAGATCACCCTTCTCGGTCAAAATGTCAACTCTTACGGCAAGGACCTGAGTGTCCCTTGTCCCTTCTCCGCCCTTTTGGAAAAGCTTTCCGAAATACCGGGAGATTATGTTTTAAAATTTATGACAAGCCATCCCAAGGATGCAACCCATGAATTGATCGATGTCATGGCAAACAGTGACAAGTGTGAACGGCACTTTCATCTTCCCCTGCAGGCGGGAAGCAACAGGATCCTTTCTGCAATGAACCGCAAATACACCAAAGAAACCTACTTTTCTCTTATAGACTATATGAAAGAAAAGATCCCGGATATTGCCGTTACCACAGATATCATCGTCGGCTTTCCCGGAGAAACGGAAGAGGATTTCGAAGAGACCCTGGAAGCGATGAGATACTGCCAATTTGACGGCGTTTTCAGCTTTGTCTACTCTCCGAGAAAAGGCACTCCCGCCGAAAAGATGGATGGCCGAATCTCCGATGAGGTAGCAAAGGACCGTATGGCCCGTCTTCTTTCTCTGCAAATGGAGATTCAGACGAAAAAGAACGAGGCTCTTGTAGGAAAAGAGATCCGCGCACTTTGCGAGGGTGAAAGCAAGAGCGATCCCGATTTTCTTTCTGCAAGAAGCGATGCCGGAAAATTGATCCACTTTCCCAAAAAAAGCGGTGTGGATCTGACCGGTGAATATGTAACTGTAAAAATTACGGAAGCAAAAGCAATTATGCTGATAGGAGAACTTGTATTATGAGCCCGATGATGCTCCAATATTTTGAAATCAAAAAGCAATATGAAGGATATCTTCTTTTCTACCGATTGGGCGATTTTTATGAGATGTTCTTTGAGGATGCAAAGATCGCCTCGAAGGAACTGGATCTGACCCTGACCGGCCGTGACTGCGGAGAGGATGAAAGAGCTCCTATGTGCGGTGTCCCCTATCATTCCTGTGACGGGTATATTGCGAAGCTGATCGAAAAGGGCTACAAGGTAGCCATTTGCGAGCAGACTCAGGATCCCGCCACCTGCAAGGGGATCGTTCCCCGAGAGGTGATCCGCATTATCACCCCCGGTACCGTAACCTTAGGCGATGCACTGGAAGACGGAAAGAACAACTTTCTTGCTACCGTTTGTGTTGAGGAAAACCGCGGTGCTTGCGCCTTTTACGACATTTCCGACTCCGCCCTTTTTGCCATTGCGCTGGAGGCGGAAAGCAAAGAAGCACTGTTAAGACAGATCATCAATGAATTTGCAAAATTTGCTCCAAAGGAAATGATCATCAACCTTCCTGAGGAGGAATGCAAGACCCTGACCGATTATGTGAGACAAACCGAAGGAAATCTTGCAGAGAGCGGTGTATACGATCTGTTTGATAACAAGCCCATTCCCCTTCTTTCCCGTCATTTCGGAAAAAGCCTTGAGGCCCTTGGCTTTGCCTCCTGCTCTCCCCTTTTGCCGAGAGCCTGCGCGGCACTTGTCAATTACCTTTCCACCACTCAGAAAACAGGACTTTCCTCATTAAACGAAATCAGAATATATGACAACAACGAATATCTCTCCATTGATTCCAATTCCAGAAGA
Organism: Eubacteriales bacterium; assembly: GCA_045602025.1. Lineage (GTDB taxonomy): Bacteria > Bacillota > Clostridia > Oscillospirales > SIG627 > RGIG5579. The sequence goes on along the minus strand of JAZSAT010000040.1, from coordinate 5,615 downwards.
AATTTAGAGCTTGTGGAAACGGCAAGGGGAAAAGAAAAGCGCGGTTCTCTTCTTTGGGTACTGGATAAGACCCGTACCAGCGCGGGAGCAAGGCTTCTCAGACGCTTTATCGAGCAGCCTCTGACCCATCCGAGAGCCATTGCAAAGCGTCAGAGCGCGGTCCTTGAATTTTTTAACAATATGCAACTGAAGGACAGCATCCGCGAAGCCCTTTCCCCTGTTCAGGACATTGAGAGAATTCTTTCCAGAATCATTTACAGCGGCGGTAATGCCAAGGATCTGTTTGCCCTGGCAAATACCCTTTCCCATCTGCCTACCATTACAAGTCTTTTGGAAAACTGCTCGGGAGAAGAGCTTTCCGAGATCTATTCGGTGCTTTCTGAAAAGATCCTTCCTGTGACCACACCTCTTTGTGAAATTCTCACCAAAGCGATCCGTCCCGATCCGCCCTTTTCCGTAAGGGAAGGCGGCTTTATTCAAAAAGGCTTCAACGAAGAGCTTGATGAGCTCAACTCCATTATGACGGAAAGTCAGAGCTACCTCGCCAAAATTGAGGCCACCGAGCGGGAGCTGACAGGAATTCCGAAACTGAAGATCGGTTACAATCGCGTATTCGGCTATTATTTTGAGGTTTCCCGTCTGCACACCGACAAGGTTCCCGACAGGTATATCCGCAAGCAGACCCTTACGAATGCAGAGCGGTATATTACCAGCGAATTAAAGGATATGGAATCCCGGATCCTGGGTGCGAAGGATCGTGCGGTTGCTTTGGAATATGAGCTCTTCTGTGCACTTTGCGACAAGGTAAAAGAGCTTGCACCCACCTTGCAGGATGCGGCAAAGCAGATCGCAAGAATCGATGTTTTTGCTTCCCTTTCCCATGTGGCTCTGGAAAACGGCTATGTTTGCCCTGTTGTGGATTTTTCCGACCGCATTCAAATTACAGACGGAAGACATCCCGTTGTCGAAAAGGTAACCAAGGGCTTTTTCGTGCCGAACGATACCAATCTTGATTCTGCCGACAACCGTATGGCGATCATCACCGGTCCCAATATGGCCGGTAAAAGCACCTACATGCGCCAGTGTGCTATTATTGTGATCATGGCACAGATGGGCTCCTTTGTTCCCGCAAAGGAAGCGCAGATCGGCATTGTGGATAAGATCTTCACAAGAGTCGGCGCAAGCGACGACCTTTCTATGGGCCAATCTACCTTTATGCTGGAAATGAGCGAGGTCGCATACATTCTGCAAAACGCCACAAAAAAGAGCCTCATTATTTACGACGAGATCGGCAGAGGTACCTCTACCTATGACGGTATGAGCATTGCCCGTGCCGTCATGGAATACACCGCCGGAAAGAAATGCGGTGCAAAGACCCTTTTTGCCACTCACTATCACGAGCTTTCCGAGCTTGAAAACTCGGTAGAGGGCGTGAAAAACTATAACATTGCTGCGAAAAAGCGCGGCGACAGTGTCATCTTCCTTCGCAAGATCGTTCCCGGTTCTGCCGACGACAGCTACGGCATTGAGGTTGCCCAGCTTGCGGGAGTACCCACAGAAGTCATCAAGCGTGCAAAAGAAACCTTAAAGGAATTGGAAGAAAAAGCCCCGAAGGAAAAGATCGTTATCCGAAACGAAGAGGAAGAATTACCGATGTTCTCCTCTATCAAGGACGAGATCATTGACAGCTTGAAGAGCATCAATGTTGACACAATGAGTCCCATTGAAGCTTTGGGTAAGCTTTACGAATTATCCAAAGAAGCAAAAAAACTGTAAAAAGGAGCCGAAATGGCAAGGATCAATTTACTTGACACCCAAACCTCCAACCTCATTGCCGCAGGAGAAGTAGTTGAACGGCCTGCCAATGTGGTAAAGGAACTTCTTGAAAATGCCATTGATGCCAAAAGCACTGCCATCGTTTGCGAGATCGCAGGCGGCGGCATTGATATGATCCGCATCACAGACAACGGCATCGGTATGGAAAAAGAGGATCTGCCTCTTTCCGTGCGCCGTCATGCAACCAGTAAGATCAAAACGGCCGAGGATCTTTCAGCCATTGAGACCTTGGGCTTCCGTGGGGAGGCTTTGGCTGCCATTTCTTCCACCTCGCGCTTTACCATGCTTTCCAAACGCCGAGAAGATGAGATGGGCCACCAGATGGTCCTTGAAGGAGAAGAGATGCTCTCTCTGGAAGAGTGCGGCTGTGCTGACGGCACTACTGTGATCGTGCAGGACCTTTTCTTCAATCAGCCTGCAAGAAAAAAATTCTTGAAAAGGCCGCAGACAGAAGGCTCTGCCATTTTGCAGTATCTGCAAAGGATCGCCATTTCCCATCCGGAGATCGCTTTTAAATTCATCGCCGATGGAAATACCAAAATGCAGACCATGGGCAACGGAAAATTAAAAGACGCCATTTACTCTGTTTACGGCAACGAATTTTCCGCATCCCTGGTAGAATGCGACCATACCGTGGGAGATTTTCACATTCAGGGATTTATCACCCGACCCGAAATGGCGCGGAACAACCACTCCTGGCAAAGCTTTTACATCAATTCCCGCTTTGTAAAATCACGCACCATGCAGTTTGCCATGGAGGATGCATACAAAAGCTTTGTCAAAAGCGAAAAATTCCCCGGCTGCGTACTATTTCTCACTATCGACCCGAAAAAGGTGGATGTCAATGTACACCCTGCAAAGCTTGAGATCCGCTTTGACGATGAACGAAGCGTTTATAACGCAGTGTATCAAGCGGTAAGAAGCACCCTTTCCGCTTTGTCCAATCGCCTTGCCCGCGATGAGTATGAAGAGGCAGTCGCAAAAGCAAAAAACACCCCCGGGACTGTCATTCCAAACATCCGCGAAAAGAAGGAACAGCCGAAGCCATCTTTTGAGGTACAAAGCGGTGCCTGGAAGGAAAAAAGCCCAGAGCTTTCCCTCTTCTCCTCAGCACCAAGCCGCGGCAAAAGCACGCTTATCCCCGAGGAAAACAAGATCAAAGGGGAAAAGGTCGTAATCGAAAGTGCCAAGGAATTTTTCTTCGAGAGTAAAAAAGATATCATCAATATCAAAAAAGATCCCCCCGCAATCACACTTCCGAAAGAAGAAGTGAAAGAGGAACTCGTTCAGGAAGAACCCGAACAAATGGCAATGGAAGCTGTTTTGCCCAAGGAAAACAGCGACAATCCCCTCTCTCTTCTCGGAAATATTCGGGGAACGGTCTTTTCCGCTTATATTTTATACGAGACAAAGGATACTCTGTATCTCATTGATAAGCACGCAGCCCACGAGCGCATTTTATATGAAGCTCTGAAAAAAAGTCATAAGAAGGAATCTGCGCAGCTCTTTTTGGAGCCTGTGGTTCTCAGTCTTATGCCAAATGAAAAAGCGGCCCTTGCCGATCACTTAGAGGAGCTTGAGGAAGCAGGCTTTCTCCTGGAAGAATTCGGAGAGACAAGCTTTCTTCTCCGTGGGATCCCGACGGAATTTATCTCTCTTTCGGGAGATGCCATTCGTTCTCTTTTGGAAGAGAGCGCAAAGGAGCTGATGCTTGGCGGCAAGGCAGGCGGTGCCGGAGAAAAAAGGTTCGACAGGACCTTGTATTCCATGGCCTGTAAGGCTGCAGTCAAAGCAGGGATCCCCTCCACCGATGCAGATCATAAGTGGATCGTGGAAAAGCTTCGCGAGATCGATAACATCACCGTTTGCCCCCACGGCAGACCGGTACTGGTTCCCTTTACCAAAAAACAAATTGAGAATCTATTTTTAAGAACATAAGAGGTAGTTATGGCAAAAATCACTTGGCCGGGAGGCACCCTTTTAGCTCCCGTACCCGCAGTCCTTGTAACAAGCGGAACAATGGAAAAACCAAATGCAGCAACCGTAGCCTGGACAGGCATTACCTGTTCCGAGCCGCCTATGACCTATATTTCCCTTCGGAAAAGCCGTCATTCCCATAAGATCATCAGCGAAACGGGCGAATTTGTGATCAATTTAACCACAGGCTCTCTGGCAAAGGCCACCGATGCCTGCGGTGTTTATACCGGCGCAAAAATGAACAAGATCAAAGCTTATTCCCTTACTCCCGAAAAGGCGGCAAAGGTTTCTTGCCCTACCTTAGCACAAAGCCCCCTGTCACTTGAATGCAAGGTGGTGGAGGTAAAGGAGCTTGGTTCTCACGATATGTTCCTTGCCGAGATCGTAGCGGTGGATGTAGACGAAAAGTATGTTGACGAAAACGGAAAGCTCGATTTGAAGAAGGCAAATCTTCTTGCCTACTCCCACGGAGATTATATTCAATTGGGCAAAAAGATCGGCTCTTTCGGTTTTGCCGTAAAGAAAAAGAAAAAGGGATAAGAAAAGCATAAAAAAGCTATTTTCCCCTTGACAAAAAGGGGAAAATAGCCTATAATCTTTCGTGTCCCCAATTTGGAGGGATATCGAAGTGGTCATAACGAGGCGGTCTTGAAAACCGTTTGGGAGAAATCCCACAAGGGTTCGAATCCCTTTCCCTCCGCCATAGAAAAAGACCACCGAGAGTGGTCTTTTTCTTTTTACAATTTCATAACGGATTTGGAGAAGTACCCAAGCAGGTCGAAGGGGACGGTTTGCTAAACCGTTAGGTCGGATTATTCTGGCGCCGGGGTTCAAATCCCCGCTTCTCCGCCAAAAAAAGCACTTGCAGTCGCAAGTGCTTTTTGTTTTTCTACAACAAAAAAACAAGCACCTTTCGGTGCTTGTTTTTGTTTGGATCGGTAGATTAATAACCAACCTTCTCCCAGCATTCGAAGGGAGCTGCGAGCTCTTCGCTGATGTAGACCTGAGTTTTCTTGGTCTGGAGCATAGAGCTGGGCAGATAAGGAGTTACAGGACCGTGGGTGCAAAGACGGGAAGTCATTCTCTGCCAAGAAGAGAAGGTGCCGCAGGTAGCGAGAGCGTGAACTTCGATTCTTTCCTTTGCGCGCATAACATCGAGAGTTCCAATGGTAGCAGCCTTGGGGGGAACATTTGCAATGTCACCGGACTGACCGAAGGTACCGTTGAGAGAGTTCTGCATAATGGTCATGGGATGGAGGGTTACGATCTGAGCGGGCTGGTTGAGCCACTCTTCGATGTCGCCGCTGCCGATGAATTCGGGGATAGGATCAACAAATGCCATGTGGCCTGCCCATCCGGGAGAGGTAGAAGCGATATCAGCACCGGTTCCCTCGGTGATGTCGTCAATGATCTTGGAGTAATCCTTGATATTGGCGTTGGTGGGGAAATGAACATTTTCCATGGGCATACGGAGGTTCTCATCATTCTGGTTGTACAGATACTTGTTCATAGTGTGAGCAAAGCCTGCCTCGTATGTGATAGGAGCGATGTTGCCGTCCTGATCAGCCCACTCATCCTCTGCTACAAGGTGAACCTTTGAACAGTCGACCTGGAAGTAGTTGATAAGCTGTGTGAGAGGAATATATGTATCGGGTTCGGGGTTACCGAGGATCATAGTGAAGCTCTTACCAGCTTCTGATGCAGCCTTAAGACGTGAGAAAAGTGTTGCGATGAGAACTGGATGGGGGTTCATCATAACTTTTACGTTAAATTCGGGATGCCACCAATCTTCTCTCTTTTCA
>JAZSAT010000039.1:0-21225 GCA_045602025.1 Eubacteriales bacterium | reverse complement strand
TGAAGAGGCTGATATCGCTGCTCTTGCTGCTGCTCAGGGCAAGACCGTTGAAGATATCAAGGCAATCATTTCTTCTCTCCACGAGTTCAACCCCATGATGGGTCACCGTGGTTGCCGTCTCTCCGTAACCTATCCCGAAATCGCTGTTATGCAGGCCAAGGCAGTTATCAAGGCTGCTCTTGCAGTGAAGGCAAGAGATGCTGATTGGACCATCGTGCCCGAGATCATGATCCCCCTCACCGGCGAAAAGAAGGAAATGAAGTTTGTTAAAGACATTGTAGTTGCTACTGCTGATGCTGAAATCGCTGCTGCAGGCTCCGACCTGAAGTACGAAGTTGGTACTATGATGGAAATTCCCAGAGCATGTCTCACTGCTGATGAGATCGCTCAGGAAGCTGAATTCTTCTGCTTTGGTACCAATGACCTTACTCAGATGACCTTCGGCTTTTCCCGTGACGACGCAGGCAAGTTCCTTACTGCTTACTACGAGAGCAAGATCTATGAAAACGATCCCTTTGCAAAGCTCGACCAGAACGGTGTTGGTAAGCTGATGGAAATGGCTGTTGCAAACGGTAAGAAGGCTCGTCCTTCCATCCATTGCGGCATCTGCGGCGAACACGGCGGCGACCCCGTTTCCGTTGAGTTCTGCCACAAGATCGGTCTGGATTATGTATCCTGCTCTCCCTACCGCGTACCGATCGCTCGCCTCGCTGCAGCCCAGGCTGCAATCAAGGGCTAATAATTCAAACTATAAAAATGCTGACCGCAAGGTCAGCATTTTTTGTTTGAATAGCCCTTGAGTTATATTCGCCTATCGGCGAGTTATATTGGCTACGCCAGTGATATTTGCTTCGCAAGTGATATTGCCCTTCGGACAGTTTTGGAGGCGAATATAATATAACTGAAGCCGTTAGGCTTCAATAACACTTTCGCTTTGCGAAAATATCACTCCGTCGAAGACGGAATATCACTTAAAGAATCTAAGTGATTAGGTTTATAATGTAAAACGATCCGCCCGAAGCAATTCGGGCGGATTTCTATTGTATTTCTTTGATCTTGTGATATAATATCATTAAAATTTTAAATACTCTGTTCACTTAAAGGTGATAATTATGAAAAAAACCTATATAACATCTATGCCCGACCACATTGGGGCTTTTTTAAAAGCCAGCGAGTGTTTTTCCTCGTTAAATATTAATATCACTCGCGTAAGCTATAATAAAGCTGTTGATTCTCACGCATTGTTTATTGATGCAGAGGGTACAGAGGAACAACTAAAAAAAGCGGATTCTGAGCTTGAAAAAATTGGATATTTAGGCAATCAAGACGACAATAAAAGGAATATTGTTTTATTGGAATTTAGACTAAAAGATATCCCCGGAAGTGTTACTGATATTCTAAAGCTTATCAGAGAATTTAATTTCAATATCTCCTATATAAGCTCTCAAGAAAACGGAACGGATTTTCAGTATTTTAAAATGGGACTGTTCGTAGACGATTCCGATAAAATTTCCTCTTTTCTGACCCAAGCGGAAAAAATTTGTAAGGTGCGTGTTATTGAATATAACCATTCCAAGAATGTATATGATAACAGCATTTTTTATAATACCTATGTTTTGGGCTTGTCACAAATGATGGGATTGTCAGCCGACGCAAATCAAGAACTTTTGATCAATGTCAATCTTGCAATGCAAACATTGGATGAAAAAGGCTTATCACCTTACAGAACTTTTGATAGTATAAGTAAATTTGTAGAGCTTTTAAGCCTCTCCAAGGGAGAAAATTTTATACCCCGCATAAGCACACACAAAATTTTCGAAAATACAGAAATCGTTTTAATTGAGCCCCCCTGCGGAAGCAATACAATGATAATTAAGAGTAACGGGGAGTATTTGTTTGTTGATAGTGGATATGCATGCTATCAAAAGGAAATGCTTGATATTTTTAAAAAAATAATTCCCGAATTTGACACAGTAAAAAAGAAGATCCTTATCACCCATGCAGATGTAGATCATTGCGGCCTTTTGTCGATTTTTGATGAGGTTATTACCAGTGAAAAAACAGCAAAATGCTTGGAAAGGGAATATAACGGACTTAACGGATATCGAGAAGAAAATTCCTTGCACAAGCCCTATATCAACATTTGCAAAATTCTTACCGAATATAAGCCGGTCAATCCGGAAAAGCTTGTTAAACAATGGAAAAGTGCAGAAACATATGATAAGCCCCTGACTCAAGTTGGTTTTTATAGCTTTGGTGAATTGAACTTTGAAGTATACGAGGGAAAGGGTGGCCATCTGCCCGGAGAAGTTGTTTTAATCGATTATTCCAATCATATTGCTATTACCGGTGATGTTTATATTAATATGCATGGACTTACATCAGAGCAAGAAAAATATAACAAATATGCTCCAATATTAATGACTTCTGTAGATACAGACCCTAAATTATGTTTAGAAGAAAGAAATGCAATTTTACAGCGTTTGGGTGTTGGAAAATGGCAGATTTTTGGTGCGCATGGTTTTAAAAAGGATTATTCGGTAAATTTGTAGTTTCATTTTTAATACATAGTATTATAGATCCGCACTTTTTTTGCTTGCCATAGGCTGTAATTAGGAGTTCATAAAAAATCCTCACCGATCTCGGTGAGGATTTTATTATGCAAAAGTGTCTTGTGTTGACACATAAATCGATTTTTGTTATAATAAGTCAAATTTTTAATTAATTTTATGAGGGTTTATGGTAAAAAAACAAACGCTTTTGCTGATTGCAGGGATTGTTTGGGCAGCTGCCGGAATCAATATTCTGCGTATTGGCATTGTTTCTTGTATCCAAACATCTCTCACTTTGATCCACATCTTACTTCTTTTATTGGTGTTTGTATCTTTTTCGGCTATGTTTTTCCGTGTTGTGAAAAAGCACAAGGCAAGGATTCTTGGTTATTCCGAGGAATTTCAACATTTTTTGAAATTTTTCAATATCCCTTCTTACATATTGATGTTTTTTATGATGGGACTTGGAATTGGTCTCAGACAGTTTGCAAAGCTGCCGACAATATTCTTCTCTGTATTTTACTCCGGGCTCGGTACGGCGCTGCTTTTGGCAGGCATTTTATTTATAATTGAGTGGATGAAAACAAAAAGGAGTAAAATTTAGTATGAAATATGTAGAAGGTCTCATCATTGGAGCGATCGCTTTTGTTATGATCGGAGTTTGGCATCCTATCGTAATCAAAGGAGAATATCATCTTGGTAAGAAAATATGCATCGTTTTGTTTGCGCTTTGTGGTATCATTGGATCTGTAGCATCTGTTTTGCTGTATCAATTTTTAATACTCAGTTTCGGATGCGGCATCTTTGCTTTTTCGGCATTTTGGGGGATTCACGAGGTAATTCAGCAGGAAAAGCGTGTGGAAAGAGGCTGGTTTCCTGCAAACCCCAAAAAAGCAAAGAAAGACTGATTCCATTGCGGTTACAAAAGAAAATGGTTTGAAATTCAATTCGCAAATCGATCATAGAATGAAGCTCCGCCCGAAGAAATTCGGGCGGATTCTTTATTGGTTGCGTATCATTTTTCTTTATGATATAATCGTATTATAAAGAGAATAAGGAAGGTTTTATATGAAAAATAAGCTTGGCAGTCGCTTTTGGCTTGCCCTTACCATTTTTAGCTTGATGGGGCAGGTGGCTTGGGTTGTAGAGAATATGTACTTTAATGTATTTATCTACAAAATGTTTCACGCTTCGGCCGCGGATATTTCTGCTATGGTAACCGCTTCTGCGGTGACTGCTACCTTGACTACTGTTTTTATGGGTGCACTGTCTGATAAGATCGGCAAACGGAAACTCTTTATATGTACCGGATACATTCTGTGGGGTATTTCTATCTTTTCATTTGTGCTACTCAGAGAAGATGTGCTTAGTAAATTTTCCTTTGTAGCGTCTACCGCGGCAGCCGGAATCAGCCTGACTATCATTTTAGACTGCGTGATGACATTTTTCGGCTCCACTGCAAATGATGCAGCCTTTAACGCTTGGTTGACAGATTCTGTGGACGGTGAGCACCGAGGTGCCGCTGAGGGAATCAATGCAATGATGCCTCTTGTCAGTATCCTGGTAGTCTTTGGTGGTTTTATGTTTTTTGATCTTGATAAGGCTTCTTCCTGGTCGCTGATTTACACCATAATTGGAGTTTTGGTAACTGCAGTGGGGATCTTAGGCTTTTTCATTATCGAGGAACCGAAAACAGTGAATAAAGAAGGCTCTTACCTTGGTGGAATCGTTTACGGCTTTCTTCCAAAAACAGTTTCTGAAAATAAGAAGCTGTACGCTTCGCTGATTGCTTTCATTGTTTTCAATATTTCTATCCAGATCTTTATGCCTTATTTGATCATCTACTATGAAGTTACCCTTGGGATGAAGGATTATGTGCTGATCATGGCTCCTGCCATTATTGTGGCATCTGTGATCACAGCTCTTTGGGGTAAGGTGTACGACAGACGAGGATATACATTTTCCGGCAGTCTTGCGCTTGCCGCTCTTTTGATCGGATATGCGTTACTTTTCCTGACACGCACGACCCTTCCTGTATTTGTCGGTTCTCTTTTTATGATGAGCGGCTATCTTTGCGGAATGGCGGTTTTTGGTGCATTTATTCGCGATCGGATTCCTGAGGGAATGGCCGGTAGATTCCAGGGAGTGAGAATATGCGCGCAAGTTCTGATTCCCGGCATTATCGGGCCTATGATCGGTAAAAAAATATTGGAAAATGCAGAGACTGTGATCGGAAACGACGGAACCGTTTCCTTTATCCCAAACGCAAATATTTTCCTTGCTGCTGCAGTTGCTGCAGTCCTTGTTTTTCCTTTGCTTCTGAAAACAAAAAAGTAATCATATAAGAGGAAATGCCATGTCACTGAAATTATTTTTCTCAGCAATTACAAAATTTCTATTTGGTGTTTTTTTGGTAGGCGCACTGATCTTTTTGCCGGCCGGTACCTTTGATTATTTTCAGGGCTGGCTATTGATGGGGATCCTGTTTATTCCTATGTTTTTTGCCGGTATTTTTATGATGGCAAAAAATCCCGATCTTTTAAGAAAGAGACTTCTTGCAAAGGAAAAGCAAAAAGAGCAGGATATTGTGGTAAAACTAAGTGGTCTTATGTTTCTTTTGGGCTTTATGGTTTCAGGCTTCGGTGTTCGTTTTCAATGGTTTCTTTTGCCAAAAGGAATATCAGTTACTGCTGCAGCATTGTTTCTTCTTTCTTATATGCTTTATGCCGAAGTATTGAGGGAAAATACATATTTGAATCGAACCATCAGGGTAGAGGAGAACCAAAAGGTAATTGATACGGGTCTATATTCCGTTGTCCGCCATCCGATGTACAGCGCAACGCTTCTTTTATTTTTGTCTATGCCTCTTGTATTAGGGTCTGTTTATGCATTTTGCATTTTTCTTTTCTATCCCTTTATCATTGCAAAGCGAATTAAATATGAAGAAGAATATCTTTCAAAAGAACTTGACGGTTATCTTTTATATCAAAAAAAGGTAAAATACCGCCTGATCCCGTTTGTTTGGTAATTGCCTTTTTAAGAAATTTGTGATATAGTAAACTGAACCAATAAAAAGGAGACCATATTATGCCTGTCAGAGTTGGACTTAAGTATATTGAAGAGTGGAAATCCTCTATGGAAAAAGAGGTTTTAAAGTATGAAGAAGAACCCATTCAAAAGGGACAGATTGTTTTTTACGGCCCTTCCAATTTTACAAGATGGAGTGCCAAATTTAAGCACACGCCTCTCTGTGAAGCAGTCGTTGGAAAAAGTGGAAATCCTTGCTGTATCAATCGCGGATTCGGTTCCAGCAATGCTGAGCATCAGCTCTACTACTATCCCCGTATGGTAAGACCTCTGGAGCCGAAGGTGCTTGTTTATTCCGGTTTTGGAAACTATCGCGCTTTTGGTTATTCTCTTGAGGAAGTGTGGGAGCTTTGTCAGAGAGTGGTTTCGTATGCACTTACCGACTTTCCCGATATTCAGATCTATCTTTGCAGCCAACAGCATCATAAGAAGGATGACGATGTGTACCGAGTTCATCACGAAAAGAGCAGTGCTTGGATGAGAGAATTCTGTGAAAACACACCCAACTGTCATTTTTTGAACATTTTGGATTATAAGCCTTTGCTCAGAGATGATATTTTTGTGGACGACGGCGTCCATTACAACCAAGAAGGCTATAGCCTTTACGCAGATTATTTCCGCGAAGCATTGAAAAAAGAACTGGAGCTTTTCTAAGCACAAAGGAGAAGGAATATGCAGGAAATTATTTTTCCCAAAAGGATCATTTTGCATAAAAATGTAAAAAGGACTGAAAACCTTTTAAAGAGGAAAGCCTTACAGGTTGACAGAGACGATAAAAAAACCACTTTCTTTGAAAAGGATTCTTTTATCATTTTGGATTTCGGCCTTGAAATGTGCGGCAGTATTCGTATTCTCACTGATGCTGCGGAACAAACGAGAGTAAGGATTCGTTTTGGAGAAAGTGTCAGCGAAACCTGCAGCGAGGTTGGTGGAGAAAAGAATGCCACCAACGACCACGCCACCCGCGATTTTTATGTGAATTTGCCCAAGTGGTCCGATCTTGTTTTCGGCAACAGCGGTTTTCGCTTTGTTCGTATTGATTTTGAAGGAGAAGCGGAAATCAAAAGTGTTGTTGCCATCAACAATATATTGAAGAAGAAGCCTATTTATGTTTATAAAGGTTCTGACGAGAGAATCCGTGAGATTTATCAAGCAGCGAAGAGAACGGTAGATCTTTGCATCGCAAGCGGCTATCTTTGGGATGGTGTGAAAAGAGACAGACTTGTTTGGATCGGGGATATTCATCCGGAAATGCTTGCTCTTACCACTCTCTACGGCAGACTTAACGCCATTGAAAAATCTCTTGATTTTGTAAGACGCCAAACGCCCTTGCCTGGCTGGATGAACCGCTATCCCACCTATTCTCTTTGGTGGATCATTATTGTTGCCGATTATTTTGATAAAACGAAGACCGTTCCTTTTGCAAAAAGACAGATCCCTTATCTTGAAAAGCTTCTTTTGCAGATCGATCAGTGTGTAAAGAAAAATGGAGAACTAAATTACCCCAGATACTTTGTGGATTGGCCTACCAGAGAAAAGCCAGATGAGCTTGTAGGTGTTCGCGCCATTAATATTATCGCAATGAAAAAAGCGATTGCTCTTTTGAAATACTTTGATCGTGATACTTCTTTGGCAGAAGAGGTTCTGTCCCGTCTTGAAAAGATCGAGATCAAGCCGGAAGTAATGAAACAAGTCTTTGGTCTGAAATTCTTCGCTACAGATCTTACCGAGGAAGACAAAAAGCATTTGGCGGAGGGCGGAGCCAAAGGAATGAGTACCTTTATGAGCTACTATATTCTCAAGGCAGTAGCTTCCTTTGATAAAGATGCTGCGATCGCAATGATGAAAGAATATTACGGTGCGATGCTGGATAAGGGTGCCACCACCTTCTGGGAAGATTTTGATATGGATTGGGTGGAGAATTCCTGTTCCGTTGATGTCCTTCCCAAAAAAGGAGAGCGGGATATCCACGGCGACTTTGGGGCCTATTGCTATAAAGGCTTTCGCCATAGCTTGTGTCATGGCTGGTCTGCAGGCGTGATCCGATTTATAGAAGAAGAATGTAAATAAAAGAAAACCGCCCGGTCGGGCGGTTTTTTGTGCTTATTTTTGTACGGTTCTGAAAAGTGCCTGGGAGTAAAGGCGCGAGAGAAAGTCATTGACATGATTGATGTTGTTGCCTGTCATATCAGCATATTTCTTACGGCTGAGTAAATATTTGTGCAATTCCATAATATCTGTAAAAGCAATTTCTTTATAGTCATCTTCAATTTCTTGTAAGACGGGTGTATACGCTTCCTGTAAGCCGTCGCAGTAACGAAGCATTTCTCTGTTCGGCAATATGCAGTTCAGAATAATAATCGAGGAATCAGGACGGTCTTTTCGAATTTCATCGATCATATAACGAATATTTTTGTTATAAATTTCGGGTGAAATTTGATTTGTGCCGTCGTTCATGCCAAAGCCGATCACGACAAGATCGGGATGATGAAATACAACAGCTTCCTGTACGGTTTCTTTTCCCCACAAGGAGGTCTTTCCGCCGACAGCAGTATTTATTGTTTCCACCGGGCATTTAAAATTTCTCTCGATCTCACCGGGAAACATATCTGCCCATCTGGGAATAAATGGTTTTGCATTCGCTTTGGCAGAGGAATTGGCACCCCAGGTGATACTATCGCCGAAGAAAACGGCCTTAATAGGTGTTTTTTCGGAGAGTCTTTTGTGTAAAAGGGGAAGAAGATCCCCCTTCTTTTTCGGAACAGGACCTTTCCAGCAGTCGCTGTGTTTATAAGAGACACATATTTGATAGCGATGGAATAAAACGCCTTCCGAATGAAGAGAAAAGCCGCCTTTCTTCAAGGGTCTGCAGGCACCATCTTTTTCTTTCTCGAAGTAGTATTCGGAGAAGGGAACGGTAGGAATTTTTCCGCTTTGTAATATACGAAGTTTTCCGTTTTTGCAAATATAGTCTTCACCTTCGGTAAAGTGCGTTTCCAGATCGTATGAACGGACTGCAAGGATTTGATCTGCATTGTACATCAACGGCAGGTCCGATATAGAACCGTCAATGTTCTCCAAAGGATAAACAGTTTCGTCAAAAACCGTATTACCCTCCCAAAAGGGCAAATGATAAATTTTGGCATCATATTGTAAGGGAAGTTTTATTAGATCCATTGCTTGTCTCCTCGCCAGAATATTTTCTTCAATATATCACAGATGAATAAAATGAGCAATACAAGATTGCAATTTTTTATCGAATGGATTATAATAATACTGTTCTTTATCATTTGAAAAAGGAGATCGTTAAAGATGCAAATTGAATTGATCTATTCGCAGGTTGGTTATGATGCCGATAAAGCAAAACTGGCATTTGTTGCAGGTGAGATTGAAAACGGAACCTTTGTGTTTTCCAATTCCGTTACCAAGGAGGTCCTTGTGAAAGGAAACTTGGTTCATTGGGGCTTAAAATGGGAAAAGAATTGGTATCAAATCGATTTTTCCGAAGTTACGAAGCCGGGCGAATATACTCTTCAGATTTTTGTAAAGGATGAAGTTGTAGCGGAAAACAAAAATGCCATCCATATCCGCCGTGACGCTTTATGGAACAGGTGCTGGTACGACTGCTCCCTTGGGCAGTTGGATGTTCGCGCAACCAATTGCTATCCTGAGGGCGGTTGGCGTGATTGCGGCAGTGAATTGCAGGAAGTCAGCAGCCACATTATTATGCTGGAAGCGGTATGCGATCTTCTTTCCGACGCCCGCGTGCCTTCTTGCGAAAGAGAACATTTGCTTGAGCATGTCTATCGCGGTGCTGATTACATTTTGAAGTGTCGGAAGGAGCATGGTGGCTTTGTTCACGAATTGCACCACAATCCAAATGTCAGCTTTGGAAACTGCGCCAATGCTGTGTCTGTTTTGGGAAGAGTATCTCTCCTTACAAAACAAGATAATCCGGAAAAGAGCAAAGAGTATTTGGCGAGTGCAAAAAAAGCATATGAATTTGCTACAACGCACGATTTCTTTTCCGATCTTCAGGAAAACACCTCTTTGCAAAGCACACACGATGCACCGGAGGAAATGAAGACTCCTCCCGCACAGCACAGAACACGAGATCTTCTGTCTCTATTGCAAGCTACTTTAAGCTTGTACAAATGCGGAGATGAAAAAATGAAGGATAAAGCATTTTCTTTGACGGAGGAGATCCTTTCGAGACAGATTCCCGAAGAAAAGGCTCAGCATGGACTTTTCGGCCATTTTTATACATTTTCCGGTTATGATTTTTCTGAGAAAGCAAATTATCATTGCGGAGCTTGGGATCTGCCTTATAAGAATTATAATCAAGGTGCCCATAAGCCCTATTGGGTTATGCCTCTTTTTGAAATGATGGAGCTTTTTCCCGAGCATAAAGATCTTCAAAGCTGGAAAAATGCACTGAAGAATTTTGCTTACGGCTTCTTTAAGCCTGCTTGCGAGGATAACCCCTTTGGCATTATTCCCGCAGGTGTTTATAACAAGGACGGAATTTTGTATTTTAGCGGCTTGTATCACGGACATGCGAAAATCTATGGGTACGCTGCTGTTTTGGCAACGAAATTTTATCAGGTATTCAAGGATGCTGATTTTCTTTCTATCGCTACTGCAAATATGCAGTGGGTCGCAGGTCTCAATGTGCAAGGGATCAGCTTTATTGTAGATATTGGTGAAAATAGCGCGAAGGATTGGAATGTGCTTCGCGGAACGATCATCAATGGCTTTGATTCCTCCAAACAGTTTTCCATTGCACCTGTGAGTGCCGAGACGGATCTTCCCTCGTACCTGGATGACGAAGGAGCGATCCATCACTGCGCAGGCTTTGTTTCCGGTCTTTGTGCCACAAATTCTTATTTGTTGTAAAAAAAATCGCCCGAATGCTTTCGGGCGATTTTTTTATTCAAACAGGGGAGTGGAAAGATATCTTTCTCCGGTATCGGGAAGGATAACAACGATTCTTTTACCTGCATTCTCTTTTTGTTTTGCAAAGTTAATTGCACACGACAGTGCCGCACCTGAGGAAATACCCGCAAGAACGCCTTCCTTTGTAGCAAGAAGTCTTGCCGCTTCGTAGGATTCCTCTTCCGTTGCTGTATAGATCTCATCAAAAATCTCTTTATTTAAAACAGAAGGGATAAAGCCTGCACCGATTCCTTGGATGCCGTGAGGACCTGCATTTTTGCCGGAAAGAACGGCAGAATTTTTGGGCTCTACAGCAATGACCTTTATTTTTTTATCCTTTTGCTTTAAAAATTCTCCGGTTCCTGTAATGGTTCCGCCTGTACCTACACAAGAAACAAAAGCATCTAATTTTCCGTCAACGGCTTCCCAAATTTCAGGGCCGGTGGTCAGAAAATGCGCTTTTGGATTGGAGGGATTATCAAACTGTCCGGCAAGAAAGCTTCCCGGTGTGTTTTCAAAAATCTCTTTTGCTTTTTCAATGGCCCCTGCCATGCCTTTTTTTCCGTCTGTCAAAACGATTTTTGCCCCATAAGCACGAAGAAGGAGCTGCCTTTCACGGCTCATGGTTTCGGGCATGGTAAAAATAGCTTTGTATCCCCGTGATGCGCAAAGGGCAGCAAGACCGATTCCCGTATTACCGGATGTAGGCTCAATAACGGTGGAACCAAAAGAAAGTTTTCCTTCTTTTTCACCGTCAAGGATCATTTGTAAGGCGACTCTGTCTTTTATGCTTCCTGCTGGATTTTTGCTTTCAATTTTTGCAAACAAAGTAGCATGGAGAGAGAGCTCTTCTTCTAAACGGGCAAGGTGTAAAAGCGGCGTTTGCCCGATCATTTCGGAAACGGAACCGTAGATTTTCATAAAATACCTCAGATCTTTTTTTTCATTATATTATTTTTTTAATTACCAGTCAATAAAATGGTAAGGAAAAGAATGTTTTTCTTGTAAAAACAAAAGCCTTTTGGTATAATGTGATCAATGAAGGAGGTATAATGCATTGGATCCGATTCAGACAGGAATTTTAGAAAAACCAAAATTCATTCAAACGAAGAAAGGAAAGATTATTCTTTCCTTAACTGCGATTCTTTTTGTACTTCTTGTTTCAGCCGGGGTCTTTCTATCCTTTCATTTCGGTTTGTTTCCTAAGAACAAAGAAGAGCCGCTTCCCCCTGTAACAACGGAAGAGGTGAAAACAACCGAAGAAAAAGAAGATATTAAAAATGCACTTCCTGATGATGAGATCAGAGGGGTATATATTGCAAGTGTTTCCAATATCAATTATCCTTCAAAAAAAGGATTGCCGGAAGAAGAACTCAAAAGAGAGCTTGATCAGATTGTGGAAACAAGCCGTCTGACAGGCTTTGATACCATTTATTTTCAGGTTCGTCCTTCGGGGGATGCTCTTTATGCATCGAATATTTTTCCCACCTCGCGCTATCTTGTAGCGAAAGAGGGGGACGAGATCCGTTTCGATTCGCTTTCTTATTTGATTGAAGTGGCAAAAAAATATGATATGAAAGTAGTTGCTTGGGTCAACCCATATCGCGTCACTTCTTCCAAGGCAAAGAGTAAAGAAGCAGCCCTTGAAACGCTTTCTGAAAAAAATCCCGCAAAGCTTCATCCGGAATGGACACTTTTCTACGGTGGCAAGCTTTATTATAATCCCGCACTTCCTGAGGTCCGCGAATTGATTTCTTCCGGTGTTAAAGAGATTTGCGAAGGATATGATGTAGCAGGCATTTTATACGATGACTATTTTTACCCTTATCCTGTAGATGGAGAAGAGATCGATGATACCGCATTGTTTGAAGAAAGCGGCACAGACTTGTCGATCGGGGATTGGCGTAGAGAAAATGTAAATCAAATGGTAAAGCAAAGCTTTGATACCATAAAATCGGTTTCGGGATCTCTTACCTTTGGTGTCAGTCCTTTCGGCATTTGGAAAAATGCCTCAACAGATCCGATGGGTAGCGATACGCACGGCTTGGAAGCATACTCCGCTCTTTACTGCGATGCTCTTCAGTGGATCAATGGCGGATATATTGATTATATTTCTCCCCAAATTTATTGGGAGAGAGGATACAAAAGCGCAGATTTTGCTACTCTTACCCGTTGGTGGAGTGCACAGGTGGATGGTACGGGTGTTGGCCTTGTGATTTCCCACGCGGCCTATAAGGTAGGAGATTATACTTACGGCGGTGATGAGATTGCACAGCAGATCACTTATGCAAGAGGCTATATGAATGCTTGCGGCAGCATTCAATACGGCTTTGAAGATATTTCTAAAAATACTGCCGGCGTACAGGACGCACTGAAGGCCGTTTTTGCTGAGCCTTTTATGGATGAGGAGCCCTTGCATGAGGTACACGGTGTCTCCTTCGTGTACCCGAGAAACGGTGTGAAAACTGAACTTTCGGCGCAATTTGTTTCAGTTCGTTCCGATCCGAATTTTCCGGTCTATTCTTCCTCAGGGAAGGTTGGTCGCACAAAAAGCGGTTTTATTTCGATACATTTGCCCTTATCAATGGGAGAGAACACATTGAATTTACAGCAAAACGGAAAAACATATTCTTTGACTGTGATTCGAAAAAGCAAATCTGTGGATGTTTTGAAAGGCTTTCATATTACCTCTGTTACCCCGTCGGTTTCTGATGGGGTAACAGCATCTTCCGGTGTTCAGATCCCCGTTTCTGTCACTGCACCGAAAGGCTGCGAAGTTTATGCTTTGATCGGCAATGAAAAAACACTTCTTTCTCCTACCATTGATTCAAAAGAGGAAGGTGTATATTTAAGAGAAATATATCAAGGAAATCTCACATTGCCCGTCAATTCCTCCGGTGAGACTGTTTCTGTCGGAAAGATCCGCTTTCAGGCAAATTTGAACGGCGAAACCGTAGAAAAAGACGGTGCTGAGGTAAAGATAAGACCTGCATCACATTTTTTGCAAGCGCGGGTTATCAATGATTATTCGGAACTGAAGGTATCACCGGAAAGTGCTTTTTACGACGATTACACACCTGCTTCTGTTGGAATGACCGATGAAGTTTTGGCTACCTTTGGCGGTTATCATATGCTTTCTTTTGGCGGATATATTTCAGAGAATAATGTTGAGGTAATGGAGAGTGGAGAAATATCTTCATCGGTTCTTTCGGATGTTTTACCTTCTGTTAACGAGAAAACCACTGACCTTGCCCTTTCTCTCGGCGCAGCACCTGCAATTTCTATTGCTGTAGCAGAGGGGAATGTGGCTGTAACTCTTTTTAGAACTTCAACTGAGATTTTCGGTAAGCTGCAATCCTTTCCCCAAAATCCCCTCTTTTCTGAAATGCTGATAGAAGAAGGGGAAAAGGATGGCACGACTTTATTAAAAATGAAGCTTTATTCTGAAAAGAATTTTTATGGATTCGATTATCGCTATCAAGATGGAAAAATCGTTTTAACCTTTAAGAATCCCTCAAGCTTGATGGTAGGAGAACTTCCGCTTTCGGGGAAAAGCATTGCTTTGGATGCCGGCCACGGCGGAAGTGACTTTGGTGCGCCCGGTTTTTATTCCGATCTTTGTGAAAAGGATCTTAATCTTGCAATCACGCTTCTTGTCCGCGATAAGCTCGAGGCTCTTGGAGGCAATGTGTTGATGACAAGGGAGGATAACAGTACCGTTTCACTGAATGAGCGTATGGATTTTATGATCGAAAACAATCCGGATTTTTCTGTTTCCATTCATCACAACTCCACAGGCGAAGGCTCCGATGCCAATGCCGCAAGAGGAACCCTTGGTCTTTATTGGGCAAATGCAGGACGGTCCCTTGCAGAATGTGTCCAAAAAAGTGTAAAGGAAAATTTGTCCTACCGTTCTTTGGAAACAAGATCTCAGCGACTTGCTCTTTGTCGCAATCACCGCTTTCCTCAGACCTTGGTTGAGGTCGGCTTTATTTGTTCACCGGCGGAATACGAAAGAAGTATGCGTTCCGATTATGTTGAAAAAGCTTCCGATGGAATTGTAAACGGCATTCTTGATTGGTATCGTATGCAGGAAGAGTTCAGAAGGGAATATGCATCATGAAGCTTGCTGTTTTCTTTGCTGTTCATAGCTTTTTGTTCCTTCTTCTGTTGCTTTATTACTTGGATATTTTATTGTTTTATCTTTTTGAAAAAAGAGCCTTTGATCAAAAACATAAAAGCAAAGCGTATCTTCAAAAGTTAGAAGAAAGACATAAAAAGGCCATTTCAAAAAGAAAAAAGAATTTTCTTCTATTTTTGATCTGTGATTGTCTTGCAAAACAAGGAGAAGAAAAAAAGGCGAAAGAATTGTTCCTGTTTGTGAAAAAGGATTTTTTACTTGGTATAAAAAAAGAAGCAGATCATTGATCTGCTTCTTTTTTCACCCTTAAAGAAGAATTGCGCCTGTGTAGGAATAAATATACTCTCCTTTTAAGTATTTTTCCTTCAGTTTTCTTTGGAGAGAGGTATCCTCAGGAAGAAGGGAATAATCTTTTATGTCAATGGGGAATACATATCCGAAAATATCTCTTCCGTCGTTGCGATTCGGATATCTTTCATAAGGAGCGGAGAAGGAGGAGATCTTGGCGTTTTTGCCAAGGATCTCGTTAAGCGTGGGATCCATCAGCCAGGAAGAGCAGGTGATAGCTTTCGGTGAGAATTCGGGGAAAGATCTTTTTAAAATCACCAGTGCCTCTTTATATGCAAGAGAGACCTTCTCAGGCGAAAGATCGGTGTTTCTTGGGATGTGTATACCGATCACATCATCTTCATAACTGAATCCATATTCCCATTCCTCTTTGGAAAAATGTTTCTTTTCCTTTTGTATGCGATGGTTTTCAACGGGATTTCCGAAAAATTCCGTATCGGTTTCTTCAAAGGAGGCGGAAAAAGAACCTTCTTCATCCTCGTATCCGGCAGCACCCAAGGGCATACCCGTGCGGTGAACTCTTTTCAAGGTGATCAGGGCCTGTGCTTTTCCCGTCTTTTTGTTTTTGATAAAAAGACTTGATTTCGGTGCTTTTTTCAACTGGAAGTTTAGTCCGCCGTGATCAAAGACCATGCATTTTGAATAAAGAGAAAGCCAGCGATAATAGGCATATGTAATGGCGGGACGACCTAAAATGAATTCTTCTACAATATGAATATTCAACTTAAAATTATCAAGATTTTTGATAGTTTCTTCGTGGGTAAAGCCTCTTGAGCGGTACTCGTTATAAGAGGCGTGGATGCAAGGAAGTATGACGAAAAGAGGTAAAAAATCACCGGAAGGTGTCAGGTCGGGTTTTGGCATGGGAAGCTCACGTACCTCGTAGAAATCGTGCTCCAGATAATAAAGGGAAAGGGTATTCAGATAGATCTTCTTTGCTTCATATTTTAAAAGATCGGAAAATGCATTTTTTACACAAAGAAAATAGTCGCCGAAAAAATCATATTTTTCCTGCAATTCATCGATCAATTCTTTTGTACAAAGCTTTTCTTTGGAATTTTTGATCTTTTTGTAAAACAATTCTATATCGTCGGGCAAAGTTACTGCTTCAATTCCAAGCTTTTCCACCGCTTCCAAAAATGTCATATAAACCCCTCCATTTCTTTCTCTTTCTATTCTACCACGGTTTTTTGTATTTTCAATAGCAATAAGAAAAAAGCGCCGCTTTGCGGCGCTTTTATTTTACAGATTATAGTACTTATCAAATTCAGCGGGATGGGGAACCTGAGAAAGCTCGCTGCATTCTGCTCTTTTTGCTTTGATAAAGTTTTTCAAAAGCTCCTCGGGGAATACACCGCCTGCAGTCAGGTAATCGTGGTCGGCTTCCAGTGCATCAAGTGCCTGATCGAGAGAAGTGGGAAGCCCTTTGAGCTTTGCTTTTTCTTCTTCGGGGAGCGTGTAAAGATTCATATCATAAGGGCCCCAACCGTTTTCGTGAGGATCGATCTTGTTTTTGATACCGTCGATACCTGCCATCAAAAGTGCAGCATAGCAGAAATAGGGGTTACAGGTAGCATCGGGGTTGCGGATCTCAAATCTGCGTAGGTTGGGAGTCTTGGCATATGCGGGAATACGGATAACTGCGCTGCGATTGGAGGTAGCATAACCTACGGTGACGGGTGCCTCAAAGCCGGGGACAAGTCTCTTGAAGGAGTTGGTACTGGGGTTTGTAATCGCACAAAGAGAGGCGATGTGCTTTAAAAGACCGCCCATAAAGTAATGAGCTTCACGGCTGAGGTTGGAGTAACCGTTGTCGTCGGAGAAGACGGGCTGTCCGTCTTTCATCAAAAGCATATGCACATGCATACCGTTACCGGCTTCGCCGTATACGGGCTTGGGCATCAGAGTGGCGGATTTGCCGTGCTTGAGAGCTGTATTGCGGATGATGTATTTGATCATCATGGTAGCATCAGCCATTTCACTCATTTTGCCGAGCTGAGGCTCGATCTCAAACTGACCGGCTGCACCGACCTCGGGGTGATGGTATTTGATCTTAATGCCTGCCTCTTCCATCAAAAGGCACATCTCACTTCTGCATTCGTAGGTGGGGTCGAAGGGCTTTGCAATGTGGTAGTTTTTCTGCTTTGGAACTACAACGCCCATACCCTCGTTTTCGCTGTTCCAGTGAGCCTGATTTACATCAATGCTCATGGAAATGTTGGAAGGATGTACATTCCAACGAACATCGTCAAACAGATAAAACTCAAATTCGGGAAGGATCAGCATGGTATCTGCAATGCCGCTGTCCTGCATATATTTTTCTGCCGCGAGAACGATGTTTCTGGGATATTGTGCCAAGGGCTTGTTTTCGGGGCTGTCGATAATCATTGCGTTGCCCGTCATAGACAGAGTGGGAATCTCACAGAAAGGATCAATCACTGCTGTATCGGGGTCGGGAATGAAAACCATGTCACTCTTTTCAACAACGGCATATCCGTAGTTAGAAGCATCGAAGCCGATGCCGTTTTTCATGGTTTCCTCGGAAAAATTCTTTGCGGGAATGGTTACATGGCGATATTGGCCGTGGATATCTACCATTTTGAAATCTACCATTTTGATGTCGTTTTCACGAATCAACGCCATTACATCCTGAACACTTTTTGCCATAATTAATCTCCTTGTATTAGATTGAAAAGGAAATGGGCGAATCCCCTGGACTCGCCCGTGGTGGAGGCAAAGGGACTCGAACCCCTGACCCTTCGCACGTCAAGCGAATGCTCTACCAGCTGGGCTATACCTCCGTAAAACACTTTTCATTTTACGCGAGATATTCTACCATAATCAGGAAAAAAAGTCAACTGCCTTTTCTAAATTTAAAAAGCCTTTTATGCTGATATTTGCAACTTCTATGATGAAAATTGCTATTGATTTTAACATGCTTTTATGCTAAACTGTTTTTAGGTTGGAGTCAATTGTTTATTCGACCTGACCGATAAATGGGTATTATCCGTTTTTCATTGTATCTTTGTTTTTTTCTTTTTTGTTCGGAGGGGTATATGAACGGAATTATCAACGGCAAGATCATTCTGAAGGATCGTATTTTAGAAGGTTATGCCTTGCTTTATACTGATATGATCGAAGATATCGTTCCTGTGGACGCTGTTCCTTCCGATGTGAATGTTTTGGATGCAAAAGGCGGCTTTGTTTCTCCCGGACTGATCGATCTTCATATTCACGGGTATCTTGGAAAAGATGTTTGCGATGGGGAAGAGGAGAGTATTCGTACCATTGCAAAAGGACTTTTGGCAAACGGTGTAACAGGCTTTCTTCCTACCACTATGACTGTGGATATGGGCACGATCAAAAAAGCTCTTTTGGTTTGCAGAAAATTGAAGGAAGAGAGTGCCCTATGGGAAGGCAGTGAGATCTTAGGTGTTCACGCTGAAGGCCCTTTTATCAGTAAGGATTATAAAGGTGCTCAAAACGAGGAGTACATTTTAAAGCCTGATCCTTCTTTTGTAAAGGAATTTTGTGATATCATTAAAATATTGACCTTGGCTCCCGAAACGGACGAAAAGGATTTTTCCGCAATTCGTGAAATCACAAAGGAAACTGATGTCGTAATTTCTATGGGACATACTGCAACCGATTATGAAACTGCCATCAATGCAATAAAAGCAGGTGTTCGGCATGCCACGCACCTATTTAATGCAATGTCTCCTTTGAAGCATTTGGAGCCCGGTGCAGTTGGGGCTGCGTTAACGAGCGATGTTGGCGCGGAACTGATCGTGGATATGTGCCATGTGAAAAATGTTCTCTATGATATGCTTTGGAAATTAAAAGGCAGAAAGCTCTGTTTTATTACCGACTGTCTTCCTGCAGGCGGCCTCCCGTACGGTAATTATACCCTTGGGGGTGCTGAAATTGTTTATAAAGACGGAATTTGCAGGCTTTTAAACGGAACTGTGGCGGGTAGCGCACTTCGGTTAAATCAGGGCGTTTGGAATGTATATCAGAATTCCAATATCCCTCTTTATGAATGTGTGAACTGCGCTTCTTTAAATCCCGCAACTGTAATAGGGCTTGATCAACGCAAGGGTTCCCTTGAGATTGGGAAGGATGCTGATATTCTGATCACCGATGAAAATTTTGAAGTAAAAAATACCGTCATCCGTGGAAAGATGCGGTTTTGTATGAATCAACAATAAGGAGAAATAATATGAAAATGACATTCCGTTGGTACGGCGAAGGTAACGACCGTATCAAGCTGTCTGACATCAAGCAGATTCCCGGTGTCGACGGTATTGTTTGGGCACTTCATCACAAAATGCCCGGTGAGATTTGGGAAGAGGATGAAATTGCTGAGGTCAAGCGTCAGCTTGATGAATACGGTTTCAATATGGATGTTGTTGAAAGTGTCAATGTTCATGATGATATTAAGATCGGTCTTCCTACCCGTGACACTTATATTGAAAATTATAAAACTACGATCCGCAACCTTTCCAAATTCGGTGTTAAAGTTATTTGCTATAACTTTATGCCGATCTTTGACTGGACAAGAAGTAATCTTTTCCATCCTGTCGGGGACGGTTCTACTGCACTTTTTTATGAAAAGAATATGATCCAAAGCGACTACAACGCTATGGCAAAATATATTCTTGATTTTACCGAGAAATATAATATGTCTTTCCCCGGTTGGGAGCCTGAGCGTATGGCAAAGCATGATGAGCTTTTTAAAGCCTATGAAGGTGTTGATCATGAAAAGCTTTGGGAGAATTTAAAATACTTCCTTGAGGCTATTATGCCCACCTGCCGTGAGTGCGACATTAAAATGGCGATCCATATGGACGATCCGCCATGGGATATTTTCGGTTTACCCAGACTTCTTATCAATGAGGCAAACATTGACCGCTTTTTGAAGATGGTTGATGATGAATATAACTGCCTTACCCTTTGCTCCGGCAGTTTGAATGCGGATCCCAACAACAATGTGGCGGAAATCGTACGCAAGCATTGCGATCGAATTGCCTTTGCCCATATCCGTAATGTAAAGCATTTCGAAAACGGTGATTTTTCCGAAGCAAGCCACCGTGATTGTGACGGTGATACCGGTATTTTGGAGATTCTCAAAGCTTACCACGACTGCGGATTTGACGGATACATTCGTCCTGACCACGGCAGACACCTTTGGGATGAAGGCCCCGGTAGCGTTCGTCCCGGTTACGGTCTTTATGACCGCGCACTTGGTATCATGTATATGCTTGGTGTTTGGGATAGCCTCGAAAAATTTAATCAATAAATTATAAAAAAGTAGGATGGTATAAAAAATGGAAAAATGCATTCCCGTAGTGGTCATCAAAGAACTTTCCGAAACCGATAAGATTCTGACCGCTCTCAAAAACAATAACATCAACTGTGCCGAGATCACCTTCCGTACTGCTTGCGCAGCAGAAGCAATTTCTTATGCGGTAAAGAATTATCCCGATATGGAAATCGGAGCCGGCACCGTAATCAATGCAGAGCAGTGCAAAGCAGCTCTTGCTGCAGGTGCAACCTTTATCGTTTCTCCCGGACTTTCTCCGGATGTGGCAAATATTTGCAAAGAGAAGGATGTTCCTTATTATCCAGGCTGCGTAACACCTACCGAGATCATGGCAGCGCTTGAGCTTGGCATCACAACCGTTAAATTCTTCCCCGCAAATGTTTACGGCGGCTTGAAGGCTTTGAAAGCACTTTCTGCACCCTTCCCTCAGATTAAGTTCATTCCTACCGGCGGTGTAGATAGAAGCAATATTGACGAATTTTTGGCTTTTGATAAAATTGCAGCAATTGGCGGAAGCTTTTTTGTAAAAGAATCTCTTGAAAAGATGGAGGCAAACAAATGAAAAAAGTTGTAACATTCGGCGAACTGATGCTTCGCCTTGCACCTAACGGTTATTACCGTTTCTTTCAGAACGATCAAATGCAGGCTACCTTCGGTGGCGGTGAGGCAAATGTAGCTGTCTCTCTTGCAAATTACGGCTTGGACAGCGTTTATGTTACCAAGCTTCCCGCACACGCCATTGGCGAAGCTGCGGTAAATTCTCTCCGTTATTTCGGTGTTGATACTTCAAAAATCGTTCGCGGCGGCGATAGAGTAGGCATCTATTTTCTGGAGAAGGG